>NZ_PPQN01000014.1 GCF_002901995.1 Staphylococcus coagulans | reverse complement strand
TGATTGTTTAAGTCAATCACTCTTCAAAGTACGTTAAAGTACTCAAATTATCGGAATTAACGTTGACATATTGTCATTCAGTTTTCAATGTTCATTTCGTTCTGTTGTTAACATCATTAACTAAGTTTACTATAAATCAACTTAATTAACAACACTTTTAATATTTTATATTTATTCTCACATATTTGCAATAGTAAATTTTACACCATTCAAATATTTTTGAATAAAATTCTTTTTTTGTCGCTTTTGGCGACTTTTATATCTTATCATCGTCTCAACGATGTGTCAACAATAAATTAATAATTTATTTTATTGTTGAATTAGTGATTTGTTTCGCTCACAAGAATATATTCTATACAGATTGATATAAAAAAGCAAGTCTAAATTTCAATTTTTTAAATTTTATTTTAACAGCCCAAAAACTGCTGATTCTGATGGTATTCTCCCCTTATCAATCACTCTAATACAGATCATACAAATTTCATAAACACGTCTATTAAAGCAGTCAGAATTTAATAAATGGCATTAGATGTTTGGATCGCGCGTGCAATTATCTATTACTTTACGCAATCCTAATCATCCATGCCATTACAGACCATATCATCTGTTTAACTTTTCCCGCTTCATAACATCTATGAAACAACTTTACTTATTTTGTTTTATCAATAATTTTGAGTGCAATGTCTCGATAAATTTGCCCTAAACGATCTTCTGGTTGATAAATGGAAGGTGAGAAATCCACTGGTTTCCATGAAGGTTGTTCTAACGGCAATTGACCAAGTAACTCTGTACTTAATTCATCAGCTAACTTTTGGCCGCCGCCTTGTCCAAACACATATTCTTTATTGCCAGTTTCCTTACTCTCAAAGTAAGACATGTTTTCAATAATACCGAGAATAGAGTGCTCTGTATGTTTAGCCATAGCACCAGCTCTTGCTGCAACAAATGCCGCAGTTGGATGCGGTGTTGTGACAATTATTTCTTTACTAGAAGGTAACATCGTATGTACATCTAATGCGACATCTCCAGTACCCGGTGGTAAATCAAGAATTAAATAGTCTAAATCTCCCCACTTCACCTCTGTGAAAAAGTTCGTAAGCATTTTACCTAACATAGGACCACGCCAAATTACTGGCGCATTTTCTTCTACAAAGAAAGCCATCGAAATCACTTTAACACCGTGACGTTCTACTGGAATAATCGTTTTACCTTCTATGCCCGGCTTTTCATCGATCCCCATCATATCAGGTACACTAAAACCATAAATATCAGCATCAATGAGACCGACACGTTTTCCTTCTCGCGCAAGTGATACAGCCAAATTGACGGCTACGGTTGATTTACCAACGCCCCCTTTACCGGATGCAATCGCAATAAACTCTAGCGGATTGTCTTTTGATAAAAATTCTTCTATTGTCTGTTTTTTTGCTTTTTGATTCCCTTTGTATTTTGCAACCGTTTCTTCTGGCAAGCTTTCAAAACGAATACCAACTGTTTTAGCACCGTTTTCTTTCAACTTCTCAACGATAGCCATTTGCAATTCAAGTTGTGGCTGTCCCCCTAACTGTGCCATCGCAACTTTGACACTAACATGTGCTTTTTCTTCTTTTATAGAAATATCAATGATACCTTGCGTTTCTTTTAAAGGTACATTAATAATTGGGTCTTTAATTTCTCCTACAAGTGCGCTTACCTTTTCTTCTGTTAACACTTCCGACATCTCCTTTTGAATACGCTTTAATCTTAGTTTAACAAAACTCTGTCAACTTTCATAAGGTAAAAAACTATAAAAACTTTATTTTCATACATAAAAAATGAGATAGCTCACTCAGTACTCTAACTCAGTTTGCCATCTCGTTTCATTTTGTGATTCTCATACGCTTACTTATCGATTGGGTTGACGCACATAATTTTGCTTTCTTGCCTTTTTCTCTTTACCACGATCATAAATAAAAAAGCTAATGATGAGGCCTATTAATAGAAATCCAGAAGTCACATAAAAAGCTAAATCTACACCAAAAGCAATGGCTTCTCTATGAATCATTCCTTGTGCTACAGAATGATCCGGATGATACCAGCGCGCTCCTATACTCATAAGGGTCACCATCAAGGCTGTCCCCATAGAACCAGATATTGTCCGTAAAGTATTCATAATCGCTGTTCCGTGGGAAACCATATCATTAGATAACGAATTGATACCTGCCGTATTTAAAGGCATCGTCAATAATGATATAGAAAAGAGTCGGATTGTAAAAATACTAATGACATATAAATAAGAAGTATGCGCTGTCAGTTGCGCCATCATTAAAGTGGTAATCAGTAATAAGATAAAGCCAGGAATGACTAAAACCCTTGCTCCCACTTTATCATAGAGGCGACCATTGACAACAGACATCACACCGTTGATTACAGCACCTGGAAGAACAACTAAACCAGATAATAAAGCAGATAAACCTAATGCATTTTGGATATATACAGGAATTAATAATGCCGGGCCAACCATAGACGTAAATGCGATCATAGATGCAACTGACGTAAGTGTAAAGGTTCTCGATTGAAAGACATGTAAATTAAGAATTGGGTTATCTATTTTTAATTGTCTGTGAATAAAGATACCGACAATCACCAGTCCAGCAATCAAGCTGATGATAACTAGCGGATTATGAAAACCTTGTGTACCTGCGATACTAAAGCCATATAACATCAGACCAAAACCGAATGTAGAGAGTAAGACTGATGTTTTATCGAGTACAACTTCTTTCGTATCACTAAAATTTCGCATTGACAGCCAACCAAAAATAAAGCCAAATGTTGCTACAACGACCACCACCATTAAAGGCGCACGCCAAGTATAATGATCAACGAGAAGCCCTGAAAGTGTAGGTCCTATAGCTGGGGCAAATTGTATCACTAAGCCTGATAATCCCATCGCAAATCCACGCTGGCTTTTAGGAAATAGCGTAAAAAGCGTGAATTGACTTAGTGGCATAATGACTCCAGCACCCATTGCTTGAATGACTCGTGCCAACATAAGTACTAGAAAGGTAGGTGCAAAAACAGCTATCACAGAGCCTAATAGAAAAGTCCCCATCGCTGCAAGATACAAGTAACGCGTAGGGACTCTATCCATTAAATAAGCAGTTAATGGAATCATGATCCCGTTAACAAGCATAAAACCAGTGACTAACCATTGTGATGTACTTTCATCAATGTTTAGCCCTCTCATAATACTAGGAAGTGCGGTATTCAATAGCGTTTGATTCAGTATTGCTATGAATGCACTGGCCAAAATGACGGCGACGATAAAGTTACGTTGTTTTTTATCAATTTGAATACCCTCGTGCATACACTTTCCTCCTTCATAAATCTTTAGCATTGACTTATTTTATGTCTAATCAGTTAGCTTAGCAAAGTATTTGCTTTCATTCCGTTTTCATTCTGTGCTAGTGACGTTTATTCTGATTTAGATCTTCTGAATCAGGATAAAATATCTCTTTACAAATATATAAAAGCGCAATAATCAACATAAGTACCCAATAATCAATGCGTATATATTGATAATGAATATGAATTACAAAGAAAAACATTGTCATAATTATCGAGTACGCTATCAAATGAAATGTAAAGCCTTCTAAGTAAGGATTTGGATATAATTTTTTTCTGAGCCAATCCATTAAATATTCAACACAGTAAATCACAAAATATCCTAAGATGATATAACTACCGTAATAAACTAAATTATCATAAAAGCCTTTGTTGTAAGTAAAAGACCCTAAATGAAAATAAATCAACAAACGACTCAATCCAAACAAACCAAAACCTAATAGTGTTAAAAAGATAGCCCCTGAAATAATAAAAATGGAGAGTATGATCATTAAAGTGACTAAGTTAAATAAATTAAACTTACCTTTCATGCTCAAACCCTCCTTTTTTTATACTATATCACGCTTCTGAAATTGAACGTAAAGTTTTATCTTTTTGCACGAACCATACAAAACCTAGTCCTATCAATACAATCATACAAAATATCATTACATTTTGTATTGAATTATGAAATAGTGTGTGTTGCATCGCATAAATATAACCAATCACTGCTGATCCTACTGAATTCCCCATATTACGTGTCAATGTAAAGAGCGACATCATTTTTTTCATACTCTCAGGTGAAGTTTTTTCTTGAACCATTACGCTATCTTTTGTATACGCTGTACCAAAACTCATTCCTATGAAAATTAAAGCAATCGCAATAATAATCGGATGATATGCACTGATAATAATAAGAATACTTCCTACAACTAAAATACCTATTGCGATTAAATATAAACCTCTAATAGACCGATTTGCTTCGATTTTTTCAAGTGTAAAGTTCACAAGTAGCCAACCAATTGAAAGCGGAAAAATGACCAAACCACTTTGTAGTGGACTTAAATGAAGATGATCTTGTAAATACGATGGTATAAAAACATTAAATCCAATCAGTGCCATAGCAATGAAAAAATCTGTAAAAAAGGCTAAACGCACAGTGGACTTAAATTCCTTAATTGGTAAAAATGAAATTTTAGCTGTCTTGCCTCTACGGATGATGTACCAAAAAACAAGGAGAAATGAACAAAACGCTAAAATATTGATCCATACATGTCCTGAAACTAAGACCGTTATCATTAAAAGCGCTAATAAAATATAGAATAAAACCATACCCATCACATCAACTTGATGATTGGATGTTGTTTCCGCTTCAAAACGATAAGAAGCAAGCACAATCCCCATGACAAGAATCCCAATTGGAATATTGATATAAAATAGCCAATGCCAAGATGAAACTTCTAAAATAAAGCCCCCTAAAAAAGGACCAAGTATACTCGAAATGCCCCAGACACTTCCGACTATCCCCATTACTTTGTATCGAAACGGAATTTCAAAAGCTAACTTAGGTACGATTTGAGCTAAAGACATATTCACACCAGCACCTATTCCTTGTAGTAATCTTGCAAAGATAAGCATCTCAAAGTGTGTGCTCATTCCAGACATAAGACTCCCGATAATAAATAATAATAAGCCAATTATCGTCACATAAATAATTTTAATACGTGACATCAATTCACTTAAAATTGGAATGGCTAATACAATACCTATAAAGTAAACCGTAAATACGAAAGAAATCGGTTGTGTCGCGTTAAGATCATCACGCATAGTTGGCAATGCTAAAGACACAATGGATGTTTCTATAGCTGCCATAAACATAATCAGGACAAGTGAGCAAATAATACTAACTTGTTTTAATTTCATAGTTATCGACCTTTCTTTAATGACAATGTCGACGGATGCGGAAAGCTTGAAAAGTCTTTATCCATCCCAGACATCTACTGAGCCATTGTTTATTTTTAAGTGATTTAATAAATTAAAGTATATCTCATTCATTTTGTTTTAAAAGTACAATTAATCATCAAAGTAAATTGTAAAAATGAAAATCCGCTTTGGATTCAATTTTACCCCCTATTAAGAAGAGGTTAATTGTTAAACCACCACTTCTAAATCACTCTCTACTTCATTACTTTACTTTTTAAAACGTTCTATTAAAACATGTACATTATACACGTTACAAAATGGATACGTATTCGATTCTGCTCAAATAGCGCGATATCTGACCCACGCATCCATCTTCAATTTTAGATAAAGTGATTTAATCAGACACGATGTTCTAATGATTAAAATGATCTATAGTTTCAAAATATGTGTAAACATGTTATAAAAGACTGCCAAAGTCCCCTCAGTTATCAATTGATGATGATAAAGAGCGCCTATAACAGTCTTTTTTATCTGTATTATTTATTTTTTTGATGATAACGATAAATAGAAGCCATAATCATCATTAGGATAACACCTAAAATTAATGACACTACACCAAGGTACGGAGAAGATGTAACTGCTCCATCCCCTAACAAATAATAATAGCCAAAAAACATTTGAAAGAGGATTAATATACTTAGTGCAAACATTAACAATTTATAATTTGATTGCATGCTAACACCTGCCTACATAAAGTATAAAATACCTATAAAGTGAAAGATTGATGCAATAAAGATAAAAATATGCCATATCATGTGAAAATAGGGTCTATTTTTTTGCGCATAAAACCAAGCGCCGATCGTATAAGCTAATCCACCTAACAAAATAAAAATAAAGAAGAGCCACGCGCCCTTATTTATAATAATAGGCAAATAGATGACACCAACCCATCCCATAGTGAGATAGATGATGAGACTTAATTTAGCATTGACTTGAGTGGCAATCGCTTTGTATAAAATGCCCCAAAGCGTCGTCCCCCATAACAAAATCATGATGCTCCAACCAAGCCATCCCCCTACAAGTACTAGTGATACAGGCGTATATGTCCCAGTAATCGCTACGTAAATCATACTATGATCAATGATACGCATGACGTATTTATGAGGCGAAGCTTGTTGCATTGAGTGATAAACAGTAGACGATATAAACATCAAAAATAAACTGATTACAAAAACAGATACACTCACCGACATTAACACGCCGGAATGTGCATAACTATGGACAGCTGCATATGGTAGTGCAATTAACATCAAAAACGCAGCAACGCCATGCGAAACTGTATTCCCTATTTCTTCGCCGAAAGATAAGGGATTCATTTCTTTAAATGTTTCTAAAGTTGTTTTCTTCTTTTTCTTTGTGGCACTCGTCACAGTTGGCATATGGCCACCCCTATTCAATAATATTCATACGTTTAAGGTCCGCTGTCGCAGTTTCTACACTATCTCGACCTTCTTTGTTTTTGAGCGGACTAAATTCTTCCGCTCTAGGCACTTGTAGCGTCATAAATGAAGTTGCATATTGAAAAATATCAAAATAAAAAAGTTCGAATTTTAGCGTTTCTTTTTTTACAACCCCAAAATCTTCATCTAATTGCTCTAAATTTTTAATTGCTAAATGATAAGGTAATGCTTTATCAACAGCGGCTTCGATAAAGGAACGTCTAAAAGCATGAATCCCTATATTCGCGTTTTTAAATTGGTCAGCAATTTCATCTTTATCAAATTCAGAATACTCTAAAACAGTATCTTTCCCATCTTGAACAACTAATCGACCGACACTTTCACCTAACTTAGGTTCGATGGACTTAGATGTTACATCTTTATGATGATGTACGGTAAAGCCTGCAAATACAGAATCTAAAACTTTAACGAGTACATTATCTATGTTATTCATAAAAATATATTCATTACCGCGTTCAGCCATTTGGTCTAATAAACCAGATGCTTTAAGAGATTTAAAAACGCCTCCGTTTCCATTTGGTGTTTCCATAATTAAAGCATCTTTATCAAGAACTAATTGACCATTTTTCGTTAAAGCAACGATATTATCTTGTTTGAAAAAGTATACATGCTCTGGATGATAGCCAAAATAATCATGTTCAAGAAAGAATGCTCTCGTCTCTCCATCGTTGACATCACTAGTCATAATATACCAATCTACAAAACGCCCAGTTTCACTTTTCAATTGCAGTAACTGTCTCGCTTGTAATTCAAACAGGCTGATTCCTTCTATTTGAAATGAACCTTTTGGTCCTTGATAACCTAGACGTGTCCCTTGTCCCCCCGCTAAAAGCAAGACCGCAAATTGTCCTTCACGAATCGCATCGATACCTTTTGATTTGTATAGTTCAATTGTCTCTTCTTGCAATTGAGCTTTGACTTCATAGTTTACCTCTTGAACTGAAGAAACATCTTTAATGGTTTGACGATTAACGTAAACCTGTTCATATAGTGAATGAATTGCCTCTAAGTCTAACGTATCAATTTTTTGGTTAAGTCGTTCTTTTTCATTCGTACTCATCAGTTTTTCATACTCATTCAGATGACCCTGTCCATACTTTTCAAGTTTATTCTTATCTAACATATCAATTATACGCTCCTTTAATAAAGCTGTGATTTGACGCTAAGTTGGTTTGTTTGTATTCTGTGCCTAAAATCAATACAACAACAGTTATAATCCATTTAAAATAAGATGCTTCACACTTGATTCAAATAAGACATATATCGTCACAAGACTGAAAGTTGTTGCCAAAGATAAATCCATCAAACCACCTGTTTTGAAATAAATTGGGAAACGTACTCGAATCGGTATTGGAAAAAATAAATGTACGCCTCTAGGTGTTAACATATCTAATATTATATGTGAAAGCATACCACAAATGATGCTAATCATATAGTAAATCGGTGTTTCTATCATATGTAAGACAAAATATATACTTAAAACAAAAACCAACGAATGGGTTAATGTCCGATGACCAAACAAATGTTTGATAATAAAGCTAAGCAAAGGAAGTTTTTGGCCAATTTTGCTCTTTGTGTGGCAAATATCGGGAAAGATGCTCGCTAAAGCTGATAAAACAATACTTGTAGTCATTTCAAAAATATCAAGTTGATAATGTGTGGCAACTGCTGCACCCACTAAAATACCTGCAGCAGAGTGTGTTTTACCAGTCATGTTCATCACCTCACTATTATGAAAGGATTATAACATAATCTGTTCCCTCATACGAACATATTTTCGCTCTTTCATCGTCTTTTTAATTAGTATGTCATAATTAATCAAAAAGTATCACATAATGGTTGCAAAAACGTTTTCAATAAGATACAATAACTGTACAAAATTTGAAAAAGGATGTGTCAGTGAAATGGCTATGACAGTTAAAAAAAATGAAAATGAAGTCCATATTCAATGGAGAGTTGCAGATATTCGAATTCCGAATGATCAAATTCGTAATGTAACAGAGGATCAAGATATCCACGCAGTTCCTGAAACAGATTCTAAAAGAGTATCACGCATTGGCTCTACTTTTGGTAAAACAAATCGTGTCATCATCGACACTGACGACCAACAATACATTATTTATACATTTAATGATAAAAAAGTATATAACGAAGTCACGAAGTAAACTGAGATTATTTAGGATTCCCAGTTAACTAATTCACAATATAAAGATTCCGGGTCATTAATCCCAAAAATAAAAAGCGCTAAGATGATTTTCTATTAAAAACCATCTTAGCGCTTCCTTTTTATTATAAACTTCGCATGATATGACTCCGGTAATGCATATAATCATTCATTATTGTAATAATAGAAAAATGATATTTCAGCTACACTAGATACGAAGTGAAATTTGATAAAACTTAATGCATAAACAATTAGAAAAATAAATGCGCGATGAGCACGATAATAGGTAACGTAATGATAGTACGAATCAAAAAGATCATAAATAGTTTTCCAATACTTACTGGTATTTTAGACCCTAAAATAACACCACCGACTTCAGATAAATAAATCAATTGACATACACTTAACACACCGACAACAAAACGTGTAAGGTCACTGTGAACGCCCTCGATTAATATTGAAGGTAAGAACATGTCTGCGAACCCAATAATCATTGTTTCAGATGCAGCATGTGCTTCTGGAACATGAAGAAATTCTAAAATTGGAACAAAAGGAATACCTATCCAAGTGAATAGGGGCGTATATGTCGCAAGAATTGTAGCTAATGTCCCAATCGTCATAACTACAGGAATGACCACAAGCCACATATCCATTACCGTTTTAAAAGCGGTCACCATATATAATTTTAATCCAGGTGCTTTATAGCCTGTGATAACAGCATCTTCATAACCTTTTTTAAGTGCTTCTTTATAATCATATTGTTTTTCAGGTCTTTCTTTTGCTGAAACACCATCAACGTAATGGTCCTCTACTGAACGTAACGGCCATATTCGTGGCATAATGAACGCCGCTACTAAACAGGCTATGATCACCGTACTATAAAATAACGCAAAGTGATCAATGAGACCAATTGTTTCAGCAATAACAATAGCAAATGTTAATGAAACGACACTAAACGTTGTTGCAATAACTGTCGCTTCACGGCGTGTATAAAATCCTTGCTCATATTGCTTACTTGTAATCATGACACCCACAGTACCGTCTCCAATGAAAGACGCCAAGTTATCAATTGTAGAACGCCCTGGCAACGTAAACAATGGTCGCATGACAGGTCTAAAAATCGGACCTAAAAATTCAAGGAGCCCGTATTCAAGCAATAATGGCAAAAAGATTGCCGCAAAGAAAAATACCGCAACTAACGTAGGTAACAATCCTGTAAAAATAAGCCCACCTGTATCTTCTGAATAGACCCATGGCAATCCGATTTTTAAAAATGTAATCCATACAAAAATGATTGATAAGAGTCGAATCACCAACCAAGGCCATGTCACGATAAATGCATTTGCTCTAAAACTATCTTTTTTTACTTTTGATTTTAATACGGTGCTATATAATAACGTTAAAATACCAGAAATCGTAATAATCCCAACGATAATCCATGGCATTAAACCCCCAAAAAGTGCTTGAAACTGCTTGGCTAAATAAGCAATCGGTAATGTTGAAGTATGCTTACCATCTTCTACAACAGGTATAGGAATTAAAAATAAAATCACACCCACAATCGAAAGTAAGGTAAACTTTAATTTTCCAATTGTCCACTGTTTCTTAGTATATTTTTCCATAATTAACGCCTTTCTCTTTTTCAAATATGTCCCCCATTAAAATAAAAAACGTCTCCAATAGTTGGTATTTATTATACCGATATTGGAGACGTTATGCAATGTTTATTTGAATATTCATACGTTTAAATGCATATTTTGGCATTACATTTTACGTAAAACATATAAAAAGTATGGTGCACCAATCACAGCAATTAATACACCGACAGGAATATCAATAGGTGGTGCAATGACACGTGCTAACCCATCGCCAATCACCATTAATAAAGCACCTACTAAACCTGACATCGCTATAATATGACCGTGTCTATGTCCTACAATACTTCTTGCTATATGGGGTGCGATTAGTCCAAGAAAACTCAAACCACCCACAACTGAAATCGCAGAACCTGCTAACATAACGGCTGCAAATAGCAAAATCATTTTCGTTCTTTTCACAGGTGTACCTAAGGCAGTCGCAACTTCTTCTCCTAAATGAAGAATGTCTAACTTTTTAGCGTAGAAGAAAATCACCGGTAACGAGACTATCATCCAAGGTAAAATGGTTAATACATGATCCATTGAACGGCCAAAAAGACTTCCCGTTAACCAAACTAATGCAATATTCGCTTCCATTGGGCTTCGAATCAATAAGTATTGAACTAATGCCATTGCGACAGCACCGATGGCCATCCCAATAAGCGCAAGTTGCGAACCTTTAATGCCTTTTAAACTGATTAAAAGCGATAAAATCAAACTAATGACAAGTGCCCCTACAAATGAAGCAAGTGGTAAGACAAATAAAGGTGCAGTTGGAAACACGATAATAACAATAACCGCAGCCAAACTTGCTCCTTTAGTAATCCCAATCACGTCTGGAGATGCAAGTGGGTTTCGAATCACACCCTGAATGACTGCACCTGAAACGGCTAAGGCAAAACCGACTAAAATACCAAGCAACATTCTTGGTACGCGATATTCTGTCAAAATAAATTGCTTGCCCGTCCAAACCTCTTTAAGCACAGTGATTGGCGAAATCCAAACTGCTCCAGCGCTCAAACTTAAAATCGCACACACAATCAGAAGTAGCGTGACAATAACGTAACGTTTTGTATAGTTAATCTTCATCGCGCTTTCACCCCTCTCATTGTGATCCATAAGAAGTACAATGCACCAACAAAGGATGTCACAATACCGACTGGAGATTCAAATGGGAAAGTGATGAGTCGACTGATTACATCCGAAATCAGAAGCAAGTTCGCTCCCATAATCATAGATAATGTAATGATCAAGAAATAATTGCGATTTAGATAGTGCTTCACGATGTGAGGGACAATTAAACCCACAAAGCCAATAGGTCCTGCAATGGATACACTAGCACCTGCAAGAACAATGACGATTAATCCAGATAAAGCACGAATTAATTTCGTATTTTGTCCTAGGCCCGTCGCCAATTGATCTCCTAAATCCATAATCGCCAACTGGCGTGCGAGCAGTAATGCAGCAATTAAACCACTTATAATCCAAGGCAAGATCTGAAATATTTGTGGCCATTTAATCGTATGCAGTGCACCAACAAGCCAAAACATTACTGTCGTCGTCGCATCTTCATTTAATAAAATGATACCTTGCGTCAGACTTGTGAAAAATAAATGAATAGTCATCCCCGCAAGTGCCAGTTTTATCGGTGTCATCCCTTTAGTTGTATCCGCTAAGGTATATACCGCTAAACCACCAATAAAAGCCCCAACAAATGCAAATACTATCGTGTTGCTAGCTAAACTAGGGACTAAAACCGTAATTAATACAACAGTAAATGATGCACCCGCATTAACACCAAAAATTTGAGGTGATGCTAATGGGTTTCTTGTGATTGCTTGCATTAAAACACCTGCTACACCAAGTGCAGCACCAATTATAATACCTGCAATTAATCGCGGCATACGAACACTATGTATTAAAAATGTTTCTTTCGTTGACTTAAGATGAAAGAAATAGTCGATAAGTGATTGAAATGAAATTTTTGATGAACCAATTGCAAGATTTAAATAAATTGCAAAAATAAGAAAGCACACGCTTACGATAAAAGTAAGCGTAGTGCGTCTTCTCTGGTGATGTCCATCATAAATTTTTTGATTGAATTTTGACATATGAAATCACCTTTTATATTGCATTGTAAGGGAAAGGAAAAAGTCGTTCACTTGAACACATGATGATGCATCATCCCTTCCCTTTCATTTAAAAGCAACTTATTTTTTCTCTTTTTCCGAAATTTCTACTAATTCTTTGGCAATTTCTTCAGAAGAAATGAGACCTCTAAACTTAGCCCATGTTTGACGATCTACAACGTGAACGCGATCATTTTTAACAGCATCGATTTCGTTCCATACTGGATCCTTTTTCATTTTAGCTAAGTGCGGATCGTTTTCACCATTAACCATAATAAACATACGTTGTGGGTTAACATCAGAAAGCTGTTCCGAGTTCATATTTAAGTATGGTGCATTTAAATATTCAGGTAATTGATCAGCTACTTCTTTAGTTAAAGCTTCTTTAAAACCTAAGTCATGTAAAAATTGACCTACGTATGATTGGTCAGAATGCGCTAAGAAACCTGATTGAGAAATAACAGCTGGTAAAACTTTTTTACTTTTATCCATTGTAATTTCTTTTTTGTATTTCTCAATTTTTTCTTCATGCTCTTTTAAACGTTGATCTGCTTTGTCTTTTTCTGATAAAGCTTTACCGATTGTTTTAAACGCTTCGATGTTATCTTTATAGTTTGAGTCTAAACTTGGTAATAAAATTGTCGGTGCAATTTTGCTCAATTGTTCATAGTTATTTTTATGTCTGTTACTATCTGCAATAATTAAGTCCGGTTTCAACTCACTAATCACTTCTAAGTTCGGTTGTTTACGTGAACCTACTGATTTATAGTCGCCTACTTTATCACGAATAGGTTCGATGATATTTTTCTTCTTACCATCGTCCGCAATACCTACAGGTTTAACACCTAATGCAACAAGCGCATCAACAAATGAATATTCTAAAGCAACCACTTTTTTAGGTTTTTTATCAATTTTAGTTGTGCCACCCGCATGTTTAATTTCTACACTTTTCCCATTTGATTGTGTGTCATTTTTAGAATCTGACTTGCCAGAATCACTGACATTCCCACATGCTGCAACAAGAAGCATGATTGCCACGATTGCTAAAAACCCCATCCATTTCTTCATCTTCACTGCATTGCCACTCCTTTAATGATGTTGTTTTATTTACATAATTCTATAATAGTTGATAACGATTCTCAATGTCAACTCTGTTTTATAAAATTATTCTTTTTTATTTCTACAAATCCATTAATGAGTTGTTCAATACCTTTATCTTCAATATAATTTTTCGATATATGTGGCATATGCATACTCTGAGCTAAAGATGAATAGTTTAATTGGAAAGTAATTTCATCACCTATTTGATAATAATCCGAGTGACCTAGATCAATCATTAAAGCATCACTTGAGCTTCCAACAATTTTCAAATGGGATTCGATAGGTTGGATACCATCAATGACTGTATCAAGTTGTCCAACATCGACGATAGCCTGCATATAAGCTTGTCGCTTTTCAATATCTAAGCGCGGTTTAATTTCTAAAATCCGTCCACTCAACAAAATTGCATCGTCATACAAGTATGGTAAACGCATGTTGTAGGAAGTCTCATATCCTCTAAATAGCGCCTCACCAATTCTAAGTTCATTAATCCTGCCTAAGTCAGTGTACATCGCTAAAGTCAACAGACTTGAATTACCCCCTGAAATAGAGTTAAAACGCACGCCTGTATCACGTTCAACCGATTCTATAAAATAATTCATATAAACGATATCTTCTTCTGTCGGTTGGATTGGACGAAAACACATAAAATTAAATGCTAAGCCTTTCAGATAAATACCTTTGAGTTTGATAATTTTTTTAACAAGATGCACGACTTCATATGTCAATGCACCTTCTCTGCCGTCTTTCCAATCAACCATTAAATAAATTGCGTGCTTAACCCCTTTTTGGACAGCCATATCATTCAATGCTTGAATCGTTGAAAATTCTGTTTGAATACTCACTTGACTCTTCAAGACCACATCTTCAATCTCATTTGGCAAAGCACCTTTAATCATCATATCTTGTTGCGTCGGTTGTTTTTGATGATGTGTCATCTTGGAAAGTCGAGACTCAGCAAGTGTGCTAAAGCCAATGTCACGTAACATTTCTCGAACCTTGATATCTCCACCTACACACTTCGTTACAGGAATCATTCGAACACCTTGTGCTGAAAGCATGTGTTGTAATGCCATTGCATTATATTTGATTTTACTTAAATTAACATGAAGTTGTGGCATAGGCTACATCTCTCTTTCTAGCGGATTATCAATTTCTATTTGCACATATTGCTTCACTTTTTGTTCCATTCTCATATTTAGTAACGCCTTAACCGTCATTTTCTTACCAAATAATAATCTTTTTAGCGCTTCCGCATGATTTAAATTCGACGTTATTGCATTTTCAATGATTTCACCGGCAACGTTGTAAAGTACCTTCTCATTGATTCCGTGTCGATGATGAAAGTGATGGATTACCGTGCCAAGTTGATTTTGAATGACTGCATGCTGAAATTTAGCAATGACTTCATCTATATTTTCAGTGATTAAACTTTGATTTGATACAGTCAACTCTGGCACCGTCTGTTTTAATGTTTGAGGTTCAATACGAGAACCTCCTAAATCACGCACAATAAATGACAATGCATGTGTATCTTTATCGATTTGTAATACCGTATTTTGTTGATGCGCTTCTAAAGCAATGCCATATTTTTGAATATAGCCGATAAGAGGCGGGATTAATGCCTGCATATATTGTGTCATAAACTGTACGATTGTATCTTGGCTGATTTCTCCGTATACGTATTCAATCAAACTATCGATCACGATTTGACCGTCAACGGGATTGATTTGTGTCAAAGCCGCTGTAACAATCTGTGTATGATTTTGTTTTTTATCCTCTATTGCGTATCTCACAATCATCGCAAATTGGCGTGCAAGATCCGCTTCAACATCTAAATGTGCACCATAAGGCTCAGCAGCAATTGTTAAAGTTGGATAAATGTCCAACATTTCTTGAAGTTGATAACTCAATTTTGGACCATCTACTGTTGTCACTGTTGATACCGTACGGACAGCACTTGTCGCTTGAACATTCATAGGCAATTTAATATGAAACGGATATTTGAGCAATCTCATTGTTCGAAATGACAACGTCGCTTTTGAATCTACAGTAAAAGGGGTTGGGATAACGAGATGTTCAGCAATCCATTGACCAAACTCTTCAGTAATCACATTTTCATATTGCCACGGATGTACAAACATCACCCGATATTCATCTAAAGATGACTGATACATTTGCATCCATTGTCTCAATTGACTTTCCATATCTGGAATAATTTCACTTAATACAAAATCTTCTTGATCTGTCATTGACGTAAATTTTAAAATACTTTGATGGACAAGTACAATTTTTAAAGGAATGACTTTCATAAACTCAGGCGCATACTTTTGAATTTCATCAACAGTAAGTGGTAATTTTGTTTTCGTTAAAGGATGTGAAGGATGGCCGTTCCAAACCATCCCCTCTGTATAACCTAAAGCTGAAAAATCAGAGTCATCATTAATATGGTTTAGCCATTCAATAAAATTAAGTGACTCTGGCATTCGTGAAAATTTCAAAGAATGACGCATCATATTTTGGCGTTGTCTTAGCTGTTGATAACTCAATTCAAGTCCAAGACGACTATGTAATAATTCCTTTACTAACTGTTCATGAAATTCAATACCAAATTTGCCTTCAAGTATTGCTAACAATTCTTCAACCGTTTGAACTTCTATGTCTTCATGATTCACTTTCTCATAAATCGGTCCCTCTAATTCAAATTGAAAAAGCATACTTTTCGCGACACACGCAACATGTAAAATGTGTTGGTGCAACTGAATCACAAGTTTATCTTTTTCGTATTGAACTGCTGTTTGTTCAGGGAATAGCCGCTCTTTGATACATGCAACGAGAATACGATATTGTATATTTTGATCAGCATTTAGATGATGAATGGTTGTCATGGATTGTCTTTCCTCCGTTTATTTTAAGATTCATTGCATACCCCAATATTGCGATAAGTGTCGTTGCCACTCCCATTACTAAAAAAGTAGTTGTAATCCCAATGTGTTCCGTAAAATAACTCAATACCACTGCGCCTAATGGAATCATACCTCTGTCCATCATAACAATACTTAAAATTTTTCCCCTGTTTTCTTCTTCTACATCATTTTGAAAATATATTCGATTTGTTGTACGTGCAAATTGACCAAATAACCCCACACAGAATATAGCGATAAATAAGCCTGTCGTTCCAAATGGGTAGAGTAACATTAAAGCGAGACCGAATAAGACCGAACTCAAGAAATAAAATTTATCTGTCGACACTGTTTTTAAAATATATGGAATAATCAAAGTAGCAAGTATTCCACCTATTGCACTAAAAGTCATTGCCGTGCCGAAGATGGATGCATTTTTAGGAAATAACTCATTGGTCAAAATGGGTAACATAGTAGTATAGGAATACCCCATCGCCATAATTAATAACGATGTCGTAAATATTCTTCGACTCACAACGTTTAATTTAAAGTAGTTCCATGCGATAGGTAAAGAAAATTTGGGTGCCTTGTTTTGTTTTTTTACCATCAATTGTAGTGGTAAACTTAGAGATAATGCTAAAAGGTAGCAAGCCGTTTGGATGACAAATGCAATAGAAATATCCCAAATTGCAATAATAAAGCCCGATATTGCTGGGCCGATGGAGCGACATACATTTAATATAAAAGAATGGTAAGAAACGACTTTTGAGATGGATAACCGTTCAGAGATATCAGGTAGGACTGCTTGTCTGACCGGTGTTTCAATGGCACTCATACATCCACGTAAACATGAATAGATGTATAAAAATGTCATTGGTAATTCACCCATTGTTAAGACAAAAATTGTGAGCGTACCCGTAATAAGGAATGAACTCGTTACTGTCAATTTAATCAAAGTGCTTCGTCGATAACGATCTGCTATGGCGCCCGCCCATAAGCTTAATAAGAATATAGGGGCTAATCGAAAAAAGTTGATTAATGCAAGATCCATCGCATTATGATTTAATTGATAAGCGTACCAGTTAAGTGCAATTTGCCCAATCCAGTTACCCAGAAATAGTAAAAAGGTACTCGAAAAAAACCATTTTGCCAAAATCTTCACCTTCTTTAATTGATAACGGTTCTCATTTCCGATATTATGGATTATACGAATCATCTTACTATTTGTAAAATAAAATGAATGAGGTGTACTCATGAATAAAGAGAGAAATCAGCAAAAAACTGACATTCTTTTGACAAAAGATGAACAAGAATGCTTTCAAACGCTCGTCGAAATCGATTCGAACTGGGCGCAATTATTTAAAGAAAACATATTATCCAGCCGCGATAAAATAACTGCCCGTTTAATGGCATCGATTTATCGTGAAAACTTAGTTGGCGGCTTTGATCATTGTGAAATCAAAGAGGCACAACATTTTCAAAATTGTGCCATTCCTGCTGGCCAATTATTATGCATTCATTTTACATATACTGGACGAACATTATTCGCAAAAATCAAAGGACAACATGCATTCAACCGTATCGACTTAGAAGGCCCTTTTTATTGGTATCATGAAAGTAGCGAAGATGAACGCGTTTTACATCCAAATGAGATTTTGGATGTTATCATTCAAGAAGATACACAATATGACGGAGAAGCGGCAAAACAATTTCGAGATGATTTAGAAAACAGTGCTGCTCATATGGCTTTAGCATTGAGCTATCAAGCGCAGCATTCATTAAATGACTTTCCGACGCTTCTTGATTACATTGAAGCTCAAAATGATCGCTATCTGACTTCAGAGCAACTCGTCATTGAGGGGCATCCCGTTCATCCTGGCGCAAAACTTCGAAAAGGGATGACTGCCAAAGAAACGATATGTTACTCCTCAGAGTATCAGCATGGCATTCCAATGCAATTTATTTTAATACATCGAGATTACGCAAGAACGATGTCTGCGCATTCAAATTATGCTGAGGTCGTTTATGATGCATTTGAAGGATTAAAAGAAGCAGCTCAAAATCAGTTGGAAGGATCATCGCAGTCATTGAATAACTATGTGCCTTTGATTGTACACCCTTGGCAATACGCACATATCATTACTGAAGAATATCAAGATGCTGTAAGTCAACAAATCATTGTTCCTTTGTCGTATCAACAAAACTATTATGCCGGTCTGTCATTCCGTACGTTAATGCCTGAAAAACCTGAGCAGACACCTCATATAAAACTTTCGACGAATGTCCATATTACAGGGGAAATTCGTACATTGTCAGAGCAAACAACACATAATGGTCCTTTAATGACAAATATTTTAACGCATATCGCACACAATGATCCATTATTTAAAGATGTCGCCACACAAGCGGTTCCGGAACTTGCAGGTGCGCATTTTTATAATCCAAATGATAAAAATCCCGCATATCAAGAGCGACGAAGTGAACAATTGGGTACACTTTATCGAGAAAATATATATGATTTGCTCGATGATAATGCACTACCGCTAATTCCATCAAGCTTTGTTGTCAATAAACCTAGCGAACATCGTACATTAGTCATCGAACTTATCGAGCGTTTTGCCGCACATCAAGGACATTCTGTCGACATGTCACAACTGTGTCAAGACTGGTTTTCACCTTATGCACGTGCACTGATTGATTATGTTGTACCTTTACTTGTGAAGTATGGGATTGCATTAGAAGCGCATCTACAGAATACGATTGCAGTGTTCGATGATAGAACAGGTGCATTCCAACAAATGCTTATACGTGATTTCGAAGGTTTGAGAATTGATCAGCATCAACTTTCATCTATGGGCTATGACACATCTGATTTTCACGAGAAATCTAGAATATTAACTGAGAGCCAGACTTCAGTTTTTAATAAAGCTTTTTATTCTACGATTCAAAACCATCTAGGTGAAATCGTCGCAGCCATTGCACATTACTACAAAGATGAACAGTTAGAAAACAAATTGTGGCAAATTGTACAAACACAAATCCAACAGTGCTTTGAGCGAATAAAACAAACGCAAATGAATCAAGATCGAATCAACAGTATTTACCACACATTTTTCAACCCAGTTATTGACTATAAATGTGTGACAACGATGCGCCTCATAGATGAAGCACATCATTACACCTATATTAAAGTAGACAATCCGCTTCACATGACATCAGAATAAATATATGCAATTTTGAGAAACTCGGACATAGCGGCACATTTAATTGACGATTGCGCTATAAATTTTTGGGGATGTATGTCCTCATAACAAGGTCTATATGCCCCCATCCCCTTCCTCTAGGACTAAGCTGAGACTTCAATCTTATAATAAATAGCGCTAAGATGATTTTTAATAGAAAACATCTTAGCGCTATTTATTATAAAACGTTATAAAAATTCGTATTCTACGACTTCATTTATGCGTATAATGACACTTCTCAATGACAAATTTTTATGACTAAAATTATAATCAACTTACTTCTCTCTCATACAGATAAAGGCGTAAGTATTTCTTATTGTAACCAATTGTATTAAAATGAAAAACAGAACTGAATATACGATTAAGGAGTATTGCTATGACTATCATGAGAACCTTAACTTTTATGTTAAGTATTTTCATTGTAGGTATGGTTGAAATGGTCGTCGCGGGAATTATGAATCTTATGAGTACTGATTTAAATATTTCTGAAGCATGGATCGGTCAGCTTGTTACGATTTATGCTTTTACTTTTGCGATTACAGGACCTATTTTAGTCAAACTTACTGAAAAATATTCACCAAAGTATGTATTGTTATATTCAATTGCTTTCTTCGTATTAGGTAATTTGATGATTGCACTATCTCCTAATTTTACGATATTAATTATTGGGCGTATCCTTTCATCTGCCGCTGCTGCCCTAATAGTTGTTAAAATATTAGCCATAACAGTTGTGCTCGCAAAACCTGAAAACCGGGGTAAAATGTTGGGTCTCGTTTATACAGGTTTTAGTGCGGCAAATGTTTTCGGTGTCCCTATTGGAACATTAATTGGTGATTGGATAGGATGGCGCTATACTTTTGGATTAATTATTGTCGCGGGATTACTTGCTGGTCTATTGCTTACGCTCTACTTACCCACACATTTAAAAATGACCTATGCGACGGAAAACACCTATCCAACTCGAATTCGAAGCAAATCAGAAGTGAGCAAATTGTTATCAGTCACTTTTATTATTTTAACAGCAAATTCTGTAGCTTATATTTACATTAACCCATTAATTTTATCTGGTGGTCATGACATTAAATTCGTTTCTTTAGCATTACTGATTATCGGTGTTGCGGGAATGTGTGGCACATCGTTAGGCGGATTTTTTACAGATAAATTCTCATTCAAAACATGGCTCACAGTGAGTGGTTCAGCTTTTGTAGTTGTTATGCTATTATTAAACGCTTTGTGGCAAACGACGATTTTACTTTTAATTGGATTATTTGTTTGGCATATCATTCAATGGAGTACAAACCCTGCTGTACAATCGGGCTTGATTGATCAAGTTGAGGGTGATCATAGTCAAGTGATGAGTTGGAATATGTCAGCTTTAAATGCAGGAATTGGATTTGGCGCCATGCTTGGAGGTTTAATCGTTTCACACATTCACCTCCATGCAACAATCTATTTTGCAGCTGGCATAGGGTTTATAGGTTTTATCATTATTTTATCGCTCAAAGGAAAGCAAGCAATAATGCAATAAAAAGAAGCGGCTGGGACAATAATCTTATCCCAGCCGCTTTTTTTTACGTCAGTTTACCTGATTTTTAATTACATTGAAACCTGTCGCTTCAATGGTTAAACCTTATTGTAAACCTTTGTTTTCGTTTTGGTCTCTATTTTTTTCATTTTTTTGTTGCCATTCTTTACGTGTCATCACATCATCAACTTGCATATTTACTTCTACAACATCTAAGCCAGTGATGTGTTTCACTTGCTCTTTGATTAATTCAGTTACTTTACGGAAAATTTTAGGTGCTGATTCACCGTATTCTAAAATCACTTTAAGATCGATAGCGGCTTGTTTTTCGCCTACTTCAGCAGATACACCTTGTGTTACGTTGTTTCCACCGTTGAATGAACCACTAATGCTATCTACAAAGCCGCCTTTCATGTCTAAGATTCCGCGAACTTCACGTGCAGCAATACCTGCAATTTTTTCAACAACTTCATCAGAGAATGTTAAGCTATTAGAAAATTGTGGTCCTTGATTTTCTTGTGATTGTTGTCTTTCTCTTTCGTTTACACCAGTTTCTTTATTGTAAGTTTCTTTTGCTTTGTTATTTTCTACAGCCATAATTAAAAACTCCTTTATTGTTTATTTTAAATCGAAATATTTTAAATGCTTGTCATTTGCATGTATTAACTTAACCGATTTAGGAAATTCAAGAAATCTTGCGTACGATCTTTAATATACCCTACACCAACTCCGATTAAACATAACACGATGATAAGAACAGTCTTCCAGAAGCCAAGTGTTAAAAACAAGATAGCAATGATGAGGAAAAAGAAGAACCCAATGATTCGCCATTTATAATTTTGCAAAAGTGTTGCAAACTGCTCAACTGCATCTCGTTCACCTTGACCATTTTGGTTTTGGTTAGACATAGGACCCCTCCTTTACACAACGCGTGGACCGTTGTCTCGTTTTTGGTCACGCACATTGACTTTTACTGTTTTAACTTGTAATTCAGAAAAACGTTCAACGCTTTCTTTAATATCTAAGCGTAATTGTTCAACTAACGATTGGACATTCGTCGCTTCTGATGGCACCAGAAAATCCGCTGTGATATCAATGAAACTATTATTTTTCTTATTATATAGTTTTGATACAACATTAGGTTGACGAATGGCATCATATTTCGCAATTGTATCGTAAACCGTATTTTCAATTGATTTACGTGAAATGTAAATATGACCATCATTATAGTCTTTATACAATCCTGGTTTACGATATGTAGGTTTAAATGCTCTAAAGAATAGAATTAAACCGATTAAGATTAAGAACGCTGCTAAACCTATCAGTAATGGATAGAACCAGTTAAACTGATAAAAATAGTCTTGGTAACTTTTGATCGGTTTATAATCGATATACATAAACAATAGAAAACCTACAATTATGACAATCAATAGGCCAAGAATAAAATTTTTGATCCGTGTCATTACGAATGCCACCTCCTATTCAATTTGTTACATCAACTATTTACCCTTAATTTTGTAATAAAAACTAAAATCATGTCATATTGTTCAAAAAAATTTAATATTTTTGTAATTATCTCTTTTGATATTTTGTTATATTTTTCTTTAAACGTGGGTGTTCAGCTGATAATGCTTTAAATAACGCCCATACCATTAAAATGATGACAAATGAGAAAGGTAAAGCAGCAATAATGAGTATGTTTTGAATTGCTTGTGTGCCCCCAGTGAATAACATGATGAGCGCAAACAGAGCTAACATAATGCCCCAAGTGACTTTCACCCAATTTTTAGGATGATTATCACCTTTTGTACTTAACATACCTAAAACATAGGTTGCAGAGTCTGCAGAAGTGACAAAAAATATCATAATGACAACGAGTGTGACAATACTGATCACATAACCGAATGGAAAATGTTCAAGCGTCGCAAAAGTCGCAGTTTCCATAGCTTCTGATGCAATATCTGCTATCCCACGATTCTGTAAATAAATCGCAGAAGCACCAAAGACTGCAAAGAAAATAAAACAAATGAATGACGGAACAAAAAGAACACCTATGATAAATTCTTTAATCGTTCGTCCTCGTGAAACACGTGCAATAAAGATTCCAACAAAAGGCGCCCATGATATCCACCATGCCCAATAAAAAATAGTCCAATTTTGAATCCATTTCGTTCTTGAAGGATTATCAATGGATAAACGTAAACTCATATCAAAAAAGTGAGCGATATAGTTGCCTAGACTATTTGTAAACATATTTAAAATATAAAGCGTTGGCCCTATAATAAAAACAACAAGAAGCACAGCAAAAGCTAAAGACATATTAATATTGCTTAACATTTTTATTCCTTTACTAATGCCTGACCATGTCGACCATGTAAACAAAACCGTTGCGATAACGACAATAATAATTTGTGTTGTAAATGTGGCTGGTATACCAAATAAAAACTTTAATCCTTCGCTAATCTGTAATGCACCAAAACCTAATGTGGCAGCGACACCCGTGACTGTCGCAATAATCGCGAGCACATCCAACATCTGTCCTAGAGGTCCTTGCATACGTTTCGCACCAAATAAAGGTGTTAACGTTGCACTGACTAAACCAGGATACCCTTTATGGAAATTGAAATACGCAAAAGATAATGCGACAATCGCATAGACTGCCCAAGCATGAATGCCCCAATGGAAAAACGAAAACTGCAAACTGTCATTGATTGCTGCCTGTGTTCCAGTTTTATGTATCGGTGAGGCTTTAAATGCATGAGAAATTGGTTCAGCTGTCGTCCAGAAAACTAATCCGATTCCCATGCCAGCACTAAATAACATTGCGAACCAAGATTTTAATGAGAACTCTGGTTCCTCACCTTCTTTACCAAGTGTAATGTGACTGTATCTAGAAAAGAGTAAATAAATGCAAACTAAAAAAATACAAGTACGAGTAATAAATAGTACCAACTAAAATGGTAACCAATCCATTGTGTGATTGCTTGCGTTTGTTGTTCCATTTGTTCTGGGAATATCGCCCCAATTAGAACAAATAAACTACACAATACAACAGCAATCCAAAAAACTAAACTCACCTTTTGATTTTGTTGCTTTAACATATAGACTTTCCCCTTAAACTAATGATTTACAGTCACATTCCCTCTTTCAATGAATTTAATCAGCTATTTTTATAACTAACTTACCGATATGTGCTTGTGATTCCATCTGCTGATGCGCTTTAAATATATTATCGACTGTTAAACCTTTTAAAACATCATTTAGTGTAGACTGATAGACGCCCTGTTCAATCTTTTCTGCGACATCTTTTAGATAAGTTTGATACATCTGTTCTTCCACACCATGTACTGCTCTTGTAAACATAAATTCATGTGTCAAAGTAATACTTTTAGCTTTTAACGCATTTAAATCTTGCTTATTTTGAAAAGCAACTATTGTCGCAATATGCCCCCTAGGTTGAATAAGGTCAATCATTGTGTCGTAGTAACCATCTGTATCATATGTACAGAAAATATAATTTGGCTGCTTAAGTTGTTGCGCCTTAAACTGAGCTTTCAAATCACTTTTATGATTTAAAACAACATCGGCGCCCATTTTTTGAGACCATTCGATTGTTTCCTCGCGTGAAGCTGTTGTAATCACGTTTAGTCCATAAGCTTTTGCAATTTGCGTTGCAATACTACCCACGCCCCCTGCGCCATTAATAATTAACAACGTTTGACCTTTGTTTTTTTCAGTATCTGTGGAAATTCCAAATACATCAAATAACGTTTCATATGCGGTAATCGCTGTGAGTGGTAGTGCCGCTGCTGCCTCGTAAGAGAGATTTTTAGGCATATGCGCAACATATTGTTCATTCATTAATTGATAGGTCTGATTTGAGCCTTCACGTTGATTTGAACCCGAATAGAAAACTTGATCTCCCGGTTTAAAACCTTCCACCGCTGATCCTACTTGTTCTACCACACCTGCTGCATCAAAACCTAATACACGCTCCGATTGATTCAATGCCGTTTGACGCATTTTCGTATCAACAGGATTGACCCCTGTTGCGTACACTTTAATTAAAATATCATGTCCTGTCGGTTCTGGACGTTCACGTGTTACCTTTTCAAAACAATTTCCTTCTGATAAAGAAAAAGCTTTCTTTGCGATAATGGCTTCCATTTCATTCCCTACTTTCTTTTTATTTTTAAGCATTGTACTCGTGTTTATGCTTATTTTGCTTGATAATTGTAGTATAACACGCTTGGAAAGGAAGTCTTATATGCAACTCAGCATTCTAGATTATAGTCCTATTTTTGAAGGACGCACACCGCAAGAAGCACTCAATCATAGTGTTAATCTCGCGCGTTATGCTGAAAAATTGAACTTTCACCGCTATTGGCTAGCTGAGCACCATCAAGTGCATTCCGTCGCATCAACAGCGCCTGAAATTTTAGCAACGATGATTTTAGAACAAACATCACGTATCCATGTTGGCACCGGGGGCATTATGTTGCCACACTACAGTCCATATAAAGTAGCAGAAACTTTTAAAATGCTAGAAGCACGTCACCCTGGACGTGTTGATATAGCACTTGGAAAATCACCTAGTTTTCAAAATGTGTCTCAAGCATTGAATGAAGGCAAACAAACTTTAACAGACTTTGATCAACAATTGATAGATTTAAAAAAGTATTTTAACAATGACACCTCGACCCCACATCGTTTTCAGCATTTAAAAGCAATGCCTATCATTGAAACGCAACCGCAATTTTGCATCTTAGGTACGAGCGAAAACAGTGCAGAACGAGCCGCACAATTAGGAGCTATTTTTGTATTTGGGGCATTCGGGCAAAGAACTGCAGAAAAACAACGTATTGTTCAACATTATCGAAAACAATTTCAACACTATCATCCTGCAGGTCAACCTTATGTCATCGTCTCTACTTTCGTCTTAGCACATGAGGATAGTCAAATCCGTGCACAATTAGAAGACAGTTTGCATTACTGGTTGCAACGTATTCATTATTTAAAACAGCCGAAAACGCTATTAAGTCTAGAAACGATACAACAGAAAAATTGGAGTGAACGTGAACTTGAGAAACGCGCCGAAAACGAAGCTCGTATCATTAGCGGGGATGGGGAAACCGTAGCGCAAGAACTCCACGAATTGCAACGTACATTTGATGCTGATGAACTTTTATTATTTCCTCAACTTTATGGTGAAGAGAATAGAAAACATTGTTTAGCACTCATTGCAAAGCATGTATAACACATCAATAAAAAGGTAATGCTACTCATAACGATAAGCTTTTATCGCTAATGAACACATTACCTTTTTTCATTTCTTAGTGATCTGTTGATTTCCGTTGTGATCTATTTTAATTATCAGATACGTACTAACTTGGGAATATTGAGTCAGAACAGTGTCATCAATTAGATTTTTGTCTTACTTCTGAATTTCTTTTTTGTTTTGCATAACTGTAATGACCCGGATAATAATGAAGTTGTTTATTGTCAATCCAGTACGTTTTTGAAAAATGATTATCCAGAAAATATCGATCGTGTGAAACTGCAATAACAGTGCCATCAAACTCCTCTAAAGCTTCTTCCAATGCTTCTTTGGCATCAATATCTAAGTGATTTGTCGGCTCATCAAGTATGAGCACATTGAATTGTTGAGAAATCATTTGCGCCCATCTTAAACGCATCTTTTCACCACCACTTAAATCTTTTACTTTTTTATAGACATCGTACCCATAAAAAAGATATTTTGCCAGATGGTTTCTCGCTTCTCCTACAGACACATGTGCATATTGTCTAAAAGCCTCAAGTACTGACATCTCTCCAGTATTAAATTGATGTTGGGACAAATAACCAATGCGGTTTGTTTCAGCAATTTGAACATGACCTTCGTCAGGCACAACTTCTTTTAACAACAATTTTAACAGCGTGCTTTTACCTGTTCCATTTGCACCTACAATGGCCACCCTATCATGGCGTCTAATTTTCATATTTACCCCTTCAAATAAGATATCATCATACATTTTAGCAACATCTTTTAAGACAAAGATATCTTTTGAAGCACTTTCTGTTTGGGCGATATCTAATTTCATTTTGTTATGCTCTAATCGAGGCTTGGGTTTGACTTCAATCCGCGCCAGAGCTTTTTCCATGCTTTTTGCACGACGATGCATCGACGCATTGGGTGGCTTCGCTTGGTTCGCCCAAATTTTTAATTGCTTAATTTGGGCTTTCATTTTTTGAATTTTCTTTTGCTGGGTTTGATATGCTTTAAATTCGCTTAAAATACGCTTCTCTTTTTCAATGACGAAATTTGAATAATGACCGGGATATACATATAACTGATGTTGATCAATTTCTAATATTTGAGTGACCGTTTCATCTAGAAAGTAACGATCATGTGAAATTACCATCACGGCACCTTTATATTGTTGGATAAACTTTGTTAGCCATTCTATACTTTCTATGTCTAAATGATTCGTAGGTTCATCAAGCAGTAACAATTCTGGTGATTGGAGTAACAACATCGCTAAACCTACTTTTGTCTGCTCCCCTCCAGATAGATCGGACCATTGTTTCGTTTTAAGGTATGCAATTTTTAAACCGTTGAGCACAAAATCAATTTTGTAATCTCTCTCGTAACCCCCTAAAGTCTCAAATTCATTTTGCAATCGGTCATATTGCTTTAAAATCTGATCGATGTCATCCATTCCTTCAACCATCTTAGCTTCCAGCTGTCTCATTCGTTGTTCGATACCATTTAAAGTGTCGAAAGCTTGATAAAGCTGATTGATTACAATAGCGTCGGGTGGTAGATTTGGAATTTGTGTTAAGAGACCTACTTTGACATCCTTAGCAATACTAATAAAGCCTTCATCTGCTTGCTCTTTTTTAGCTAATAATTTAAATAAAGTCGTTTTCCCTTCACCATTTCGACCTATTAAACCAATTCGATCATTTTTATTCACTTCAAATTTAATATGATCAAAGACTTTATCTCCGGCATATGATTTCGTGAGTTGACTCACATTGACGATATTCATTTTTTATTCCTCCATATCGCTAGAGGAATTTGTGTCAGTATTCCTCTAGAAGATGTATTTGTTTAAAATTAGACAGACTCCACCAATTTTTAACAACAAACGCAAATTTTCCACGTATAATAAGGACAAATCTTACACGCTTCACATCTTCTAAAAACATACTGACACCTCCGTTCATATAATGATATATCTAATTATATTCTAGTTTCACTTGTGTTTCAAATCGCTTATACCTATTTTAACTCAAACAGAATTTTAGCCCCAACCTTATTTTATTGCTATTATGATGAATAAGCGGTGTTGAGACATGATTTCCAATTCTCTACTTAAGTTGAACTTCGTATCATACTTTCAAGCTATTGAATGATTAGATTTCTGAATGAGATTTGTCGTAGAAATTCATTCTCTTTCAGAATCTGTATTTTACGATTATGCCCAATTTCTAAGAAACTCAAAGTGCATATTTAAGCTGGAATGTTTGATGTCTCGGTACACGATGAAAGTGATTTATTATTCTTATTAAGAAGGAGCGTATACGAAAATGACAAAACAAGGTTTACTCATTATAGATGTTCAGAATGACTACTTTGAAAACGGCAAAATGCCTCTCCATAATCCTGATGAGGCATTAGCTCACATTAACTTACTTGAAACATGGTTCCATGAGCATGATTTACCAGTATTTTACATCCAACATATATTTCCTAATGACGACGCTGCATTTTTCGTACATGACACAGAAGGCGTTCAATTACACCCTCAACTTAAGCGTAATGAACAAGACCCGGTGATTACGAAGCAAGCGCCTAACAGTTTCTTTCAAACAAATCTTGCCAATCAATTAGCTGATTATGGTGTCACTGACATAGTCATTACAGGAATGATGACACATTTATGTGTAGACTCAACCACACGTGCTGCTAAAGAACTCGGTTATCCATCCACATTGATTCATGACGCAACAGCAACACGTGCATTACCATTTAATGACCAAACCGTCGCTGCCGAAGACGTTCAAAACGCTTTTATCTCAAGTTTAAGCAACTTTGCTGACATTCAATCGACCGATCAATTTTTAAGCCAACATGAGTAAATAAACCTATAAATCCCAACAAAGTTGACTGGGGCTGTACACACTTGCTTTAGCGTTGAAGAGCCCCTTCATCTATTGCAATTTAGAGATTTAAAGTGCTTTGAAGACTCACATTTTATATCTCAGTTGTTATTTTTAATACATGATTGTGCCAAGTGATAATGAACCGCTTCAACGATAAAGTGAGTCAACTTTGGATGATCAAATTGCTTAAAATAATCTTTAAATCGTTCATCTTGATGATAAGTTGTTGCAATACAGCAGAGTGTCTCATCATCAAAGTCAGCAAAAGTGCGCATGAGATTTTTCCATTCTATTACAACATGATAAACTTCCGTATCGTTGATATCCCGCTCTGATACATGTACAAAAGCTTTAAATATTGTCATCATTTTATCTTTAGACGCGGCACTGCTCATTGATTGATTCCCATTACGTTCGATAAAACTTTGATATGCATGTGTATTACCATATTTTATTTTAGCTTCTTCTTGATATTGAGCTTGTAAGTTATTGTTCAACTCATCAATTTCTAGAACCGGCACGCCCTCTATCCATTTGGACACTGCTTTTTTCGCTTTTTCTAATCTTTCAATTTTTTCATTCAAAATGACCATTTCATCTTTTAATGATGCCATTAAATTTGTTTCGTCCATTGCCATTATTTTAATGATTCTTTTAATACTTACATCCATCGATCTCAGTAATAAAATTTTTTGTAATTGCATTAAATGACGTTGCGTATAGACTCTGTGATGATTTTCATTTTTTTTGGGTGATAATAAACCAATTTCATCATAATAATGTAAAGTCCGCTTCGTTACGCCAGTGATTTTGATGATGTCTTTTATACGATATTCGTATTCCAAAATGATTCCACCTCGTTTAAAATTTCTTGTGCTGACCTCATAGTTGCTTCTTCAATCCCGCAGTTTGTCTTGTCTAAATAAGTTTTAACAAGATAATAACCGCAAGTATAACCTGCTGAGTGAGGTAACCCTACTTGATTGCCACTATATAATTGAGCAATCTCATCCCCGTATAAATAAGGCATTGCTTCAAACATGTTATCAATGTCTAGATGTTTTCCTATGATATTTTTTATTAATGCTTGTGATTGATTCCAATCTATCGCAGTTACCCAAGGTCCTAAATATGATTTCCTATACATGGCCTCAACAAAATTCTCAGCTAAACCTTCAGAAATAATTAATTCTGCAAGAGAGCCACCGTCCCATTGAATGTATTGGTATCTCAAGTTATGATTGAACTCATGTGCAATGGCACTTTTTGTTCGCTTCAAAGTATACGCATTTGGAACTAATGAAAGCCATACATATCCCGGTATTCCGCCTTCTCCTCCATAGTTTTGATTAAGGAACATCGTTGGCTTTTTTTCATCTCCTAATAAGACCGTAAATGTATACTGACTAACCTTTGAATGCATCCCCTTCTTTTCAAAACGCTTCAGTACATCTTCAATCGCACTTTTACAATTATCCCAGAAATCATCATCAAGCATATCCATTTGTTTTTTATAACTCGAATTAAATTCTGTAGGCGAAACATGGGTTTGATTCATCAGCATTAAGGCATCAAAACCTGATGCTGTTGGTTCAAAGGGTATCTGTTGAATTTCAAATTTTTCTCGAAAATGCTTTAATAAATTTTCTCGAAAATAAGCGTCTCTCTGTGCGCGATCTAATTCCAATAATTTCAAATAAATTTTATCAGATTTTATGATATGAATGGGTGGCATTGTTATCCCTCCTTAACCTCAATATAATGGATGACGTAACGTGACGCGCAAGACTTTCAACGTTATTTTTTTATATTTATAAAGTTCTTTTATATTTATGTTTGAGGTTATTCATGATTATATATGGGAACTTTATTTTTTTTAAAACGTGTATAAAAAAAGAAGCGAGTAAGTAAATATTTTTTACTTAGTCACTTCTTTTTTTGATAAGTATATTATTCTTCAACTATATTTGTTTAGCAATATAGAAATATCATGTGTAAAAAAAGAGTATTGATTCATGCTTAGCCAGACAGCATTTGAGCTTTCTTGGGTTTAACGCAATCATTTCATGCAGGACAGAAAATATTGTTAACTTTACAATTCGCGTGGTGATTTAATACCTAATAATCTCAAACCTTCTTCGATAACTGTAGATACTGATAATAAAACGCCGATTCTATCGTTAAGCATCTCTTGATCATCTAATATTCTCACTTTTGCATAGTAAGTATTGAAGCGACGTGCTAACTGCAATAAATATTTAGCAAGTTCAGCTGGCGACTTTCTTTCCATTGCTGATATTAATACTTCATCAAATAAATCTAAAGTTTTAACAATATCCCACGCTTCTTTATCTAAATTTTTTATTTTTAATTTCTCACTTTCTACATTTGCTTTACGAATAATAGCGTGGATTCTGGCGTTGGTATACTGAAGATATAGACACGTATTACCTTCTGGCTTTAACATTTCTTCTAAATTAAATTCGATATCATTCTGACGATCATGCTTCAAGTCATTAAATATAACAGCACCTATGCCTACTTGTTCACTCACTTCATCAATATTTTTCAGCTTTGTTGATTTTTCTTTAATATTAGACTTTGCTAATGCGACTGCCTCATTCAATACATCTTCGAGAAAAATCACTTTATCTTTACGTGTCGACATTTTCTTGCCATCTTTTAAAATCATACCAAAGGAAATATGTTTCATATGGTTTGCCCATTGATACCCCATAAGTTTCAATACTTCTATCAGCTGTTTAAAATGAAGCGATTGCTCATTACCAACAAAGTAATATGAATAAGAAAAATCATACTTTTCCTTTCTATAAATGGCTGTGGCTAAATCTCTCGTTATATAAAGGGTAGAACCATTATTTTTCTTTATTAAAGCTGGAGGCATATCAGAAAGCTTTACAACTTCTGCACCATGATCTAGGACTAATAAGTGTTTTTTCTTCAATAATTCTACAACGCTCTCCATTTTATCATTATAAAAAGCTTCTCCATTATATGAATCAAAAGTGATGTTCAAGCGCTGATATAACTGATTAAAAGCATTTAATGAGACTTCTCTAAACCACTGCCACAACTCAGTATACGCTTGATGATTCTGCTCGAGCATTAAAAATGCATGGCGCCCTTCTTCGTTAAGCTTTTCATCATGCTCAGCCGCTTCATGAAATTTTACATAGAGTTTGAATAATTCAGGAATAGGGTCTGCAGTAACAGCATCCTTATCTCCCCATTTCTGATAAGCTACAATTAGTTTTCCAAACTGCGTCCCCCAATCCCCTAGATGATTGATCTTAACAGGCTGATAATTCAGTTTCTCCATAATAAGTGCCATTGCATTCCCAATTACAGTTGATCTCAAATGTCCCATCGAAAATGGTTTAGCAATATTAGGTGAAGAAATATCCATCGTCACGACTTGTTGTTGACCTATATCCTGCTCGCCAACAGATTCACCTTTTTGTAAAACATCATTAATGACATCCAATCCTACATAGTTTGGAGCAAAAAACACATTTAAATAGCCGTTGATAGCTTGGATTGACTTAATTTCTTTCCTTTCAATATTGTCCTTTAGTTCTTCTGCAATAACTCTAGAATTCTTTTTTAAATGTTTACTTAAAGCAAAACAAGGAAATGAAAAATCGCCTTGTTCTTGATATTTAGGTCGCTCTATTAGTTTTAAAATCTCTTGTACTGTTAAAAACGAGATATGTTCAGATAATATATTAGCTAACAATTGCTTCATTAAAAATCACTCCCTATTAAAATAAAAAAAGTCCACCCCCTATCATAGAGGTGAACTTTACATTCACGGTACCACTCATATTTATGCCTAAAAACATACACTCTCATTGTTAACGATGTGACCACCGAACGTACCTACTTAGGTTCAATACGTTACCCACAAGACGCGCTTCATCAATATAATTTTTGCTATTCTCCCACCCTCAATAGCTCGCTATAAAAAAATATACAATTACTCTTCTTGTGCAAAGTTTGCTTATATAATTTTAATTATAATAACATAAAGCAATTTCTTTATCTAGCCCGTATGGATAATTAGGTATATACATTCATCATACATATATTGTTAGGGTTTCTTTTAGGGCCTCAAGCAAAAAAGATTAAGCAACACGATGCTACTTAACCTCTATAGTATACTCATCAGTCCTATTTGACAGAGGGCCTAATATAGGACCAAACTGCTTGTGCCATTCTTTATCTTTAACAAATTCATTTACATATTCAGTTGCAAAAATAATATCATAATCTTGAAGTCGATCATTCCCACTATAGGGATTAGCTCTTGACCCATTTAGTAAGACGGATACAATACGCTCATCTTGTTTAGCTATATCGAGAATTAGTTTCAATATATCACGAGCATCGCGCATAAGTAATCTCCTTTATTACATTATCTAGTAATTAGATCAATAGTCACATGATTGCATAAACTGAACAGTTTAAGTTATCTTTAAATTACTTCTATAAGTATCCAAATATCACCTAAGTCAATATGATCAGGCTCAACAACCAATTCAAATAAAAAATTTTTAGCATACTCTTCCTTTGTAGCGTTACAGTACTCGAAAGTTTTTTATTTTACTCGAAACTCTTCGAACACCTTGATATTATTGGATTTTCTATATAGCTCAGCCCTCTACCTTTTGAGCTACTCGAAAGTTTTTTATTTTACTCGAAACCCTTCGAACACCTTGATGTTATTGGACTTTCTATATAGCTCAGTACCTTTCCTTTTGAGTTACTCGAAAGTTTACAAATTATTTATCAATCTAATAAGTAATACGTTCTTTTCGGATCATTTTTACTTGATCCATGCGTAGATATGACATTCATTTCTTCTAATTCTTTTAACCTTTTTCTTGCTGTAGGAACAGATCTTTGAATTATCGCAGCAATTTTCGAAGCTGTTAATTCTCCTTGGTTATATAAATGTCTCACAATTAATTCTTGTTGCTCATTTAAGCTATCAAATAACTCAGGCGTGATTATATTGCTTACTCGACCTGTTTCTCTTTCTTTCCTAGCAACAATATTATTCTTCAAAGTCAGCTGAACTGAACTATTATTGGGCTCTGAATAAACAGGATCATCTAGAAAATAGTCTTTCATTTCATCAAATATACGTCCAACACCTTCATTTGATTCTCTAACCCACTTATATTGAGTTAATGCAGCGGCTAATTTAGGATTTCGTGAATACCTTTCTTCTTTAATATTTTCTAAAGTAACAGAAGCAGGAAGTGCACCTGGGCTACTAATTTCTAATCTATCATCAAACATTTTTATTCTAATATGATCACCTTGATTATCATATCTACGATGTATAATCGCATTAATCATCCCCTCAAACCACGCAAATTCAGGATATTCAGGTAGCGTGACAAATTTGCCTTCTTTTCCTAGAAAGGTGTATTCTCGTAATTGAGTATTGATAAAAGCTCTTGCTTCTCTGATTGCTATCGGTAAGGCTTTTTCAAAAGTAATATCTTTAACTACATTAAGTCGAGCACCTGTCTCTTCTTTAGTACCTTCATATCTCATAAATCGAATTCTAGCACTGGGTAAGTAAACATTGATATTATTACTAAATAATAACAAACCAGCTACTGTCAATTTACCTTCACGCATGAAGCCCCTAGCTTTTAATAGTTTTTCGTTTTCTACATTTGTATTAAGTAATTGTTTAAATTCATTTACTAGATTTTCATCCACATCTTCAAAACTCGAGTACTCCACTAATTCTTCTTCAAAGCGACGTGCACCACGATCGTACTCTAAATTTGTAATTTGGTTATGTGTGAGTTTTCTACTCTTATCGTTAATTCTTAAATAAACTGAATCATCCTTTAAAGTGATAATAGCATCATAACTAGGTTCAATATCAAAAACCAAAATTTGATCTAGGGTTCCATCAAGTTTTTTCACGTCTATTAATTCATATGTATATTTAGGTATTCTGTATAAATGTTCAAATGGTGCTTCTATATATAATTCTTTCTTTTTTGCTTTTGCATGATTAAAACCTGAGATCTCTCCATTGTCCTCAATACCAATCACTAATTTGCCACCTTCCGCATTCGCAAACGCACAGATATGCTGAGCAACATCTTTAGGGCTTATTGATGCTCTCTTTCTATCTAACAGTTGCCCCTCAACCTCAGTTTGTAAGAAATGTAGATAATTACTAATAGTCATATTTAAACCTCTCAATCATGCATATTATTGATTTCATTATATCATTCAATCAAATATCAATCGATTAACATTTGCAGCTATACCATCTTTATGAATAAATTATAGAGTAAAAAATATCAATTGACATAGTTACATTAGGTTGAACTTCGCATATTTTACTAAACAAAATAATTCTTTTCTAGATATCGAAATGATAACTAAATATTCCAATAAAAATACAAAAAGCACTCTCCAACAAAAGTTGGAAAGTGCTGTAAATGTTGATATAACAACGATATTAACGTTTTGAGAATTGTGGTGAACGACGTGCTTTTTTAAGACCTGGTTTTTTACGTTCTTTCATACGTGGGTCACGAGTAAGTAATCCAGCACGTTTTAAAGAACCTCTGTATTCAGGATCTGCTTCTAATAATGCACGTGCAATACCGTGACGGATTGCTTGTGCTTGACCAGTGAAACCGCCACCGTGTACATTTACTAAAACGTCATAGTTACCTTTAGTTTCTGTTACATCAAATGGTTGGTTTAAGTCTAAGATTAATGATTCGAATGGTAAGTAGTCGCGTACATCGCGATCGTTCACTTTGATGTTACCTTCACCTGGTACTAAACGTACACGTGCTACTGAGTTTTTACGACGGCCTGTGCCTTTATATTCAACTTGTGCCAATGTAATTTCCTCCTTCTAATTAACCACGTAACTCGTAGTTTTCTGGTTGTTGTGCAGCGTGTGGATGTTCAGCGCCACCATAAACGAATAATTTTTTACCTTGTTTTTCACCTAAACGTGAACTTGGTAACATCCCTTTAATTGCGTTTTCTAATAAACGTTCTGGGTTTGTACGTCTTAATTCACCAGCAGTGATTGATTTTAAACCACCTGGGTGATTTGAGTGACGGTAGTAAATTTTATCGCTTTCTTTTTTACCAGTAAATTCGATTTTTGAAGCGTTAATGATGATAACGTAATCACCACTGTCAACGTGTGGTGTGTAAGTGACTTTATTTTTACCGCGTAAGATAGCTGCGACTTCTGAAGCTAAACGTCCTAAAGTTTGTCCTTCAGCATCAACAACATACCATTTGCGCTCAATGTTTGATTCATTTGCCATAAATGTTTGACGCATAATATTGTCCTCCTAGTGAATAAATCTTTCCTATTTGTCTTTCAGCTGGTTGTGACAGCACAACCTAGAGCGAGATATTTATTCCGTTAACTGTTGTTCTTTCCTGCTTATATATCTTTGTAACACAATAAGTTTCCGGGGCTTATCGTGGGGTGATATAAAACAATACCGTTAACTATCTTATAAGTTTTACGCCTTAATGTCAATGTATTTCATTAAATTTGTGACGATTTTTTCGTATGAATATTAATTGTTTCACCAAAGTCTTTTTTGAGCTGTTCTGGCGATAAATATACCTTTTCTAAATAGAGACCTTCTGCCGGTGCTGTATGTGGTACAAGCGTTCGATCTTTCATTTTAAGAATATGTGGAATATCCTCACCTTGTCGCTTACCTTTTCCGACTTCAAGTAAGTAAGCCATAATGACACGTACCATATTATATAAAAAACCTGACCCTGTAATAATAAAATCTAAGCCATCTTCAGTGACTTCAATGCGACTTTCATAAATCGTACGTGTTTTACTTTCAACTTCAGTCTTTTGAGAACAGAAACTAGTAAAATCATGCGTTCCAATAAAATGACGTGCAGCTGCTTGCATCGCTTCAATATTAAGTGCATGGGCCTCGAGCGTTTTCAAATGCGCGAGAAATGGATTGCGATGTGTATCTTGATAAATAGCGTATCGATAGCGTTTACCTACACAATCATAACGACAGTGAAAATCTGAATCGATTAAAGAGACTTCATGAACATAAATATCATCTGGTAACGCACTATTCATGGCATGTTGCCACTTATTAGGCGTAATATTCAAATCCGTATCGAAATGGAAATACTGTTCTTTTGCATGAACACCACGATCTGTGCGACTTGTAGGGTGAATTCGAACAGGCTTTTGATGCATGCGTTTCAATATTTTTTCAAAATAGCCTTGCACTGTACGACCTTGGTTTTGAATTTGAAAGCCTAAAAATTGTGCCCCATTATAACTGATTTTCACTAACACACGTTGCATAAAATTCTCCTTTTCTCAATCTAAAAATGATGGCCTAACCATATCGAAATGACTGCAATTGGAATGATACTTAGTAAGGCAAGCGTATCTTTAACGTGCCATTCTAGTACACGATAACTTGTTCTCTGCTGATTTGCATCATAGCCTCTCACTTCCATAGCGATAGCCAATTCTTCTGCACGTTGAAAGGCAGAAATAAACAATGGAATCATTAAAGGGATAAACGCCTTAATACGTGCCACAATGGAGCCAGAACTAATATCTGAGCCCCGAGATTTTTGTGATAACACAATTTTATCTAATTCTTCCATCAAAGTAGGAATAAATCGTAGTGCAATAGACATCATCATACTTAACGCAGCTACAGGGACTTTGATATATTTCAACGGTTTAAATAAACGATCAAAAGCTTCTGTAAGGTTTAGAGGACTTGTCGTCAAAGTAAGTAGTGTTGAAATAATCATAATGTAAGCAAGGCGCAGTACAATTAAAATCCCTTCTCTAATTCCATTAGAATCAATAGACAGAATGCCCCATTCAAATAATCGTGTTCCGCCTTTCGTTAAAAACAGATGCATCACTAGTGTTAATAGTAAAAAGATAAAAATTGGAAGTAACCCTTTTAAAAGAAACCCCAGTGGAATACGTGCGGCTTTTAAAATCATTAACAATATGAAAGCAAGCCACAAATAACTATACGGATGGTGACTCAAAAAAATAACAATAATAAATAAAAATACAAAGATGAATTTACCACGTGGGTCTAAGCGATGAACGAAAGTGTCTAATGGTAAGTAACGTCCAATAATCAATTTATCTTTCATGACGTTGCCTCCATTCTTTGAACATCGTAGCAAACGCCTCTTCTGTCATTGCAAGCTGTTCAAATTGAATCCCTAAGCGCGCTTCAATATCTCTTTGTAAACGCACGATATCAGGCAAACAAAGGTGCAAAGCTTGAACGTCTTCAGTACGTGAAAAAAATTGTTGTGGTGTCGTCGATTCAATAAGGCTCCCTTTTTGCATTATTTTAACTTCGTCAGCAAATCGTGCCACATCATTCATATCATGTGTCACTAAAATGACCGTTTTATGCTGTTCCAGTTGCAATTTTTTAAATAACTGCATAACCTGTTCTCGACTGCGTGGATCTAATCCTGCTGTAGGTTCATCTAAAATTAAAATATCAGGATCCATCGTGAGAATTGCAGTGAGTGCGACTTTTCTCATTTGACCGCCTGACAGTAAGAAAGGAGATTGCTTCATTGTGGCTTCTGCATCAAAACCTAACTCTGTTAATAAGCGCATCGCTTTGGCACGCGCTGCTTCAATATCCAGTCCGTAGTTTTGAGGACCAAATAGTACTTCCTTTTCGACTGTCTCTTCAAAAAGTTGTGACTCAGGAAATTGAAACACCATCCCAATTCGTTTTCTAATTGACTTTAATTTTTTATCTTTTGTCTTTGGATTGATGGCGACGTCTAATACTTGCATATGGCCTTGTGTAGGTTTTAAGAGCCCATTGAAATGTTGAATTAAAGTTGATTTCCCTGAGCCTGTTTTTCCAATAATGGCATAATAACGCCCAGGTGAAAATTCAGTTGATATTTGATTGAGTGCTTGATATTCATACGGCGTCTTTTTCTGATACGTGTATGAAACTTCTTCAAATTTAATCATATTAAACGCTCCAATAATCCTTCATAAGTCATAAAACCTGGTTCCATATTTAATAGATTCGCGACACGCATTTCAAATGGCAAGTCTAAGCCAAGTGTCACTAATGACTGCCCGTGTTTAAATATCGAATCTACTGAACCATTTAAATAAACTTCACCTTGGTTCATCACGATTACTTGATCTGAGCTGACAACTTCAGAAAGGTCATGCGTAATCGCAATCACTGTCACCCCTTTTGTTTCGTTCAAGTGTTTGACCATGGCAAGTATGTCACGCTTTCCTTCTGGATCCAACATGGCTGTCGCCTCATCTAAAATAATTAATTGTGGCTCTAATGCAAGGACACCCGCAATCGCAACACGTTGTTTTTGTCCCCCTGACAATGCGGTCGGCTCATGATTTTGCTTGTCATACATATCGACGTCTTTCAAAACAGCTGGCACAATTTGATGCATCTTATCATAAGAAACATTTTTATTTTCTAAGCCGAAAGCAACGTCATATTTCACAGTTGAGCCAACAAACTGATTTTCAGGATTTTGAAATACGATTCCAATATGATGGTCAAAAGCTGGCCGATCTTTGCCTTTAATCGAGATGCCATTGACCTTTATATCTCCAGTAAAATCTTGCTCGATGCCTGTTAGAAGTTTCGCTAAAGTAGATTTTCCTGAGCCATTGTGACCGACAATCGAAACCCAATCACCTTTTTTAACTTTAAATTGAACATCATTCAAAACACGCGGTTGTTGTTCGTCGTATTGAAATGATACATGTTCAAATTCAATCAGGTTTTCGTCTTTCATTCAGCGTCCCTCCATTTGTACTAATACGCTTATTTTACAAAAAAAGACATGATTTGTATATGTATCAAGCCATATAAATAAAGAGCGGAACAGAAATCGAATGGATTTCGTAGTTCCGCTCTTCGCAGAGATGATGCGTTTTTATAAAAAATTGAGTTCACATGCATAAAGCATCGTTTACTCATTTTTATCGTTGATAGTACATGGCGCAGTTATAAACCAAGCATGAACAACTTCTGCTTGGTTTATTCGATGTTAAAATGAATCGCTAAGTATTATGAGTGCACCATTCAGCGACACATACGTGTAAAGAATCTGGATGTGATTCAATAAGATTTGGCGATGTCATCTTGATTTACGACCGATTACACTAAAAAAGCGCGCACCCCATCCTCATTGAGTTCACGCTTTGTCGTCAATATTTAGTTGGATGGGGTACTCTGAGCTAGACAATATTTGTATGTGGCAAACATTATCGTTGCACTCATTTGCTTTAATGTAGTAGTAGTGTATTAATTAAACTAATTCGATAATTACTTTTAATGCGCCATCGCCGTGACGTGGAGCAACTTTAAGAATACGAGTGTAACCACCTTGACGTTCTTCATAACGTTCAGCGATTTCACCGAATAATTTTTGAAGTGCTGTTTGTGTTGTTTCATCTTCGTTTAAGATTTCAACATTACGTAAAGTTTTTGCTGCTTGACGACGAGAAGCCAAGTCACCTTTTTTACCTAAAGTGATCAGTTTTTCAACTACGCTACGAAGTTCTTTCGCACGTGCTTCAGTCGTTTCGATGCGCTCACTTACGATTAATGATGTAGCTAAATCACGTAACATTGCTTTACGTTGATCTGAAGTACGACCTAATTTTCTGTAACCCATGAGTTAACCTCCTTTATCAATCTTCTTTTCTTAGACCTAAACCTAAGTCTTCTAATTTATATTTTACTTCTTCAAGAGACTTGCGACCTAAGTTACGAACTTTCATCATATCAGCCTCTGATTTATCAGCGAGTTCTTGTACAGAGTTGATACCTGCACGTTTAAGACAGTTGTAAGAACGTACAGATAAGTCTAATTCTTCGATAGACATTTCTAATACTTTTTCTTTTTGATCTTCTTCTTTTTCAATCATAATTTCAGCATTTTGTGCTTCATCAGTTAAACCAACAAAGATATTTAAATGCTCAGTCATGATTTTCGCTGCTAATGAAACAGACTCTTGTGGTGTGATTGAACCATCAGTCCATACGTCTAATGTTAATTTATCAAAGTCAGAACTTTGACCCACACGCGTATTTTCCACTGTGTAATTCACACGTTCTACTGGTGAGTACAATGAATCAACTGGAATAACACCGATTGGTAGATCACTTGAGTTGTTTTGATCAGCTAATGCATACCCGCGCCCTGTACTTGCAACTAAACGTAATTTAAGGTGACCACCTTGCGCTACTGTTGCAATTTTAAGATCTGGGTTTAAGATTTCAACATCACTGTCATGTGTGATATCTTTTGCAGTGACTTCGCCTTCTTCTTTAACATCGATTTCAAGTGTTTTATCTTCTTCTGAATATATTTTAAGTGCTAACTTTTTAATATTCATAACAATTGTTGATACGTCTTCAACGACATGATCAATTGCTGAGAATTCGTGTAAAACACCTTCAATTTCGATATATTTAACAGCCGCACCTGGTAATGATGATAGTAGGATACGACGTAAGGAGTTTCCTAGTGTAGTACCGTAACCACGTTCTAGTGGTTCAACAACGAACTTACCGAATTTAGCATCATCACTAACTTCAATTGTCTCAATTCTAGGTTTCTCAATTTCAATCATTTACATATCCTCCTTAAGTACGTCGACTTGCATAAACTTTAAATTCAAGTGATTTGTGACAAAACAAAAATTTAATTATACGCGACGACGTTTTGGTGGACGGCAACCATTATGTGGTACTGGAGTAACGTCTTTAATCGCTGTTACTTCTAAACCTGCTGATTGTAATGCACGGATCGCTGATTCACGACCTGGACCAGGGCCTTTTACAGTTACTTCTACTGATTTTAAACCATGTTCCATTGCTGCTTTTGAAGCTGTTTCAGATGCCATTTGTGCTGCGAATGGAGTAGATTTTTTAGAACCTTTGAAACCAAGCGCACCTGCAGATGACCATGATAAAGCATTACCGAATTCATCTGTAATAGTTACAATTGTATTGTTGAATGTTGAGCGGATGTGTGCCACACCGTTTTCAATATTCTTTTTCACTCTACGTTTACGTGATACTTGTTTACGTGCCATAGTATAATTTGCCTCCTTTACCTATTATTTTTTCTTGTTAGCTACAGTTTTAACTGGGCCTTTACGCGTACGCGCATTGTTTTTAGTTTTTTGACCATTTACTGGTAAACCACGACGGTGGCGGATACCACGGTATGATGAGATTTCCATCAAACGTTTGATGTTTAAGTTTGTTTCACGACGTAAGTCACCTTCAACTTTATAGCCGTCAACAACTTCACGGATACGACCTAATTCATCATCAGTTAAGTCTTTAACACGTGTATCTTCTGAAACGTTTGCTTCTGAAAGGATCTTTTGTGCTGAAGTTTTACCGATACCGTAGATATAAGTTAATGAGATTACTACGCGTTTATCACGTGGGATATCAATTCCTGCAATACGTGCCATTATATTTTACACCTCTCTTTTAATTAACCTTGTTTTTGTTTATGCTTAGGATTTTCACAAATTACCATTACTTTACCTTTACGTTTAATGACTTTACATTTTTCGCAAATTGGTTTTACTGATGGTCTTACTTTCATTTTTAAACCTCCTTCAATGTTGGAGTGACAATTATTTATAACGATATGTGATTCTTCCGCGTGTCAAATCATACGGAGACATTTCTACTGTTACTTTATCGCCAGGTAGAATACGAATATAGTTCATTCGAATTTTACCACTCACATGTGCTAGAATTTCATGACCATTTTCTAATTCTACTTTAAACATTGCGTTTGGTAAAGTATCTAATACTGTACCTTCAAGTTCGATAACGTCTTGTTTTGCCATTGGAATAACGCCTCCTTTTTGTTGTAAGGATGTTGAATATTAACTCAATAATCGCTTGGCTCGTTTCACTTTCAAAATATCGTTATAAAGCCTTATCACAATCAAATACATTTATGATACTAAAGATAACGACTTAAGAAGTGATAACCAAGTCGCTATTATTTTAATGATTCCAAAATATTTATGACGTCTGCTGTAACTTCATCAATATTTCTAGAACCGTCAATATTTTTCAGAACACCTTGTTTGCTGTAAAAATCTAAAATAGGTTTAGATTGTTTTACGTTTACTTTCAAACGATTAGCAACAGTTTCTGGGTTGTCATCTTCACGTTGATAAAGCTTACCACCATCAAGATCACAAACACCTTCAACTTTTGGAGGGTTGAAAACAAGATGATACGTTGTGCCACAAATCTCGCAAATACGACGACCTGTAAGACGATTCATTAATTCCTCTTCTGGCACTTCGATATTCACAACTGCATCAATTGTTCTACCAAGTTCTTCTAGAATAGAATTTAAAGCTTCTGCTTGCTCAATCGTACGAGGAAATCCATCTAATAAGAAACCTTTTTTCGCATCGTCTTCAGAGATACGTTCTTTGACAATACCTACTGTTACTTCATCTGGTACGAGTTCCCCACGATCCATAAATGATTTTGCCTCTTTACCAAGCTCAGTTTCATCTTTAATCGCTTTTCTAAACATATCCCCCGTTGAAATATGAGGAATAGGGTACTTTTTGGTAATCTCAGTCGCTTGAGTCCCTTTACCAGCACCAGGTAATCCCATTAAGATAATGTTCATGAGTGCCCTCCTACATATTATCGTCTACCAAAGCCTTTATATTCTTTTTCATTCACTTGTGCTTCTAAGCTTTTCATTGTCTCAATCGCTACACCGATAACGATGAGTAAGCTTGTTCCACCTAACTGAATGGCTTGAGGTAAGTTCATTACTTTAGTCGCAATAATTGGCAAGATTGCAATGACTGCTAAGAAAATTGAACCTACAAAAGTTAAGCGATAAAGGACTTTCGTAATATATTTTTTAGTTTGTTCACCAGGACGAATTCCTGGAACATAACTGCCTTGCTTCTTAAGATTTTCTGCCATTTTTTCTGGGTTAACTTGGACAAATGCATAAAAATAAGTAAATGCAATGATCAAGATCACATAGACAACCATACCCATATTATTAGATGGGTCTGCATAGTTCCCCACTTTTTGTGCCCAATCTGCTTTTGGGAAAATCAATGTTAACGTTCTTGGCAATAAGAAGAATGCCATAGAAAAGATAACTGGAATAACCCCTGCAGAGTTCACTTTTAACGGTAAGTACGTTGCTTGTGAACCAAGTCGCATGTTGGATTGTTTTTTTGCATATTGAATCGGTATTTTACGAATGGCTTGTAAAACATATACAGCCCCAACAGTAAGTAAAATCATACCTAATACGAGACCGCCTACTTTTAACCAAGCAAGTGTCACATCATCTTGACCGATAAATTCTTGTTGATAGAATTGGATCAAGGCAGATGGAAGTGTAGATAAAATACCTGCAAAGATAATGATAGAAATACCATTACCCACACCATATTGTGTGATTTGTTCACCCAACCACATTAAAAACGCAGTTCCTGCTGTAAGCACTACTGCAATAAGCAAATAAGACATTACACTTTGCTCTTTAATAAGAGTTCCGTTCAAATAGTTATTGAACTGAAACGCCATACCAATGGACTGAATAAATGCTAAAACAATTGTAAAATAACGCGTAAAGTTAGTTAACTTCTTACGTCCTGTTTCACCTTGTTTTGCCCATTCAGTAAACTTCGGTACAATGTCCATCTGCAACAATTGTACTACGATAGAAGCAGTGATGTAGGGCATGATTCCCATTGCGAAAATGGAAAAGTTCTTCAAGGCTCCGCCACCAAACGTGTTTAACAAGTCAGTGACGCCTTGAGAACCTTGTCGATTATCAAAAGCTTCTGGATTAACACCAGGTGCTGGGATGTACGTACCTATTTTGAAAATGACTAACATTGCAAGAGTAAAAAGTATCTTGTTACGAACTTCTTTTGTTTTGAAAAAGTTCACAAGCGTGTGAAACATTAGATCACCTCGTGTGCTCCGCCTTTCGCTTCAATAGCGTCCTTAGCTGATGCTGAGAATTTATGCGCTTTGACAGATAATTTCTTTTCTAATGAACCATTACCTAAAACTTTAATGCCAGATTTTTCACTTTTAACTACGCCTGTTTCGATTAATAATTCAGGTGTTACCTCAGTACCATCTTCAAATTTGTTAAGTTGGTCTAAGTTAACGATAGCATATTCTTTACGATTAATGTTTGTGAAACCACGTTTAGGAATACGACGGAATAATGGTAATTGACCACCTTCGAAACCTGGTCTTACGCCACCACCTGAACGTGCTTTTTGACCTTTTTGACCACGACCACTAGTTTTACCGTTACCTGTAGCCGCACCACGACCTACACGGTTACGTACTTTACGTGAGCCTTCTGATGGTTTTAATTCATGTAATTTCATTTTGGCACCTCCTTAATTATTTTTCTTCTACTGATACTAAGTGACTTACTTTGTTGATTTGTCCACGAATTGCTGGGTTGTCCTCAACGATAACAGAAGAATGGATCTTGTTTAGACCTAAAGCTTTAACTGTTTTACGTTGTGTTTCTGGACGCCCGATAACGCTTCGAGTGAGGGTGATTTGTATTTTAGCCATTTAAATGTTTCCCTCCTTAATTATAAAGTTCTTCTACTGATTTACCACGTAAACGGGCAACATCTTCAGCATTTTTTAAGTTTTGTAAACCATCAATTGTTGCGCGCACCATGTTGATTGGTGTGTTTGAACCTAAAGATTTACTTAAAATGTCAGTAATACCTGCAAGTTCTAATACGGCACGAACTGGGCCACCTGCGATAACACCAGTACCAGGTGCTGCTGGTTTCATTAAAACACTTCCTGAACCAAAACGTCCAGTAATTGTGTGTGGTGTTGTACCATCAACACGTGTTACAGTGATAAGATTTTTCTTCGCTGCTTCAACTGCTTTTTTGATTGCTTCAGGTACCTCTTGTGCTTTACCAGTACCGAATCCAACGCGACCATTTTTGTCACCTACTACTACAAGTGCAGTAAAACGGAAACGACGACCACCTTTTACTACTTTAGCAACACGGTTAATCGTAACTACGCGTTCTTCAAATTCTTTAACTTCTTCTTCTCTACGAGCCATTATATATTGTCCCTCCTTTTAAATTAAAATTGAAGTCCATTTTCACGAGCTGCATCTGCTAATGCTTTCACACGGCCGTGGAATAAGTATCCTCCACGATCAAATACAACTGCTTCGATTCCTTTTTCGCTTGCTTTTTTAGCAATTGCTTCACCGACTTTAGATGCTAATTCAACTTTTGTAGCTGAAGCGTCTGCATCAACGTCTTTAGTAGAAGCTTGTGCTAAAGTTACGCCTTTAGTATCATCAATGATTTGTGCATAGATGTGTTTGTTTGAACGATATACGTTTAGACGTGGCTTTTCGCTAGTACCTGACAATTTCGTACGAACGCGTGCATGTCTTTTTAAACGTACTTTGTTTTTATCAATTTTGCTGATCATGTCAATACTCCTTTCTGTAGAGTTTATTTATTATTTACCAGTTTTACCTTCTTTACGACGAACATATTCGCCTTGGTAACGAATACCTTTACCTTTATAAGGTTCTGGTGGACGAACGTCACGAATTTTAGATGCTGTTGCACCTACTAATTCTTTATCGATACCTTCAACCTTAACAGTTGTGTTTTTATCTACTGAGAAAGTAATGCCTTCAGCAGCTTCGATTTCAACTGGGTGAGAGTAACCAACGTTTAATACAAGATTTTTACCTTGTACTTGAGCACGGTAACCTACACCGATAAGTTCAAGTGATTTTTCGTATCCTTTAGATACACCTTGTACCATGTTATTGATTAACGCACGAGTTGTACCATGAACAGTTCTGTGTTCTTTAGAATCTGATGGTCTAACAACTTCAAGTGTGTTTTCTTCTTGTTTGTAAGTCATTTCTTCATTTAAAGTTCGTGATAATTCACCTTTAGGCCCTTTAACTGAAACTGTATTACCTTCGATAGTTACAGTAACGTCGCTAGGGATTTCGATAATTTTTTTACCAACACGGCTCATGCTATGGCACCTCCTTATTTATTATATCTTACCAAATGTATGCTAATACTTCTCCACCAACATTACGTTTTCTTGCTTCTTTATCAGTAATTACACCTTCAGAAGTAGAAACTAATGCGATACCTAAACCATTTAATACTTTAGGTACTTCGTTTGCTTTCGCATATACACGTAAACCAGGTTTAGAAATACGTTTTAAGCCTGTAATAACACGCTCGTTGTTTGAACCATATTTTAAGAATAAACGGATAACACCTTGTTTATCATCTTCGATATATTCTACATTTTTGATGAAACCTTCGTTTTTAAGGATTTCAGCAATTTCTTTTTTAATATTTGATGCAGGTAATTCTAATTTTTCGTGACGCACCATGTTTGCGTTTCTTACACGAGTAAGCATATCTGCAATTGGATCTGACAATGTCATAGTTTGTTGCCTCCTTTCAAGAGTTAAATTTTTACCAGCTAGCTTTACGTACGCCAGGAATTTGACCTTTGTAAGCTAATTCACGGAAACAAATACGGCAAAGTTTAAATTTACGAAATACAGAATGTGGGCGACCACATTGTTCACAACGTGTATATTCACGAACTTGGAACTTTTGTTCACGTTGTTGTTTAGCAACCATTGATTTTTTAGCCATTTAATTCGCCTCCTTCAGAAATTATTTTTGAAACGGCATACCGAATTGAGTTAATAATTCGCGCGCTTCTTCGTCTGTATTAGCAGTAGTAACAATAACGATATCCATACCACGTACTTTTGATACTTTATCGTAGTCAATCTCAGGGAAGATTAATTGTTCTTTAACACCTAAAGTGTAGTTACCGCGACCGTCAAATGCGTTTTTAGAAACACCACGGAAGTCACGTACACGTGGAAGTGATACTGAGATTAATTTATCTAGGAATTCATACATTCTTTCGCCACGTAAAGTTACTTTTGCACCGATTGGCATACCTTCACGTAAACGGAATGTTGCAACTGATTTTTTCGCTTTAGTGATTAATGGTTTTTGACCAGTGATTGCAGTTAATTCCTCAACAGCGTTATCTAAAACTTTTGAGTTTTGTACTGCGTCACCAACACCCATGTTCACAACGATCTTTTCGATTTTTGGTACTTCCATTACTGAACTGTAGTTAAATTTCTTAACTAAGTTTTCAGTAACTTCTGAGTTAAATTTTTCTTTTAAACGGTTCAAAGTGGATCCTCCTTTCAACTATTATGAATTAGACTTGATTTCTTCGCCAGATTTTTTAGCGATTCTTACTTTTTTACCATCGACAAATTTGTATCCAACACGAGTTGGTTCGTTTGTTTTAGGGTCTAATATTTGTACATTAGAAACGTGAATTGCTGCTTCAGTTTCTAAGATTCCACCTTCAGGATTAAATTGAGTTGGTTTTTGGTGTTTTTTAACGATGTTTACACCTTCCACAACGACACGGTCTTTTTTAGGTTCAGTTGCTACAACTTTACCAGTTTTACCTTTGTCTTTACCTGCGATAACGATTACGTTGTCACCTTTTTTGATATGCATGTGGGCACCTCCTTAAGATTTATGATTATTATTTACGATTAATTATAGTACTTCTGGTGCAAGGGAAACGATTTTCATAAAGTTTCCTTCACGTAATTCACGCGCTACTGGACCAAAGATACGTGTACCACGTGGTCCTTTGTCATCACGAATTACAACACATGCATTTTCATCAAATTTGATGTATGAACCGTCTTTACGACGTACACCTGATTTAGTACGTACGACAACAGCTTTAACAACATCGCCTTTCTTAACAACGCCTCCAGGTGTAGCATTTTTAACAGTAGCTACAATAACGTCACCGATGTTAGCAGTTTTACGGCCAGATCCACCTAATACTTTGATTGTAAGTACTTCACGAGCACCAGAGTTGTCTGCTACTTTTAAGCGTGTTTCTTGTTGTATCATGATTAAACCTCCCTTATCTTTTAAATAGTCATTAAATAATTACTGATTCTTCGACGATTTCTACTAAACGGAAACGTTTTGTCGCTGATAAAGGACGAGTTTCTTGGATTCTAACGATATCTCCGATTTTAGCTGTATTGTTTTCGTCATGTGTTTTATATTTTTTAGAGTATTTTACACGTTTACCATATAGTTTGTGTGTTTTATATGTTTCAACTAAAACAGTGATTGTTTTGTCCATTTTATCTGAAACAACTTTACCAACGTAAACTTTACGATCATTTCTTTCGCTCACTTTAGTAACCTCCTCTTTCAATCATTATTGGTTTGCTTTACCTTGTTCTAATTCTCTTTCACGTGCAACAGTTTTTAGACGTGCAATTGTTTTTCTTACTGTTTTAATGCGTGCCGTCTCTTCTAATTGACCTGTAGCTAATTGAAAGCGTAGGTTAAAAAGCTCTTCTTTTGAAGATTTGATTTGCTCTTCGATTTCTGAAGTGGTTAAGTCTCTAATTTCCTTAGCTTTCATTTGTTTCACCACCCAATTCTTCACGTTTTACAAACTTCGTTTTAACTGGAAGTTTGTGACTCGCTAAACGTAATGCTTCACGCGCAACTTCTTCAGATACGCCTGCAACTTCAAATAAAATTCTACCTGGTTTTACTACTGCAATCCAGCCTTCAACCGCACCTTTACCAGCACCCATACGTACTTCTAAAGGTTTTTGTGTATATGGAGTGTGAGGGAAGATTTTAATCCAAACTTTCCCGCCACGTTTCATGTAACGTGTCATAGCAATACGAGCTGATTCGATTTGACGAGATGTGATCCATGAAGTTGTTGTTGCTTGAAGACCAAACTCACCGAATGTTACAAAGTTACCGCCTTTTGAACGACCCTTAGTGTCAGGACGATGTTGACGACGATATTTTACACGCTTTGGTAGTAACATAATTATTTTCCTCCTTCACTATTTTTCTTAGTAGGAAGAACTTCACCACGATAAATCCATACTTTAACACCTAACTTACCATAAGTTGTGTCAGCTTCTGCATGTGCATAATCGATGTCTGCACGTAAAGTATGAAGTGGTACAGTTCCTTCTGAGTATTGTTCAGCACGTGCGATGTCTGCACCGCCTAAACGACCTGAAACTTGAGTTTTGATACCTTTAGCACCTAATTTCATTGCTCTTCCGATAGCTTGTTTTTGAACACGACGGAATGAAGCACGGTTTTCTAATTGACGTGCAATGTTTTCAGCAACTAAACGTGCATCAAGATCAACTTTCTTGATTTCAATAACATTGATGTGAACTTTTTTATCAGTTAATTGATTTAATTTGTTACGAAGTTTTTCGATTTCAGAACCGCCTTTACCGATAACCATACCTGGTTTACCAGTATGAATTGCGATGTTGATGCGGTTAGCAGCACGCTCAATCTCAACGTGAGATACTGAAGCGTCTTTTAATGCGTTATCAATAAATTTACGAATTTTTAAATCTTCATGTAAAAGTGATGCGAAATCTTTCTCTGCGAACCATTTCGCTTCCCAGTCACGGATAATACCAACACGAAGACCGATTGGATTAATTTTTTGACCCACGGTATTCCCTCCTTAATATTTGATTAAGCTTCTTGAGCTTCCTCTTTACCATCACTCACTACGATTGTGATGTGGCTTGTTCTTTTGTTAATTGCGCTTGCACGTCCTTGCGCACGTGGACGGAAACGTTTTAATGTTGGTCCTTCGTTAGCATATGCTTCTTTAACAACTAATTCATCTGTGTTCATGCCATAGTTGTGCTCTGCATTAGCTAAAGCGGACATTAATAATTTTTCTACTACTGGAGAAGAAGCTTTGTTTGTTAATTTTAAAATCGCTACTGCTTCTCTAACATCTTTTCCTCGGATTAGGTCTAATACTAATCTTACTTTACGAGGTGCGATTCTGATCGTTCTAGCAACCGCTTTTGCTTCCATTCGTTTTTCCTCCTCTACTCATTAAAAATTGTTTATCTTCTTGTTTTCTTATCGTCTGCAGCATGTCCTTTGAATGTACGTGTTGGAGCAAATTCACCTAATTTGTGTCCAACCATATCTTCAGTTACATATACAGGTACATGTTTACGTCCATCGTATACAGCAAATGTGTGCCCAATAAAGTTTGGGAAAATTGTTGAACGACGTGACCATGTTTTAATTACTTGCTTTTTCTCGCTATCGCCTTGAGCTTCCACTTTTTTCATTAAGTGATCATCGACGAAAGGTCCCTTTTTAATACTACGAGCCATAGTGGCGCCTCCTTTCTTATTATGTGCGTGCAGCGATTACGCCGCACACCCAAATAAGCTATTTTTATTTTCTCTTACGTCCACGTACGATAAGTTTATCAGAACGTTTTTTACCACGACGAGTTTTCTTACCAAGCGTAGGTTTACCCCATGGTGACATTGGTGATGGACGACCGATTGGTGCGCGACCTTCACCACCACCGTGTGGGTGATCGTTAGGGTTCATTACAGAACCACGAACTGTTGGGCGTTTACCTAACCATCTAGATTTACCAGCTTTACCAACGTTAACAAGTTCGTGTTGTAAGTTACCAACTTGACCGATTGTTGCACGGCAAGTTGAAAGAATCATACGTACTTCACCAGAGCGAAGTCTTACAAGTACATATTTACCTTCTTTACCAAGTACTTGTGCGCTTGCACCTGCTGAACGAGCAAGTTGACCGCCACGTCCTGGTTTTAATTCGATGTTGTGAATAACTGTACCGACTGGAATGTCTTTTAATTGAAGTGCGTTACCAACTTTGATGTCAGCTTCTGAACCACTTTCAATGACTTGACCTACTTCTAAGCCTTTAGGTGCGATAATGTAGCGTTTTTCACCATCTGCATAGACGATTAAAGCAATGTTTGCTGATCTGTTTGGATCATATTGGATTGAATCCACTTTACCTGGAATTCCATCTTTGTTACGTTTGAAATCAATAACACGGTATTGACGTTTGTGACCGCCACCATGGTGACGTACCGTCAATTTACCTTGGTTGTTACGACCCGCTTTTTTCGGTAGCGGTTGTAATAATGACTTTTCAGGTTCAGATTTTGTGATCTCAGCAAAATCTAATGTAGTCATATTACGACGACCATTAGTAATTGGCTTATAATGTTTAAGAGCCATTGTCGCTTACCTCCTTATTGGTATGTTTTTAGTTGAATAAGTCGATTTGACCTTCTTTAAGTGTCACAATCGCTTTACGGCGTTTGTTTGTATAGCCTTGGTAACGGCCCATACGTTTTTTCTTTGGTTTATAGTTGATGATGTTAACATTTGCAACTTTAACTTCAAAGATTTCTTCTACTGCTTTTTTAACTTGAGTTTTGTTCGCACGAACATCTACATCAAAAGTATATTTATCTTCAGCCATTGCTGCAGATGATTTCTCAGTGATTACGGGGCGCTTTAGAATATCTCTAGCTTCCATTATCCGAGCACCTCCTCAACTTTTTTAGCTGCTTCTTGAGTGATTAATACGCTATCAGCGTGTGTTAAATCTAAAACATTTAAACCTTCTGGTGTTGTGATTTGTACGCCAGGAATGTTACGTGCTGATAATTCAACATTCACATCTTCTCCAACTGTTACAACCAACACTTTTTTAGGTAGCTCTAAATTTGTTAAAGTTGTTTTGAATTCTTTTGTTTTTGGTGCTTCTAAGTTAAAGCTGTCCACAATTTTGAATTCATTTTCTTTAACTTTGTAAGAAATTGCAGAACGTAATGCTAAACGACGCATTTTCTTAGGCATTTTGTATGCGTAGCTTCTTGGTGTTGGACCGAATACGACACCACCACCACGCCATTGAGGAGCGCGAATTGTACCTTGACGCGCACGTCCTGTACCTTTTTGTCTCCATGGTTTACGTCCACCGCCACGTACTGCTGAACGGTTTTTTACCGCATGTGTACCTTGACGTAATGAAGCACGTTGTAAGTTAATTGCTTCAAATAAAACTTCATTATTAGGTTCGATTGCAAATACTGCATCGCTAAGTTCTACTGAACCTGCTTTTGAACCATCAACTTTGAATACATCATAATTTGCCATTATGCATTTCCTCCTTTCGCTACGATTTATTTGTTAGCTTTAATTGCTGATTGGATTTGAACAAAACCTTTTTTAGGACCAGGTACGTTACCTTTAACTAAAATTACGTTGTTTTCCGTATCGACTTGAACAACTTCTAAGTTTTGAACAGTTACTGTATTACCACCCATACGGCCTGGTAATTTTTGCCCTTTAAATACACGTGATGCGTCTGAAGCCATACCGATAGAACCTGGCGCTCTATGGAAGTGTGAACCGTGAGACATTGGTCCGCGAGCTTGATTATGGCGTTTGATTGCACCTTGGAAACCTTTACCTTTTGAAGTTCCTGTTACATCAATGATGTCTCCAACTTCAAATGTATCTACTGAGACTTCTTGACCTACTTCGTATTCGTCAACATTAACGTTTCTGAATTCACGAATGAAGCGCTTAGGTGCTGTGTCAGCTTTTTTAGCGTGACCTTCAGCTGGTTTATTCGCATATTTGTTTGTTTTTCTATCTTTTTTGTATGCTTCTTTGTTTTCAAAACCGATTTGGATTGCGTTGTAACCGTCAACCTCAACCGTTTTCTTTTGTAATACTACATTTTCTTTTGCTTCTACTACAGTTACTGGGATCAAGTCGCCGTTTTCACCGAAAACTTGAGTCATCCCAATTTTTCTTCCTAAGATTCCTTTGGTCATCGAAAGTCCACCTCCTAAAATTTTCTATTATAATTTAATTTCGATGTCTACACCTGATGGTAAGTTTAAGCCCATAAGCGCGTCAACTGTTTTTGGCGTAGGATTAACAATATCGATTAAACGTTTATGTGTACGTTGTTCGAATTGTTCACGAGAATCTTTATACTTATGAACCGCACGAATAATTGTGTAAACTGATTTTTCTGTTGGTAATGGAATTGGACCAGAAACATCCGCTCCAGAACGTTTTGCAGTTTCAACAATTTTCTCAGCTGATTGATCAATCACACGGTGATCATAAGCTTTTAATCTAATTCTGATTTTTTGTTTTGCCATAATTTACCCTCCTTATACGTCTTCATTAAAGTGATAGACTTCTCCACGAAAACTATCTCACACAACGCCATGGCAAAGCGGCCGGGTGTGTCAGTAACCTTTCGCTTCATCGCATTTAAAGTCCAACATTAGACATGATACATGAAAACCGTTGACTTGGCAACCATTTCCCTAAAGTTTTTTATGTCTAATTCACATACCATGTTATTTTACTTGAAATACGGCTTAAGTTCAATAGTTTGAAAGAATTTTTTTCGTTATCATAGAGATAGTTTTTGTGAGTCATTGGATTACAGTTTATAATAGAAGAAAATGATCTTCACTGATAGATCATCATTTTTAAGTGTAGTTATTATTTCTGGTGAATCACTTGTGCGGTGTATGTAAAATGCTTAAACTTAAAGTTTTTTATTTAATGAGTGAGCCAGATTTGTCACTTCTTTTTAAAGATAGGAGGTGAATCGAGTGACTAAAAATTCTAAAACAGCCTTAATTATTCTTGCGCTAATTGCTTTAGTTTCTGAATTTATTGCTGGTTTCCCATTTTTTGGAGGCTGGTATGTATTAGCTTTAGGATGGCAGCCATTAGCTTTTAATGCTTTTATTTATTTGGTGATGGTTTTAATCTTTATCTTTGGTCAACAAAATACGATACGTCCTATGCTTTTAATTCCAGCATTTGGTATCGTAGCGAATGGTATCGCTATTATCCCTGTCATCGGCATGGTTTTACACTGGATTATGTTAATTTTGCTTATCTTTTTCCTTATGATCGTATTAGTCTCTCCAGTGTATATTCGTAACGCTAAAGCTACTGTGATTTACACAGATGAAAATCAAAATAAAACACAACACAATAAGTAATCTAAGTCATTATTTGAAGTATGTAAGCATACTTATAATTGTCAATGATTAGATATATACTTTAAATTTAAAACCTAAAAAAAGAAGTTAGATACATGAACAAGTCAAGCCTGTTCGTTCTAACTTCTTTTATATATATACTTATATATCAATCTATTGAGTTTATCCGTGAACAAATACAAAATATAGAATAAAGATAACCAATAAACCGTACATAATAGGATGGACTTCTTTATGACGTTTCGTTAATAACATTGTAATAGGATAGAAAATGAAGCCACACGCAATCCCTGTCGCAATAGAATAAGATAAAGGCATCATAATAATTGTGACGAAAGCTGGCACTGCAACTTCAAATCGTTTCCAACTAATTTCCGCTAGACTGGAAGCCATCAATACCCCTACAACAACGAGTGCAGGTGTCGTTACTGCTGGTGTGACTACAGCCATTAGCGGGTTAAAGAACAACGCAAGAAGGAAACAAAAGCCTGTAACAATACTTGCAAAACCTGTCCGAGCCCCTACTGCTACGCCTGATGTCGATTCAATATAAGAAGTCGTCGTTGTTGTACCAAAAATAGCACCTGTCATCGTCGCAAGTGAGTCTGAAAACAACGCTCTCCCTGCACGAGGTAACTTGTTATTTTTCATGATACCTGCTTGTGAAGCGACGGCAACAATCGTTCCCGCAGTATCAAAGAAATCAATAAATAAAAATGTTAGGATGACAATTAAAAACTGGATTGTAAATAATTGTGATGGATCTTGAAATGATTCAAAAGCAGCACCAAATGTAGGCGCAATGCTAGGTACCTTACCTAAGACCGCATGTGGTGGTGCGATTTGTTGTGTCACTAAACCAGCAATCGCTGTGACTACCATACCAATAAATATTGCGCCTGGTACTTTCTTTGCATAAAGTACAACGGTAACGATAATCCCCACGATAGCAAGTAAAACGTTAGGGTCAGTGATTTTTCCTAGTGTTACAAGTGTCGCATCTTGATTTTTAATAATTCCTGAACTTTGTAATCCTACAAAGGTAATAAAAAGACCAATCCCTGCCGACACTGCCATCTTCATTTCATATGGGATGGCATTAATAATGGTTTCTCGCAATCCAGTTGCTGTTAGAATCGCAAAAATAAATCCAGAGAAGAACACACCTGTTAAACCTGTTTGCCATGGAATCCCCATTGTTAACACGACAGTAAAGGCAAAAAAGGCGTTCAATCCCATGCCCGGTGCAAGTGCAATAGGATATTTTGCAATGAGTCCCATAAATAAACAGCCTACAAATGCTGCTAATGCAGTCGCAACAAATACCGCACCTTGATCCATTTTTTGATCAGCTGGAACACCATCCACCCCTGCTAAACTTAAAACTTGTGGATTAACAGCTAAGATGTATGCCATTGATAAGAAAGTCGTCAAGCCACCTAGAATCTCTCGTTTATAATTCGTTTGATTCTCGTCAAAACGGAAATAATTTCTCACTTTAAATTTCTCCTTTTAATGAAATACTTTAACATTTTAATACGATTACTCACGAATTTCAATATGAGAAACGAACTTTAATTGATAAAATTAGATTTTTGTTCGATTTTTAGCTTACTTATAAGTTTAAACCTTTCAATGCATCTTTGAATGGATTGTTTTCCAACGTATCCTCTTTCATATACTTTTTCATATCTTTTCTATTTACTTTATCTTTGCCTTTATTTTTAAATCTTTTATCCATTTGCACTTGCGATTCAGTATAGCCACACGAACAACGATACGTTGCTTGTTTACCTGTACCAAATTTAGTCAAACGTTTTTTACATTGCGGGCAACGCGCTTTGGTTTGTGTTTTAACATCTTTTTTAGTTTTACATGATGGGTCTTGACAGACGAGCATTGAGCCGTTTTTCGTTTTTACTTTTAACATAAACTTTCCACATGTCGGACATTCTGCAGCTGTTAAATTATCATGCTTATATTTTTGTTCACTCGATTTAATCGTATGAATGATTTCATTTGTAAAAGCTTTCATTTCTTGAATAAACTGTTTGCGTTGATACTGCCCCTTTTCAATTTGAAGCAGTTTATCTTCCCATTGCGCCGTTAAGCGTGGCGATGTAAGTGATTCAGGCGCTAAATCTAATATTTGCTTTCCTTTAGACGTGACCTTAATTTTTCCGTCTTGACTTTCAATTGCGTTCATATGAAAAAGTTTATCTATAATATCCGCACGTGTTGCCACTGTACCGATACCGCCAGTCACTTTAAGTGTTTGTGCTGATTTTTTATCTTTTAAATCAAAGTATTTATCTGGTCGTTCCATCGCTTTTAATAGAGAGCCTTCATTAAAATAAGGTGGCGCTGATGTTTCGTGCGTTTTAATAACATATTCATTCACGGTTAACTGTTCACCTTGCTCAAACTGAATTACCGGATGGCTCGTATCTACATTTTCTTGTAAAGCCTTAAAGCCCATGTCTATCGTTTCTTTGGATTTATACAGAAACGTTTTGCCCATGAGTTCTATTTCGACTTGTGTTTCTCTATAGCGATAAGGAGCAGATAAAGCTTCCAAAAAGCGCTGAACAATCAATAGATAAATTTTCTTTTCTTGTGTTGATAAATCTGCCATGTTTGCGCGTACTTCTGTAGGTATAATGGCGTGGTGATCAGATACTTTTTGATTATTTACAAAAGACGATTGTTTCGTGTAACGTTGATTCATCAGTCCGCGCGCATGCGGTTGATATTCTGTTCCCATTGTCGCCTGTATACGCTCTTTTAAAGTATCTACCATGTCTGTTGTTAAGTAACTTGAATCTGTACGCGGATATGTGACAAGTTTATGCCGTTCATAAAGTTGTTGTAGTGTGTTCAATGTCTGTTTTGCGCCTAAACGATAGCGTTGATAAGCGGCTTGTTGTAAATCTGTTAAATTAAACAACGGCGCCGGATATGTTTTCTTCTCTCTCGTTACGACTTTTTTCACGAGCGCTTGCGCATGATTCACTTTTTGAGCTAGTTTTTCTAATTGTGCACGTTCATATATCCGCTTCTCATGCTGATAGACAAACGTTGCCCCTTTCACATTGATTTCAAGCGTATAATACTGTTGCGGCTTAAAATGCTTAATCTCTTCTTGTCTCATTGCTACTAACTGAATAGTAGGCGTCTGAACACGGCCTAGTGAGAGTTGGGCATCATACTTCGTTGTTAATGCACGTGTTGCATTAATTCCGACAATCCAGTCAGCTTCACTTCTTGCTAATGCCGCTTGATAAAGGTCACTGTATGCTCGACCATCTTTCAATTTTTTAAAGCCTTCTTTAATTGCTTTGGTTGTTACTGAACTGATCCATAAACGCTTGATTGGTTTTTTAACATGAGCTTTTTCAATAATTAAGCGTGCAACTAACTCCCCTTCGCGTCCAGCATCTGTGGCAATAATTATTTCATTGACATCATTTCTTTTCATCAAATGTTGAACCGTGTTGAATTGTTTTCTCGTTTTACCAATGACAACAGTTTTCATATGCTTCGGTATAATAGGTAAATCATTCAATTGCCAGCGTTCATATTTTTTATCATATTGCTCTGGTGTTGCATTTGTCACAAGGTGACCTAATGCCCAGGTCACAATATAACGTTGATTCTCAAAGTAACCTTCTTTCTTTGAGTTAACACCTAGCGCTTGTGCAATGTCGCGCCCTACTGAGGGCTTTTCTGCTAAAATGAGTGACTTCATTAATTGTTCATTCCTCCATCAAAAAACACTTCTTCATTTTTATTGTAACACGCCCTATCAAAATTTATAGAAAAGGTTGAGCTCGTTTCAAATGTCTCACATTCATCCTTCATAACTATTAAACCTCGATACTCACGTGTTAAGCACTGAATCACTGAATTCATCATCTACAAACATATCGAAGTCTATTCTTCTTACACGTTTATTTCAGTAGACATACGCCTTTCATTTCAAATCGAAAAAACTTATAATAAGATAAAGTATCATACTAAGGAGGCGCACGATGAAGATTACTCAAGTCACTCCCAGTCGAGAAATTGCGTCATTTATACAAAATTATGCCACTGAAAAACAATCGTATACAAATAAACTGCCACTTAATCATATTGATGCTTTAGAACATTTTTTAGAAACAGCTGATGGCGAAATCAGTATATTTGTCGTTGAAGAAGCCTCAGACATTAAAATGGTTTTACTGTGCATGAGCTATGCGGAAAACCGTTATAAAGTAATCGGTCCTATTAAACAGAAAGATTATACATCTTCTGGAGAAGTATTTAAACAGTTATTTGATCAAATGACAGCACAACATACGCAACCTTCTACCTATTATTTTGCATTTTCAGTTCATCATGAATTAATCAAAGACTACATGAAAAACATTGGCGCATCTTATACGTTTACAGATTATCATTTAGAAACGAGTCAAGATTTGGGCGAAACCGACAACTTACGTCACATTGTTCCATATGCTAAAGCGTATCATCGCTATTTCCAAAAATTACATGAAGATACGTTTACACATCATGCGATGACAGCAAAAGAAATTATCGCATCACTAGATGATCAACATGAACTCGTCCTTTATATGGCAGAGGGCCTTTTAAAAGGTTACTTATATTTAATCTATGACGAAGAACAACACCATGCTGAAATTAAATATTTTTCTAGTCATTCAGACTATCGTTTAAAAGGCATCGCTTTTGATTTAATCCAACATGCAATACATCGTGCTTTATCTCGTCCTCAAATAGACCGTGTGTATTTTAAAATACGCAGTAAAAATCATCGCTTAGTTACTCGTTTTCATGAACTCGGCTTTAATATTACTTCAGAATATCAAAAGTTCAAGATATATCAATAAAAGTGTAAATAGCCCATCTTAGACGATTCGATCGACTTGCAAGCATTTATAAAAGAAGCGTAGGCAACTTGACTTGCCAACGCTTCTTTTATATACCTATTCAATCTCGCGTTTTTAATTAATGTTCGAGCTTAACTTATCCTTCCCCAATCAGACAAACAGATATTGATAGACGTACAAAATAACAATACTTATTACAATGGTTACATTACTGGCCATAGCAATGACGGGTAACGTTTTATATTTAAATTGAACCGCATACGAAAGTGCTGCAACACCTACAGGCAATAACCAAGTCAATTGTAATGTCGTTTTAACCATCTCATCTTGGACAGGTAGAAAATAATACACAAGCGTACCAAACAAAATACCGAAACCATAATGTATGACGAGATATTTTAGAGTCAATGGTAAAAATTGACGTTCGATTTTAAAGTCCATTAAAACACCTAATAAAATCATTGACAATGGTAAATTTGCGTGTCCTAAAATCTCGAAAAAGTGAATTGCAAAACTCGGTAAGTGTAATTGCAAAAGATTAAGCGTCAACATCAAGATATACGTCATTAATGGGACTGACTTGAGCATATTGAGTCCGACTTGTTTAGGATTAAATCCGCCACCCACTTGCTTAAAATAACTCGCTGCAAAATAAGTCAAACCAAACATGACAATGGCTCCACCAATATCTGCCATACCAAAATAAAGCAAGCCCTTTTCTGGCCAAATTTGCTGAACGAGTGGATAGGCAAAAATACCAATATTTAAAGCCGCCATCATCATTGCTACCGTACCTCTGATTTCGTTATTATATTTAATAAAGAGAATAACGATAAGTATTTTAGTGATGATACCGTATACCAACATCATGATTGGAAGTATGGTGAGTGACGGATTTAAAGTCACATGATTTAAGTTTACAATGACCACTGCGGGAAGTGTCACATTTAAAACAAGTACAGAAAGAACGTGACTCTCATGTCCCTGAATAAACCCGATTCGCTTAAGTACGTAGCCTACAGCAATGAGAAGTAAAATCATTAAGAAATTCTCTGTCATGCTACACCCCCTAGAAAATACCTTTCAAAAATTACTTAATTCTATGTTACTGTAAAACGTTTTAATAAAGCAATGTGAACATGCTATAATAGTAGAGATTCATTCAAGGAGGAAACTTATGGATTTAGAAAATCAGTTACAAGAACTTAAGCTGGATTACATTCGTATACAAGGAGATATAGAGAAACGCGAATCAACTTCACAGCAAGTAGATCCACTCGTTAGACAACTTGAGCACATCGAACATCAAATTGCTGACATTCGCGCTGAACTACAACAGCAGTAATGTCCCACAATGCCTTAATAGGACGATACAGAAAGGATGTACTTCATGTTAGCTTATCTTATCTTACTTCCACTGATGTACTTAATCGTAGGATATATCAGTATCTTTAAATTACAAATCGCGATGCCTAAAATATTACGCGCGATTATGGGAATTTTATTAATTATCGTTGTTGCGACTTCTCTCATTTACTACCCTGCACAAACTTGGTGGTTATTTGTCGTACTCTTACTACTGATTGGTAATGTTGAAATAACAGCCTTCAAACATTCTAAAGGAGACGAAAAAGGGGTTCAAATTTTAAATATGATGACCCTTTTTATACTCGTTATTTATATCATCATCGCTTTTATTTTTGTATAAATCCATGCATAATTATCATTAGATGATGTAACGTCTAACCATCAAACCAATAAGCACAGCACGTCTATGTTGAGATATGACCACATCTCAACCTATTTTAGCTTTTATTACAAGTATTCAGAAAGAGTCTGGGACTTCAACCCCAAAATAAATAGCGCTAAGATGATCTTTAATAGAAAATCGTCTTAGCGCTTCTTTTTATGATAAAACACTTTATTTATTTCAAACTTTTTCGTAAGTTCCGGTTTCTGTAACGCGCCATCTCTTTTTATTCGTCAAAAAACGATCAATTTAACCTCTTATTTTGCAGAATCGTTTTGATATAAAGATTTCAAAGAAACTAATCTTTCTAATGCGGTATTTAATTGCGCTTCGTCGATAGCAAAAGAAATTCGAACGTAGCCCTCCCCTTCTTCACCAAAAGGGTGACCAGGCGCCGCAAGTATTGACTTTTCTTGTAACAAATAGTCTATGAACGCATCGCTAGTAAATCCATTTGGACATTGTAACCAGAGGAAAATGCCCCCTTTGATAGGTTCATGTGGAATCTCTGCTTCATTTAATGTTTTTTCGATTAAATCACGACGATGGCCAAACACACGACTCTGCTCATTTAATACATCATCGCATTCGTTTAATGCCACTGTACAAGCATCTTGTAATGCACCATACATACCGGCTTGTGTATGGGTATGATATTTTTGTAAATTTTCAATCATTTCAGCGTTTCCGACGGCGAACCCAACGCGATAGCCAGACATATTATAGCCTTTAGAAAAAGAAAACACTTCAACAGCACAAGACTTTGCACCTTCAGCCTGTAGAATACTCGGATTGGGTTGGTCAAATCCAAAGGCTTGATACGCAAAATCATGAACAATTTTCGTCTTCGTTTCTTTAAAACGATCAATTGTGTCTTGGAAAAAGGCTTTTGTAGCTACCGAACCTGTTGGATTATTTGGATACGTCAAATAAATAAGGCGTGTATTTGTCGTGTCTACCACATTCCAATCGGGTAAGTAATGACGTGCTCTAGACAGTTTCAATGGTTTAGGGTGTCCTTTTGCTAATAACACACCCGCAAGGTAATCCGTATACCCGGGATCTGGCAATAGCACTTCATCCCCTGGTTCAATAACACATGTCGGCAAGGCCACTAAACCGTTCTTCGTACCATAGAACAGACAAACTTCCTTTTCTGGGTCTAAAGTGACACTAAACTGACGTTGATAAAAATCAACAATAGCTTGCTTAAGGGTCGCTTTACCTTGGAATGCTAAATATTTCTGATTTTCCGGCTTCACAATAGCCTCTTGTAAAGCTTTAATAATCACATCTGGTGTATCAGCATCAGGTATTCCTACTGCTAAATTAATTAAGGGTAAGGGGCCGTGTTCAACCTTCTTTCCCATTGTTTTACCAAAATAACTATCTGGAATCTCACTGAGTATTGTCGTGTACGCCATCCTATCGTCCCCCTTATTGTTATGGCTAATCGAAATTACGCTTAGTTCTTTTTAAACGTCTAAGTAGAGATAACCGAATTGAAATGCTCAATACTTGTAGCGACTTCAATTCGGAATGCTCTTCATCACTCGCCGTCATTTAAGGCTTCAACATGATGACTCTATCCAATGTTTAGAGAATTGATAATGATTCTATCTTACAAAAGCTCTTACTGAACGTCAACGACTTATGAACGATGCTGACGTCGCATTAATTTATTTCTAAGAGTGAATAAGATTTCATAAATAACAGGGACCACAACAAGTGTCAATATTGTTGATGATAAAAGTCCACCGATTACTGTGGCAGCAAGTCCTTTTGAAATCAAAATTGAATTGTCCTGACCAAACAATAATGGAATAAGTGCACCAATCGTAGCTATCGCAGTCATCAAAATCGGACGAATCCTTGTGCCCCCCGCTTCAAGTAACGACTCTTTCATCGACATACCTGACTTTTCATTATTAATCACTCTATCAATTAGTACAATTGCATTTGTCACAACAATACCAATTAACATCAATAAACCGATCATACTAGGTACAGAAAGTGTTTCTCCTGTTAAGATAAGCGCAAGGACAACACCAATCACGGTATATGGTAGCGCAAACAAAATTGTAAATGGTGCGAGCCCGCCTTTAAATGTAAGGACAAGCACTAAATAAACAATAATAATGGCAGCAAGCATCGCAAATGTGAGTTGTGAAAATGCTTCTTCGATGTCTTTATTTGTACCTCCTACAGAAGTATGCACATTTCTTGGTGTTTTAACTTTGTTCACTTGTTTGTTAACCTCTTGTGCAATAGAACCGACATCTTTACCAGAAATCGTAGCAGAAACGGTACTTGTGTAATCTCCGCCTTCTTTAACGAGTTTATTCGGTGTTGATGATGTTTTTAACGTTGCAACATCACTCAATTTCAAGTTCTCACCTGTTGGGGATGGTAATGGCGTTTGTTCTAATTTATCTTTTGTCCAATTCGTTTGTTTATCACGTTTAACGACAACATTGTACGTATGATTTTTCTCTTTCACTTTTGAAATGGTCATGTCAGGAATATTTTGATTGAGTATCATTGCGAGTTGCGCTGATGTGATACCTGTTTTACCTGCTTTATTCGGATCGACTTGAACTTCATATTGGTCATATGTTTCTGTTAAGTCTGATTTGACATTCGTTAAACCAGATACTTTGCCCATTTTCTTTTCGACCGCTTTGACAGTGCCTTCAATTTCTTCTGTAGAAGGACCTGTAACTTGGACTTCTAAAGTATTGGATTTGCCTCCTGTGCCCATATCAAGGTTTTTCCAATCTCCCGGGTGATGATAGGTCTTAATATGATTCAAGACACGGTCAGGCTCCTCTTTAAAATTAGGCGTATGTGTATCATATTTCACCATCATTGCCATACTATTCGTTGAACCTGTTGGATCGATTGGCGACGCGCCTCCAACTGAATATTGTACATGTTGAACATGTTTCTGCTTAGACAAATATTTTTCGACTTGTTCGGCATGATGTAAAACACCTTGCTCCGTTTCACCTGGTTTTGGTGAATATGTCAGTGCCATAAATTTATCTTCCCCAGTAGATATGAAACTTGTTCCTACTTTCATCGTACCTAAGACCACACTTCCCACTAATAACAGTGTGCTTAAAATAATGACAAGCCATTTATGATCTAAGCTCCAGCTTAATACCTTTTTATAGTAGCGACTGATGACACCGAGCTCTGACTTCGGTTGACGCTTAATCCCATTCTTAAAGAATACAGATCCCAGTACTGGAACAATCGTAATAGAAACTAATAAGGATGCAAGTAAACTAAATGTGACAGCATAGGCAAACGGTCTAAACATTTGTCCAACAGAGCCTGTAACGAAAGCTAAAGGTGCAAAAACGACAATCGTTACAAGCGTTGAAGACATAATCGGAATAAAGACCTCTTTCGTTGCAGAAATAATTAAATGATCACCAGAAAGCGACTCCTCTTTCCTTGTGAGTCTCCGGTAAATATTTTCAATAACAACAATTGAGTCATCAATGACACGACCCACTGCAACAGTTAAAGCACCTAGCGTCAAAATATTTAAAGAGACGTCAGTCAGTTTTAATGCCACTATAGCAATGAGAATTGACAATGGAATCGAAACTACAGATATAGCCGTCATTCTTACATTTCTAAGGAACAGTAAAATAACGATGATAGCCACAATTGCGCCGAGTAATGCTTTTTCAATCATGGTATTTAAAGCGTCTTTAATCGGTTTTGCAGTATCCATAATTTGTACGGATTTTAAATCTTTGTGCTGTTTAATAAAATCCTTCACCGTTTTTTCAACTTCATTTGCGACAGCTACAGTGTTTGCATCTTGTGCTTTAATAATTTGTACATCGACAGCATCTTTACCATTCGTTCTTGAAATTGACTCTCTTTCGTCTGCAAGTTTCACATCTGCGAGTTTTTTTAACGGCACAGATTGAGTTACGTCCGCTGCATTTGCAGATTGTCCTGACGACGATTGTGTTGACTGCAATGCCTGATTCTCTTTTTTATCATCACCCTGCTGTTCAGGACGACTTGATGATTGAGAAGCGATGGCTAAAGGAATCTCCATATTTTTCAGTGCATCGACAGAGGTATATTGACCGTCAATGACAATCGATTTTTCTGTATCACCAAATTGAAATAATCCTAAAGGTGATTTTTTGGTCGCTCCTTCAATATAATCTGAAACTTGTTGTGCATTAAGCCCTGCCTTTTGTAACTTTTGTTCATCAAATTTAACAGTCACTTTACGTTCCGTTTGTCCGTTGACAGTTGCTCGTTGCACGCCATCAATTGTTTGAAGCTTAGGAATTAATTGCGATTCTACTTCTTTCGTGCTCACTTTAACATCGTGATCATGCAAAATAGAGTATGCGACAACAGGAAAAGCATTAACTGTACTTCTTCGGATTTCTGGTTCTTGCACACCATCTGGAAAATCGATTTTCTTCAAAGCTTTTTCGATATCTTGTTCTGCTTTATCAAGATTCGTTTTTTCATCAAAATTTACAGTTACCATTGAAGCATTGGAGAGTGATTCCGTTTTTACACTTGTCACACCTGCCATGCCACGTATTTCTTCGTCAATAGGGTTACTGACTTCTTTCATAACTGTTTCTGGTGTTGCACCTGGCATTGTTGTAGTTAACGTCATTGTTGGAGGTTCAGTATCTGGTAAAAGTTCTAACTTCATTTTAAAACTCGCATAGGCCCCACCCAATACGATGAGTATCACCATTAACATGATTGCAAATTTATTTGACAATGAAAAATCTATCAATTTTTTGACCAAGTTTAACTCGCCCTTTCTCCCGCATTCATTCTTAAGTAGCGTTTATCCATCATTTTTTAAAAGTTTATTTCGCAATTGTCTTATGTAACGCAAAAATACTGCTCAAACATAAGCAATGATAACCGTACGGCGTATTATCATTGTTAAAGTGAACAGTGTCTTGCTTTAATTTAGTTTTCTTTATTTCGAAGCGCTTTAATCCGGCGAACCAGTTTGATTTTTAAATGTGTGAGTTGTGGTTTAAATTGCTCAACCGCTTTATAAACGATTGGGTTTAACACATAATCAAACTCCCCTATTTTTTCACTTAAGTGTGTACCCCATGCTTTTTTAAATGCCCACAAGCCATAGTGACTTGAATCTTTATCAGGTTGATTGTCTGTACCACCAAAATCATAAGTCGTTGCACCTTTTTCACGTGCATATTGCATCATTCTAAATTGCATATGGTGATTTGGTAAAAAATCACGATAATGATTAGAAGATGCACCATATAAGTAATATGATTTCTGACCGGCAAACATCAATAGCGCGCCTGAAAGGTATATTCCATCAGGATGCGTACGTTCTAGCGATTCCATGTCTTTAATCAATGCACTATTCTTATCACGCTTTTGTTGTGCATCTTTTAATTTATTACGCACTTTTTTATTGGCTTGATCTTTTTCCGATAGCCCCTGAATCTCTTGTTCTAATTTTTCTTGCTCATCACGCAAGTCTTTTAATACAGGCTTAGGCTCAAGTTTAACTAAGAAAAGTTCTGCGTCACCATCTGGATGTAGCGCATCATAAATCGTTTCAAAATATGAAACATCACGTGTTAAGAAGCCATCTCTTTCACCCGTTTCTTTCATTAAATTAGCAAATATTTTTAAATCTTCGCGTCCTTTGCGTTCTACTTTCGTTCCGCGTTTAAGTGCAAGTCTTACTTTTGAACGATTGCGGTTCTCAAAGCTTTGGATAAGCGCATCATCACTTTTATCGATAGGCGTCACCATGGTCATTCGCGGTTGAATATAGTCTTTTGCGAGGCCTTCTTTAAACCCTTTATGCTTAAACCCTAAATCTAATAAATCTTGCACTACAGTCATCCCTTGCTCAACTTCAACATCGGGATCAATTTTAATTGTGTAAGCTTTTTCATCTTTCGCGACTTTGATGGCCTCGACCAGTAAAGTCTTGAGTGCCCGTTGATCTGAATAATCAACGACAAAGCCTCGTGAAGCGTAGCATAGTGTATACGGAAGTTTCGGTATTTTTTTAAATAGTAATTGGGCAACCCCTTTAATTTCACCATTTTCTCCGACTGCAATTCGCTTCGCATACCAACCTGTCAGCTTTTTAGTTTCTCCCCATTTTGTCAATTGTAATAAATCGCCATTCGGATGACTTTTAACAAAGGCGTCATGTGCTTGATCAGTAATATTCATTAATTTCATTTTGACATTAATACTCCTTTAAATTATGGTCTTTATTTATTTTTTAGTATAATCAATCATACGTATCATTGAATTATCAATGAGATAGACATTTCAATTTTAAAATGAGGAAGCCTACTTGTCATCCAAAAGGAGCAGATTCAAGTTCAAAATTGTTATGACACACTTTCTCTCATTTAAAAGGGATTGCAAGTAACAAGCAATCATCTAATACAATCACTGGAGGTACTTAAATGCGCAATATCATACTTATTTTTTTATCTATTGTAAACTTAATCATTATAGAAATCACACTTAGCTTTAATACTGGAATAGATTACTTAAGTTTGCGCATTATTTTTGTTGCTTTTTCATTAGTTACGAGTGTCTATATGATTTTACTTTATCGAACATCGAAGCAACTTATTATTGCGCTTATAGCCGTTTTCATCTCGCTTATTCATATATTGCTTATCATACGTATCGTGTTTCAGGCGATTTATTCTTGAGGTGGTACGAATTGATAATTTGCACCCCGTGTCCGAATTGAGACTGGAGAATCAATGGTTTGATCGACAAACTGTACCGTATCGATCGCATCATCTTTACCCTCTACAATTTTAAATTTCACCTTTTTTGCTGGACTATGTAATATTGTATAGCGATCAGCAGTTTCTACCGTTTCCATATCAAACCATTGCTTCCAGTTTTCTACCATTGTTTGGCGTTGATGAGACAAGAACGTAACCATGTCGATTTTAAAGTTAGTTTGAAAGTTTTCTTCCAATTCAGCTTCTCTTTCTTCATCTGTTTTTTGCCACTGGATAAAAAATGGCATCATCATATCAAAATGATGGTTATTGACGTATAAAAGTTGCCATTGAACCGAATGCCCCTTTTTATTTTCACGTGTCATTGTAATAGGACCCACTGTTTCCAATCCACGCGCTTCGAACGCTTTCTTAAGTTTGACAATATCATGCGTTCTAAAGCAGAGCTTTTTAAAACCTTGCTTATAATCACTTTCCATAATGGCCTTCGCAAATGAATATTTACCATTTTGCGTTTTTGATTGTTGCTTCATTTTCCCTTGATTATAAATATCTAACAACTCAATATAGGATAAATCAATCTGTACTAAGCGATTGAATGTTCCTAGCGATTCATGTTGGCCGCCATATTGAATTTCTAAATATTTCCCAGGAAATTCAAAACGCTTTAAACCATGTATATAATGAATGATGTGATCCAATTCTATATCTATCATTTACTTACCTCCCACTTCGCAAGCCTTTGCTTCATTTTAACAAATATCATTCATGAAATCTCGATATACACTTAATTTAGCACGATACGTTTGATACCTATTATATTGCTACCCCATTCATCATGCATCCATTTAAAATCTTTGAAACTATGCTTGAACTATCTATGTTAAATCAAATAGATACGATTCATATATAAAGATATCGTAAACGCTCTGCTTTTTCGTCTATTTAGATGACGTGATATAATCAAGCTATTACGCAACAGAAAGGAAATCCTTATGAAACCTTCAGTATTGTTTGATGATTTGATGAAACTTCATCGTCCATATATTAAATATGTCCAACCTTTGTTGAATGAATATGATTTACACTCTGCACAATGGCTTGTATTAAAAGATATCGCTGCCCATCCCAACACAACACTCGTCCAAATTTCAAAGCGTCGTTCAATTGAGAAGCCGACGACACGAAAAATATTGAAAGTACTCAATGAAAAGAATTGGTTGACTATCCAAACTGGCGAAGACAAAAGAGAAAAATTGTTAAATCTCTCTTCATCAGGTCGATTATTACACGATACTTTAGCGCAACGCATTACTGAGCTACAAATGTCACTCTTAAACGAACTTTATTTATCAGATCAAGAAGTTTTAGCAGCAACCAAACTGATTGATGAAATTTACCATATCCTCCTTAAACATTTAGAACACAATGAAGAAAATAAAAAATAATAACTTAAAGTCATACGAGTCACAAAACGAGACTCATATAGGCGATATCTCTTCACAAATATAGCAATTTAACGCTTTTAGCATCATCAACTTATTTGTAGTGAGAAATTACCCTACTTCATCTCTATATTTTACTCAATTTTTACATTCTTTATATTCCTCTTTTGATATACTAAATATGAAATATATATTTTAGGAGGCAATCTATTGAAAAAGAAGTTAATTGGTAAAACTGTTGTTTTAAGCTTATTGCTGGCGCCCCCTGTTTTTCACGCGCAAAATACGTTCGCTAATGCACAAGGACAAGCACAATCAACACATTCTATTCAAATTCATGATATTCAAGGTGCAGGACACTTCTCACCTTTGAAAGGACAACATGTTCACAATGTTGAAGGCATCGTTACATATCAATATCAAGTAAAGGGGAATCATTATTTCCATTTACAAACACCTGACAAATATAAAGACAAAGACCCTAATACGTCAGAGGGGATTATAGTTTATGCGGGCCACTCTGCACCGTCCGTCAAAGTAGGTGACCTTGTGCAAGTTTCAGGTATGGTTGATGAGTATGCAATCGAAGGTTATGATACAAAGCAACAAACGGATCTGCCGGTCACAGAAATTGATGCACGTACTTCTAAAAATGGAAATATTAAAACATTAAAACATGATCAACCTTTACCAAAACCGATTAAAATAAAAAAAATACCTAAAACCATCGCATCTGATCAACATTTCTCAGTATATAATCCTAAAAAATACGCGATAGATTATTGGGAATCGTTAGAAGGTATGCGTGTGCAAATAGGAAATGTTCGAAGTGTAGGCCCACAATCTCACGGAGAAGTTTTTACTGTTTTAAATCGCAATCGCCAAGAAACTAAAAATGGTGGCGTGTTATTAAAAGAAGACAATCAAAATGGGCAACGTATCGCTTTTAAAATGAATGATAGCAAAAATCGTGCTCATCAATTTAATGTCAATACGGGGGACTACTTCAAAGGGCCTCTCATCGGTTATGTCAATTATAGTTTCCAAAACTATAAAATCAATATTGACTCAAAAGAGATGGAAGTCGCATACCGAAAGGGTAAAGCACAACAACAAGGCACTTACCTTAAACCTTCTGAAAATAAATTGTCTGTTGCATCATACAATCTTGAAAACTTTTCAAATGATGTGAAAACGTCAAGTCAAGATAAAGCTCAAAAATTAGCTAGAGGCATTGTTACCGATATGAAAAAACCTGATATTATCGGTGTTACAGAAGTGCAAGATAACGATGGACCTGGCAAAGGCGGCCCCGAAGCCCAAGCTTCATATGAGCGTCTCATTAAAGCAATAGAAGTGGCTGGTGGTCCAACCTATCGCTACGTGAACATTGATCCTAAAATGAATGTAGATGGTGGTCAACCGGACGCTAATATTCGCGTCGGCTTCCTATACAATCCAGATCGTGTTAAATTTGATGATCAAATCAAACCTGGTGATGCTGATACAGCCGTCGCATATCGAAATAACCAACTAACACATAACCCTGGACGTATTTCACCACAGGATCCAGCCTTCAAAGAGGTTCGAAAATCTTTAGCTGCACAATTTGAATTCAAAGGCCAACAAGTCATTGCCATCGCAAACCATTGGAAATCTAAGCGCGGTGATGATGGTTTATTCGGACGTCACCAACCTGTCAACGTTCGCACTGAACCTCAACGTATTGAAATTGCAAAACGTGTAGGTGCATTTGTCGCACAAGTTCAACAACAAAATCCTCAAGCGCATGTGATTTCTGTTGGAGATTATAACGATTTTCAATGGACACCTTCGTTGAAAACATTTGAAAGTTATGGCCTTAAAAATATGGTCAATACAGTGCCTAAGAAAGCAAGATATTCTTACGTATATCAAGGTAATACACAAACATTAGACCATGTTTTAGTGTCTAAACATTTGGCACCCCAAACACGTCTTGATATGATTCATGTTAATAGTGATTTCACTGAAATGTCTGGCCGTGCGAGTGACCACGACCCATTACTTGCGCAAATCGACTTATCAAAATATATTAAGAAGCAACATAAAAAATAATGCTACAACTTTAAAAACCCTTCAAAAGTCACATGAAAGATGAGACCTTGAAGGGTTTTATTTAATTATGAGGCAATCTTGACATCTCAGTCTATCTGCGCTGTCGATTAACCCCCGATATAGTTCATATTTATTTTATTCTTACGGCGACGCGCAACAGTTTGTGCTGTACGTTCATCAGAGTAACGGTCATCACGGACATGCCATAACTGTTTAAGTTGTGCTATGATCTCCTCATCTGTCATCTGGCTTCTTAAAAGTTGTCGCACATCGAATCCATTGACACTGCTAAACAGACAGCCATAAAATTTACCATCGGATGAGAGTCGTGCACGTGTACACGTTGAACAAAATGAGTCAGAAACGCTTGTAATTAAGCCGAATTTGGACTGAGCGCCTACGTATCGATAATACTTTGCAACTTCTCCAAAGTATTTAGGTGGCTCTGCTTCTACCTCAAATTCCTTATGAATCATTTCTAACATTTCATCTTTTGTCACAACTTTACTAAAATCCCATCCGTTATCATTACCTACATCCATAAATTCAATAAAACGTATTGTAACATCTTTATCTTTAAAATAATGGAGCATTGGAATAATTTGATTATCATTAATCCCTTTTTGGATAACGACATTGACTTTAACTTGTAAACCAATAGCGACTGCATAATCAATTTGTTCAAGTATTGTTGAAGCTTTAATACCACGATTGTTAATCGACTGAAATACCGGATCTTCAATAGCATCTAAACTGACATTGATTCTTCTTAATCCAGCATCATACAACTTTTGTCCATGCTTTTTAAGTAACAAGCCATTGGTTGTCACGCCTATATCTTCTATTCCTTCTATCGCATTAATTTGAGCGATTAATCGATGCAAATCACGGCGCAGTAATGGTTCTCCACCGGTGATTCTTACCTTTTTCACACCTAATTGTGCATAAAGTCGTGTAATTCTCGTAATCTCTTCAAAACTCAATAATTGATCTTTAGGTAAAAAGACATAATCATCCCCGAAAATTTCTTTTGGCATACAGTAATCGCATCGAAAATTACATCGATCTGTGACGGAAATGCGCAAATCACGAATGGGTCTTCCCAACTTATCTAATATTTGTTCAGCCATTTTGCGCCCCCCTTTTTTCCATTACTCTATCATTTCTGCTTCTAAAGTTGCCAAATCATCTTGGTAGTTAATATTTTTAAACCAATAACTTGGGCCGTTAATTGAATCTGCATCCAACCAATCGGTAGAAACTTGTTCATAAACATGCTTCATACTTAAATCATCCGATTGAAGCACTCGTTCAATAACCGGAAATACACGTTTATGATAAAAGGCAATCGTAGGTATTGGTGCCCCTTCATTTGCAAACCCTGCAATATCTAAATGTTCTTCTATAAGATTAGAGACCATAAATTGATAAAGCTGGCTAATCGCTTTTTTAGTAACCATCGGCGTATCCACCGAAATAACGAAGTAAACATCTTCCATTTCATCTTGAACCATCGCACTATAAATACCTGCAAGAGGTCCCTTACCGCGATGATTTGCATCATCAATGACCACTTGTGCTTTTTGCGCTTCGAATTGCATAGCCAAACTTTCATTCGTACTAATAATAATATCACTGAACATATTTGTTTCTTGTAGCGTATCGATTAACTTATGATAAAAGGGTGTGCCTTTAATTTCTGCAAATGCTTTGGGTGAACCAAACCTTTCGGAGTGACCACCTGCTAAGATGATAGCTTTCATGATTTGTTTTTAACCTCCACTGACTGGTGGTATGAGCGCAACCACATCGTTCGGCTGTATCACATCATCCACTTGAGCAAAATCTTCGTTGATTGCCACTTGGAATTTTTTTCCTTGAATGGCAGGATAATTTTGATATAAATGTTGTTTCAAAGCTGTGACCGCAATCGGATGATCAAAGTGGAATGTTTCTTCAGATTGACCTAATAATTCTTTGATTTCGGCAAAGTATAATACTTTCACGACTGCTGTCCTCCCTTTTGAATGGCATCTTCATGGTACCCTTTTTGGTGTCCTTGCCATTCGGCACCATCTTCCCATATTTCTTTTTTCCATATTGGAACCATTTCTTTTATACGTTCTATCGCGTACTCATTCGCTTGGTATGCATCTTTTCGATGCGGCGATGACACACTAATACAAACCGCAATGTCCGAGATTTCTAACGCACCAATACGGTGACCAATTGCAGTTATTGTGCCTGGCCAACGCTCAGCAATCTCATCACCAATTTGCTTCAATTTATTTTCAGCCATCGGAACATAAGCTTCGTATTCAAGATATTGTGTCCGTATGCCTTTGGTCCACTCACGTACATGTCCTGTAAAGACAACAATCGCCCCTTGCTTTTCATTCAAAGTGTACATGCGATATTGTTCAGGATTGAGTGGTTCCGTTGTAACTTCAAACTGTTTCAATCTCTTCATCCTTTATTATTTTGCACCCACGTATCAAGCCATCTTTCAAATTGACCAAATTCATCGACAACTTTATCTCTATGCAGTGCATATTTTACATTACTCAATCTATTTAACTGTTCAAATTCCGCTTGATTACGATATAAAACCACTTTATCATAATCAGCATCCTTATACCCTTCAACTAGAATAATACTGTCATCAATGGTAACACATTCACCGATCAAAGTCTGTAAACTCATTTCATCATAGCGTTGTATTGATTCTATATATTGATGACCTTGAACAATACTTTGATCTGCGCCCGCATTAAAATGTCGCATGTGATCTACATGCTCATGTGGTAGTGTAATCTCTTCATGTGCATGGCCATGATGCTTAATCGTAACGACAGGATAGCCTAATCTTTTAAAATGTTTTACGATTCGAGATACAATTGTTGTTTTACCTACATCTTTATAGCCGACCACTTGTAAAATCATAAAAACAGTTCCTGTTGATAGGCTTCAGATGATGTGAGCACGACACTTACTTGATGCCCCTTCTGGAACCCTCTTGTTCCGCCAGGCAATACCATCATCGCATTACTATGCGCAATAGATACTACGGCACCAGATTTGTTAAAACCTGATGGTGAAACAGTGGCTTCACGCCCTGTCAAAACAACATTGGCACGTACAAATCTTGTAAATGGGTTGGCCTTTTTAAAGTCTTCCATTAATGTGGCGCGGATAACTGCTGGATAATAGCGTTGTGCATGCATCATATGATAAATGGCTGGTTTAACGAAAAGCTCAAACCCTGAGTAACATGCAGATGGATTGCCCGATAAGCCGAACAAATATTTTTCGTTCGCAACAGCGACAGTTGTTACACTTCCAGGTCTCATTGCAACCTTATTAAACAGGACCTCTGCGTTTAAAGCGCGATAGATGTCAGGTAAATAATCATAATCTCCGACCGAGACGCCCCCAGTAGTAATCACGATGTCATGTTTCTGATGCGCTTCTTTGACAACAGCTAAACTGCTGTCAAAATCATCTTCTTGAATCCGATATAACGTGCCTTCAATTCCTTCTTTACGCAACAGTGCATGAATCATAGGTCCATTCGAATTTCTAATCTTTCCAGGCTCTAACGGTGCGTCAATATCGAGCAGCTCACTGCCAGTGGCGATGATAGCGACACTTGGCTTTTGAAAGACAGGAACGTCGACATAACCGAATGTAGCTAATACGGCCACCACACCAGCATTAATGCGTTGACCTTTTGTCAGTACAACATCCCCTTCACGTGTCTCTTCACCCATCATGGAGATATTCTCATTTTTATTGAAAGGTTTACGAATAGTAAAACCTGATTCGCTTTCAACAGTTTGTTCTAGCATAACGACCGCATCGGCACCTTGTGGAATTTCTGCACCAGTCATAATACGGACAGCTTCCCCTTTTTGTAATTTTTGAGTTGAGACCGCACCTGCGCCGATATGATCAACCACTTTAAATGCTTTGCGATGGTCATGACTCGCACCTTGTGTATCTTCACTGCGCAATGCAAATCCATCATAGGGCGATTTATCAAAGCGTGGAATTGCATAAGTGGCAACAATATCTTCTGCTAAAATATAGCCTTCACTTTCATATATGTTGACCTTTTTGGCAGACAACAAAATATTTTGTTTCACAACACGTTCAATAGCCTCCATCACTGGAATGGGGTGTCTCTTTTCTATTGGCATTCCGCATACACTCCTAACAAATTAAAAGATTCATGCTATACTAACCTTGCATCATTAAGGAGGAATAGCATGTCTGAATTTACACATTTAAACGAACAAGGTAACGCCAAAATGGTTGATGTTTCTGATAAAAACACGACCCAACGTACTGCCATTGCCCACGCAAGCATCCAAGTAAATGCGACAATTTATGAACAAATCATTCATAATTCTAATAAAAAAGGAAATGTCTTGAATACTGCACAAATTGCGGGAATTATGGCAGCTAAAAACACATCAAACATTATTCCTATGTGTCATCCACTCGCGCTGACTGGTATAGATATTGCTTTTGACTGGGAAATGAAGGATGATGAATACCGACTTCATATCGATGCCACTGTTTCAACGACTGGAAAAACAGGTGTTGAAATGGAAGCACTGACTGCCGCCTCTGTCGCAGCACTAACGATTTACGACATGTGTAAAGCTGTCGACAAAGGGATGATTATTGGCGAAACTTACTTAATCAAAAAAACAGGCGGAAAATCAGATTTTAGTCGTCACTAGCTCTATTACCAAATGTAGATAATGGTCTTATTCAATCAAGTGGGCCACTCAAGTCATTCCTATTTCTTACTTTATGCGTTGCCCGCTTGATTAAATTGCAATATGTGCACAGTAAATCACTAAACTGTCTGAAAACCACATTTTCTCTTCAAAACACTCTTCTTTTTACTCTCCGTTAATGCTAACGATTCATTTCATGAACGAGATGATTGATTTCAGGTAAGATCAATCGATTCATTCCCAACTTAACTGCGCCTGTCGAACCCGGCAAACTAAAAATTAATGTTTGACCTGCCGTACCGCCTATAGCTCTTGATAATAAAGCCCGTGTACCGACGTCTTCTACAAAGCTTAAATAACGGAAGAGTTCACCAAAGCCTTCGATTTCTTTCGTCAGTAACGGTCGTACCGCTTCGATAGTGACATCCCTAGGTGCAATTCCTGTCCCACCTGTCGTTATAATGACATCGAGCGGCTCTGTTAACCATTGCTTAAGTTGTGATTCAATTGCAGAGCGGTCATCTTTAACAATTTGATAGTGTTCGGGCTGAACCATACAATTCGTTGTTTGTAACAACGTTTGAACGAGTTGCCCCCCTTTATCTGTATCAACAGTTCTTGTATCAGAAACTGTAAGTACAGCACAACGTATTTCACGATTGAGCTTTACATTCGTATGCATTGAATAACCTCCTTTTATGACTAACCAAACAATTTATGTACTAAAACTTGTGCTTGATGTAAATCTTTTAACCCATGTATGAGTATGCGGCCATCTTGAAAAGCCACAATACGATAAGTTTCAAAGTTGAAGCGAATTAAATAACCATTCGATTGATAAGGGATATGACGTTCTTGTAAAAATATAATGAGCGCTTCATGTGTCAACGAAGGATGTTGATATTGTACAGTATCCCTTCCGCACAATGCCGCAAAGTGTGTCGCATGTGCATTCATATAAGGGTAAGTCGGTGCTTTCCCACATGTTGGACAATCTGAACGATATAGGCGTTGCATGCCAAATCGATAATGTGTCCCCTCCCAAATGTCACCGTATGTGAGTTTTGCTTCTATTGGCGTTTCAGTCAAAATTTTCAAAGCATCAGCTAATTGTAGACTTGTGGTCATCGTCACAGCAGGCTGAATCACCCCCACTGTGTCACACGTCAAATTCATTGATGGAATTTGTGGCACGAGACATTGAAAGCAAGGCGTTTCACCCGGAATAAATGGCGCTTCCACATAAGTACTTTGTACCACACCCCCATAAATCCATGGTGTGTGATATAAATAAGCGGCATCGTTAATCAGTAAACGTGTTTCAAAATTATCTGTTGCATCCATAATTAAGTCTACTTCTGGTACAATTCGTTCTAAAAAAGGACTGTCGACATGTTCGATAAACGTTTCGATTTCTACATCACGTCGTATCGCATGCAACATTTGTTGCGCTGCAATCACTTTAGGTACACTTTCATCAGCATCTTGCTCTGTAAACAATGTTTGTCTTTGCAAATTTGAATGTTCAATATAATCTCGGTCGACAATCATTAGTTTTCGGATACCTGCACGCACTAAGCCTTCAGCAACGTGGGTCCCAAGCGCACCCATCCCTACAATCAACACTGTCTTTTGATTTATTTTTTCTTGGCCACTTTCACCGATGCCTTTATATCGTATTTGTCTAGAATAGCGATCCTTTGCCATATTAAAACGCCTTTCCATTGATTCTTTTTATTTATTATACGGCCTCTATTTTATCTACTCAATTGATTAAAACTTAATTCTAATTTTTTCACAATTAGGTAAAACCGTATTATTCTCTCAGTAGATTCCCTACATTTTAATGACACGTTTGAAGCTCAATAATAGCCTCACTCATCACACTATTAAGATGAATAGGTACTTTAAAACTCATAGATGTCTTCATTGAAGCACGATAGTTTCATCCGCTAATGCATTGGCTTCCCATTTCGAGTGCGTAACAAAAATAATAGGTATTTGCCATTGTTGATATATTTCTTTGATTAAATCAATCCCTTGTTGCTTTGTCTCATCGTCTAAACTTGAAAATGGTTCATCTAACAGTAGTAAATCTGGTTTCATACTTAATGCACGCGCTAACGCAATACGCTGTTTTTCTCCACCAGAACAACGCTCTGGATATGACGTTAATAAGTGCTTTATGTTTAATTGGTCAATTAAACGTTCAATGTGCGCATTATTTTGTGCCATAAAGGTAATATTTTTAAATACTGTCATGTGTGGAAATAACTGATAATCTTGAAACAGATAGCCTATACGTCTATGTTGAATGGGTATATGTACACGTTGTGACGTATCAGTCAATGTCCGATGATGTATGCGAATAAATCCTTTATCTGGTATACGAATACCAGCAATCATATTTAGTAATGTCGTTTTACCAATACCAGAATTACCTTGTATCGCATAGATACGTGGCTGATCATTTTGAATATGAGTATGAATCATGCGATGGTTAATCTCTGTTTGAATATTTATCTCGAACAATTACTCCACCTCCTGATAACGATCACGGTTTAACATGTTCATTGTACCGATGACCGATATGGCAAAAGCGACGAGTACAACTACCCATAGCCAAGCTTGGTTCTCTCGACCTTGTTGGACTAAAAAGTAAATCTCTAAAGGCAATGTATTCGTTTTCCCCGGAATATAGCCTGCCACCATCAATGTTGCGCCAAATTCACCAATGGCACGTGCAAAAGATAACATCGTTCCGGTGATTAACGCCCGCTTAGATAACGGCAAAATAATTTTAAAAAAGATTTTCAGCTCAGATGCCCCCATCGTACGTGCGGTATTTAACATTTTAGGATTAATATTTCTAAATCCTTGCACGACGTGTTGATACATTAACGGAAAGCTCACAATCACTGAAGCAACCGTTGCCCCTATCCATGTAAAAACTACTTTAACACCAAGTACATCCGTTAAAAAATGACCGAAACCTCCATTCACTGAAAAGAGCATCAGTAACAAAAAACCAAGAACTGTTGGAGGTAAAACAATAGGAAGTAATACAATGCTTTCGAGCATATGCGTCCACTTTTGTTTTCGATGATACATCGACTTTGCGAGTAAAATACTCAAAATAAAAACGATGATGGTGCTTACCACTGCCACACGTATTGAAATCCAAAGCGGCGTTAAATCGTGCATATCAACTCACCTAATTCTTAAAATGATAATCTTTCATAATTCGTTGTGCTTTGTGACTCTTCATAAAGTTGTACCAAGCTTTTGCTTCTTTTGTATCTGTAACTCTACCCATACGATAAACAATAGGCTTTTTAAGTGGCGCTTCAGCTACTTTTTCGACACCGTTACGTTGTTGCTTTCCGACGTATAAATCTGTGTTATAAACAAATCCTAATTGCGCGTTCCCTTTATCAACATAATTTAATACTTCACGCACATCTTTTGCATAAACGACTTGAGGTTCTACTTTTGACCACAATTTTTGGCTTTCGAGATAAGTTTTCGCATATTTTCCAGCCGGTACAGATTCAACTTCACCCATTGCAAGATGATCTTTATCGACTAATTGATTCACGCTTTTGATAGGGCTTCCTTTTTTGTGAATTAATACGAGTGTATTGCGTGCATAATCATACGTCTCTTTAACTTTTCCTTTTTGATTGAGTAAATCTACATCTTTCGTATTTGCCGACATCAATACATCTGCAGGTGCCCCTTTATCAATTTGTTGACGTAAAGCGCCTGATCCTCCGTAGTTGAAGTTCACCTTAACATTAGGATATTCTTTATGAAAAGCTTGCTCCAAATCTTTTGTCACATCTGTCAAACTTGCAGCCGCTGACACAGTTAACGTTTTCGACTGGTCTTCTTTTGAATTGGATGAAGACTGTCCGCAGGCTGACATTAACAATAAGCAACTTAATACAAGTAATCCAAATAACTTTTTCACCTAAACCGCTCCTTTTTGTCAATGCTATCTATAATAAAAAACGTTCGAAATCAGTATATCAAATTTCGAACGTTTTGATGTGTCACGATTCATTTAATGTGATGATAAAGCGATTAAAAGCAGTTTGACCTTTTGGGTTTCTTTTAAACACGCCTGCATCATGTAACACTCTTTCAAATTTATAACCTACTTCTTTTCGGACAATTTTAGAAGCATCTAATTGCTGAAAATCATATTGACGTTTCATCTCAAGTGCCCATTTTTCGTGTACACCTAATGAAACATTTTTGTCGCCTTCTAAATAGGCAATCACATTTTGGAGCTCATTTTTTAACCGTCCGGGTAAAATGGCGGTGCCCATGACTTCGATTAAACCTATATTTTCCTTTTTGATATGTTGGACATCTTGATGTGGATGAAATAGGCCATCTGGATAGGCTTCGGTCCGTTGATTATCACGTAAGACCAAGTCCATTTCATAACATTGATTTCGATACCTCGCAATCGGTGTTACCGTATGATGCCGTTCTCCAGAGTTACTTCTAGCCTTAATTTGCACTGTAGGATCACTATAGTCTTCCCATCTTTTTCTGATCCATTCACTTGCTGCAATCAGTTGTTTGGTATCTTTTGAAATGAGACGAATCACACTCATTGGCCATTGAACGACACCTGCTGTCACTTCTGGATATGACTGTAAAGTAAAGGCCCGTTCTACTTTAGCGAGCGCCATTGGAAATTCATGTCGTCCTGCTTGATAATGGTTGTGGGATAATATGGAGCCCCCTACGACTGGAATGTCCGCATTAGAACCAATTGTATAATGTGGAAACTGCCTTACAAAATCGAGCAAGTTTTCAAATGTGCGTTGGTTAATTATCATTGGTGTATGGGGTTCAGATAATAAAATGCTGTGTTCATTAAAATAAACATAAGGCGAGTATTGGAACCCCCAAGTTTCCCCATTAATGTTCAACCGGACTATTCTGTGATTCGAACGCGCGGCTTGGGTCATACTGCCATAGAACCCTTCGTTCTCTATACAAATCGCGCACTGCGGATATTTTGACGCAGGTGCAAGCTTTTCTTTCTCAATCTGACGTGCATCTTTTTCAGGTTTCGATAAATTAATTGTAATCTCGAGTTTGCCATATTCAGTCGATACATCATACACAATGTTTTTGGCGACTGCTTCTTGCTTAATGTAGTGATTAAGATGGCTTAATTCATAAAAGTAATCTGTAGCCGCTTGGGGTGATTGTTGGTATTTTTGGTAAAACATTCGATTCACAGTAGAGGGTTTTGGGGTAAGCAAATCCATTAAACTCGCTTCTAACTGTTCGCGTTCAGCCAAAATATCATCGCATACACCACGCTGAATCGCATCTTCAATAAGAACATTTACAATGTCAATCGGTGTCTGAGGTTGCACATCAAATTGATTATCCAGTAGCGCAACATCGTTTGCTTTCAGACGCGCTAAAATTTGGTTCACAACATAAATTCGGTCTTCTATTTCAAAATCGCCTTGTTTAATAACAGCATCCGCGAATTGATAAACATGTGATGCATTTGCCATAACGCGCCTCCTCTAAACGTTTTCATAGCCATTCGGATGACTTTGATGCCACTGCCATGCCGTTGCGATAATTTCATGAATGTCGTCATGTTGAGGTGTCCAACCTAATCGCTGCATTGCTTTCTCACTAGAAGCAACCAGTTTACTCGGATCACCTGCGCGTCTCGGTGCAACAACTGCTGGAATTTCACAACCTGTCACTTCACGTGCAGCATTTAAAATTTCTTTAACGGAGTAGCCGTGGTTTGTTCCTAAGTTAAACGCACCACTCTCCCCACCTTCTTTTAAATAATTGAAAGCAAGTATGTGTGCAGCGATCAAATCCGTCACATGTAAATAGTCTCTAATCGGTGTTCCATCTGGTGTATCATAATCATCGCCAAACATCTTTAAAGCATCTCGTTGACCTAAAGCCACTTGAAGAACAACAGGAATCAAATGCGTTTCTGGATGATGGTCTTCGCCAATGGAACCATCCGCTTTTGCACCTGCCACATTAAAGTAACGTAAAGCAGCATAACGGATACCGTATGCCTCGTGACACCATCGCATCATTTTCTCCATCATTAACTTACTTTCACCATAAGGACTCGTAGGCACTTTTTTAGCAGTTTCTTCGATTGGAATAACTTCTGGTTCACCGTATACCGCTGCTGTCGAACTAAAGATAATATATTGTACATCGTGTGCACGCATCACTTCGAGTAGCACTTGTAAGCCGTACACATTGTTATTAAAGTATTCGAGCGGCATGGTTACAGATTCCCCAACTAACGAAAAGGCACAAAAGTGAAAAACGCCCTCTATTTGTTCTTGCTCAAATACTTGATTGAGAAAAGCTGCGTCACGTATGTCTCCTTCATAAAATTTTGCTGTTTCATGTACAGCTTGGCGATGCCCTTTCACTAAATTATCAACAACGACAACTTCATGTCCCGCTTCCACTAACTGATTAACACAGTGACTTCCTATATAACCGGCGCCTCCTAAGACAAGTAATGACATGTTTTATCCACTCCTTTAATCTTCCTCTAAAGTACGTACGCCATTGGCAATATCAACATGATAAAACGAAGGTGCATAACCGACTGTGCGTGTATATTCTTCTGTCACAATGCGCTCTAAATCTTTAATCTTATCTTGGTGAACAAGCGCAATGGCACAACCTGCAAAGCCAGCCCCCGTCATTCGCGCACCTAACACACCCTCTACTTTTTGTGCGCATTCCGCTAATGTATCCAACTCAATCCCTGTCACTTCATAATCATCTTTCAATGAAGCATGAGAAGCATTTAATAACTGTCCAAACGTATCAAAGTCATGTGACTTTAATGCTTCATAGGCTTGCTTCGTACGCTCATTTTCAGAAATGGCATGTTTGGCGCGGCGACGCAATTTTTCATCTCTAATGACATGTGCATAATCTTCAAATTGCGCCATCGTTATTTCTCCAAGCGACTGTACATCAAGATGTTGCTGCAATTGTGCTAGCGCTTGTTCACATTCAGCGCGACGCTCATTATATTTAGACTCTGCCAATTCGCGTCGCTTATTTGTATTCATAATTGAAATTTTGTACGTGCCAAATTCCGTAGGGACATAATGGTATTCCAAAGTGTTTGTATCTAACAATATTGCATGATCCTTTTTACCAAACCCAATAATAAATTGATCCATAATTCCAGAATTCACACCAATAAAATCATTTTCAACGCGCTGCCCCATTTTAACGAGCTCTAGTCGATCCATGTTAATGTGAAATAAAGACGTAATTAAATGGCCAGTAAGCAACTCAATTGAAGCAGATGAAGATAAACTCGCTCCGTTCGGAATATTACCTTCATAAATGATATTGAAGCCTGTTTCAATTTGAGGATATCGTTCAACAAGAAAGTGAATGATGCCTTTAGGGTAATTGCCCCATTGGTCTGAAGTCTTGTATTGCAAATGGTCTAAATCAAATGAAATCACACCTACTTCTTCAAAATTTGTAGAGTATAGTTGAATTAGTCTGTCGGATCTCTTAGAAATCGCACCATACGTGCCTAATTCAATTGCGGCTGGGAAAACAAATCCCCCATTATAATCCGTATGCTCACCAATTAAATTAATCCGTCCTGGTGCAAAAGCTGTCAATGTGGGTGCTTCATGAAAAATATCAGTAAATTTTTGCGTTAGTTTTTGCATAGGTCACACCTCAAAGTTAAATTTATAGTAAACATCAACTACATTTTACTGTTTAGCGAAAGGGCTGTCAATAGAGGTTAGTGCTTAGGAAAACTACTTCGGTATTGCAATTCTGTATTAAGCTGCATATGAATGGCGACTTCACGTTGTCCTTTCATTAAATCTTGAGCCAAACGCACAGCCTGACGCCCAAATTCCTCTATCGGAATATGAACACTTGATATCATAGGTACGGTATATTGGCTAATTTCTGAATCATTAAAACTCACAATTTGTGTATCCTTTGGAATATGAACGCCATACTGTTGTAATCCTTGGATGACACCCACCGCAAGCATATCATTACCAGTAATAATCAATTCAGGTAATGTCGACTGCTGCGCTATTTTCTGTCCTATTTCTAAGCCACTTTCCCGATCCCAGCCAGACGGGTAAACAACAGGCGTCTTCTGATTTAAGTCGCACCAATCCAAATAGGCACGTTGTCTTGCATCCAATTGAAGGCTATAATCTGAACCTATGCCTCGTATCTTAGTTTCGCCGCCCACATAAACAATCGATTCCATTTGACGTTTTTGAATATCACTTAATAACACTTTCATACTTTGATACAAATCAGAAGAAATGGCATCAATATCACCTGGAGCATCTAGCTGATTGATTAAAATGAGCCGCTCATTATATTGATAAAGCTGTTCGATAAAAGATTGCTTAAAAGGACCGATGACGATGACTGAACCTGCCTTTTGAATACGCTCAAGCATTTTATGATGCGTTATTTCATGTGTGCGTATCGTCTTTTTCAAAGTAAGGTTTAAATGTTGAACTTCCTTTTCGATTGCCAAACGAAGCTCTCTATAATAAGGATCGATCATTTCCTTTTCTTTTGATGCATGTGTCACAATTTGGATTTGCCGTGTCAACCGTTTTTGCTTTGTGTAACGTAATCTATTTGCAATTTCAACAATGCGTTCCCTCGTTGCGGTTGCAACGGATAATGAAGGGTCTTCGTTCAAAACACGAGAAACCGTCCCCGGACTTACGCCCGCCTCTTTCGCTATTTCTCTTATACTTGCCATCGTAATTCACACTTCCTTAGTTTGTTTACTACATTTTACTAATTTTAAATACTGTTTTCAATCACCATACTAGTAATATTTCTTTTAAAAGACAGCATTAACACTTAAAATAAAAACTATATAATCTGTCAATTCTGTGTCAAACAAATTTCACAATTTTCACATTGAAAGGGGCGACAGACGATTGGACTCAGATATTCGTTTAAATCAGTCCATTATACGTTATGAGAATGGGAAATTATATGCAACGACAGATGATTACGTCACGGAATTCCCACTCACGATAATGGTGAATCAAGAAGAGTTTGCGACCGTCATATGTAGTCCAAACTATATCGAAGAATTGGTATTAGGCTTTCTTGCATCTGAAGGCGTGATACTTAAAAGAGATGAACTTAAATCTATAGACATTGATGATCAAAGGGGTTATGCACATGTCGAAACGACAGTCCCGCTTCATTACCGAATCCAACTATCAACCAAACGTTTAGTCGCTTCGTGTTGTGGTAAAAGTCGCGAATTTTATTTTCAAAACGATGCTGCTATTGCTAAAACAGCGATGACAACCATCCAAGTCACACCCGAACAAGTGTTAACGATGATGGCTGAGCTACAAGAACAAAGTGAAGTCTTCCACGCTACTGGTGGGCTACATAATGCTGCTATTAGCGATGGCGCTCAATTTTACATTCACCGCCAGGATATCGGACGGCATAATGCATTGGACAAGCTTTATGGTTATTGTATCGAACGCCATATTAGTGTGCGAGATAAAATTCTTATTTTTAGCGGTCGTATCTCATCCGAAATCTTAATTAAAGCAGCTAAAATAGGTGTAGGTATGATTATTTCTAAATCTGCCCCTACGACACTTGCGGTTCAACTCGCTGAAGACTTGAATATCACGGCCATTGGCTTTGTTCGAGACGGTCACTTTAACATATACAGTCATCCAGAGCGCATTCAAAATCTTTAAATGAAAAACCATAATAAAAAGCGCTAAGTTGATGTTTAATAACTATCAGCTTAGCGCTCGATTCATTTGATATGCAATTGCTTTTTTATAGGTATACAACCTTCAATCTTTACTCCAGACCACTTTCCAAAATAGCTTGATCAAATAATTTAACGCTATCTTTAGACTAAATATGTAGACTGGCAGATTCGGTTGGATGCGTGTCAATGTGTTCTTTGAGCGCACTGTATTGAAAACTTACATAAGTGTATCCTTGCTTGATATACATCTCTTTCGCTGTATCCTCTGCATCCGCAACTAAAATAACAGGTCGTTTTCCTGCAATTTTACCTACTTTAGCTTGCATACTCGAACCTATCCCTTGACCGCGATACTTCTCTACAATAGCAAACCCATCAATTTCAACCGTATTTTCTTTCTCAATCAGGTTCAAAATACCAACGGGTCGGTCATCCAAATAAGCAACGTAATAATCCAATGTGCGCTCTCCTAATTCAACATGCTTTCTTACAGCATCACTAAACTCTGCAGCATAATCATCTCCATAAGGAAGGTTTAACGGTGTAGCCACTTGCAGAAAATCTTCCACATGATTCGTTGTAACACGTATCATTCGAACTGGTTTCTCTTTTAATTGTCGCAACATATTTGCTTCAATCACATAGAGTTCCAAACATCCTAATTGAAAACCTTGCGCACGAAGAAACTGCATCATTGAAGGCTTTGGTTTTACATTCTCAGGAAACTCAAACTGTAAGTGAGCCGCACCTATTTTTTGATGCATCACTTGCTGTTGCAACATATCCCCTTTCAATGTAAGTTGATCAGGCATTTGATGGTAAACCCATTTATTTGCGTCATAAGCGAGCGGACGCGAAGGCTTAGCATAAATCGTATATCGCTCATTTGATTCAATGATTTCACCTTCTGTATAAATACTTTTCATTTGAATTTCCATCGTCTTCCTCAACCCCTTGGACAAATTTTTAACGTGCCATTTGGCGCATCACACGGGAAACGATTGGATTTTTTAACAATGCTACCGCAATGAGTGTAGCAACAATCGCTTTTATCAAATCACCCGGTACAAATGATAGTGACAACCATAATGCTTTAGGAATAGGCATATGTATAATCAAGCCCATTACAATCGCACCGACAACATCTAATAAAATAACACCAATCAACAATAATATAAGAAAAATACGTTTAAAGTCGAGTTGCTCAAATTGACGGTCTCTTGCCCAGCCGATTAAAAAGGCAACTACCGGATACATAATAAGAAATCCTGCGCTCGGTCCAAAGAAAACACCATATCCCCCACGTCCGCCAGATAATAATGGCGCACCTAGTAATACGAGTAATAAAAACACGATGACACTTAATGCACCATATTTACGTCCTAACAAGATTCCTGCTAAAAAGATACCTACATTTTGTAAAACAATCGGCACCGGGAAAAACGGTAATGGAATCGCAGGAACAAATCCCATAATCGCGATAATCGCTGTCATTAACGCTGTATAAACTAGAAATTTTGTATTCACTTCATTTCCTCCTCAATACTGAAGTCACTCGAAGTATGACCACTTCATTACAGTATTATAGCATTAATGTAAACGAAAATTCTATATCAGTTTACAATTCAGAAACCGCCCCGATAAGCGCGGCATTATTTTGCAACACGGCAACTTCAATTCGTGCATGCCCATAGCCTTCAGGAAGAAATTGCGTGATCTGCGGTTGTATATATTGCAACAGCTGTTCACCTTGCGCTGACACACCGCCACCGATAATGATAATTTCTGGATCATAAATCACTTGGATTTCAGCTATCCCTCGTGCGATTTCATAAGCCCATTTTTGAAGATATTGTCTTGCTATGACATCGCCACCTTGAGCATCTTCAAATAATTGTCGAACATTACACTCAGGGTATGTGGCTTGAATTTGTTTTTTTAGTGCTTGAGTTGAACCGCGTTGTTCATAATTGGTTTGTGTGACTGGATCATAAAGCAGGTGACCGATTTGATTTGGACGATGCCGTTGTCCAGTCAGTAACCCCATATCATGATGATAATAACTACCGCCTATTCCTGTCCCTAACGTTAGGCAAAATGCGCTGTGATAAGTCTCATTTCTAAAACTCAGCTCCCCTAACAAAGCGGCATCAACATCGTTATAAATACACAGATCATTTACAAATGGTGCCAGCCTTTCCCCAAATTGTGTGCCTGTGTAATCTTTAATATTAGGATTTGCATAAGCAATAGACGCTGTTTCACGATTGACCGCCCCTGCTGTAGAAATCCCTACCAATACTTTTGAAGTACGATAACGTTCAATATATTGTTTTAGGCGTTGCGCCACAACATTTAAAATCGCTTCATTTTCATTGATGGGTGTTTTAACTTTTTCATAATCTAACAATTGATTCTCTTCAGTGATAACAGCTGATTTGATATAGGTGCCCCCAATATCAAAAGCAAATTTATTCATAAAACTCCGCCCCTCTCATCAGATGTTGCGTCAAAAGTTCTTTTGCCAATACATAATTTTCATTCATTAAAGCTTCGTATATTTTTCGATGTTCCGACAAACTCCGTTCATTTTCAGTTTGTGTTGTTTCAATCGCCATTTGATAAAAATACGCCTGTACGACTGCACTCATTTGCTTAAATAATGATGAATCTACAGCAGCTAATAAACTTTCATGAAAAGCTTGATCTGCCTCAACATTGAAATCCTCTACATTATCAACTAATGCTTCCTTGATTGCCGTGAGTGGCACATTTTTTCGTTCAATGATATCAATCGCAGCGAGTTCAAATGTCAGTCTCAACATCATCAAGTCTTTTAAATTCCCTTGTGAAACTTGAAAACTAAATAAAAACCCCTCTATTAATGGGGTAATATCTTGTGCTTTCACTAAAGTCCCACGACCTTGAACACTCTCAGTCACCCCTGTATTTTCCAAATAACTCAATGCTTCACGTACAACAGAACGACTCACTTGATACGTTTCAGCGAGCTTGCGTTCTGTCGGAAGTTTATCTCCCGCTTGAAGTGATTCAGCTAAAATATAATCTTTTATTTTTTTTACTACAATTTGTTTTAAATTGGTGCCTGATTGTCCTACTTCTTTGCCCATCCAACAGCAATCTCCTTGTTATTAATTTGTTATATTTTACCACAATCTGAACATTCTCAAATAAAAATTAATATTGACCCCATTTATAATAACGCTTACAATTGAATTATAAATTGGTCTGACCAATATTACAAATCTGTTTTGGGAGGTTTTAAAAAGATGGAGGATCATCTCAAAGGCTTATACGCAGCTTTACTTGTTCCATTTAATGAAAAAGGCGAAATCAAGGAAGCGGGTTTACGTCAGATTGTACGAAATGCGATTGATACGCAAAAACTTGATGGTTTGTATGTCAATGGTAGCTCAGGAGAAAATTTCTTGATGAACACAGCTCAAAAGAAAGAAGTTTTTCGTATTGCTAAAGATGAAGCAAAAGATGCCATTCGGCTAATCGCACAAGTCGGTGCACTTGATTTAAACGAAGCCATTGAATTAGGGCAATATGCGACAGAACTTGGTTATGATGCATTATCCGCAGTTACGCCTTTTTACTACCCTTTTACATTCGAAGAAATTCGAGATTATTACTTCAAAATCATTGAAGCAACAGGCAACAAAATGATTGTTTACTCTATTCCAGGACTTACTGGTGTCAATATCTCAATACAACAATTTGAAGAATTATTCCAAAACGACCATATCATTGGCGTGAAATATACTGCACCTGACTTTTTCTTACTTGAACGTTTAAGAAAAGCATTTCCAGATAAATTGATCTATTCTGGTTTTGATGAAATGCTGGTCCAAGCGGCCATTTCAGGGGTAGATGGGGCAATTGGTTCGACTTTCAATGTCAATGGCATACGTACACGTCAAATTTTTGAAAATGCACAACAAGGGCGGATCGAAAGTGCCTATCGAATTCAACATGAAACGAATGACATTATCGAAACTGTATTAAAATTAGGTCTTTATCCAACACTTAAAGCCATTTTAGCTGAGAAAGGCTTGGATACGGGTGTACCTAAAGCACCTTTCCATCCATTTAATGAAACAAATCGTGAAACACTACAACAATTGATTCAACGTTATCAACTTTAATTCATAGGTAATGTACCCTATGTATGAAAAACGGGAGTGAGTCATGTCGTGTCTCTATGTATGTTACATACTCACTCTCTTTTTTACAGTTATTTGTAAGCGCTTACTAATTATTTAATTTATTTTAAAACAAAATGAGAGGTGTCATTAATATGCATACAATCGGATTTGGATTTTGGAATTGGGTAGCATTACTTTGTTATTTATTGTTAATGTTAGGTATTGGAGCATTCTTTACTAAGCGAGCGGGTAAAGATACAAATAGCTTTTTTACCGCAAGTGGTCGACTGCCTTCTTGGGTCGTAGGGTTCTCTATTTATGCGACAACACTAAGTGCCATTACTTTTATGTCTACACCCGAAAAATCTTATTTAACTGATTGGTCTTATATTGCAGGTAATGTTGCAATCGTTGCAATTATTCCATTGTTAATCTATTTTTATATTCCTTTTTTCAAAAAGTTAAAGATTACATCTGCTTATGAATATTTAGAAGCACGTTTTAATCCAGCGGTTCGTGTTTTAGGTTCTTTATTATTTGTACTTTTCCATTTAGGACGTGTCGCAATCGTTATCTATTTGCCAACACTCGCAATTACAGCTGTATCCGATATTAATCCATATCTCGTTGCGAGTTTAGTCGGTGTGCTTTGTATTGTTTATACATTTTTAGGTGGTTTTGAAGGCGTCGTTTGGAGTGACTTTATTCAAGGTGTAATTTTACTAGGCGGTGCACTGGTCATTATCATTATCGGCATCGTTCATATCGATGGTGGCTGGGGCACTGTAGTCAATGAGGCTGTTGACAAACAAAAACTCATCAGCGCAGACAATTGGAAATTCACCGCCGCATCAGCAGCCATTCCAATCATCTTTTTAGGGAGTATTTTTAATAATTTACAACAATATACAGCAAGTCAAGACGTGGTACAACGTTATCAGGCCTCTGAATCACTTAAAGAAACTTCACATTCTTTATGGACAAATGGCCTTCTAGCTATGATCTCAGCACCGTTATTTTATGGCATGGGGACTGTCTTATTTGTTTTTTATACGCATCATACGACGCTCCCAAAAGATTTTAATACCTCTTCTATCGTGCCTTATTTTATCTTAACTGAAATGCCACCTTTTGTAGCTGGATTAATGATTGCTGCTATCTTCGCTGCTGCACAATCAACAATTTCATCGAGCTTAAATTCTATGGCTGCTTGTTTATCAGTCGATATTAAACAACGGTTCTTTGGTAAAAAAAGCGAGGAAGCAGAAGTACGTTTTGCACGACTTGCCACTATTGTAGTCGGTCTGCTTGGCATGTTGATTTCTTTATACCTTATTGCCGCAAACTCTAATGATGTATGGGATTTATTCTTATTGATTACTGGTCTCTTCGGGGTACCGATTGCTGGTATTTTTGCCGTAGGTATTTTCACTAAACGTACACATGGCGTTGGTGTAATTATTGGCATCATCATCGCTGTCATTGTCAGCTACTTCTTACAAGGTGTTGGCGGTGCAGGTTCCCCATTTTATGTATCGATTATTGCTTTTATTACAGCCTTTGTGACTGCTTATATCGCCAGTCTTATAATTCCTGCGCCAAATAAAGACATTTCTGGTCTTACGATTTTCGATAAAAATGGTGCAATCACATACGAAAGAAAAGTAAAATAATGATTTAATACGGTGATAAATGCTCAAAATATGAAAAAGCACTAAGATGATTATTGTTCTTCAAATCATCTTAGTGCTTATTATTTTATGATGAATTTCATCGTCTTTTAACGCTCTAAGTTTAACTTCGCTCTATTGATGTGCTAATAATTGTTTCTTTAAGTCTTTTCGAATTACATCTAATGAATAAGGATCATTATACCAATAGACTTGTGAATCTACATCGAATGCATGATGTTGTTTAACTGCTGGCAAGTTATTCCAAATTGACGTATTTTGGAATTCTGGTTTTGCAGCATCTTTTACTTTTGCAGTAATCACATAGTCACCGGCGTATTTGTCAATTTCTTCTTTAGAAATCTCTTTCCAACCTTCTTTTTCAGTTGCTTTTTCTAAAGCCTCAGGCATTTTCAAACCAAATGCTTGATAAATTACTTCACTGCCTCTTCCCCAGTTTTTACCATATGCATAAAGTTTTTTATCAAAATCTTCGAAAATAGAAACTGATGTGTTGTCACCTAATTGTTTTTTAATTTCTTTACCATCTTTTTCAGTTTGAGCTTTCCAATCTTTAATCCATTTTTCCGCTTCATCTGATTTACCTAAAATTTCACCCATTGCTTTTTGTTGCTCTAAATAATCGTATTGCCCGTAATCAAAAGCAAGTGTTGGTGCAATCTTTTTCAACTTGTCTGTATTTTTATCTGTGTTGTATGTGATGATTAAATCAGGTTTCAAAGTCGCAACTTTTTCCACATCTTCCGCGCCTACTTTATCCACATCTTTGAATTCTTTTGACAACACAGGACTTTGTTTTATTTGATCAGAAACCCCTACAATATTTCCTCCCAAATACTTCAAACCGCCTGCATAAGTCGGCGCAAGTACAACGATGCGTTTTGGATTTTTAGGAATATCCACTTTATCTTCACCTTTTGCTGTTTTTAATGCAAAAGATTTTGTATCATTTTTGCTATTTTGACCTCCATTTTGGCCACAAGCAGATAAAACAAGCAAGATTGCTAATAATGGTAACCATAATTTTTTCATTTATTCGCCCTCCAATTGATAACGATTATCATTATTATATAGTGGATACATTTTTAAGGCAATCTTTTTTAAAATATTTTTTAACTTAATAAAAATTACCGATTTCAAAATGTAAAGTTTCTAAAAAGCGTGCGCACTATATAATAACCACATCAATAAAAAGAGTAAGCTAAAAATCTCACTTTGCCTCACAAGATTTCTAACTCACTCTATTTTTGACATATTCATATTAATCTATCTCATTTACGTTAAGCGTACGATTACGCTCTACTTCATGCTGCTTTGGCAATGTCTTAACAAAAGTAAAAAGTACAATCGTTTGAAGAATGACCATCACCATTAACCCCAACCGAATCATTGGCATATCCATCGTCCATATTGAAAAACCGACAACAATATATAAACTCACTAACAATTGAATTTTCTTTTTCATTGTGTAGCCACGATAGCGACGAAAATCCTCGATATACGCTTTATAAATGGTCGTTTGGATGAGCCAATCATGAAAACGGTCCGAGCTCTTTGCGAAACAGAGTACAGCCACTAATAAAAAAGGTGTTGTAGGTAACAATGGTAACACGGCCCCTGCAAACCCAAGTAATGTAAAGATACCCCCTATGCCCACTAAAAGATATCGCATATTAGCATTCTCCTCTGTCCATTTGATGTCCTCATATTATATAAAGTATTCACAAAAGTATCAATAGACAATTAAAGTGTGATACGCTAACTTTTAAATTTTGACGCTACTTTCAGATGTCACATATCCTTTTAAAACTATTTAAAAAGAGTAAGACGTCATCTAAAAACGATAGATAATCCATCTTACTCTCAAAAAATATATTTTTCATTCATACTTTAGCCAACTTCATTGAAATGGCTCAATTGATTTATCACTAAGTGGCTTATTTTTTAAATTTATCTACAAGATCGTTCACTTTATCTTTCGCATTTTCAGCGACTTCTTTAATTTTTCCAGCCGCTTTATCTTCTTTACCTTCTTGTTCTAATTCTTTATTGCCAGAGATATTTCCTACTGTTTCTTTGATGTTTCCTTTTGCTTGATCAAATTTACTTTCATCTGCCATTTTGTAAACCTCCGTTGTAGTTGATTGAATAAATTACAACATAAACTATAACATAATTTTTTAAAGTTTAATCAAAATTGCATTCCATAACTTTGAATGTTCAATCATCAAACATCTGAGTCTCTAAACTCTGTATCACGCTGTCTGCACGCTGCATTCATTTTTAGCTATTACTCTAGGCATAACGCGACAAAACTAGAACTTCAAATATTTTAGAATTCAATGTGAAGTGTCATTCGCTTTGAAATAAGCTTAATGCTTTTTTAGCAATTTGAGTGTAAGCAAGATCTTCCATTGGTGGGTTGTGTAAACCTGCGCGCATATCGCGATAATAACGTTGAATCGGACGATCCATCTCCAAACTTTTAGCACCTATAATCCGCATAGCAAGATCAACGACCTCTAAACCTTCATTCATCACTACAACTTTGCTCGCAGCGGTTTCGTTACTGATTTCATCTTTCTCACTTAAGTCTGTGTATGCTTTTGCTGTACTCCATAACAAGTGTCTCGCACTCAACAATTTTGTTTCCATTTTCCCAATATTTTGTTGAACGACAGGCAATTCAGAAATTGGCGTTTCGATACTATTAGGCTGGTGGGTTAAAGCAAATTTCAATGCTTCATCACGCGCTGCTTGCGCAATCCCAAGATATGTAGCTGGAATATGGAGCAACCATCCGTTTTGAAATTTAGGACCTTCTCCTTTAATCTCAACTAAAAATTTAGATTCTACTTTTACATCGTTTAAGATTAAATCATGGCTTTCAGTTGCGCGCATGCCGACCATATTCCAATTATCTGCAACTTCTAGTCCTTCTTCATCTTTTTTTATTAAGAAAAATCCAACTTTTTCTCGGTCAGGTATATAGGCGGCAACGACGACATGACTGAGTGCTCGACTCATAGACGTGAATGTCTTCACACCATTTAAAACATAGTGGGTACCATCAAATTGTGCAAATGTTGCAGGACGGCCCCCTCTAGTAGGACTCCCTGTTTCTGCTTCGCTGACTGCACGGTTAACGAGCGCACCTTGTTTGACCGCTTCTGCCAAAAGTTCGAGTATCGCATCGTCCCATAGACGTCCTTCATACAGTTCTCCGATTAAGCCGACATGCCATCCGATTGATAAAGCTGTAGCGCCATCAATTGAACCCAAAACAGTTTGAATGACGGTCATATCCTCTAATGTTGCCCCTCTACCGCCATAAGCGACTGGTAAAGTCAATTGACTATAACCTTCATCAACGAGCCATTGAACATTTTCATATGGAAAGCGGCTTTCGATATCATTACGATGTGCATTCTTTTCTAATTGCTCTCGATGTGCTTCTAATTTAGCTACCCATTCTTTTTGAATTTCAGACTGAATTAACACAGATTTCATAACCAAAACCTCTCAATCTTTTTATTTCTTAGCTACTTACTCAACATTATAGTATAAATCCAGTTCGTTGCCTATCCCTCTGTATCGCACATCATATAAATATAAAAAACGACAGGAAACAAATATTTAAATTTGCTTCCTGTCGTTGACTATGTTTCCAGTCCCTTTCATGTTAATCCACACAAATCATACATATTACTGAAAAGTTGGAAGCGCCCATCTCAAACGTCATCTCTTAAAAGTAAAATGCCGTGAATATTGCTCTGAAATTTCGTATTTTAAATGGTTTAAAATATTCAAATTCTCAAGTTAATATCTCTCTTTCACTTCCACAAGTTATTGCTTCCATTCAAAATGATTCGTTTATAAAGAACTTACATTTACAACAATGCTTCAATTTCATTAAATAATGCTTCAATTTTTGTATACTGCTCTTCAGACACTTCAATGATCACAGTACGTTCATCATGCTCATTACGTTTCTTAGTTAGAAAACCATAATCTTTCAATTTTTGCATAGCCTTTGTAATGTAGTATGGTTTGAACTTTGAAGCTTTAATGATGTCTTTTACATTATAAATAGAATGCTTATTTTCTAATATAAACGTCAGAATAAATAATTCTTCGTATGTTAGCGCATACTTCTTTTTAATTTGTGCATAGATTCCTTTCGTCGTAAAACTAATTGCCATAAGTTCTTTCATATTTTTGATACGGTATTTTTCCATTCGCTTACCCCCTATAGATGCAATCCAAGATGTATAGGTACAATGTCTAATTCTACTCACAACTATATTAACTTGGAAA
>NZ_PPQN01000132.1 GCF_002901995.1 Staphylococcus coagulans | reverse complement strand
CAACCGCCTATATCGTTAGTATGATTGCGGGTGTAGTTTAATGGCAAAACCTCAGCCTTCCAAGCTGATGTTGTGGGTTCGATTCCCATCACCCGCTCCATTGTTATTCCACAGTAGCTCAGTGGTAGAGCTATCGGCTGTTAACCGATCGGTCGTAGGTTCGAGTCCTACCTGTGGAGCCATGGCTCCTTGGTCAAGCGGTTAAGACACCGCCCTTTCACGGCGGTAACACGGGTTCGAGTCCCGTAGGAGTCATATAATCAGAAGTGAAATATCGCTTCTGATTTTTTTAATTTAATTGTGGAGAGTTGTCCGAGTTGGCCGAAGGAGCACGCCTGGAAAGTGTGTAGGCGCCACAAGCGTCTCGAGGGTTCGAATCCCTTGCTCTCCGTTAAGGCGCCAAAAAGTTTAACTTACTTTTTGGTGCTTTTTCTATGTTGTTAAAAAATACTGTCATATCAAAGGTTTTAGCGAATGATGAAATGAACGGGTAAAATTTATTTGAGTCTCTAAAGCTCATTTTTTATCATTTGTTCAAAAAGTAGCTAGCCACAAGATGAAAATCAGTAAATTTAACCACAATTTGATTGTGTTTTAGTCACAAGGTTGGATATGCCATGATTAACGTATTGGTGTTAGACTGCTTCTTTTGTTATTGTCAGCCTCATACGAATTACTTTTGGTTGGTAAATAGTCTTTTTTGTTTTCTGAATATGTATGCTCTTAGCC
>NZ_PPQN01000131.1 GCF_002901995.1 Staphylococcus coagulans | reverse complement strand
ACAGATACTACTCTTTATCATTAATGACAGATATCCCTAGCTATAGGTTGTGGTCTAGTCTAGTTTGTGATACAAGGACCACTCATTGCACTAGAAAAATCGAAAGAAAATCTATAACAATCTTCCTCTGCAAATCATAAATACTTATCAGATTTACTGGTTTAGCATTTAAGCTTTTCCATGGAGATATTTATTATTTTTAGATTTTCTACATTACTAAAGACTTTAAGAAATATGAAAGTATTAAATGTCTTTTACCAAACAGTATTATTAGTAATATAAATTGTTTCAGTTTATTTATCATATAATTGCATCATACCATCAGATTTACTCACTCTTTTAATATGCTTCTTCAAGGTTAATCTTGATTATTTTACATACTTGTTATTTCCAATAATCTTAAAGTATGGTGTTTAAAAGAGACTTATGCTTAGTCAACCTTTTAAGTTTGTATTATCAATGTCTTTCTTCACATTTTTTCGTTTAGTTATAAGTACATTTAAATTCAAAACGATAGTTCTATTTTTTATATTAACTAAATCGTTAATTCTCTTTGTTTTTAATTGAAATTGCATCAAATACTGTAGTACCAAAAGCAAAAATAAATGCCAACATTAACCAATTATCATAAATGCGATTGTCAAAAAAAGACGTAAGTGTAATTTTATCAACCATATTAAAAATACGTGGATTCGGGGGAACGTAGCCTATATACCACATGATAAGAATTGCTACTACAGCGACCATCAATGTTTCAATAAACGTTTTGATTAACTTTTTTATCATAAGTCTTCTCCTTTTTAATTTTATTATACATAACTTTAAAATATTGCAAAGCATGTATTAAATAAAGAATAAATAACAAATACAACCTCACCTTATTTTTTCTCTATTTTAAATACAACCAACTTTTTTTACTTAAAACTAATATATTTCTATACTAACTGTTAGTAATTTTCCAAATCACTTTCTTTTGTTAGAAAATTTATTATCTAATAGATAAAAATTACACTTCCTCGTGATTTTGTTATGAGATTCTTTATTGATTTTCTATCAGTACTGAAAAAATTATGCAATATTCCCTTTCTTTTCTATATATATATATATC
>NZ_PPQN01000130.1:1464-1883 GCF_002901995.1 Staphylococcus coagulans | reverse complement strand
AAGTCTTGGCAGAGTCAATACAGTTTAGTTCAGTATTTATTGGGCCTTGATGAGAGGCTCAAAGAGACATATGAAACAGGGCATCGTCTTTTAAGTGCTCTGAAAGCAAACGATATCCAGCAATTACAGTTCATCTTACAGGATTCAAAGACAAAAGATATTTCACAAGGCCTCAAGCGCGTCATTCAAACATTCATCAAATACTTGCCCTATATCTCAAATACGATGCGTTACCCACATTTAACGAATGGGCCAATTGAGGGAATTAATAATAAAATAAAACTAATTAAACGGGTTTCTTATGGTTATAGAAATTTCTGGAATTTTAGGAATCGAATCTTAATCATTTCCAAGGTATTTGTAAGTGAATATAAAAAACGCATTAAACAACAAAATAACGTTACTTAATGCGTTATCGT
>NZ_PPQN01000130.1:0-1446 GCF_002901995.1 Staphylococcus coagulans | reverse complement strand
AATATATAAAAAGAATCGATTAAGTAAAAATGTTTTTACCTAATCGATTCTTTTTTTTGGCTAGGAATTATGTCCCAGCCCCTTTTTTTATGGTTAGAAAATCCTTAATTAACAAACTCTAAAATAAAACAAACAAAGGTAATCTATAAATTTTAACCCTAGAATTATTTTAAGTGTGCAATTGTAGCAAATATTTATAGTAGCCAACCCTTACTTCAGCATCTTCTGCATAAAAAAATTGCTGACCTGGATAAGTGTTTACTTCAAACAATCCAATGTTTCCTTTCGAATCAATACCTAAGTCAATACCTAATGCATCTAAATTGTAATTATATAAACTTTCGAATCTGTTTGGGAAAGTTCTACATAAAAGTTCAAGTTTATCTTTTATTTTTGTCCATTCTTTACCAAAATTACTTTGTAAAAAGGGAACTATTGGTGATATTCCGCCGCCCTGGCTTATATTTGAAGTGATGTTTCTTCCCATTCCAATCCGTGGATAGATTTTAACTTTTTGCCATTTCCCAAGTTCATTCTTTCTTACATGTAATCTAATATCAAAAGGGCTTCCTTCTTTAGTTTTAGATTCTATAAAAGGTTGACAAATAAATGTGGGTTTTAAATAATTTGTCTCTAAAATGTTTATTAATTCTTTATATGAATAGGTAATAGATGAGTTATCATTCATGAATCTATAAACGTCATCGATTTGTTCAATTACAACTATATTTCTTCCTTGATTACTAAAAACAGGCTTTAATAATACCTTACTATATTCTTTTAAAAATAAGATTACATCTTCTGTTTTTTCTACTAAAACATAAGGTATTAATACATCTTTAAATAATTGACTATTTTCAAGCATTTTAAATACCTTGTTCTTACCACCCAAAGGATTTGTTGTAAGTATAGCATTTTCTTTAAGAGAATTGTATATTCCTTCATTAGCTGATCTCATTGGCTCATTATCTATAACATCAGGATAATTGACTAGTTTTCTAAGCCACTTTCCATTTATAAAGAATTGAGCGTTTATTTTTTTATTTTTGACATCTACATCCTCTGGACTAAAATAAAAAAATTCAATTTGATGATGTTGACACACATACGCAACTGATCTCGCTAAAATAAGTGGATTTTTATTAGTTCTTAACATTCCAACTGAATTCATTTTTCTACCCCTTTTTATTTTGTTTTTCCTTACATTTTTTTCTGACAAACTAAATAAACTACTCTAAAAGTCATTTTTCTATACTGTACTAAAAAGCGACATACTAAATTTATTTAATACATAAAAAACAATTGATTGTAACTTCTTATTAATTAAAATTATTTGGTTATCCGAATTCTCTTCATCATGACTTGATTTTGAAGATAGATTCTTACAGTATATTCCACATTTCCAACAGTCTCTATATTTGTTCATATATGATTCGATTATTACTG
>NZ_PPQN01000129.1 GCF_002901995.1 Staphylococcus coagulans | reverse complement strand
GACGAATACTAATCGATCGAAGACTTAATCAAATTTGTTCATAAGGTTTTACTTGTGAATGTATACTTACTATCTAGTTTTGAATGTATAACATTCAAAAAGTATTTTTGTTTGGTGACTATGGCAAAGAGGTCACACCTGTTCCCATGCCGAACACAGAAGTTAAGCTCTTTAGCGCCGATGGTAGTCGGACTGACGTTCCGCGAGAGTAGGACGTT
>NZ_PPQN01000128.1 GCF_002901995.1 Staphylococcus coagulans | reverse complement strand
ATGACAGGCCATTGGGAAATGATGGGCTTGAATATCATGCAGCCATTCAAAGTGTATCCAAACGGTTTTCCACAAGAATTAATTGATGAAATCGAACGTATTACGGGACGTAAAGTCGTTGTGAATCGACCGGCATCAGGCACACAAGTAATTGACGAGTGGGGCGAACATCAAATGAAAACAGGGGATTTGATTGTTTACACATCCGCAGACCCTGTGCTTCAAATTGCCGCACATGAAGAGATTATTCCACTTGAAGAATTGTATGACATTTGTGAAAAAGTACGTGAATTAAC
>NZ_PPQN01000127.1 GCF_002901995.1 Staphylococcus coagulans | reverse complement strand
CCAGCGTTCATCCTGAGCCAGGATCAAACTCTCCATAAAAGAAGTAAGCTTGATATAGCTCGTTGATTGTTTAAGTCAATCACTCTTCAAAGTACGTTGAAGTACTCAAATTATCGGAATTAACGTTGACATATTGTCATTCAGTTTTCAATGTTCAAGTCATTTCTTTTTGACTCGACAAGAAATAATTATACATACTTCATGTCTCAAAGTCAACAACTTTTATAAATTTTTTCAAATTTTCCAAAGAAAAAATGACCAACAGGTCATAATAAAAGTTCTGCTTGGCAACGTCCTACTCTCGCGGAACGTCAGTCCGACTACCATCGGCGCTAAAGAGCTTAACTTCTGTGTTCGGCATGGGAACAGGTGTGAC
>NZ_PPQN01000126.1 GCF_002901995.1 Staphylococcus coagulans | reverse complement strand
TTTGAATTTGAAACCGATTCACTTGTTGATGCTGATTCGCTCTTAGCTACTGATGCCGAGTCGGACTCACTTGTCGATGTTGACTCGCTTGCTACTCGATTTGATGTTGACACAGATTCGCTTGCTGATGTTGATGTGCTAGTAGAAGTTGACTCACTCGCTACTCTATTCGAATTTGATTCCGATTCACTTATCGATGCCGACGCACTCTTAGCTGCTGACGCACTTGTTGACGTCGACTCACTTGCTACTCGGTTTGATGTTGATACTGAATCACTTGTTGATGCTGATTCGCTCTTAGCTACTGATGCCGAGTCGGACTCACTTGTCGATGTTGACTCGCTTGCTACTCGGTTTGATGTTGACGTCGA
>NZ_PPQN01000125.1:4578-4707 GCF_002901995.1 Staphylococcus coagulans | reverse complement strand
GCGCTGTTTCTTCAATTTTAAATAGGCAGGTCTTTCAAAAATTAATCCCATATAAACTTTCGTTTTACGAAAGCCGTGTTTAATAATTAAATGGGCATCATTTTTAATTCCACAACACGCACAAGTACG
>NZ_PPQN01000125.1:3683-4568 GCF_002901995.1 Staphylococcus coagulans | reverse complement strand
CAAATCTAAGGGCGCTTTTAATAGTAACTTCCAATAACGCTTTAATTTATTATATTGAGGTCTGTCTTTTGTCCTAAAACCATTCATAACTTGAACTCAGCATCGATTGATTTCACGATTGATTGCTTGCACGATATGAAAGCGATCAATAATCATCTCCGCATGAGGAAATAAGTCTTGAATGAGTGCGATATAAGGTGGAAACATATCTATAGAGATGGTTTTCACTCTTTCACGTTGCTTTCTAGAGAACTTTAAAAAATAGGCTTCTAATTTATGTTTGCGACGATCAGGTAAAATATCGATGATATCATGGGTTACACTATCACAGTAAATAAAGCTCATCGCACCTTCGACATCTTTCGTTGATTTGAATTCGTCAAAAGCTAAGTGCTCAGGTAAAACATGATGTGCCTGTGTTTTCACCGAATCACTCACCTCTTTTAAATGGCGATGGACAGTTGAATGTGATACACACAGACTTTCAGCGACATCCTTTTCTGAGATGACTTTAGATAGTTTCCGCGTCATCATACGTTTGACCTCATTTGAGATCGTACATCGGGGCTGAATATAGGGTGTTTGAGCTGTAAAGGTTTGTTGGCAAGCTTTACAGTAAAAGCGCTGCTTCTTCAATTTTAAATAGGCAGGTCTTTCAAAAATTAATCCCATATAAACTTTCGTTTTACGAAAGCCATGTTTAATAATTAAATGGGCATCATTTTTAATTCCACAACACGCACAGGCACTGGGATGATATGTCAATTGGCCTTCGTATAATAATGCCTTTACGTTTTTATGTACATGTAATCCTAGATTTTGAGTGATTTTTAAATTTTTGACTTTAATTCCAAGCATTTCTGATATATCATTACACATAGGCAC
>NZ_PPQN01000125.1:0-3673 GCF_002901995.1 Staphylococcus coagulans | reverse complement strand
AATCGTTGGTTTGGTCACTTACAATTATAGAGATATTTGTGCTTTTTTAATATCAAAAATTAAAATAACGGTCAGTGACTATTTCACCAACCGTTAAATGATATGCCCCCATTACACCGGACACATAAAGTGAAAAGTTGAATGGAGGCATTTTTTGTGATTGGTAAAATATCAAATAAAGATTTTAAAAAGGTATTGGATGAATATTTATCAGGTGTGCCTTTAAAACAACTCAAAACAAAGTACGGCTTAGTTATGAGACGACAAGATTTTAAAACCTGGTTAGAAAAATATAAAATTCATGGTAAGAATTGCTTCAATAATAAAAGTAATAAACGTTACCCTTCAAATTTTAAAAAACAGGTTGTAGAAGAATATTTCAATACTAGCGCTTCACTAAGAGAATTAATCATTAAATATAATATATCTTGTACTACCGTTGTAAGACGTTGGGTTGAAAGATATACTTCTGGGGAAGAACTAAAGGACTACTCTCCAAAACCCGAGGTGCATCAAATGAAGAAACAATCTATATCCATTCAAACTAAAATAGAAGTGATTCAATATTATTTATCTGATACAAGTATAACGTATGGTGATGTGGCCCAACATTTTGAAATACCATACTCACAAGTGTATCGGTGGATCCAAGTATTTAAACAAAAGGGATATCAAGGGCTTGACGATAAACGCGGACATAAGGTTTATACAGAACATGGAGATAAAACAGTAACAGAAAAATTAGAGGAAGAAAATTACTGGTTAAAGCTTGAAAATGAAGTTTTAAAAAAGCAAATGTCCGTAAGAAAGGAAGTGTCGAAAGATCAGAAAAAGAAATAGCTTATTTAACTATAGATCTATTGAAAAACAAATATCCTATTAAACACTTATGTCAAGTGCTTAATGTGCCAAGATCCAGTTATTATGATTGGACAAAACATGCATCTAAGCCGAGAAATAAAGAGAATGAAACACTTAAATCTATCATCACCCATATTTATCATGAGCATAAAGAGATTTATGGATATCGTAGAATAACGATTTATATCAATAAATATACGAATCATCATGTTAATCATAAACGTATTAAACGCTTAATGGATGAATTATCATTAAAAGCTGTCATAAGAAGACGCAGAAAAGCTTATATTCCTTGTCCAAGTGAATATCAACGACATAATATTTTAAATCGTGATTTTATTGCTTCGGATCCTTATAAGAAAATATTAACAGACATGACAGAATTTAAAGTAAAAAACGGAAAAATTTATTTAAGTGCAATGTATGATTTATTTAGCAAAAAAATCATAAGTTATAAAATGTCTGAAACGCCTAACAGCATACTAGCATTAGATACATTGAAAGATATTTTACCGTTAATAAGCAACAATGGCACAATATTGCATACAGACAGAGGTGGGCCTTATAAGACATTAGAATACCGGAGTATGTTAAGAGAACATGATGTGATACACAGTATGTCAAGAGTTGGTCGCTGTATTGATAATGGTCCTATGGAAGGGTTTTGGGGTACCATCAAAGCGGAAATGTATTATTTAAAAAAATACGATAGCCGAGAAGAACTTAAAAGAGATATAGTAGCGTACATTGAATTTTTTAACACTAAAAGAATTCGACTGCCCATAAAAATCTAACCTTGCCATCTTTCACCTGTGTTTCATGGGTGAAAGATGGCAAGGAAAGTAAGCAATAGCACATTAATATATTAAAAAATCAATAAATTAATTTTTCTTTTATGTGTCTAAAACGAGGGGTTCAGTTCAAAAAATATACAACCCTTTTATTCAATGAAAAAAACACCACAAAAATCATTTCAAAAGATTTTTGTGGTGTTTTGCTTGAAACTGAAACCCTATGTCCCAGCCCCTTAATTGATTAAAACTTAACTTAATAAAAGAGATAGGATAAATGTCCAGATACACCAGAATATTAATAATCCTACACTATATTTTAAAGTCATTTTTAATAGTTCAGATTCTTTACCTACTTGTTTAACTGCTGCTGTTGCAATGGCGATTGATTGTGGTGAAATCAATTTACCAATCGCACCCCCTGCCGTATTCGCACCAACGAGTAATGCTCCGCTTGTGCCAACTTGTGGTGCTACAGAAGCTTGGATAGGTGCAAACAATGCGTTGTTGTTTGTTACTGATCCTGTCATAAATACGCCAATCCAACCTAAAATTGGTGACAAGACTGGGAAGACTTTACCTGTTTTTGAAATACCTTCACCCATTGCATTTGTTAAACCACCGTATGTTGTAATTTTAGCAATGGCAAGAATGAAACAAATCGTTAAAATAGGTAACCATAATTCTTTAAACGCTTCGCCAAGTAATGCACCTGCACGTTTGAAATTGACTTTTTTCGAAAGCAAGATTGTAATGATACCCGCTAACAATAATGCTGTTCCAGTTTGGTTGATAATGTTGAAAGTCAACATTATTGGATGACCTGAAACGTCATTGTTAGTACCTGGAATGCCAAATTGTAAGTTGAAGAATGACAATGCGCCACCTTCAGCAAATAAACCTTTGAATGATTTAGAACTCCAAACAAGTACTAATGCTGTTAAGATAATAAATGGACTCCAAGCAAAAATGATTTCTTTTGCTGAGTGATGTGGCACTTCTAATTTTTGTTCATCTTTATTCAAACGGAAAATGTTTTTCGGTTGGAATTTTTTAGAGAACAACGCTAAAGATGCCATTGATGCAAGTGGTGGAATAATATCCACTAACTCTGGTCCAAAAAATTGGTTAAATATGATTTGTAACACAACGAACGGAACAACAGTAACAATAATTGCTGGTAATGTTTCTTTGATACCTTTCATACCATCTAAAATAAAGATCAACATAAAAGGAACAATGATACTTAAAATAGGTAAGCTTAGATTTAATGCTTGTGATACTTGTAAAGCAGAAATGTGACCATGTAATGCTAGTGTATCAATAACAGAAACCGGTAAACCGATGGCACCATAAGCACCAGCTGCACCGTTTGCAACTAAACAAAGCATCGCCGCTTGTAATGGCTTAAATCCTAATTGAATTAACAATACCGCACAGATAGCGATAGGTACACCGAATCCTGCAACACCTTCTAAAAATGCGTTAAATGCAAAACCGATGAGTAATAATTGGATACGTTGGTCTTCAGAAACCGTAGTAATACTGTCTTGAACAACTGAAAATTGTCCACTTTCAACAATAACTTTATAAAGCCAAACTGCCATAATAACAATGAAGCCAATCGGTAAGATACCTTGGTAAAAACCTTCTACGATACCACCAGAAGCAACACCCACTGGCAATTTGAATATGAATAATGCGATCACAAGTGTCACAACAAGTGTTGTCACAGCTGCGTAGATTCCTTTCATTTTAAAGACTGTTAAACATAACAGGAATAAAATGATCGGGATACTTGCAATTAATGCAGAAATTGCAAGATTGTGAAATGGATCATAACTCTCTACTAACATCTCTTTTCATCTACCTTCAATATTTATTTTTATATGCAATCGTCATGCCAAAACATGTGATTGTTTTCACATAAAATATAACATTCTAAAGGCCGCAATTCAATATGTATATGAAAATTCTTAAAAATCAAAAACAGATGTTTTGAACTGCATGCTAAAAATTTA
>NZ_PPQN01000124.1 GCF_002901995.1 Staphylococcus coagulans | reverse complement strand
ACCAAATATTATTCTAGCATGCTGAGGTGCCTATTTTAATACAACGGTAGAACCTTTCCGGAACCATACGCATAGCGCATGGTTTACTTTTATTCAAACAAAAGACGAGGTTGGGATTTGCCTTTCCCAACCTCGTCCTTAAAGTCAAAGCCATTTGTTATGATGCGTCCGAGTTATTGTAATTTTTGAAGATAACTGCGACCAAATTCTGGAAGCGGTACACCAAAGTTATCTGCAATGGTTGCCCCAATTGAACTAAACGTTGTATCCG
>NZ_PPQN01000013.1 GCF_002901995.1 Staphylococcus coagulans | reverse complement strand
AACTATAATATAACATCATTCATCGTATTTTTTGTTTTTTGGTTATAAAATTGCTGTAAAGTTTCTTCGTTTTTACTTTTGATAAAAATATTTTAAAACATTATAGTTAATGTTATTTTTTTGGATTACTGTTTTTTTATTATGCAAATTTCTGATCTTCATTTAATGATATAATACTGATAAACCGCTGACTGTTATTTATTGATTAAGAAAGGAGAAAATCGCATGAAACAAACACAATATATTCACCACATTGTCAATATCCTTTTGATGATCGCCCTCATTGTTACAAATATTTCAAACATACATATATTGCCACTTACTGTCGTCATCACTCTTATATTTATCGTAAATACAATTTTATTGATTAAAAAAACTACAAAAACATAAAAAAGATCGACTGTAAAAAAGATAGTCGCCCTTTTTTATTGGAATGAAAAGAACGAGCTTCACTCACATTTAATAAAATTGATGCATAAAACTTCTAATAAACTTGTCCTCTTAAATAAAAATCTGTATTTTACAATTTACCATGTGCGTGAACTTGCTTAGAAACCCCATCTGTTGAAACATCAATCATTAAAACAGAAGTAAAATTTATGGAAATATAAAGATATTTCGGGAAGTTGGAAAGACCAACAAAACAAGTTTATTTGTATTCAAATAATTACGGATGAAAATGAAAATATTTTTTTGTTCTTCTAATTAAATTGTTAAAAATATGAAATAAAAGATAACAGTTTTTCATGCATTGTCTAATTATCCCTCCCTAACTTCTGTTCCTTGATGAAATAGTAATTTCCAATCATTATCTTCATATTTCCAAATCGAACTTCTATTAGTAACGATATGATTGTTTTCATTTAATAGTTTATATGTGCACAAAAAACAATCCTCTGCAAGTTTATATTGGTTAAAATTATAAATTTTAAAGTCAAAAGCATCTAATTCAACATTTAGAATGTCTTCCTTATAATAAACCTTTCCTGATTTTCCAAATTCCTTAAAGTCAGAATGTAGATAATACGCAACTTTTTTATTAGCTCTATTCCGCTTATCTAAATGCATTAATTCATATTTAATCATCAACTTTTACCCTCCTCAAAAATTATATATTGAATCAATATTTATTCGTCACTTTCTGCGATTAACTCATTATCAATATTCAGTGCTTTATATAGATAAATGCTATCACCTTTTACTTCTATATCATATTAAAATAATATGACGTTAACATTTAAATCACGTAAAGCAATAGCTTCAAATCTACAAAGTAATCAGCAATCTATCTCAACTTGTTTGCTTGAGAGATTTTTACTAAGATTTAGGTAAAGAATGAATTTTAAATCGTTTAAAAAATTGAAAGTGAGGTAAAATCATGATATTAATAAGTGCCTGTTTAGCTGGTGAAAACGTGCGATACGATGGAGGAAACAAAGGGAACATAGCGCTCAAAAACTTAGTGGATAAAGGGTTCGCACGAACGATCTGCCCCGAAATTTTAGCAGGACTTTCCATACCAAGAGCAGCTGCGGAAATTGTCGATGGAGATGGGTATGATGTATTGCATCAAAAAGCTAGAATTATTGATTTATACGGGAATGACGTCACTGAAGATTATGTAAGAGGCGCAAAAATAGCATTGAATATATGTAAAGAATTAAATTGTAGCACTTTAATTTTAAAATCTGACAGCCCCACTTGCGGTTCAAATACCATTTATTCTGGCGCTTTTGATGGAACTAAAATAAGCGGTGACGGTGTGTTTACAGCGCTTTTAAAAGTCAATGGAATAGAAGTTTATGACGAAACGTATGACGAACTCACTTAATTTGAAAGCAACTTTAAAACGCTGCGTTTCAAGATTTTGACCTCTAAAATAGACCTAAAAATAAAAAATGGCAAGAGATAACTGGTTAACGCTTATTCTATAATAAGCTAATTGCAATCCATGTTATTCTTGCCAAAATGAGACTATGATATTAAATCGATTTCTCTCCTACAACGCATGATTATTTTAATCATTAAAGCACTATTGGGATTCTCTAAGAGATAGAACAACTGCCGTCTGAACAGTGACCAGAATTGTCATCAGTAGACAAATCTTCAAATTTCTTTTGTGTATTGATTTCGCCCCACGCTGTATTAATTGCACCTTCAAATGTTTCTAATGGTTGCGCACCTTTTACGACATATTTATCGTTAATTACGAAATAAGGGACCGCTTGTATACCATACATACGTGCTTGACCTTTATCTTTGTTTACTTCATTCGCAAACATGTCATCATTGTCTAAGACCCCTTGTATCTCTCGTTCTTCTAAACCGACACTTTTAGCGATTTCCATCAATTCTGTGTTATCGCTTAAGTTTTTACCCTGTTCGAAATAAGCACTAAATAGAGCATTCACAATCTCTAGTGCTTTACCTTTTGATTTTCCTAATTTAGCTAAACGATGTGCTTTAAAACTGTTTGTAGGTTTCAATATATCCATTTGATAATTCAAGCCTACTTCTTTTGCATGTTGTGCAATATTTTCATTATTGCGTTGCGCCTGTTCTACCGATACACCATATTTAGAGCGAATGATGTCAACAAAAGCTACGCCTGACCATTCTTCTGCAGTCGGATCGAGTTCATAACTTTTGAACTCAATATCCACATCATCTTGAAGGCCCAAGTTTTTGATAGCTTGTTGCAATTTTGTATCACCAATATAGCAAAACGGACACATAAAATCTGACCATACTTCAACTTTCATCTGATAACCTCCTCATCATTCTTTTCGTAACAAATAACTTAATACAATTGATTATATATCACAAATTAAATGCTTTATATATTAACGAGGTAAATCAATTATTAGATTTTCTATTTTAATTTTAAATATAAACTCCATTTTGATTATCCAATACAAACACTCGCGATTCCACCTATTGCAAAAAAACCAGATACCATATAACTGCTCTCTGAGGACTCCCTATTTATGACCAAAATCAAACAAACGTATCCATATCGATCAACTTGTTACCAACGTCAAAGAATGCTTTATCATGTGTAGCCATAATGATTGTCATGCCATTATTGTTTAATGCTTTAAATAGATTTATCGTATTTAAAGCATTATCTTCATCTAAATTTCCTGTCGGTTCATCAGCGATAATCAATGTTGGATTTTTTAAGATAGCTCTAGCTATAGCAATTCTTTGTTGCTCGCCACCACTACACGTGTACACTTTAGCTTTCATATCAAGATGTGATAATCCCACCATTTGAACAACTTCCTTTATCTTTGCAGTATCTTTTTTTGAAACATTCAACGGTAAGGTTAAGTTGTGAATGACACTTTGATTTTCTAAAAGGCCGTAATTCTGGTAGATATATGCAATATCATCTCTACGAAATTTCAATTTATCCTTTTCTTTACGAATCATTTTCCCTTTAAATGTAACATGACCTTCATCTGGATCTTCTAGTAACCCAATGATATTTAACAAACTCGATTTTCCTTTACCGCTTGCTCCTTTGATAATAATAAAATCACGTTGCTCTATGATATAATCAAAACTTTGTAAAATACGCTTTTTATCAAATGATTTATGAATATTTTTAAGTTCAATCATCTTTTTTTCCTTTCAAAACCTCGTTTAGATTTTCTTTGTTTAACTTAATAAATGAGTAAGAAGATACCCATGTTTCAATCAAAATGACACCGAAGAAAATGGAATAAGATATGATATTTTGCTGAGATAAAATTAAGATGCCCATTAATAAATTCAATAATAATAAAAATGTTAAAATAGGTTTGTGAATTTGAAAGTAGCTATATCCTAAAGTATGTTTTATAAAAATTTTATGTTGGTATGATGTGAAATATAGTCTGATAAAAGTAAAGGTCATGACAATAAACGTCAAAGTGGTCAATAAGGCTAATACAGCATATTGTGACGTTTTGACTTTCAGCCTATTAATTTCATCAAATTTGGCATCATATACAGATTCCACACTCGGTATATAACCATCAACATGAAATTTCTCTAAGCCTTTTTTTATCGTTGAATAAGGGTCATCAGACTTACTCTTAAAAACATATCTTGTTGAAAAATAGGTTTCAAAATTACGCAGCGCAGTATTACCCGTTTCAACAATAGCTATTGGCGCAATAAGCGTATTTTTTCGACCTCCAACTTCAAAATCATATGTAGGATAACCTACATTGTTGTCCACCCATATAATATTGATATTTAGATTTTCTTTCTGTTTATCATTACTAATATCCTCGTTTTTAAGAAACGCGAAATGATCTTTAAACTGAACCTCAATTTCTTTTTCGTACTGCTTATATTTTATTGGCACAATGATATTTTGTGTACGGCTATCTCTTTGTATATCATCTAAAACATTTTGACCTTGGATTGTATGCCTTTTGTGCGTTTTTAAATAATTAATATCAATCGTAATAGTTTTACCATCAGGCTCTATATTCGCATTTTCTTTTTCATTTAATTTATAGAGCGGTCTTCCATCCGTATTATAAAAATTCCCGACATCAATAATGAATCCTTTGTTATACGCACTGTTATAATAATCTTTTAAATGTTTCCCCAATTGCTCTGCTAATTTCTCATTTTTCAGTTGTCCTTGATCTGAAACTAGCGTTTTATATGCATTTTTAGAAACATCCCAGTATTTTATGCTACTTTGCTGGAATTTATAATTACGATAATTCTGAACTAAATTTTGACTTGATAAAGACAAAAATATCACTGCCATAACCGCTAATGCCATATAGGTATACATCATTAAAAAAGGAGCACTTTGCTTCATATTTTTGGCGTATTGCTTTGTATAAATCGCCAGTACGACAGACATCATAGCAATACATGTTACCATTAAAACGATTGACGTACATAACGCAATAAGTACGACTTTGGTGAGATGAACGTCTTTATAAATGAATATATATACCAAAGCGCTCAAAACGACATTGATGCCAACATAACCAAAAGCATAGTATTTAAAATCAGCTAATAAAAATTGAAGTTGATGCCACCAACTATATCCTAAATCGTACAACAATTTACCTTCGCTTTTTCGATTCTGTAAACTATGTATTAGCACTGCCAAAAATATAAATAGAAACAAAGTTGAAAGGATGATACTGAACGCATCAATTTGAATATGCTGCGATACGGTATTTTCAACTTTTTCTGTTGAACCTACATTACGATTAATCAATTCGATTACTTTTTGTACACTTTCTGTATCGCCTTTAAAAAAATAAGTGCCTTCTTCCGATAAATTTGTATCTTTCAAATTATAGACTTTAATATGTAAGTGACGATCAAATAAATTCAGTGTGTGATTGTGCGTTGCTTTTTGTTTTAACTGCTGGTCTGTCGTATTAATTGCAACTTTATCATCACTTAAGTATGTCACTTTAGTAATAGCTACATTATATTTCTTTGATAAACTTTCAAAATACGTTGACGCATTTTTGCTATACGCTTTATCTTTATCAAAAGCAAATCGAACCTTTTCACTCTGCTTTTCAACTGCGTTATAGAATGATAATGATTTAACAGAGTCTATTACAACAAAATTTATTATAAGCGATATCGCTACTGCTAATATTAATATAATCCTTTTCATATATACCTCTCTAGTTTAAAAGAACCCATTAAGATTTATCGGTTGTATATTTTTAACGGTTGGTGAAATAGTCACTGACCGTTATTTTAATTTTTGATATTAAAAAAGCACAAATATCTCTATAATTGTAAGTGACCAAACCAACGATTAAGGAGATATTATGCCTATGTGTAATGATATATCAGAAATGCTTGGAATTAAAGTCAAAAATTTAAAAACCACTCAAAATCTAGGATTATATGTACATAAAAACGCAAAGGCATTATTATACGAAGGCCAATTGACATATCATCCCCGTACTTGTGCGTGTTGTGGAATTAAAAATAATGCCCATTTAATTATTAAACACGGCTTTCGTAAAACGAAAGTTTATATGGGATTAATTTTTGAAAGACCTGCCTATTTAAAATTGAAGAAACAGCGC
>NZ_PPQN01000123.1 GCF_002901995.1 Staphylococcus coagulans | reverse complement strand
CCAACATCAAAAAAGCTTCAGCTTGTTGTGACTCAATACAGGACAATCAAGCTCTTTTTAATTAAAACAATGAATCGTCTTCTATTTTTAACGACAGATGGATGGCAAGACTCCTGAGGGAACAGGACAAGCCGAAGACTACAGGCTGAGGCTGTCCCCTCGGAAAGCGAAGCCATCCATACAAGTAATCCAACATCAAAAA
>NZ_PPQN01000122.1:2269-5071 GCF_002901995.1 Staphylococcus coagulans | reverse complement strand
GTTTTGTCTTTGATTTTGAGTTTTTTTGTATAGAGTCATAATTTAAATCTATGTTTTATAAATTTTGAATATAGTAAAAGCTTGTTACTGATGAAATTTGTAAAATATCATCAATTTAACAAGCATTTTTCAATTCAACATAATTATTAATGTGTTAAACTTTGCGATATCGTTTAAGGCCAATAATATTTAAAGCGATAAATAAAATGATGAAAGCAAAAAGTATAAGGACGTCGAACCAAATGTTAGACCATCCTTGACCCTTAATCATAATGTTAGTTAAAGCATCACCAGTATAGCGCAGTGGGAATAGATATCCAATATTACTTAAGCAAGAGGGCATATTTTCTAGTGGGAAGATACCCGAGAAGAATACTTGTGGAATAGCAACAATAGGGATAAATTGAACCATTTGGAATTCTGAGTTAGCAAATGTGGAAATAAATATTCCCAATTATAATATTGGAGGATGAAAAGGCAGGGATGTTTAAATTTCCTAAGGAGATTTTAATAGATAAAAAAATTTTGAGGTACGAAAATAGTAAAGGAAAGATGGCTATGAGAGTATATCCATCATGGGAAGAGAAGCTAAACCCTACTGCTTCAAGAGAAAGAAAATGGCAACTAAAATATTTTGAGGATCTAAGTGTCGATAAATAATATTAATAAAAAGAATAAAAAAATTGGAGGAATAATCATTAAATAAATAGATGGCAAATTATTAAATAAGCATAAATTTCCTGGGAAATAAGAGCTATAAATACTTACATAGCTCTTTTTTTACTCTATTATAAAGATGTTAGATGGTGTGAAATACTTTAACAGGTTATGTTGATTATAAAGGAGCTGTTATATGTGGATGTAGGCAATCAGATTAGATATTACAGAAAAGAAAATAAACTATCCCAAGTAGAACTAGCAGAAAAGATTTATGTCTCAAGCCAAACCATTTCTAATTGGGAGAATGAGAGAAGTTATCCTGACCTCCATAATTTGATTGCTCTTACTTCCTTGTTTAACGTTTCTTTAGATGAACTTGTTAAAGGAGATGTTTTAAAAATGAAGAATGCAATAGATCTTAGTAATATGGATAAGTATGCAAAATTAATGATATTGTTTACAGTATTAAGTGCTATTGCACTAGGGACAGCTTTAAAATTTAGTGATGGATGGTTTGGCTTGCTAGTTCCAGCTATTTTATGGATAATTTCGTTTTATTTCGCTTTAAAGATTGAGCGACTGAAGAAAAAATATGATGTTCAAACGTATAAAGAAATCTTAGATTATATGGAATATGGAGAGAAAAGAACTAAAGTGCACAGAAACAACACAAAATACTTTATTGAACAGACAGTAACAGTTATAGGTTTTGTAGCGATCTTTTTAATTCTAGTATTAATCAGCATATTTTTATTTGAATTATTATAAAAATCGTGAACTGTGCTTTGACGTGAACGATAGCTTCGAAGTTTAATTGTATTATTTGTAGTGAGACATAGCCTCTCATTAATATATATGAAGGTTTAATTTTAAAACAATATATAAAGAAGGCTCTATACTAAATAGGATTCGATGTTTGAATCACCAGTTAGTATAGAGCCGATGTTTTCTATTATTAACAGTTGGGTTATTTGTTTTGTAATTTAGTTCATATTTTTTAACTGATCCAAAATAATCGCTCTTTGTTTTTCTAAAGAAATTGGATCATTATATTGAGTGTCTTGTACATCTAAATTAATAACATGTCCTTTTTTAACTGCTTCTAAGTTTTTCCAGTTTTCCTTCTGTGTAAATGGCGGTCTTTCTCCAGCAGTAGCAAGTATAATATAATCGCCGGTATATTCTGAAAGTTTCTCTTCAGAAATGACAGTCATATAAGCATTTTTTGTTGCTTCATCTAATTTTGAAGGCTGTTGCATACCATATCCGCCATAAACTATTTCTGTTCCACGACCAAGATTTTTCCCAAATGCTACCAATCCTTTTGGTGTAGCTTGTATAGCCGTAATGGTTTTTCCTTTTGTTTTATTACCAAGGGCTTTTTTATCTTTTTCTAATTTATTATTCCAATCTTTTAACCATGTGTCTGCTTTATCTTGCTCATTCACAATTTCACTAAGTTTTTTAGTCGATTCTTTGTAATTAGATTTCATTGCATCCATCTGTATTGTTGGGGCAATTTTTTTGAGTTTATCAGCATTTTTATCTTCTTTTGTTGTAATGATAAGGTCAGGTTTTATTTTTATAATTTGTTCAATATTGTCCTGACCTACCCTTTGGATTCCTTTAGTTGCTTCATCAAGTGTTTTATTTTTTTTAACAAAATCTACAACACCAATAGGTTTGTGGCCAAATTTCACTAAAGCACCAATATATGTAGGGTGTAACACAACAATTCTTTTTGGATTCTTAGGTATGTTAACTTTAGTTCCGTCATCTTGCTTAAATATTTTTGTTGAAGAATTATCATTCTTTATTTCGTTTGATTTTTCTTTGCTGTCATCATTATTACAGGCCGATAAAAGTAAAATAAAACATAGAGTAACAAGAATCATTTTTTTCATATAGCAAACACTCCCTTAACTTTTATAATTGATATTGATAATCGTTATCAATTATAGCATAATAAATATGTATAGCAATATATAATTAAAATAAAAACTCATATGCAAGAATGACGTTGTAATCATTATTGATACTATTGTTAAATCAATGTGATTAGATATTTGGTATATATCAACGTATTCTTATAGTGATTTACATTATGTATTTCCATTTTTAAAGCTTTTTACAGAATTAAAA
>NZ_PPQN01000122.1:0-2259 GCF_002901995.1 Staphylococcus coagulans | reverse complement strand
AGATGTGTATAAGAGACAGCCTTTATTGTATGTACAAGACGGTGATTACTTATTTAAAGATTTAAATAAGGACATTATTTTTGTAGGGATAGAGTCTAAACAACGATCAAACGATTTTACACCATGGGAAGCTCAAATTGGTAAACAGAAAAGTGGAGGATTAGCTGATAAATACTTAAAATGGCTTACTGAAGAACTAATCCCTGTACTACGTCATCGTTATAGAGTATCTAATGATAATAAAGATATAGGGATTGCTGGGGCTTCATACGGGGCTCTTGTTTCACTTTATGCTTTATATCAGATTCCAAAATGTTTTGGGACGTATATATTGATATCCCCATCTGTATGGTATCCTAACTTTATTGATTTTATGAAAAGAGAAGGGCAGATTACAGATAAAGTTACTGTTTATTGGTATGTTGGACTTAAAGAAGGAATTGAACACACCTTAACGATTAAAGATATGGTTAAAAATAGTTTTGAGGGCGTTAAAATTTTAAATGGAGATTTAAATCATAAAGAAGCACAATTTAAATTTCAAACGAACCCAAAAGGGATTCATAGACACCGCTTCTTTAAAAAATATTTTAAGAAGGCCCTAAAATATGCTTACAAATAGAACAAGAGCTATAAAATGATTATAGTAATTACTGAATTTCAAAATGACATTAAATAAAAGAGTGATGTTGAGTTTTACAATCCATAGAGTTATATACGGTTGTAAGTAGAAATTAATAAGCGTAGTATTCTACTTTTTATTAAAATACATCAGCGTAATTACAATGGAATCTACAAAAGAAATATCTTAATAAACATTGTCATGTAATCATCTTTTTCTATTTACAAATGTAGTTAATTATATCAGTACAACTAAGAGATATTATTAGACCCCCGTTTAAAAAATGTAGTAAAGTCCCATTAATAAAAGGGATTTACTACATTAAATATTTAATGTTTCCTTCTATCAGTTTTCTTATCGAAACTAAATATAAACAAAACAAAGAAAATAAAAGGAATAATGCCAAACGATCTAGTTAAAATATTATAGTTACTCGTAATTTGAGGCAAAATAAAAAGGCAAGAGCAGTAATTATAAGTAAAGATAAGTATATCTTTCTCTTTTTATACATTTTAAAGCCCACAATATACAACATATCATATTGTTGCTTTAAGCGTTGATTTAACCCCTTGTTATTTATTGGCTTAGCAGGTAAATTCTGTTATTTATTTATTATATCGGTACTCGGGACAGATAGATCTACTTCTTCAATCTTAAATTGATCAATCCAAACCTTACCTTTACCGATGAGCAACACCCAAAGTGAATTGATTCTGCCATTTCATTGACATCCAGTACAAAAGAGTAATAGTTCCAGTCATTCCTACCGATAATACGCGTTCCATTATATTATCGAACTGTAGAACATTGTTGGTCGCATCGTTAACCCTTGCCCAAACACCACATATATCTGCAGCTTTTCCCTTAACGAATGCTGAGAATTTCATGCGCTTGCCTTTATAGTCCTGAGAAGAGATACTTTGCATCAATGTCCCGAATGTATTCTCATTATACGAAGATGCTTCACGAATTGAAGTGATTGATGCAGATTGCTTGCCACTATGGTATTCTCTTGAATTAAGCTTTACTTCATACATTTGAGGTGTTGTTTCTGAAATAATCCATCCTTTAATATCTTCTGTTGTTATATCTACTTCCGCCTCACTTGTTTGTGAAATCCCACTCAATAATTTGCGATATTTTCCTGGTAGCAAACCATAAACTGCTTTAAAGCTTCTAGAGAACGCCTCTTGAGACTGAAAGTTAAGCATAAAGACGTTATCGATGATACTTATATCTGTATAGAGTAGATAATGTGATGCATGAGCAATGCGTCTACTTAAAATATGATTGTAGAATGTGTAGCCTGTCGCTTTCTTGAAAATTCGCATTAAATGAAACTTAGAATAACCCGTCATCTGTACATAATCATCTAGACTATAGTTCTCAAGTAGATTCTCTTCAACAAGCTGAATAATTTTTATGAATACTTTCCTCATCCATACCTTATCACCTCATCCATATTGTAATAGAAATGAAAATATTGTTTTTGATAAATGTTGCTATTTATCATAATAATCATGTTTTCAATATTTTTTATATTAATATCCAGTTCATAGTCTGAGGAATAATAATAGTATTATTATATGAATACTTGTTTTTTAACGTTTTTTCGCATAATTCTATCAGTATTTGAT
>NZ_PPQN01000121.1 GCF_002901995.1 Staphylococcus coagulans | reverse complement strand
CCGCTTTGACCACAGCTTCAATATCTTGTTGTACATCAGCGTAACGTCCGTCTTTCAAAGCACCAATGTTGATGACCATATCAATTTCATCTGCACCTTTACGTAAAGCATCTTCTGTTTCAAAAGCTTTCGTTTCTGTTGTGGATGCGCCTAATGGAAAACCAATCACCGTACACACGAGCACGTCACTGTCTGCAAGACGTTCGGCAGCGTATTGAAC
>NZ_PPQN01000120.1 GCF_002901995.1 Staphylococcus coagulans | reverse complement strand
CATTATTTGTTTTATTTGGTTCAATCAGCATATCATATGAATTTGAAGACTTTTAAAATATTTCATTACTCAATGATAATATCACAATTTTTTAAATACTAGACATTTATAGAGAAATCTCCTAAAACCAATGCTTACGTTATGGCGTTCAGTCTGACTAAATTTCGGCACAAAAATAGCAATTAAGAAATGATGCTTTAAAATTTCTTAATTGCTATAAAGGTTTGAATATTATCCAATTCCAAAGATTTTAGTCACTAATTCTACACCATGTTGTACTGTTGCTACGATTGCTGCACCCATGCTTGTCCAGTCATGCCCGATTGCTGAAGTAACGATGTTTGTAATTGAATCAAATAATTCTTTCATTGATATGCACCTCCTCTATCTGTATAGTTTTATTTTAAATCATTTTTTTGATAATTTTATTTTCGTTTCTTAATTTAAAAGATACTCTTCTTAAGTGAAATAAAACAATAAAAAGCAACACGATAACGCATGCCTAAGTGTTGGTTAAGCATTTTATTTTGTATTTCATTTTCTATATTGTCTATCCTTTTCTCCTTTGATATATAAAAGCTACAGGCACTAATGAAAATATCTAATAGCGCCTGTAGCTTTTATTATTTTTAGTAGCCTTCTGTCCAAGATTTAACTACTTTAGCAGTGTGGTTTTGCCAATCTATTTCGTAAATTGTATTAAATGTTTTCGGATCATAGTTCTTTCTGTTATGACCTCTCCAGAAAAAACCATTCCATATAATTTCATAAAAGTCTGTTTCACGTTGATATGTCACTTTTAATTGTGTTTTTTTATGGTCATTTTTTTTGTGAGTGAATACACTCAAAAATTCTGGGTTAAAATTACTACGTGCTAATAAAGGAATTTGATAGTCTGGTATAAAGTTTTGACCGGCATTCGCACTACTGTTTCTTTTCGCTAAAAATAATTCGTTACCATATGTGCCACCATTATCATCTGCATCTCTACCATATGGACCCCAGCCATTATTCATAATTTTATTCGCTTCAACACCCCAGCTGACTTGTTTGTAGTTTGTACCACTATTGATATATGTTCTATAATCTTCTTGTTTATAACTGATTGATTCAGAAAATGAATATTTTCCGTTTAAGCTACCTGTTGGATTATTAGAGATATTGATATCTCCACCGCCTCCGTAACTTAATGTATTTTGGACTTGAAAGCTATCAGTTTGATTTTTAGGTGCGTAATCAACAACCGTTGTTGAATCCCCTTTTAATGCATTTAAAGTGACATTATATTTACCGCCCCAAGGAAGAACAGAATAATTGTAATCGTTCGGATTTGGTCTTAAATAACCAGAATAAATATTACCTGATGCTTTAACAATCAGCGTATCTTTATTATAATTTTTATCTTCAATAAAATTTAAGTTTAAAATTTGTGATATATTAAATCGATCTGCATCTGCAGTAGCTGTTGTTTTATAAATGGTTGTATTCGAGTCAGGTTTTTCCATTTTTACTGGCTGGAGGTCCTGGTTTGCAAATACATTTGTTGAAAGTAATAAGAACGCTGCTGAAGTGACGACTGTTGTTTTAATTAATTGATTTAATTTCATAATTAATTCTTACCTTTCACTTTTATTTCGTGTGTTTTCCAGTTAACTAAGTATTTAACTTTAAAATTACGATTAGTAAATGCATTATGTGTTCTACTTGTGTCAATGTAACTTGCATGAGATCCCGGTATATGTCTCCAAACACTTGTTACATCTAGATTTCTACCTAATGAAATTTCGATTTCTGAAGTTTCACTTGTATCTTTATCATGTGAGATTGTAGTTAAGAATGATGGATTAAAGCCACTTAATACAAGCGGTGGCAATTGATTATCCGGTACAAAGAAATCTCTTGGCGTCTTACGTATAGAATTTCCACCGAAAAAGAGGTATTTATCATAGGCAGATATTTTATTGCCATCGATATTAAATTCATTTGCTTTAACGCCCCATGCTACATTTTTAGAGTTTTGGTTCTCTACTTCACTGACATAACTTGATTGGTTATAACTGATTGACTTCATATAGTTGACGGAGGCATTAATATTTAAAGAAGGATCCGGTTTAAATGTACCCCCAATCGCGTAACCTAATGTTTCTTTGACATCAATCGAATCTGTTTTGTTTTTTGGCAAGTAATTAATGATACTTGCGTTTTGGTCATCAACTTTCAATGCAATATTATATTGAAACGGCCAAAGCATTTGAGCCACATCTGGGAACTGACGATTTCTTTGATATCTTGTTTTGGATTTGATAAAACCTTGAGTTTTAATTATCAGAGCGTCTTTGTTATATTTTGGATCTTTAATAAAATCAAATTGAATATTTTGAGTGACACCCCATTTGTTACTACTAATATCTTTCGTTCTTTTAATAACTTGCGCATTATCCCCAATGCTTTCGAAATTATCACTTGCTGCGAATACATTTTGTTGTTCGGCGACAATAAATGATGTAATTAAACTTAAGGCAATTACCTTTTTTAAAAGTTTATTATTTTTCATTGTCTTCGCCCCGTTTCTAAAAGTTATTTTTATTTCACTATTATCTTATCATCAAAGTACAAAAATATTTCTTAACTCACTATTAAATATTCATAAATAACAATAAACTAAAATCATTAGTGGGAAATATTTTTAAAAACCCTTTAAAACCGCTCTTGTCGAACTTTATTTTTATTAATATCTGTAAAAATTAATATTATTCATTATATACTAATAATTGTTTGATTATTATTTCACAATATTGACAATTATTTATTCCTTTATTC
>NZ_PPQN01000119.1:898-1919 GCF_002901995.1 Staphylococcus coagulans | reverse complement strand
GAATGACACGATATCAAGTGTACAAAAGCAGTTTAAGTCATTATGTAGTTATAAAACAATTATGTGTTAGAAAATGAAATTTTAAAATAAAGTTAATTTAACGTTATAATAAATTTTAGTGAGTCATTAATTTGTATAGAGGGGATGACAATATGAAGAAAAAATCAAATGCATAAACAATCATTAACATCGTAGTGAATATAATATTGACAGTACTTATTTTACGTTCACTCCTGAAAAGAAAGTCGTAAACATAAAAAGGGAAATACGAGTAATCTTAATTCGATTTCATCGTATTTCCTTTAATGAATAAGGTGAGCAAAAAAGAATCTAATACCAAGCTCATGTATGTGATATCATCACTTTATCCTGTTTGCTTTGCTTTTACCGCCAGAAAAAAGTGAATAAAGCGATAATTGTCGTTAAAATCGTACCAATCACTGTTAAAGTAACAGCGATTCGGTTAATAATTTTGTCTCGATCTTTTATTCTTTCACCTCTAAGAATTTCTTTCTCTATTTGAAAAATGAGTTTCATCTTATCTTCTAAGTGCATCGGTAAAGCATGTAAGTGTCTTTCTAAATCATCAAATCTATGATTAATTCTTTTTTCTAATTGTTCTAATTCATTTTTGTTTAACTCTCCCATTTTTTCTCTCCTAGTTGAAATAATTCTTAATGATACGAACCTCAAAACTGAATTGCTGTTACGAACGAAGTGTCAAAAGGTAAGTTGAGAATGAGAAACAATCAAAAAATAAAGCTCAACTTTAGTTTATTTTAGAAACAAAAATATGAGGTAAACAAGTTTTAGAGTGTAAAATTATCCACTTGTTTATAAGTCGTAATATACCAAAAAATACATTTATTATCAAATCTTTATTAAATCTCAAAAACAGTATTTATTTTCTTGATTTGATATATCATCACTTAGCATTTTAATCACAACAATTAGTTGTAATAAATTTCTTTACATAGATAGCTTTATTTTCGCCGTATTTCTTTTATTAATGACGTAGAGC
>NZ_PPQN01000119.1:0-888 GCF_002901995.1 Staphylococcus coagulans | reverse complement strand
AAATAGATTTATAAATGTACATAAATAAAATTATATTATAACAATTTTTAAAATTAATATATCTCATTTTTTAATCGATATCCAATCAGATATTCTTCTGTTTATTGGTTGTACAATAGTTCCATTTAAATTACCTTGAGAAATAATTCCAATGAGTTGATCATTTTCTTTTAAAAATACACCTGATCCTGACTGGCCTCCTGTCGATTGTAGAGTCGTCATCATAGATTGATTATTGTATGTACTAGTTATTACACCTTCAGTTTTATATTGTTTACGTCCTCCTTTATCAATAGGGTAACCTATGGAATAAACTTTTTTACCTTCTAAATCACTAAGGTTAAAACCTTTTACATCAATATCGACATTTCTCATATAATGTGTGTAGGCTGTTGAAGGATTTTCTCCTTTTATTAGGGCGATATCTGCACCGTCGTATGGATTAAATGTTGAAATGGTCATGTTTCCAGCGTTCGTAGACAAGCCTGATGAACCTGGATAGATAGTACCTAGTGATTTATTTTGCTCAAAACCACCATCTTTACAATGTGCAGCTGTTAATCCTACTTTTGGTGAAATCATAATAGCTGTACAATGATGTGTATCTGCCCCTTCATGTTTAGCAGTTTCAAGACTTTTACTTGTATTAAATATATCAGTCACTAACTCTCTTTTATCTTCAGATGCGTATGACTCATCAGTGCTCAAGCATTGTAAACATAAAGCTGAAAACAGTATAAGCGTGTATGGTTTTAATTTCATAATTACCTCCTATTTTTTTAGAAATCTTTGTATATAATTTTACCATTAAATATAAAAATGATAAGATGTATTTATGATATTTTAGAGGTTGATTAAATTTTGTGTTACATCTATTTAATATATATT
>NZ_PPQN01000118.1 GCF_002901995.1 Staphylococcus coagulans | reverse complement strand
ATTTTATTTATACTTAACAAAATGAGATATCAGCAAAGTGACATAAAATAATGAAAAATTTCTTGAAATGATTTAAATCAATCGCATCATAATCAAAAAACTTGTTCTCTCTCATCGTGAGGGAGCAAGTTTTTTTATAAAGACAGGATGATATAGTCTAACTAAAAAAAGCATTATACTTACATTCGTATTTTGAATAAATTTTTATCTAATTAAGCTGCTTTAAATAGGTAAATTAGTTAAGATCCAATAGAAATTTTTAAGAGTGCACATATCCAAAGTAAAATCACTGATAGATAATAAATTAAATAAAGCATTTTGATAAGCTGATAAATTTTATTTGTTTATTTATTTTGTTTCATCTAGCCGTATCATCAAAAGATATGAAGGTAAACTTATTCTATATGATTTTAAGTAACAAAAAGAGTTGACATAAGTTACTGTAATCGTGTAATATAAAGTCACAATATATATTGTATTTATACCTAAAATTACAGAATCTACTAAAACAAGACAAAATGTCGTGTTTATCCCACTAATTTATTAGTGGGATTTTTTTTCGTTTTAAAGTGTATTATAATGTAATAAATAAAATAAAAGGAGGATAAAAATTTGAAAAATAGTTATATTCTCGGGTTAGATGTTGGTATCGCATCAGTTGGATACGGTTTAATTCATAGTGATTCAAAATCAGTGATTGATGCGGGTGTGAGATTATTTCCTGAAGCAAATGTTGAAAATAATGAGGGCAGAAGAGCTAAAAGGGGTTCAAGACGTTTAAAACGAAGAAGAATTCATAGATTAGATCGAGTTAAATATTTACTAGCACAATACCATTTAATTATTAACGACAAGATTCCTAAGAGTACAAACCCATACGCAATCAGGGTCAAGGGATTATCATCAGCATTATCTAAAAGTGAACTAGTTATTGCATTATTACATTTGGCTAAAAGAAGAGGGATACATAATGTAAATGTTGTGATGGACGAGAATGAAAGTACTAATGAGCTATCGACAAAAGAGCAATTAAAAGAAAATGCAAAGCAATTAGAAAATCGATATGTTTGTGAACTTCAATTAGATAGGTTAAACGAACAGTATAAAGTAAGAGGCGAACGTAACAGATTTAAAACTGAGGATTTTGTAAGAGAAGCAAGACAAATATTAACAACCCAACAAAAATACCATGACATTGATGAACATTTTATAGAACAGTACACACATTTATTAGAAACGAGAAGAGAATACTATGAAGGCCCGGGCAAAGGTAGTCAATACGGTTGGGAGGGCGATTTGAAACAATGGTATGAAATGTTAATGGGAAGATGTACTTACTTTCCAGAGGAATTAAGAAGTGTTAAGTACGCATATACAGCAGATTTATTTAACGCACTAAATGATTTGAATAATTTAGTAATCGCAAGAGATGAAAATGAAAAGTTAGAATATTTCGAAAAGTATCATATTATTGAAAATGTTTTCAAACAAAAGAAAACACCAACATTAAAACAAATTGCTAAAGAAATAGATGTTAAAGAATCTGATATTAAAGGATACAGAATCACCAAAAATGGAAAGCCACAATTTACATCATTTAAGTTGTATCATGATTTAAATAAAATATTTTTGGATAAGAAAAACTTAGAAAATATTGAATTATTAGATGAAATTGCATTTATTTTAACGCTTTATCAAGATCCTTTAAGTATTAAAGAAGCCTTGGATCAACTGCAGGATTTATTAACAGAGTCTGAGAAAGAAGCAATTGCTCATTTGAATGGTTATACGGGGACACATCGTTTATCGTTAAAGTGTTTACATCTATTAATCGATGAAATGTGGCAGACATCTCGAAATCAAATGGAAGTATTTACTGCTCTAAATCTTAAGCCTCAAAAATATCAGCTTTCTAAACAGAAGCAAATTCCTAAGAACATGGTTGAAGAGTTCATTTTGTCACCTGTCGTAAAACGGTCTTTTATTCAATCAATTGAAATCGTAAATACAATAATTAAAAAGTACGGATTGCCAGAAGAGATTATTATTGAATTAGCTCGAGAAAAAAATAGTGAAGATCGAAGAAAGTTTCTTAACCGTGTACAAAAAGAAAATGAGAATACAAGAAAACAAGTAGAAGAAGTAATTCGAGAATACGGAAATCGCAATGCGAAAGGCTTAGTTGAAAAAATAAAATTGCATCAAATGCAAGAAGGAAAATGTTTATATTCTTTACAAAATATTCCATTAGATGATTTACTTAGAAATCCATCACATTATGAAATCGATCATATTATTCCGAGATCAGTTTCGTTTGATAACTCTTTTAATAATAAAGTTCTAGTAAAGCAAGAAGAAAATAGTAAGAAAGGAAACCGTACACCTTATCAGTATTTGAATTCTAATGAAAGCGCTTTATCATACGTGCAATTTAAGCAACACATACTTAACCTAAGTAAATCTAAGGAGAGAATATCTAAGAAAAAGAGAGAGTATTTGTTAGAAGAACGTGATATTAATAAATTTGAAGTTCAAAAAGAGTTTATTAATCGTAATTTGGTAGATACACGCTATGCAACAAGAGAGTTAGTACAATTATTGAAATCTTACTTTAGTGCTAATGATTTAGAC
>NZ_PPQN01000117.1 GCF_002901995.1 Staphylococcus coagulans | reverse complement strand
TCACTTGTTGATGCTGATTCGCTCTTAGCTACTGATGCCGAGTCGGACTCACTTGTCGATGTTGACTCGCTTGCTACTCGGTTTGATGTTGACGTCGATTCACTTGCTACTCGGTTTGATGTTGATACTGAATCACTTGTTGATGCTGATGCACTCTTAACTACTGATGCCGAGTCGGACTCACTTGTCGATGTTGACTCGCTTGCTACTCGGTTTGATGTTGACACAGATTCGCTTGCTGATGTTGATGTGCTAGTAGAAGTTGACTCACTCGCTACTCGATTTGAATTTGAAACCGATTCACTTGTTGATGCTGATTCGCTCTTAGCTACTGATGCCGAGTCGGACTCACTTGTCGATGTTGACTCGCTTGCTACTC
>NZ_PPQN01000116.1 GCF_002901995.1 Staphylococcus coagulans | reverse complement strand
GATTAGTAATTTATCAGCATACAATTTCTTCATATTCCTACTAACTGTTTCTCTAGTCAACATAGATAGTTCTGCTAATTCTTTATGTGTCAAATCTAAATCAATTAATATTCCGTTTTCTTTTTCTAATCCAAATGTATTTGCAAGTTTTACCAAACAAGCAATTAAGTTTAAACTCTTCTCTTGAAAAGATGTATCTCTTATTGTCATGTTCATTCTTGAATAAAGAATTGTTATCAACTGTCGTAAATCTTTTTTACTTTCTTCTCCTGCATTCCTGTTGAAAAAGTCTTTGTTGATAATTTTCATGCGCATTTTACTTTTAGCTTTTATTGACATATAAGAACTTTCAATATATTGTACTGAGCCTGATTTTAGAACGTTTATTATCCTACTTTCACCGTTATTATAATAATGTTTTACAAATAACACCCCTTCATCTACAGCTATTATCACATCATTATCAAATTTAACTTCTTGCGATTTGTTTAATTTTAATGTATCACCGGCAACTGTAATAAATTCTAATAAGGCACCCATTTAATCCCCCTTATGTGTTAAATCTTTTGTAACGAAACACTATAAATAAAAACAATAATACTATAATAGATAACACAATTGCACCGTTCATATACAAATTAAAACGACTTATTTCTTCTATATTACTATTTAAAGCTACAAAATTAGGTAAATAAATTTTTAAATCCTTTATACTAAGAAAAACAGACATAATTATATCAATTACTATTACAAGTATAACACTGCTAAATGATTTAATAAATAATGATATTAAAACCATTGTTAGCATTAAAACAATTAAATATAATAC
>NZ_PPQN01000115.1 GCF_002901995.1 Staphylococcus coagulans | reverse complement strand
CAATATTATAACGTAATTATTGTCAAAATGATAGATATACTCATTGTTTTATTGATATCTTATTTACTTTTCTATCAATATATATAATGGAAATAATTATTTTAAATATGAAGCACCAAAAGCGACGAAACTATTCATTAAAAATAGCTCCGCCGCTTAGGAAAAATCATATTGAATTTTAGCTTGGTTTGTTTTGGTTTATTTTAAAGGTTGTTACACAAAAATTATTTAATTTTTTGTTGATTATATAAGTCTGACAGTGGTTTGAGTACATTGTAGAATGCATCAAATTCATTTAAATCCATTTGCTGACCACTATCACTTAACGCAACAGAAGGTTCAGGGTGTACCTCAGCCATAACACCATCCGCACCTACAGCTAATGCTGCCTTGGCAGTTGGTAGCATAATATCTTTTCTTCCTGTGCTGTGTGTCACGTCAACCATAACGGGTAAATGTGTACCTTGCTTCAAAATTGGAACAGCAGAAATATCTAAAGTGTTACGCGTTGCTTTTTCGTATGTACGAATACCACGTTCACATAAAATAATATTTTGATTACCTTCTGAAGCAATGTATTCAGCTGCATATACAAATTCTTCGATTGTTGCGGACAATCCTCGTTTTAACAAAATTGGTTTTTTCGTACGCCCTGCTTCTTTCAACAGTTCGAAGTTTTGCATATTTCGTGCACCTATTTGAAATACATCTAAATATTGATCTGCAATTTCAAAATCGTTTGGATGTACAATTTCACTGACAACATTTAAATCATATTTATCTTTAATTTGTCTTAATATTTTAAGGCCTTCCTCTCCTAATCCTTGGAAGTCATATGGAGACGTACGTGGCTTAAAAGCACCACCACGAATGAATTTTTCACCTTTGGCGTGTAAATTCTTAGCAACAGCTTCAACTTGTTCATATGATTCTACAGAACAAGGACCAAAAACAAATGATTTTACACCTTCTCCTATAATGCCACCATTATCAAAATGAACAATGGTATCTTCAGGTTTCAGTTTACGAGAAACATAGAGGTGCTTTTCATTATCTGACTTTTGTAAATCTGTTGAGGCTTTAAATATTTCTTTAAACAGTTGTTTAATCACATTATCATTAAATGGACCTTGGTTTTTATCAATTAATGTATTGAGCATTTCTTTTTCACGTTGCGGATCATAAACTACTGTGCTTTGTTTACGTTTTTCCTCACCAATTTTTTGAGCGAGCTCTCCACGTTTTGATAATAAATCTAAAATTTGTCCATTGATATCTTCAATCTGCTTTCTGTATGCTTCTAATTTACTTGTCATATCTTTCACCTCAACCAATCATTTTCTAACTTGCTTTAAAGCAATAAAACTTTAAGTGGATATTGAGTATATTATCAATAATATCCTTCAATTTCAACCCATTCCCCATAATAATATATAAACATCAACTACTGATTATTAAAACTGTAGAAT
>NZ_PPQN01000114.1 GCF_002901995.1 Staphylococcus coagulans | reverse complement strand
GGATTCAAAATCAAATGGGCCTATAGCTCAGCTGGTTAGAGCGCACGCCTGATAAGCGTGAGGTCGGTGGTTCGAGTCCACTTAGGCCCACCATTTGAAAAACCGAATGGTGCATTAATTTTAAATATTTGGGGGCTTAGCTCAGCTGGGAGAGCGCCTGCTTTGCACGCAGGAGGTCAGCGGTTCGATCCCGCTAGTCTCCACCATTAATTTAATTGTACATTGAAAACTAGATAAGTAAGTATAGATTTTACCAAGCAAAACCGAGTGACAAGCGAAAGCTTGAAACAAAATTATCGCTAGTCGTCGACA
>NZ_PPQN01000012.1 GCF_002901995.1 Staphylococcus coagulans | reverse complement strand
AGTGATACGTTTTGGCCTCTTCAATGATTTGATCAATTTGTTGACGTGTTGATTCTGGTTTTAACAACGTATGATCGATATATTTTTCAAATTTCATATAGCATGCTCCCTCATCGTATATATTTTTAATATCTTACTCAATTATACAATTTGGTCGCTCAAAATACGATTGTTTTATATCAGATAAAATTGCTAAGCATTTAGCAATGCACACCATTCTCGTGTACATTTCAGTTGTATTTTTTTCAAGTTTTTTATTTTCTAATTACCCACTATTAAAGCCTATAAGACCATTCATTTTTTATTTTTCAGAATTTTTTGTTGAAATCTGAATATTCATATGCTAACATACTCATATTCTCTCAAAAATACTTTAACTCGGTAGAGAACGAAAGCGAGGCGATATGATCATGCATCCTTTAATTTTAGACAAAGAAAAAGAGCTTCGGTTTTTAAAGATTGCGGAATCTCGTAACTTCGAGCTCATAGATACACCTTTTATCGAAACATTAGTTTGGGAAACACTCTCTTCTGACGATCTTAAACAAATGTCTGAAAGAAGTGTTTGGCAATCTGGCTCACAGCTTTATGCTTTGCGCAATGATTTTACTGATCAACTAGTGCGCTATTACCAAGACTATCCTTTACAACATCGCGCAGTTGCATATGCTGGTTCAATTGTCCGAAATCAGCATGCCTGTATACAACTTGGCCTAGAATATTATCAACCGAGTATTCAAGAGATTCACGATACATTTGAAACATTCAAGTTGTACATTGAACAATGCTTAGAAGATCAAATTCAATATGTCGTAATCGGTCATTACCAATTAACGGATTTATTATTAAGCGATGTGCCACACGACACACAACTATTGACATGGATTGCACAACGTAACATTTCTGAATTGAAATCCGCTTTAGGACTCAGTCATCCAGTTGTTCAATTGTTGTTAACACCGACACATCAACAACTCAGTTTACTGAACACCTTATTCCCGAGCGACCACTATATTTTGCGGAGTTTGAATCGTTGGGATACCTATTTCAAATCGTTAGGTATCACCCCTATCCATCTCGATATGACACCCCAACCTCCGCGGTCGTATTATAAAGGTGCCTTTATTCATGCACATCTGAAAAAAAGCAATCTGACTTTAACAGGCGGTTATTACAAAGATACTTTAGAAGGATTTGGTTTAGGACTCACATTATAACGAGAAGGAGTGACTATTGTGTTAACCATTGCATTAGCAAAAGGACGTTTGCTTAAAAGTTTGATTGCCTACTTAGAACAACAGGAGCAGGTTGAATTGGCTTCACAGCTTCAGTCGCGATCCCGACAACTTCAAATCAAAACTGAAAATTTTCGTTTTCTTTTCGTTAAAGGAAATGACGTTCCTATATATGTAGAACAAGGGATTGCGGATATCGGTATTACAGGAAGTGATATTTTAAACGAGCAGAAATATGACGTTAATCAACTTATCGCCCTTCCTTTTGGACAATGTCATTTTTCTGTGGCCGCTTTTGAATCGACAGAAGCATATCACAAAATCGCAACTTCTTATCCGAAAACAGCCCGCGATTATTTTAAATCCACAGGCCGTGACATTGAGTTAATCGAACTTTCGGGCTCTATCGAGTTAGCTTGTGTCATTGGCATGGTTGATGGCATCGTTGATATCGTACAAACCGGAAGCACACTTCGCTCTAATGGTCTTGTCGAAAAGGAGCAGATTTCCAGTATACAAGCGCAATTAATTACGAACCGTCAAAGTTTTTTCACTACCGCATCAGAAATTGATGCATTTATTCAAATGTTAGGGGTGTCACTCATTGATGATTAATAGCACAGCATTTTTACAGCAATTACAATCTGAAGCCCAGTTTAACCAACACCTTCACGAACAAGTGGCCGCCATCTGTGAACGTGTCAAAAATGAAGGTGACCGTGCATTATTCGACTACAACAAGCAATTTGATCACGTACAAGTACAATCACTAGAAATACCTAGTTCAGAGCTGAAACAAGCTTTTACAAATTTGGAGCCTGAATTAAAAGCAGCACTTCAGCATAGTCATCAAAGAATCGAACATTATCAGAGACAAATTAAATATCAGCAACAAAGTTCAACACAAGAACTCTACGAAGTCTATCATCCTATCGAAAGTGTAGGGGTATATGTGCCTGGAGGTAAAGCAAGTTATCCATCTACTGTCTTAATGACCGCGACACTCGCGAAAGTGGCAAATGTTAAAAATATCATTGTTGTCACACCACCCCAAACCAATGGTATTGCCCAAAGCGTTCTTGCTGCTTGTGCAATTGCCGGTGTCGATCACGTGTATCAAGTCGGTGGCGCCCAAAGTATCGCCGCATTAGCCTATGGCACAGAAACTATCCCTAAAGTAGATAAAATCGTTGGGCCAGGCAATCAATATGTGGCGTATGCGAAAAAATATTTGTACGGAGAAGTAGGTATCGATCAAATTGCAGGTCCGAGTGAGATTGCACTCATTATAGATAACCATAGCGATATAGAGGCCATTGTCTATGATGTTTTCGCCCAAGCTGAGCATGATGAAATGGCAAGAACTTATGTCCTTTCAAACGATAAATCCGTCCTTAAGGCGCTTGAACAACGTATCCAAGCTGAACTTAAAAATGCACAGCGCTCAGAAATATTAGCAAAAAGTTTAAAACATCATCACTATTTAATTCACACTTTAGATTTTAATGATAATTGTAAAGTTATGAATGCCATTGCACCTGAACATGCTTCAGTTCAAACTGCGCATCCAGAACGATACATCCCTTTCATCCATTATGTAGGTAGCTTGTTTATAGGGCGCTATGCACCAGAAGCCATTGGAGATTATATCGCTGGGCCGAGTCATGTGCTGCCTACACAACGAACAGCACGCTTTCAACATGGTCTGTCTGTGAACGATTTTTTAACTAAACATACGGTCATTCATCTGAGCGCATCAACGTACCAACGCACCTATGCTGATGCTGCTCGAATAGCGGGTGACGAACAATTAATCAATCATAAAAAATCACTAGAGATTCGAAATAGAGGTGATACACAATGATTCGCATGAATAAGAATGAAAGCCCGATAAAGCCGCTTAATGATGAAACATTGATGAATCTTATCAAAAATTGTGACTATCATTTATATCCAGATACTGATTATGACCGCTTTCGCCAAGCTTATGCGAATTATTATGGCCAGCAATTCAGTAGTCAACAACTATGCTGTGGCAATGGTTCTGACGAATTAATACAAAAATTGATGCTTATTATGCCAGAAGGTCCCTGTTTAACGCTCAATCCCGATTTTTTTATGTATCAAGATTATGCACGGCAGGTGAAGCGTCAAATTCGTTTTGTTGATGCATCACCCGATTTAACATTTTCACTTGAAACGATACTTGATCGCATCGATGAAGTACAACCTCGTTTTTTCATTCTCAGTAATCCACACAATCCAACGGGTCACCGTTTTACTGAAAATGAATTAATCACTATCGCAAATCAAATGAAAATGATAGGAGGCTATTTAATCGTTGATGAGGCCTATGTTGACTTTTCAATACCGTTACAAATCGAATTAGAAGATCATATCCTAATCATGCGTACACTTTCCAAAGCTTTTGCCATGGCGGGGTTACGACTCGGTGTCTTAATCAGTACAGAAAAAACCATTTCAACTGTACGCCAAATTGAACACCCTTATCCTTTAAGTGCATTTACCCTATCTATCGGTATTTATCTATTTGAACATATGGAACAAACAAAAGTGTTCATCCAACACCAACGTCAATTGAGTCAGCGCTTAAAAGAAATCTTGATGAAATATGCTAGTCCCCATATGCATGTCTTTCCAAGTGATACTAATTTTGTTTTAACATCAGGGCCTCAAGCCTTATCACTCGGACATTACGTTAAAGCACGTGGCTTTCTACCACGCTTTTATCATTCAAAAGATGAAAAAATGTTAGCTGAATGCGTACGTTATTCCATCATTGATCAGCCACATTTAAATCAATTTGAAAAAGTCGTGAAAGAATGGAGTGAACAACAGTGACATATCAAATTCGCCGTGAAACGACAGAAACCAAAATTGACATTAAACTCAGCGTATCCGAAAAAGAGAGTCAAATTCATACTGGTGTCGGATTTTTAGACCACATGCTCTCATTATGGAGCTTTCATAGTGACTTAGCGTTACAAATTGACGTTGAAGGTGATACATGCGTCGATGATCATCATACGACCGAAGATATCGGTATCGTTCTTGGACAACTGTTACGACAGTTGATTAAAGATAAAGTTCATTACACCCGTTATGGTACCCAATATATTCCGATGGACGAAACATTAGCACGTGCTGTTGTCGATATAAGTGGACGCCCTTACCTCAACTTTCAAGCGAACTTTAGCAAGGAAAAAGTGGGCCAGTTTGATACAGAACTCGTCAAAGAATTTTTTAGAGCTTTAGTGATCAATGCCCATTTAACGGTTCACATCGACTTACTTCATCAAGGAAATACGCACCACGAAATTGAAGCGATTTTCAAAGCATTTGCACATGCTTTAAAACAAGCGCTGCGCGATTCAGAAGACCGACGTATTCCTTCATCTAAAGGTGTGATTGAATGATGATTGCAATCATAGATTATGGACTTGGCAATATTTTTAATGTGCAACGCGCAGTGAACCATCTTGGCTATCCGTCTATCGTAACGCGCGAACCAGAAATGATAGAACATGCAGACGTCTTGATTCTGCCAGGTGTAGGCCATTTCAAAGATGCAATGCGCGCCATTCATCAATACGGTCTATACGATGTATTAAGACAGCACCAACAACCCATTATCGGTATTTGTCTAGGTATGCAACTTCTGTACTCTTATAGTGATGAAGGTTATGTGTCGGGTCTTGATTTAATCAAAGGGAAAATTCAAGAAATTCAGACCCCTTATACGGTTCCACATCTTGGTTGGAATCAGTTAAAAAGTGAAATACCCGCGTTAAACAAAGATGTCTATTATGTTCATACTTATCAAGCACCAATGTCACCTGCAGTCATCGCCTATAGTGACTATGGCACGTCTATTCCGGGCATCGTTCAACAAGATGATTGTATTGGTATTCAATTTCATCCAGAAAAAAGTGGCGATTACGGTTTACAGATTTTAAAACAAGCGTTAAAAGGAGGTTGGCAACATGATTAAACTTTGGCCTGCGATTGATTTAATAGAAGGTAAAAGTGTACGCCTCACAGAGGGAGACTATCAAACAACTGAAGTTATGATGCGCAGTGCTGAGAAGAGTATCGAATTTTACAACCAGTTCGATAGCGTTGATCGTATTCACATCGTCGATTTAATAGGTGCCAAATCACAACGCTCTATCGAGATGAATGCTATTCAACGGTTAGTTCAAATGAGTCAAAAACCGATTGAAGTGGGCGGCGGTATCCGTAACAAAGAGACGATTCAAGCCTATTTATCATCCGGTGTGGATTACTGCATTGTCGGTACTCAAGCCATAATAGATCAAGCCTGGCTGACTAAAATGAGCCATTTATTTCCCGGGAAAATATTGGTATCTGTCGATGCAAAGCAAACTGCGATTCAAATTAATGGTTGGACGGAAGAAACTGTCCTCGATGTCTTTGATTATGTCTCCCAAATCCAACACCTTCCTTTAAATGGCATCATCTATACCGACATCACGAAGGACGGTAAAATGAGTGGGCCTAATTTTGATACAACAGCTCAACTCGCTAAGAATAGTAAATTACCGATTATAGCTTCTGGTGGCATTCGACATCAAGCAGACATACAGCAGTTAGATAAGCTCGGTGTTTCAGCAGCAATCGTCGGTAAAGCAGCGAATCAAGCCTCATTTTGGGAGGGTTTAACTTGATTAAAAAAAGAATTATTCCTTGTCTAGATGTTAAAGATGGCCGTGTTGTCAAAGGGATACAGTTTAAAGGACTCAGAGACATCGGTCACCCAGTTGATCTTGCGCTATACTATAATCAAGCTGGAGCCGATGAGCTTGTCTTTTTAGATATCTCAAAAACGGAACAAGGACACGCACTGACACTCGATATCATCCAACAAACTGCCTCCCAGCTTTTTATTCCATTAACAGTGGGTGGCGGCATTTCATCTTTGGAAGAGATATCCCAACTTTTAAGACATGGTGCAGATAAAGTGTCTCTCAATTCAGCAGCACTCAATAATCCCGATCTCATACAGCAAGCAAGTCAAAAATTTGGAAAACAGTGCATATGTATCGCAATCGATAGCTTATACGATCAAAATACGAATGATTATTATTGTTGTACCCATGGAGGTAAACGGCAAACGCCTATTCGCGTCTACGATTGGGTACTGAAAGTAGAGGCTTTAGGTGCTGGAGAGCTTCTCGTCACAAGTATGGCACATGATGGAACGAAACAAGGCTTTGATATTGCGCACCTGAATCAAATTTCTAAATTAGTCAATATCCCGATTATCGCTTCAGGTGGCGGTGGTGATGCACAACACTTCAAAGAATTATTCACACAAACTCCTGTGTCTGCTGGATTAGCGGCAAGCATTTTACACGATAAAGAAACAACCGTTGCAGCAATCAAACGTGAACTGAATCAAGGAGGTGTCCCCGTAAGATGGTCTTAAAACCCGATTTTTCAAAAGGCTTAATTCCAGTCATTTTGCAAGATAGCAAGACGCAACAAGTGCTCATGTTGGGCTATATGAACGAAGAAGCTTTCCATAGAACAGTGCAAGAACAAGTCGCATGGTTTTACTCTCGCTCGAAGCAACGACTTTGGAAAAAAGGAGAGTCATCAGGCAACATACAACGAGTCAAAGACATGTATTTAGATTGCGATCAAGATACGTTATTGCTGTTTGTGGAACCAATGGGACCGACTTGTCATACAGGTTCACAAAGCTGTTTCAATACGACTCCGACTTTTCAACTTCAACAACTTGAAAGCACTATTCGCCAACGGTTGAATGCAGATGATTCCAACTCTTATACGCAATACCTTTTCAATGAAGGCATTGAAAAAATCAGTAAAAAGTTGGGCGAAGAAGCTTTCGAAGTCGTGATTGCTGCTATGAAACAAAACATTTCTGAAGTCATTTCTGAAAGTGCTGATTTACTCTATCATCTCTTTGTTTTACTCGAATCACAAAACATCACTTTCAATACAATAGAACACGAGTTAGAGAAAAGACATCGTATTCAAAATAATTTTAAAGGTGAACGTCAAAAGATTGAAAAATGGTAAGTCCTTTGATATGATGCGCCATAAAAATAATCATTATGATTTCAAACATAAAAACAACCCTCTCCTTGTATCACATTGAACTAGGAAAGGGTTGTTTTAAATTAGAAGTCAACTTCAATCATCTGATATTTAAATTTATTTTTAGCTTAATCGATAGCGCCTGCATTTTCATCATGTTTACCATGAACATAATAATCAACATGTTCAGGCTCAAGCGGTTGAACACCACGAATAATATCTGCCGCTTTTTCAGCAAGCATTAATACAGGTGCGTGAATATTACCATTTGTTGTTGTTGGCATGACTGACGCATCTACTACACGTAGATTTTCCATGCCGTGAACTTTCATTGTTAATGGATCCACTACTGCCATTGGATCTGAAGCAGGACCCATTTTTGCACTACAAGATGGGTGCAATGCTGTTTCAGCGTCTCGACGTACCCAATCTAAAATTTCTTCGTCTGTTTGAACAGAAGGTCCTGGTGAAATTTCTCCACCATTATAAGGATCAAGTGCAGGTTGTTTTAAAATGTTACGTGCGACACGGATAGCTTCAACCCATTCGCGTTTATCTTCATCTGTAGATAAATAGTTAAATACAAATTTTGGTTTAACATATGGGTTCGTTGATGTGATTTTCAAGCTACCTCTTGAATTTGAATACATTGGTCCAACATGAACTTGGTAACCATGCGCTGTATCTGCTTTTTGTCCATCATAGCGTACTGCAAGTGGCAAGAAATGGAACATTAAGTTTGGATATTTCACATCATTATTTGAGCGAACGAATCCCCCACCTTCAAAGTGGTTACTTGATGCCGCACCTGTACGACGTGTTAACCATTCCAAACCAATAAATGGCATTTTGAAAATATTCAAGCTCGGTTGTAATGAGACAGGCTCTTTACAAGTGTGTTGAATGTACACTTCTAAGTGGTCTTCAAAGTTTTCACCTACACCCGGTAAGTGAATACGAGGTTCGATACCTAATGAACGTAAATGCTCAGAATCACCGATACCTGACAATTGTAGCAATTGTGGTGTGTTAAATGCACCACCAGATAAGATAACTTCTTTTGCGAGCACTTTGTGTAAACGACCATTTCGTTTATAAGTCACACCTGTAACGGTATTACCATCAAAATGAAGTTTTTCAACGAATGCACGTGTTTTAACCGTTAAGTTTTGACGTTTCATTGCTGGACGTAAATAGGCACGTGAAGCAGAAACACGGCGACCATTATGAATTTGACTATCAAATGGACCAAACCCTTCTTGACGGAAACCATTCACATCTTTCGTTTTTTTATAACCCGCTTCGACAGCGGCATCGAAAAATGCATGGAATAACGGGTTATCAGCAGGACCACGACGTAATTTAATAGGACCATTTAAACCACGTATTGGATCATCTGCATCTGCACCAAAAGTCGTTTCCAAACGTTTGAAGTAAGGTAAACAGTGGGCATAATCCCAAGTATCCATGCCTTCAGGTTTACCCCATTTTTCATAGTCTAGTGGGTTACCACGTTGATAAATCATCCCATTGATTGAACTTGATCCACCTAACACTTTACCACGTGTATGGAAAACTTTACGTCCGCCCATATGTGGTTCGCCATCTGTTTCATATTTCCAATCGTAAAGGCGGTTACCTGATGGATACATTAAAGCAGCTGGCATTTGAATTAACAAATCCCAAGGGTAATCACTGCGTCCTGCTTCAAGTACTAAGACTTTTTTGTCTTTATCTTCACTGAGGCGAGCACCTAATACAGATCCAGCACTCCCACCACCGATAATGATATAATCATACATTTTGTCGTACGCTTTACTCATAACAAAAATCCTCCTCGTAGTTGTATACTGACGCGCTATTTCAAACTATGTACAGATGTGAAAGAAACGTTTAGCACTTATCGTTGCATTTACGTCATTCTTTCACACCTTTTTACTTTGAAAGAAGTCTGTCATATAAAAGACAAACGCTCATTCAATTGTTCAATTTATGATTCTGATTGGCCAAACCAGTGAACTGGCTCAGGGCTTGTATTCATTAAGATGTGTTTTGTTTCTAAATATTCTTCTAAACCGTGATGTCCAAGTTCGCGACCGATACCTGATTGTTTATAGCCGCCCCATGGTGCTTGTGCAAAATAAGGATGGAAATCATTGATCCATACTGTACCCATTCTCATTTTTGATGCCACGCGTTGCGCTTTTCCGATATCTTTCGTAAAGACACCACCTGCAAGACCATAGATAGAGTCATTAGCTAATTTGATAGCTTCTTCTTCTGTGTCAAAACCTTCTATCGTTACAACAGGACCAAACACTTCTTCTTGTACGATACGCATAGACGTGTCACAGTTTGTGATGATTGTCGGCTCAAAGAAATAACCATTTTTTAAATCTTCTCTAGAAGGTCGCTTACCACCGATAGCAATCTTTGCGCCTTCTTCTTGCGCAATTGTCATATATTTTTCAACTTTGTCACGATGCTGTTCAGAAATAAGTGGTCCCATTTCTGTATCTTCATCAAATCCATTACCTAATTTGATATTTTGAACACGCTCAATTAATGCTTTTTCAAATTTATCTTTAATAGAATGATGAACAATAATACGAGAACCTGCCGAACATACTTGACCTGCATGGAAAAAGCCACCATTTAATGCTTGATCAACAGCTAAATCAAAATCAGCATCTTCAAAAATCACGTTTGGATTTTTACCACCAAGTTCAAGTGCAATATTCGTAACATGCTCTGCGGCTTGTTTCATAATACGTTTACCTGTTTGGATACCGCCTGTAAATGACACTAAATCCACTTCAGGATGCGTAGACATGATGTCACCGATTTCAGAGCCTGCACCTAAAACTAAATTAATAACGCCTTTAGGGAAACCTACCTCTTCCATAAGCTCAAACACACGAATAGTTGTTAAAGGTGTGATTTCACTCGGCTTCATGACAATAGAACAACCTGTTGCAAGTGCTGGCGCAATTTTCCATGAAGCTTGTAATAGCGGATAGTTCCAAGGAGTAATCTGAGTCACAACTCCGATTGGCTCTTTGACGATTTTACTTTCTGTATTTGTAATAGGTGAATTAATTAATTCGCCCCCGTCTTTATCTGCTAAACCTGCAAAATACATAAATACATTGTGTATATCATCCATATCTGCAAGAGATTCTTCTAAAGTTTTACCTGTATCTAATGTTTCTAAATGCGCCAACTCTTCACGATGCGCTTTGATTTGATCCGCAATTGCACGAACCTTTTTACCTTTGTTCTCACCTGTTTCAAGTGCATACACACCTTCATCAAATGAACGTCTCGCTGCTAGAATTGCACGTTCTACATCTTCATTCGTTCCTTCTGCTACTTCTATAATCACTTCTTGGTTATAAGGATTGAGAATTTGACGTGTCGCTTGATTGCTACTTTCTACCCATTCCCCATCAATATATTGACGACGAGATAATTGGTTTACAAATTCCATGCATATACCTCCGTTAAGTTTGTTAAGTTTTTATTTAACGAATTTCACAAATTTAACTTTATCATAAGGAAAAGTGCCATGTCAATCGACATCGCTTGGATTTGCAGTGTGCCAAAAAAACCGTTAAATTATTAATGAACATTTGATTTATATTTAATTAAAGATTAAAATTTAGAGCGTTAACGCTATTAACGAGTTAATTTATAGGGAGGTGAGATGTCGTGGCACGACCAAAATCACACGAAGCACAACTCGAAGTCGCGAAAGATATTGTTATTAATTCAATTGCTGAAACTATGGATTTATATGGGATTAATCGTAGTGTCGGAAATCTCTACGGTATTATGTTATTCAAAGACAGCATGACATTGGATGAAATGCGTCAAGAATTACAAATGAGTAAGCCAAGCATGAGTTCGGGCGTTAAGAAATTGCAAGAATATGACATTGTTAAGCAACGCTTCACTCGAGGCAGTCGCAAACAACATTTTGAAGCTGAAAAAGATTTCTTTGAGTTTTTCTGTAACTTTTTCACTAGAAAATGGAACCGAGAAATTTCAATCAATATGGCTGCACTCAGAGAATCAGAAGCAATGATTGATAAGATTATTGCAGCTGAAGATGTAGATGAAGCAACGAGAGAAGAAGCGATAGAAATAAAAGCCCATTTAGAGCATTCTCGGATTTATTACTATTGGTTAGAATCAATTAGTGATGCATTAAAATCGGGAGAAATATTTGAACACTTCCCTATTCCTGAACCTAAAGACATAAAAAAATAAAGCTGTTTCAGTATTTTCTCATGAAGAGATGTAGATCAGACAAATTCAAAACCGAATAACCTAGCCTTTTTCAATAGCTACAATCGGTGAGCTAAAGACTGCAAATCATATTTTATTTCAATAACAAAGTTTGATACCTCATCAAAAAAGCTTTATGGCGCCCGTTAAGACGTCATAAAGCTTTTCCTATTTTTTATAAGTTGTCATCCTCTTCATCTTCGCCTACTCTTAAAATTCTCAACGATCGGCGTTCAATACGTTTAAAACGATCGGCACGTGATTGTAGCGCAATCCGATCCCCTGCTAGAATCATCATAAACGAAATCATAATAATGATAAAAATGACAATTAAAGGTACACCCGCAACAATAGAAGCGGTTTGTAGTATTTCAAGTGCCTTTTCACCACCGACAAGCATCAACGAGAATGGAAGTAAACATAAAGCAAACGCCCAAAATAATCGATTGGCTTTAATCGGTTCTCCTTTAACACGTTTTTGTGTTGCCGCTGCGACAATATACGACGCAGAGTCAAAGGTTGTAACCAAGAATAAAAAGGCTGAAATAATAAACAAGCCAATAACAATTTGTGGGAACGGCAAATGACTAATCACTTCAATAATCGTTGCCTCCGTACCATGTGCATTTAAATAATGAATCACATCAAATTGACCTGAAATTTGTAAATAAACAGCATAGTTGCCAAAAATACCGAAGAACAGCACACAACCAAATGTACCGTAAACAATTGTTCCTAATATTACTTCTTTTAAAGTACGACCTTTTGAGATTCGCGCAATAAACAGACCGATAAATGGCGCATAAACAATCCACCATGACCAATAGAAAATCGTCCATTGTTGTGGGAATTTCGTTTCTTCACGTCCGCCAATGCCACCGAACGGCTCCAACCAAGTGGCCATTTGGAAAAAGTTTTTCAACATATTCCCAAAGCCAGTTACCGTCGTTTCCATAATAAAAATCGTTGGTCCAACGATAAAAATAAAGCCAAGTAAAATGAAGGAAAGCCAAACGTTCAAGTCACTTAAAACTTGAATTCCCTTTTTCAAACCTTGGTATGAACTATATGCAAATACAATTGTAATACATAAGAGCACGATACTCTTTACGACCATACTTGTTCCATCTATACCAAATAACTTTTCAAGACCGGCTGAAATCATAGGTACCCCTAAAGCCAGTGATGTCGCTGTTCCTCCAATAAGTCCAAAGATGAATAAAATATCAACGAGTTTTCCTAAAAATTTGTCTGTCTGACCTTTCAATATTGGTCGACAAGCTTGACTGATTTTAAAAACAGGTTGCTTTTTCACAAATACGAGATACCCAATTGGTAAGGCAGGGAGTACATATATTGCCCATGCAATCGGTCCCCAATGAAACATGCCATACATCGTCGCATAGTTAAGTGCTTCATCAGATAAAGGTTTTGCACCATGAGGCGGGCCTTGATAATAATATGCCCACTCGATGACACCCCAATATAATATGTCCGAGCCAATGCCCGCACAAAATAACATGGATGCCCATGCAAAGTCACTAAATTCGGGTTTATCACTCGCACGACCTAAAGTCACAGACCCATATTTACCAAATGCTATGTATAAAACAAAACAAAAAATCGCTAACCCCAATACGAGATAAATCGCGCCGAGTTTTGAAGTGACGAAATTATTCATCGCAACTACAACTGAGCGACTCTGTTCTGGGAAGACCATCATCGGAATAACAGCCATTAATAACACGATTGCTGTTCCAATAAAAACAACCCAGTCCATTAGCTTATATTTTTTATGCACTTTAAAGCACCCCTTATTTAATTTTTGATCCCTTTGTTGTGCAATCTACGATGTCTAAACGTTTTTTATACAAGAAATAGGTTATCTAAAAATAATAGTTAATGCAAATATCATACATAATCACAAGTTGCTTAATTTGAATATATATAACTTTTAGAGATTATAAATATTGTCAAAACGCCTTTATAAAGTACATTAAAATTGTTAAGAATTAATTTAACGTTTCTAATTATGTATTTTTATACCATATAAGTGAATAAATATTTATTTGTATTTCTTTGGCTTGTCTGTTATTGAATAGGCTGTAAGGAGAGGCGCCTCAGCATAAAAAAAGGTTGAGACTTTCCATTTGTCTCAACCTCTGAAGGCTTAAAATGATAAGACACACGCTGAAATATCATTTAACATTGCGTATCTTTTTTTAATCCAATATAACTTTTAATGAAAATGGCTTTAACTAATTCTAATTAAAGCGAGTTAAACGTTTCAATGATGAGGTAAAAGTTTAAAATCGTTAAAAATATTGCCAGTGTCCAAGCGATGATGTTGATCCAACGTTTATTAGTGAATGCCTCACCCATAATTTTTGGGTTATTCGTCGCAATCGTTAACGGAATAATGCTTAACGGCAATGCAATACTCAAAAATACTTGGGTGAAAATCAGTAAATTTTCAATTGTCGATGGATCAGAGCCATAAAGCCATAAACAAATGAATACCGGGATAACTGCTAAACCACGCGTGATAAGGCGTCGAATCCATTGTGGAAAGCGTAAATTCACAAAACCTTCCATTACAATTTGTCCTGACAAAGTCCCTGTAATGGTAGAATTTTGTCCTGAAGCTAATAAAGCGACTGCAAACAATGTACTCATTACAGCCCCACCAAAAGCGACAGAGACGTGCGAAGTTAATAATGCGTGGTGTAAATCATAAAATCCACCTAATGCTTTGCCACTGCCAAAAAATAAAGCAGCACCTAATATTAAAAGTAAACAGTTGACTAAAAATGCAAGCGAAAGTTGTAAATTCGAATCAATCGTTGCATATTTAATCGCATCTTTTTTCTCTTCTACTGAATCTCGTCCATATGCACGTGATTGTACAATTGATGAGTGCAAATAAAGGTTATGCGGCATAATAGTTGCACCAATAATACCGAGTGCGATATATAAAGCACCGGGTTGTGTGACCACTCCACTTTGCGGAACAAAGCCACTTAAGACGAGTGGCCATGACGGGTTCGATAAATAAACTTCAAACACAAAGATAATAAAAACGGTCAACACAAGCACCGTGACAATAGCCTCTATTTTTCTAAAACCGAACTTAATAATCAATAATAGTAGCAAAACATCAAAAACAGTAATCGTTACCCCAAGCCATAAAGGAATATGGAAAAGTAAATTCAATGCTATGGCACTACCTATGACTTCTGCAATATCAGTGGCCATAATTGCCATTTCTGTAATAATCCATAAAATGACTGCTATTTTTCTATTCGTCATTTCACGTGTCACTTGTGCAAGGTCCATCCCGCTTGCAATACCGAGTCGTGCACACATACTTTGTAATAACATTGCAGCTAAACTTGAAATTAAAATAACAGACAGGAGGATGTAGCCATACTGTGCGCCTCCTGCCATTGACGTAATCCAGTTACCGGGATCCATATACCCCACTGCGACAAGCGCCCCTGGTCCTAAATACATTAATGTTTTTTTCCATTTTGCAGCTTGGTTATCAAACACAACTGTACCATTAATTTCTTCTAAGCTCTTACGCATTTGACTCATCCCTTTTCGAACGGCTTACCTTTAAATCATTTTCTATTTAAAAAATAATTTAGGATTACCTAAATTGATAACATTATTATATATGCTTTAACATAAAATGAAAAGTAGCACGTTTCACTTTTTACATTATCTGTATAATAATCACTTAACTTTCACTCTAAAATGAAAAAGCGCTAAGCTGACTTTTGTAATATAAATCAACTTAACGCATTTTTTCATCTTCATATCATATAGCTTTGTCGAAAATGTGGAACTCTAGCTGTCACTTTTCAATTTTGGCAGCAAATAACCATGCTTCCACTCATAGAAACAGCCCCTATTATCTGTCTATGTGATAGACATTAACCATTTTCTCTTTTGGCACGTCTCCACCATCGATAAACCATGAAAAGTAGTAGGATTACGAGAATAGCAATAATGACCTTCGAATAAAGACCTACATACTGTAGCACTTCTTGCATATGATCACCTAATGCTGATCCTAAAAAGATCAGAAATATATTCCACGCACCTGTCCCAAGTGCTGTAAATATAATAAATATGGGTAAATTCATACGTGTGATACCAGCAGGGATTGAAATCAAAGTTCTTAAAATAGGTACGAATCGGCCAAAGAAGATTGCCCAGTGGCCATAACGCTCAAACCAATGAATGGTTTTATCTAAATCTTTGCGTTTAATCCTTACATATTTACCATATCGATCAATCCAGCGGTATAATCTTTCTTCACCAATCCATATTCCAAGATAGTATAGGACAACCGAACCCGCTGTCGCCGCGACAACAGCTACCGCACATACCACTCCAAAACTTAAACTTGACTTTGTCGTCATAAAACCAGCAAAAGTTAAAACAACCTCTGATGGAAAAGGATGGATAATATACTCCACAAATATTAATAAAAAGATTCCTATGTAGCCATAATGCCCCATCACATCAACAATCCATTGTTCCATATCTTCACCTTTGATTCCTATATTGTTAAAACTTTTATACTCATCAAGTTTAACAGTCTATTTCTTCAATATTCAACTTATTACACTGCTTTATTATGCTTTTGTAGAATAATGTAAGCCACCCTCACAAAATGATAAGTCAAGATCTTAGTCTCATCCTGATCTAAGAAAAGGTTTCCCCTCAAACGATTAACAGTAGATGTCTATGTTGTACACGCCTCCATATCAAGCTTTGTCATCCAACTCATCTTTGTCGGGTCAGTCTACCCGGACACTGCCAGACAGACTAACCGCACTCTATTAATATTGTATTGTCGCTGTAACTCTTAATTGTGTATCTGTTTTGTTCTCATAAACATGAGGGGTATTCGCATTAAAACTTATCGCTTGTGCAGCCTGAATTTCATAATGTGTCGTACCTACAGTTAGTGTTAGCGTACCTTCATTGACGATGATAAATTCTTTCGCACCATCTTGATGTGCATCAGATTCTAACACGCCTCCCGCTTCGATTCGCATACAAAACATTTCAAATGCGTGTGCATGATCATATGGAAAATAAGGATAAACCACGACAGAGTGATTCTCATTATAAATCGGTTTAATGTCTGCTTTATCAATAATCTGAATATGCTTATTATCTTGACTAATCAGAGACGTCAAAGGAATATGCAATCCATTCGCAAGCTTCCATAAAGTATTGATACTTGGGTTCCCTGTTCCTTTTTCAATTTGGCTAATCATCGTTTTACTTATCCCCGTCATTTGAGCTACTTTATCTAAACTCAAACGATGGATTTGTCTATAGTGCTGGAGGTTCTCAGCAACAACAGAATTAATATTCTCCATTTTTTAAGCCCCTTCTATTTACAATATATTGAACATGATGTACGATATGTTGTGTTCTTTATATAGAACGTTTCGTTAATTATATCAAAAAAGGCAGGCGTTTACACGATGGAACAACAAACTAATCGAATCAATTGGTTGCTTTTTATTGGCATCATGCTGATTGCAGCAAATTTGCGTGCCCCTATTACCTCTGTAGGTGTAGTCTTACCAACCATTAAAGATACATTAAATTTAACAAATACAGAAGTCAGCTTCATTTCTATCATTCCATTACTTGCATTTGCGATTATTTCATCTCTTGTCGCTAAAGTCAGTCACCGCTTCGGTATGGAACGTTCATTGTTCTTTGCCATTGCATTAATTTTTATAGGCGTTATCATGCGCAGTGTGACCAATGTCAGCTTATTATATATTGGTACGATTTTAATCGGTGTCGGCATTGCATTTGGTAATGTCTTAGCACCTGGTATGATCAAATCAAAATTCCCAATGCGTATCGGTATTATGACCGCGTATTATACCGTTGTTATGAATATTTTTGGCGCACTTTCATCATATGGCGCAGCACCTTTACTCAAATCATTTAACTATAATATTGCTTTAGGTCTTATCGGTGTCGTTACTTTGATTGCACTTATCGTTTGGACTTTCCAACTCCGTAATCATGAACAACAAGTAACCGTGGATACAACAGATGCTGTTAACGTTTGGAAATCTCCTCTCGCATGGCAGATTACATTACTAATGGGAGGGCAATCATTAATTTTCTATTCTTTAATCAACTGGTTACCAGAATTCTTATTATCTTATGAGATACCAGTTACTTATGCTGGGCTCTATTTATCTATTTTGCAACTGGCAATCATTCCATTGACTTTCGTGACACCTTTATATGCCACGAAACTACGTTCACAAGTTATTCCAACTGCATTTACAGGGGCACTGTTTACAATAGGTATCTTAATCTTAATGTTTTCACCTCATCTTGCCCTTATATCGCTCATTATTATTGGGATAGCGTTAGGTATCGCATTTGGACTTGTAAATACGTTCTTTAGTTTACGAACTGAAAGTGGCCTTACAGCAGCTAAGTTGGCAGGGATGTCTCAAGCAGTCGGCTATCTCTTCGCATGTATTGGACCGTTATTTTTCGGTATCTTACATGATGTGACAGGCCATTGGGTATTCTCATTACTGATCCTACTGTTAACTGCCATCGCTGTTATGATTATTGGCGCACGTGCTGGACGTAATACAACGATTGAAGCTTCATTAAGAAAATAAGTTTTCATGCGTTCACGACTATGAACGATGCCGTTAAGCTTTTCATATTGCATTTTACTTTTGAATACTAAAAAGGGAGCCGCTGAATCGTCTTAATCTTTGAGACGACAGCTTGCTCCCTCTTTTTATTATCGTTATGCTCGCCATCTTTCCTCAAAATGTCCCACTTTCCAGATAAGTAGTGCAATAAGCCATGATAGTATAAGTACGATGACTAAAATATAGCCTAACCATCCAAAATCTAATTGTGTCAACCACCCTAAAAAGCCATGGTCCCAATGTTGTTTTTCGCCAATAAGCTGAATAATTTCAATGCCACCTATGATAATCGCAGCAATGACTGAAATAGCGGTCATCGTGATATTGTAAAAAAGTTTTCTAGCAGGACGTTCAAATGCCCAGTGATAGGCATTTGTCATGAACACACCATCTAGTGTATCGAGTAAACTCATGCCGGATGCAAATAAAATCGGCAAAGCAATGATACCTAAAAACGGCACTGTATGCTGTGATGCACCCGCTGATAATGCTAGTAATGAGACTTCACTTGCTGTGTCGAACCCTAAACCAAATAAGAATCCTAAAGGAAAAAACGTGCCAACTTTGATTAATTAATTGAAAAAGCGGTCCTACAAAGCGCATGATTAAGCCTCTTGATTCAATCAATTCATTGATTTGACTCTCTCCAATTTCTTCATATTTCAATTTTCGTGATAATTGTATTAATTGAATCAGTATAACTAAGTTTAAAAGCCCAATTATTAATAAGAAAAATCCAGAAACCAATGTGCCGATTAATCCACCTGTTGATTGAAAACCTGCTAAATGGCTTTGCGCCCAATGAACGGCTAACCCTAACATAACTGCCATTAAAAAGACCACAGATGAATGTCCGAGTGAAAAATAAAAACCTACACCCATAGAATGACGCTGTTGTTCTAAAAGTTTACGCACTGTATTGTCGATAGCAGCAATATGATCCGCATCAAATGCGTGTCTCAATCCTAATGTATAGGCGACCACACCCATCCCAATGATGAGCGGATGACTTGCACCGCCGATCATTAGAAAAACAACACCTAAAATATGTAAAAGCAGAATCACCACAAAATAAGGAAGAGTAGCTTTAATGCCTTTAGTTCTTTCCATATCTCCATCACTTCAATTCTTATTTTATAATAATAAAATCATACAACGAACTAAACACAATTAAAAGCTTTTACAATTATTAACAAATAAACTTTTAATGATTATATTTATTGAATGATTATTTTCAGTTTTAAATATAATATCTTACCAAATACTGATATTACGCACAAAAATAGCAATAGAGACAACGATAATGGCGCTTGAAATTTAACTCAAGCGTCGCCCAATCATCGACCTCTATTGCTTATATAGGATTTAAACATCAGATAGATGGCTCAATCCATTTTGTTATTTCATCATATACGCCACTTGTTGTTCATGCTTAATGATAAATCCGGCTACCTTGTGCTTTAAATTCTTTTGCTTTTTCTTGCATGCCCTCTAATTGATCCTTATGTGCATCTCGAATATTGTGTGAAATACGCATTGAACAGAATTTTGGGCCACACATACTACAGAAGTGTGCGACTTTAGCAGATTCTGCTGGCAATGTTTCATCATGATAGGATCTCGCACGTTCAGGATCTAAAGACAAATTGAATTGGTCAACCCATCGAAATTCGAATCGCGCTTTACTGATTGCATCGTCACGTTCTGTAGCCCCTGGTAAGCCTTTTGCAAGGTCTGCGGCATGTGCTGCAATTTTATATGTCACTACACCTTCACGCACATCTTCTTTATTAGGCAACCCCAAATGTTCTTTCGGCGTCACGTAACATAACATGGCTGTCCCATGACTCGCAATCTGTGCTGCCCCAATTGCAGAAGTGATATGATCATATGCAGGGGCAATATCAGTGGTAAGGGGTCCTAAAGTATAAAACGGTGCTTCTTTACAGTAAAAATCAGCGAGCTCTTGGTTCTCTCTAATTTTATGCATCGGGATATGCCCTGGTCCTTCAATCATTACTTGGACATCGTGTGCCCAAGCGATTTCAGTCAATTCACCTAGTGTCTTTAATTCAGCGATTTGACTTTCATCATTGGCATCATAAATAGAGCCCGGTCTTAAGCCATCCCCTAAAGAAACTGCGATATCATATTGGTTTAGAATTTGACAAATCTCATCAAAATGCGTATATAAAAAGCTTTCTTCATGATGTGCTAGACACCATTGTGCCATAATTGAGCCCCCACGAGAAATGATTCCCGTTAAACGATTAACAGTCAATGGAATATAGCGCAATAATACACCTGCGTGAATTGTAAAGTAATCTACACCTTGTTCAGCTTGCTCAATTAATGTATCTCGATACACTTCCCATGTTAAATCTTCTGCAACACCATTTACCTTTTCTAACGCTTGATAGATTGGCACTGTTCCAACTGGCACCGGAGAATTACGAATCAAATATTCACGTGTCGCATGAATATTTTTACCTGTCGATAAGTCCATAATCGTATCCGCACCCCAATGTGTTGCCCATACGAGCTTTTCAATTTCTGCTTCAATAGAAGAAGACACTGCAGAGTTCCCTATGTTTGCATTAATTTTAACTTGGAAATTTTTACCAATAATCATCGGTTCAGACTCTGGATGATTGACATTATTTGGAATAATCGCCCGACCTTTAGCAATTTCGTCTCTTACAAATTCTGGACTGACATTTTCACGACATGCAACAAATTTCATCTCTTTCGTAATCCATCCTTTTTTAGCATAATGCATTTGGGTAACTTGATAACCCGCTTTTGCTCTTCTAGGTTGATATTGAAAAGGATGTGTCACTAAATTTTGATGCGACGCTGTCTTAAAACCATTATCAATCGATTGCACACGGCGTCCTTCATAATGTTCAACATCATGACGTGCTTCAATCCAGTTGTCACGCAATGCAGGAATTCCTTTCGTAACATCGACTTCGTAATGATCATCATGGTAAGGGCCTGCTGTATCATACACCACGATTGGGTCATTGTGACGTACTTCCGCGTCCATGATTGTGTCAGATAACTGAATTTTACGGAAGGGGACGTGGATATCGGGATCTACTCCTTCCTTGTAAATACGCTGACTTGCCGGAAAATTTTTCTTCAATTCAATTTGTTCTTGTTTCATTCCCTTTGCCTCCTAATATATGCTCGAGGCCTTTAATTCAACTGAAAACCAAAGAAAATGCGCACTCTAGAAAAATTGAGTGCGCATTAAAGAAACGAATATATTATGAAGTGGTAGGCGCTCTGAGATGGCTCGTTTCATTATGAAAGACAAACCAAAATAGACAGCTTTTCAAAAACCACTTTATCTTAAAATCATTTCGTTTGCTTCCCTACGCTAGTATGATCTAGATCAGGTTCAAAGGGTTGAGGCTTGCACCTCTTTCAGCTTATTAAAGCACCCCTAGCAAGTTCATATTTAAGTTTTGCAAATTTATCGTAACATTAAAAATGTAAAATGACAATTCAACTTATAAAATTGCTATTTTTCATATGCGTATCGTTGGACCGATTTATTTAAAAACAAAACTCAAATTATAAAATCGGTGATACTAATTTGGCAATCGATTGCTTAAATTTAACCCAATTTGAACGTTGTTCATATCGTTCAGGTGTTAATTGTTTAGAGACTTTTAAATCTTCTTTAAATGCAGAAATCAATGATTTAGCAATATCTTGATTGTAAATCAACGCATTCACTTCAAAATTCAATTTAAAGCTTCGCGCATCCATATTAGCAGAACCGACGGACGCCACTTCTCCATCGATAACCATCATTTTAGAATGAATAAAGCCATTTTCGTACGTGTAGACATTGACACCTTCATACATTAACAATGCAACCGTTGTCAATGTCGCCCAATGAACGAAAGGTTGGTCTGGTTTATTCGGAATCATTAGATGAATATCGACACCTGATTTTGCAGCAATTCTCAACGCATTTACGAAGCCCACATCAGGGACAAAGTAAGGCGACTGCATATAAATGGTAGACTTCGCATTCATAATCATTTTTAAATATGCGAATTCGAGTTGTGGCCAATCTCTGTTCGGTCCACTTAGACCTAACTGCATAGCAACTTGGCCATCTTTTCGTGCATTTTCTGGGAAATAACGTTCACTATAATCAAGTTGATATTCATCAGCAACTTGTGAGTTCCAATCGTGAATGAAACCAAGTTGTAACGCATCTACACCATCGCCTTGTATACGTAGATGCGTATCACGCCAGTAACCCATTTTTTCATCTAAACCTAAATATTCATCCCCTACATTAAAGCCACCCACATAACCGATATCGCCATCGATGACTACGTTTTTGCGGTGATTCCGATTATTGACGCGAAAGTTAACGAAAGGAATAATTTTCGCATGGAAAAACGCTTCAACCTCTACGCCTGCTTCAGTTAAATCTTTTAATTTTGACTTTCTTAACTGTTTTGAACCTACCGCATCATATAGAAGTTTGACTTCAAGCCCTTCCTTCGCTTTATCTTTTAAGATTTCAAGAATAGACTTACCAAGACCATCTAAATTCAAAATATAAAATTCCATGTGTATATAGGTTTTGGCTGCTTTTAAATCTTGCTTCATCTTTTCAAAAAGTGCATGTCCATCAGTAAACGTCTTCACATGATTATTTTCACTCAAAAAACTTACTTCACGTGTCAACATCATTTCTACTAAGTCAGATTGCTTCTCCACGACAGGATTTTCCGTTTTAAAAGTGTGATCAATGAACTGCTGCTTTTGATTTTTGACGCGCGTTCGCGCATCCTCGATTTCTTTTCCTTGTTCATAACGTGAGCTTTTCAATCTTACTGCTCGCCCGAAAAATAAATACAGCAAGAAACCGAATATCGGCATAATAAATAATAACAACAGCCAAGCCCATGTCGCTGTTGCTTCTCGTCGATCCCGCTCTAAAAAGATAATAAACAATGCTAAAACAACATTTATCAGAAAAAAAGCACCTGATACAATTCTATATATCATATTGACGTTCGGATCAAATATGAGTTGCAATGGTGGCTCCCCCTTATCTATTTTTGAATGTCATCATTATAACGCAATTATTGTTTTTTAGCATTTAACTGAATAATGAATAAATTAAACCAAATAAATTATGACAAAAATTTTCCATTTTAAATTCATTTGGGATAAACTAAAAGAAATCATCAAAGGAGGTTTTATAATGAGCTATATCGATTATATCCCGTCTAAAGATGGAACAAAACTTTATGCTAAAATCACACGCGCAGAAAGACTTTTTGATTTTGAACTACCAGATGATGAAACGCTTGATGAACAAATTAATGTCATTATTGTTCATGGCTTAGCTGAACATTTAGACCGTTATGATAAAATTACTGACTTTTTAGTTTCAAATTCTATCAATGTCATTCGCTATGATCAACGTGGACATGGACGTTCTGAAGGTAAACAAACATACTATGATCATAAAGATCAAATTATAGAAGACTTAGATGCAGTCGTTCAATATGTAAAAGACAACTTCGGTAATAAAATATACTTAATCGGCCACAGCATGGGCGGTTACAATGTTGCCTTTTATGGTACACGCTACCCTGGACGTGTGAACGGTATTATAACTTCTGGCGGTGTCACTCGAGATAACAATCGTTTCTTTGAAGAAGCATACGGCGATAGACAAACACCTCCAGATTCGTACGTTCCAAATGTTTTATCAGAAGGCATTTGCTCTGATCTCAATGTGGTTAGAGATTATATCCACGATGCACTCGTTCCAAATGAAATTTCGATGGGTCTTGCATATGCCGTTGTGGATGGTGTTATCGAACTTAAAGAAAACCCAGACGCATTTGTAGATGATGTTTTGATTTTACACGGTCAAGCGGATCCTATCGTTAATCCAAAAGATTCGTTACAATTTTATGATGAGATTGCTTCACAACATAAAGCTATACGTATCTATTCAGACTTACAACATGAAATTTTTAATGAATCTAGCTACAATGAACTTATTTTCCAAGACATCGTTCAATGGATTTACTTTACAGATGAACGCCAAGGCGGCACTACGTTTTAAACGATTACGCTTTAAACATCACGCATTTTTAAAATCGCTATACCATGCAAGCGAGCCAGAAGTAACATCACGTTACTTTCTGGCTCGTTTTTTATCAATCTCCCACTGTCTATCCTGACTTACAACACAAAAAGTAGCCCATCACTTGTCATTCCACGGCACGCGTTGTACATTGAACATAGTATAAGTCGTATTTATACAACTACTTCAATATAAGGAGAAATTTATGAAGCACGTTTACTTTAACCATGATGGCGGTGTAGATGATCTCATTTCACTGTTTTTACTTTTACAGATGGAGGATATTCAGTTAATCGGTGTCAGTGCGATTGGTGCAGATAGCTATGTTGAGCCTGCAGAGAGCGCCTCTCGTAAAATTATTAATCGGTTTTCTCGTTACCCTCTAGATGTCGCCGCTTCAGAAGAACGCGGTAAAAATCCATTTCCAAAAGACTGGCGTATGCATGCCTTTTTCATGGATGCCTTGCCTATCTTAAATGAACAGGTTCCTGTACAATCACAGTTAAGAACGGTTCCTGCATATCAAGATATCATCGAGCGTCTTGAAACTTCTGAGAGATCCGTGACGTTATTATTTACAGGACCTTTAACTGATTTAGCGAAAGCATTACAAACCGCACCTCATATTACTGAAAAAATTGAACGCCTCGTTTGGATGGGCGGCACATTTTTAGAACGTGGTAACGTCGAAGAACCTGAACATGATGGAACAGCAGAATGGAACGCATTTTGGGACCCAGAAGCGGTAAAAACCGTTTTTGATAGCGCCATTCCAATCGATATGGTCGCACTTGAAAGTACAAACCAAGTGCCACTAACACTCAATATCCGACAAATGTGGGCAGATGAACGTCACTATCCGGGTGTTGACTTCCTAGGCGTCAGCTATGCAGCTGTTCCACCTTTAACACATTTTCAAACGAATTCGACTTATTTTTTATGGGATGTTTTGACGACAGCTTATGTCGGTCAACCTTCACTTGTTAAAAAAGAGGAAGTAAAAGCTTCCGTTTATACAAAAGGGCCTAGCCAAGGTCGAACTTATTTAGATGAACAAAACGGACGTCTCATTCAAGTGATCAATCATGTTGAACATGATGCATTCTTTAAATACATTACAGAGCTTGCTAAAAAAGTCTAAATATATTGATGATCTAATACATTCACAATAATACGTCACGCCTGAGATATAATTTATTTTAGTTTACAAAAAAGCTTTTAATTCATTAAAAGAATTGTAGAGGTTGGGATTGCGCATATGCTGATATTGTGTGCTGCGCAATCCTTGTTATCTTTGACGATAGAAACTGAACAAAATACAAATGAATCCAATTATGTTTAAAAATGTTTTAAAAGTTTTATGATGATATTTGCCCTCTTTTAATCTTACTGCTCTCTTTTAATGGATACGTTTGATGATATAAAAAAGTGCTGATTACAATGCATAGTATCGGCAAAATCAATCCTAATATACGTATCCCCATTTGCGTTTCAAAACGCTGATGCTGGTTTGGAATAAAGTGAAATAGCGACATACCGGCACCAATCATGAGACCGGATAATGCATGTGACGCTTTAGTGACAAAGGTATACGTCGCAGTAATTAAACTATCGTGGCGTCGTCCAAATTGTATTTCCCCATCATCAATCACATCCGCGAGCATAATTGTCACCATACCTAGCATGAAACCCGTACCGATTCTAAGAACCATTCCTCCAAATAAAATCCATCCCAATTGATGCGGTGCTACAAAGCCTGAGTATAAAATCAAAACAAGACCGCTAATGATGAATAACATCGCACTATTAAACGCATTTTGACGGCCTACATGCCCTATCCAAAAAGGCAAACATACTAGCGCAAGCATTTCGATAAATATCACACTGTTAAAATATACAAAATATTGTTCAATATTGATGACATACTTGAAATAATAAATAAGTGTGCCATTAAGTAACTGCATGCCTAAATTAAAAAATAAGAGTAATCCCATCATAGCTAATAAAGCATGATGATGAAAAAGCATCTGTTTGATTTTATTAAAAGGTAATCGAGGAATCGGCTTAACTTTAACTGACTGATTTTCTGGAACACCTATGAGCGTCACACCAATTGTCACTACAAAAAGTACGCTACAAAAAAGTGCCACAATAAACATACCGACTGAAAGATGTCCATGACCTAAAATTTGACTCAAACGGTCAATCAAATACAACCCCCATGTTCCAATCATACAAGCAGCTAAACTCGCAAAAAAGCGTGGAATCACAGACATCTTCTCACGTTCTCGCGAATCTTGTGTCAAATTCGGTAGCCATGCCCAATAAGGAATATCCATCATCGTATAAGTCATCCCCCACAATACATACATCACTGACACATAAACATACATCATGAATTGAGGTAATTCAAAGTTCGTAAATAATAAGAGTGTAAACAGTGCATTTGTCGTTGTTCCTATCCCTAGCCATATTTTAAACTTGCCAAAGCGATGCTGCGTTCGATCGACCATCATCCCCATAAGTGGATCGTTGATGGCATCCCATATTCTTGCAATAAAAAAAAGAAACCCCACAAAAACGGGGGATAGTTTAATAATATCCGTCACATAAAACATAAAATAAATACTGACTAAATTAAATACAGCATCTTTACCGACGGCACCTACTCCAAATGATAATTTTTGACTTTTGGTTAATTGCACTTTCAAATTGAATCCCCTTTTTCAGTTTATAGGCAAAAGCATTAATAAAAATAGCATAATTCTTTCATCCGTTCCATTGCGCTATGATGCCACAATCAGTGATTATGCTTCCAAAAAAGAAGTAAGACCTGAACACGTAAAATCTACGTATTCTGTCTTACTTCATCTATAAGTTGAAAGTTATGATTCGATTAAAAACGAAACAATCCTATTTTTACATTCCTAATAATGATCGGATTGTCAGACCGACAATGACCGTCGTCGTAATTAAAAAGAATCCTGGAATTAAGAAACTCGTTACTTTTGTTGTACGTGTTTCATCAACATCGACAGCGAATAAAATCGTTGGTTGTGCAGGAATAACGAAGTTCACGTTTAATGTCTGTGCAATTGCAATAAAGAAAGTCGGTGGTATGCCTAGACTCAACACGATTGGCACGACAATAGATGCGGTCGCAGATTGAGAAATCACAATCATCGCCACTAAAGCAACAAGTATAATCATAAGCCAAGGCGCTTGTGAAATGAGACTCCCAATCCCATTTTCCATCATTTCTCGATTAGCAGGTGCACTAAAGATGGTAGCCCCTAACCAACCTGGCCCTAATACCGCAAAAATTGCACCAATTGCAGCTTGCGCAATATGTGTGGTTAAAATCTGATTCGGCTGAACTTTCACTAAAAGAAGATTAATCATTGCACTCGTATACATAAATAGTTGGACAAGATCGGTCATTTGTAAATGAACCGTTTTGCCGTCTACATGGAATGTAGGTCCGATTTTCGGAAAAATACCGAAAGTTAAAATACAGATGACTGCCAGTATAAATGTGAAGACACCCCATTTAACCCGTTTATCAAAAGTCTTAACCTCTTGTTTATCTTCAATAATCATTTGTTGTAACATCGTTTGCGCTTGCGCTTCACTTATTTTTGTTCGACCCACAAATGTATTAAAACAGCTGAGAATCAACATACTTATTAACGCCGTAGGTAAAACGATGGAGAGATATTGTCCCATTGTAATCCCTAGACCTGCAAACTCTGAAATCATATAGGCAGTTGCTGAAGCCGCTGGACTACATAATAATGCAATATTTGCTGTTAATACGGAAGCGGTAAGTGCCTTTTTAGGCTGGATGCGCGCTTTCAATGCTGTTTTAGCAATAATTGGTTCTAAAGATAACGCAATATTAGTTGTCCCAATACCAAACACAAATACAAAAACAATCATCGGTGCGATAAAGATAATTGATTTTGGAAAACGTTCAATCATTTTTGAAGCAAGTTGAACTAAATAATCAATCCCACCTGTTGCTTGAAGTGTACCGCCTGCAATCCCAATGGATAAAATAATCAGCACAGCTGTAACAGGTGCAGAACCTGGGGGTAAACCAAACCCAAAAATCATAATTAATTGGGCAAAAAGTGCAAAGATCCCACAACCCAATGCGCCTGCTGTTCGTAGGCCCAAAACAATTGCGAGTATCATAATCAATATTTCTATCGCAAAAAGAAGCATTCTTTTCTTCCTCTTTTCTAAATTTTCATGTGAATATTTTAGCATATTTAAATGAGCAGTTTAATATATAAATAAAGCGATAAATGGCTAAATTGTAACAATTGAAAAAATAAAAAGAGAACGTGAACAACGGTATCAAGTCGATAACGTCGTTCACGTTTTCTCATTTATTGTATTATTTACGTTGTAATAGGATGTTCTACTTCAAAGTTTGGATAAACTGACGAATTTCTTCTGACATTTCCTCATCTTTCAAAGCATACTGAATCGTCGTTTTGACAAAGCCAATTTTTTCACCGACATCAAAACGTTCCCCTTCAAAATCATAAGCAAAAACTTGTTCAGATTGATTCAAACGCTCAATCGCATCTGTTAATTGAATCTCTCCGCCTGCACCTGTTTCTTGATTTTCAAGATAATCAAAAATGTCTGGTGTTAGCACATATCTTCCCATAATCGCTAAATTTGATGGTGCTGTACCTGGCGCTGGTTTTTCCACAAATTTTGTCACTTCATATAAGCGATTGTCTTTTGATTTTGGATCAACAATCCCATAGCGGTGCGTTTCTTGTTCAGGCACTTCTTGAACACCAATGACAGATTTACCAGTGCGGTCGTACTCTTCAATCAATTGCTGAATAGCAGGCGTGTCAGATTCAACAATATCATCACCTAATAACACGGCAAAAGGTTCGTTTCCAATAAATTGTTTGGCTGTCCAAATTGCATGGCCTAAACCTTTTTGCTCTTTTTGGCGTACATAAAACATGTTCGCTAAATTTGTAGAATGACGCACTTTTTCCAATAACGCATCTTTACCTTTTTCAGCTAAGTTATTTTCTAATTCCAATTGGTGATCAAAATGGTCTTCAATCGCACGTTTATGTTTCCCTGTCACGATAATAATATCTTCAATGCCAGCACGTACCGCTTCTTCAACAATATATTGAATTGTTGGCTTATCTAATATCGGTAACATTTCTTTCGGCATCGCTTTAGTCGCAGGTAAAAAACGTGTACCTAACCCCGCCGCAGGAATAATCGCTTTTTTTACTTTTTTCATCCTCTTCACCTTCACTCATCTATGATTTAAATACAGATTCAAACTCTTCAACAGACTTTCGATCATAAACATCAAAATCAAGCTGTAATTACCCTTATATTCTGTTATATCTGATTTAAATGGACAGATCGTATGTACAATTCACATAAAAATGTTTCTTTCCACATGTAGCTATGCATTTATAAAGTTCTTTCAATGAACATAGCATCTAGCACTTATAAGTGAACGCAAAATGGAACTCAATATGGGTTCAATCATTTTAGCTAATATAATCTATACCTACTTTTAAAACTCTTTAATTAGAACAAATAAATTTAACACAATAATTATTCATTAAAAAAAGCACCTTTATACTTTTTATGAATATTGTATGTTTATTTTTTAGTTTCATCCTTTACTGTGCCTTTAATTGTACTTTTTGTATTATCAGTGACACGACCTGTAATCGAACCTGTTTGTTTTTCAGACATATTTTGCACCTCTTTTCTATAAAGTCAAATTAAAACGAATTATTTTAATTACAACATTATCCTTTAAAACAATCAAATCATATGGTTATTTAATCATATGCATTCAACATAATGCTCTACAATCTTAATAAAAATTGTTAAAATAGTTTTAATACATATATAAGGAAGAACGTCTCATGATGAAAAAATGGCTATGTTGCTTTGCGTTGCTTTTACTTTTTGGTTGTCAACAGGACACTTCACGATCTCAAGATGCACTCACTGTTTATTCACCCTACCCACAAGAATTAATTCGGCCACTTTTGAAAGATTTTGAACAGCAGTACGATGTGAAAGTAAATCTTATTGAAGGTTCAACACAAGTATTACTTTCAGATATTCATCGAACTCCGTTAGAAGCGCGAGGTGATGTGTTTGTGGGTGGCGTATTAAGCGAAACCATTGATCATTCAGATGATTTTGTCCCCTACCAAGTATCTGATGTAGACAAATTTCATGATTTTGAATCCAAAAATCATTTAGTTACGCCTTTTATGTTGATGCCTACAGTGATTGTTGTCAATAAAGATTTAATAGGGTCCATTCCGGTCAGAGGTTATGAAGATTTATTGCAACCTCCACTAAATGCACGTGTTGCTTATTCTAACCCTTATACCACTACGACAGGTTACCAACATATGCGCGCTTTATATCACTTACATCATAATACGCAAACAATTAAGCAGTTTCAGCACCATGCCGTGCAATTGGAAAAGTCTTCTCAAGTCGTAGAACAGGTCGCAAAGGGCCGTTATTATGCAGGCTTAAGCTATGAACTCGATGCTCGAAGATGGATGAAAAAAGGTTATCCATTAAAATTAGTCTACCCTACTGAGGGAACTGTGATTAATATAGATGGCATCGCACTCGTTCATAATGCACATCCAAATTCAAAAAGAGAAGCACTCGTCAAATATTTAACGGGTCGTGCAGTTCAAACCCGTTTAGCGCAAGAATTTGGTGTCAAACCGATTCGTAAAGACGTGGCAGAAGTTTCAGAAACAGGCACATTAAAACTTAAAGACATCCCTGCTATTTCTGAATACGAATTGCCTCATGACACACATCAAGCTTTTTTGGAGCGTTTAAAATGAAAACTTACAAACCTTACCGTCAACAATTACGTCGCTCTTTCTTTCTCTCAACGGTCATGCCCGTCTTTTTAGTAATGCTCATTGGCATCATCAGTTTCTATACGCTCTATATTTGGGTGGAGCATCGAACGGTACAACAGCACGTTAATCAAACACAACACGCCATTGTTCAAGCATCACAACAGACAGAATCAGATATTTCAAAATTGAAGACCACATTTAAAGAACTCAACACGAGCGACCCACAAGATTTGACGAAATTAAACCGTATATTATTTAAAATGATTCATGAACAATCCGGAACATTGTATTTTGTTGTGACACAACATCATAAACAAGTAACGACAAACAATTATGAAGACCAACGACTCAATACACTTTATCTGCTTAACACACATAACGTTACATTTAAAAATGGTCCTGCATCTATCCAAATATATTTAGCACAAACGCCACGTATCGATGAAATTTTAAAAGACTCTGGCCAATCTACAGTCATCGTTGATCGTTTTGATAACATTTTATTTACAAACTCTGAACACTTTCGTCTCGATGATAAATGGCAACCTCCTCAATTTGGTTTTATATCGGATGTAGTCAAAATCAATCAAAATGGCGATCGATTGATTCAATTTAAAAATATCCATGACACCTTAGAGGATGGAATCATACTGCTCATTATTATGGGACTTGTGTTGATTTTATTCATTTTATTTGGTCTGTTTAATGCACATAACATGGCGAAAAGACAAACTCAAGATATTGAAGCAATTATTCAACGGATTTACTATGCGAAAAATCGTCATCTCGGTCGCTATCAACCATTAGCACAGCCGAGTGAACTCGAAGAAATCAATACCTATATTTATGATTTGTTCGAATCGAATGAAAAATTGATACGCTCTATCGAAAATACGGAACAACGTTTACGTGAAATACAATTAAAAGAAATAGAGCGCCAGTTCCAACCGCATTTTCTGTTCAATACGATGCAAACAATTCAATATTTGATTACTCTATCCCCTCAACTCGCTCAACAAGTGGTGCAACAATTATCGCAAATGCTTCGTTATACGTTACGCGTAAAATCTGATTATGTCCAAATCAAAGATGAACTTGATTATATTCAACAATACGTCGCAATTCAGAATGTGCGATTTGATCATTTGATTAACTTAGAATTTGAAATTCAAAGTGATTTATATACAGCACAAATCGGTAAAATGATGATTCAGCCTTTAGTTGAAAATGCCATCAAACATGGCCGTACGGATGACAAACTTTTGATACGTATTCGCATCACTGAAAACAAACACGCACTTCGTGTCTTTGTTTCAGATAATGGACAAGGGATGTCTAAAGAAAAATGCAAAGAGGTAAGACATTCACTGAATGAAAGCGTGTTTGATACTGAACATTTGGGCTTAAATCATCTAAATCACAAAGCACGTATTCGTTACGGAGAACAAGCGCGATTACGTATTTTTTCAACACCTTATCAAGGCACCCTCATCGCTTATCAACTACCAAGGGAGGCGACATCTCATGTATAAAGTCGTGATTTGTGACGACGAAAGAATCATAAGAGAAGGGCTGAAACAAGCCATTCCGTGGAATGAATATCATTTTTCACATGTGTTACTAGCAAAAGATGGCATCGAAGGGTTATCACTGATTCGTGAATATCAACCAGAATTAGTGATTACCGACATTCGGATGCCGCGCATGGACGGTGTAAAATTGTTAGATGCGATTAAAGATTATGATTGTAAGAAGATTATTTTATCTAGTTATGATGATTTTGAATATATGAAAGCTGGCATTCAGCACCATGTCTTAGATTATCTATTAAAGCCTATTGACACTTCACAATTAACCCAATTATTAGCGCAATGGGCAACAGCATTCCAACCTGTACACCCTGCTGCACAATTAGAAGTTTTTCAACCATTGATGAAAGTTGAATATGGTGATTATTATGTTAATGTGATGATTCAACAAATACAGCAGCGTTTTCATCAAAAATGTCACGTTTCTGATCTAATCGCTCCCTTACCTGTAAGCGAATCTTATTTGATGCGTACATTTAAAGAGCATGTGGGTATTACAATTCTGGATTATTTAAATCGATACCGAATTTATCAATCACTTTCATTATTACAAAGCCAAAATAAACATTATGAAATTGCAGACAAAGTTGGTTTTTCAGAGTATAAAACATTCAGTTATCACTTTAAAAAGTATTTAAATATGACACCCAGCGAATACGCGAAACAACAGTAAAAGTATTCGTTTATCAAAAAAGAAAAGGCAACTCGATGTGTAGAAAGCCAAATTTAGCTTCTTTTAGTGATCGAGTTGCCTCTATTAATTTCATTTATAAATGTAAGCTTCTAATTTTCTTTTCTTCAAAATATGCGACAATACCAAGGAGTATAATACCAATAAATAACGCAGCGTAGAAAACGATAAATACGTCTGTCCATCCACTTAACGTATAACCAAAGACATTTAAACCGTTTCTTTCCGGGTCAGCAATGGCAGCTAAACCTACTTTAGCCATAGAATCGCCAAATAAATATGCAAAGGATCCCGTCATTCCATTTGCTACACTAATCGCATTTTTAGGGACAAATCCTGTTAACGATACACCAATTAACAATTGTGGACCGAAAATCAATGCGCCTAATGCAAAGAGTGACACGTTAACCATCGTTACACTTGTTGCATTCGTATAGAATAAGACCACGAACGTAATTAAGAACATACAGCCAATTGCGACGATAGCACGACGACCTTTTAACAAGTCAGAGATGTATCCCCATAATAAACTTGCGACAAGCGCACCCATTTCAAAATAGAATATTGTGTTAACTGCGTCTTCTTTTCCAAAATGCAATTGTTCAGAAACATAAAGTGGTGCCCAGTTATCAATACCGATCCGCACAATGTATACAAACACATTAGATACACATAAAATCCAGATAACCGGATTTTTCAAGATATACTTTTTGAAAATTTCCCATTTTGTCATACTTTGTGCGTCAATATTTTCTTGATCTACAGGTTCTTCCCAAATTTCTTCTGCACGATTCCATCCTAATTCTTCTGGATCATCTTTACCAATAAATAATGTGACAACACCAATAATTAACGCTATAACAGCTGGGAAAATAAACATTCCCACAACGCTACCATGGAAAAACATATTTGCGCCCCATAGTGCAAGCGCCCCTGCTATTGCACCACCGATATTATGTGACGTATTCCAAAAGCCGAGATAACGCCCTCGTTTAGTTCGCGGTGCCCATCTAGAAATCGTTGAGTAACTTGCAGGTCCACCGACGGATTGAAAAATACCGTTGAGTCCCCAAAGTACAATAAATAAACCTAAAACAGAACCAAAATAACTTAACACGAAGCCCATAATTAATACAGTTATCGCAGAAAGGATTAATAAAAATGAAATAATTTTTTTCGTGTTACGTCCATCAACAAAGTAACCTAATAGTGTTTTCCCTAGGCCATAAGTAATACTAAATGCTAATCCAATATAACCTAATTCTAATGTAGACAACCCGATTTCTTCTTTTAATAAAGGTTGAGCTGCTTTAAAGTTGTTTCGAATTAAGTACATAGCCATATATGCGAGAAATACGACGAAAAAGGCTTGTAAAAAGTTACGTAACCATAATTTTCGTTGCATCGATAACGGTATGCCTTTGTTAGGAATCTTTTTAATATCAAAAAAGTTCATGCCCTTCACCTCTTGTGTTCACTTTAAATTCACTATAGCACCAACTGAAAGCGCTTAATATCCTAGAAATTATCGTTTTATCCCAAAAACTGAACTAAAGACTTTAATATTTGGAAAAGGATTTTATTTAAGACAATTAAAATTAAGTATCATCTAGTTTATTCAATTTTGTATTATTAGCACGTTAATTTATCCTTGCACGAAATAAGAAGTTTACTATTAAATTTTTAAGTAATTTTTATAGAAAGATAATTGACATCGTTTCACTTGAATTTTACACTTATTTATAAATTAAACGCTTACAAGGGGGAGTCATTATGAATAAAATTGCTATCGCAGGTGCAGGTGCAATGGGCGGTCGGATTGGGAGTCAAATTAAGAAGGCTGGATACGATGTGACACTGATTGATACATGGAAAGAACATGTGAATCAAATAAATGAACACGGTCTTGAAATCGAAACAGAAACAGATACCTATACGATTCAAATTCCTGCCCTATTACCTCAAAATGTAAATGAGGCATATGACTTAATCATTATCTTAACGAAATCTATGAAATCAGAAGAAATGCTTCAAACGTTATACAATCGAAATGCCCTTCACCCTGATACTGCTTTACTTACTATGATGAACGGTCTTGGACATGATGAACGATTTTCTAAAATTGTGCCACAAACTCAAATTTTCCTTGCCGTTACCATGTGGACTGCTGGCATGCGTGGTCCTGGAAAATTATTATTAGAAGGCACAGGGAGTATTGAGTTTCAACGTGCAGATGGCCAAGCTGATCACCGTACAGAAGTGATTCATCGAATTTTCAATGATGCAAAACTTAACGCTACAATCAGTGATAATGTGTTCAAATCTATTTGGAGTAAAGCGACTGTCAACAGTGTTGTAAATCCATTGTGCACTATCCTAAACAAAACCATTTATGAATTTGGCAGTTATGTTCATTCACGTGACATGATTCAACCCATTATTGATGAGATTGTTGCTGTGGCTCATGGCCGTGGCGTTGAATTAGACGCACAAGTACTCTTACAAAAAATTGAAGACTCTTATCCAAAAGAAACACAAGGTCTCCATTATCCTTCAATGCATCAAGACTTATATAATCGTCGCTATACTGAAGTTGATTATCTTAACGGTCAAATCAGTCAATATGGTCGTGAATTAGGTATTCCAACACCGAATAATGATATATTGACTCACTTAATCCATCAATTAGAAACGAAATGGGTTCAATAAATACTGATGTCTTAATGATTTAACAGTTGCATCATATTACACGCATTAACTTAAGAGGCCAGGATGTATATCCCAAAATAAATAGCGCTAAGATGATTTTTAATAGAAAATCGTCCTAGCGCTTTCTTTTTATGATATGACTTCGTTTATACATGTCATCACTCACTATTATACTTTAAAAAATGTGACACTTTCATTTTTTCACACTGTCTTCATCCTTATTAAAAAAGACATATTCATATCATATTTTTACATATATACTTAAATTGTATGCATAATTCATATGAACACAATACGTTAAGATAAAGATTTTTACATAATTATATTGCTTTTTTAACGAAGCCACTCTATAATTTTATATAGCAAGCAATAATGTTTATTTATAACTCTATTTTGTTTTCATTTTGCTTTGCTGTTTTTGAAGATAGATGAATACCACTAAGCACATTCTATCAAAATGATTACATCTTTAGCGTTTTGGACGCCAACTTCAAAGGGGTTGATTTAAATGAAAGAATATCGTCACTACATACATCAAGTGGGCACGATTAAAACCTTACTAGAGGGACATCATGAAAGCGAAGTGACAATCGCTGAGTTATTACGTTACGGTGATTATGGATTTGGTACATTGAACCATACTGATGGTGATTTTGTAATTATTGATGGGCAACCCGTTCATATGAATCAATATGGAGAACATCACGGATTAAATGGTAAAGAGAAAGTGCCGTATGGCGCTGTTGTTCAATTTAGACCCCAGCATGACTTCGTAGTTAAACAAGTGGAACATGTTGATATTTTTCAACATATCAAGGAAAGGCTAATAAACACACAGCTTTTCTCAATGACTAAACTCACAGGCGATTTTAATTATATTCACTTAAGTGTTTATTCTAAAAATCATTCACCTCACACGCTCAAACGCCCCTTTCATATACCTCAAACTGAACGTGCAGTGCGACAAATTAAAGGTACAATTTTGATTCTTTATACACCTCATGATTTTACTGGTATTCATCCACCGGGTTTCAGTGCCTATTTCGTTTCGGAATATCATGAACTTGTAGGCAAGGTCCTTAGCTTTAAAGTTTCAAATGCTGTAGCCCAACTTCAAAATTTGGATGGATATACAATGATCTGTCCTGCTGCTGAGCCATTGTTTATTAGGCATTTGTCATTATAGCGTATATTTTCTATTGATGATTTGTGGAACGTAAGTGAAGCAAGGACATATTGGAAAATAGCGAGTACATAATCAGATTATAAAATTGAAAATACTCACCCATTAAATATCGTTTGATGAGGTACTTGCTCAAGAATTTTAATGTCAATGACCGCCTTTTAAAAGAAAAGTCATACTGTTACTAACAATTATTAGCAGTATGACTTTTGGCCTATGCGTTCCCTTTATATAGAAATTAAAATAAAAAGCACTCCCACTAAATACATCAATCTGTATTCAGCGAAAGTGCCTCCCATGATTACTACTGGGAAAACTCAAAAACGAATCGGTATTGAACGCATTAATTGTTTGAATAGTTTGCGTATTGTGATGCTAAGCGTTGATATTCTTTTTGAGTAAGTGCGTGTGCATCAGATGTGCTACCAACAGCTGATAAAAGAACAGCTACTGCAGCAGTTGACATTAAACCTTTTACCAATTTACTCATTCATATCACCTCTTTCACTTTTAAGTATAATTATTATACCACATATTAATAATATATCAAACAGATGCTTTTGATTTGTTCCATTTTGCCTTTAACTTAAAATCTGCTAAATAATTTCACAATTAAATATTTAATATAAAAACATATTTTTTAATACACTTTCGTTTACACGCTTTATTAATATAAGACTTAACCTTATATTTTAGGGGACGTCATTTTATACCTTTTTATACATTTGTTACATAGGTGGTATTTAGAAATTTTTAGTCTCACCTAAAAATAAAGATCTAAAAATCCTTAATATTACTGAATTGCCACGATTTTTGAGATATTTTTAAATGATTACCACTATCTTTTTATTTGAAACTATTTAATAAATTCGTCATACTAAGGGTGTAATTATATCGTTACGAGGAGTGAAAGGAAGTATGAATCAACAACAACTAGAAAAAATGAAGAATGGTAAAGGTTTTATTGCAGCACTAGACCAAAGCGGTGGTAGTACCCCTAAAGCATTACGCGGTTATGGTGTTGGAGAAGACCAATATAACAATGATGACGAAATGTTTAAATTGGTTCACGAGATGCGTACACGTATCGTAACATCACCATCATTTACTTCAGATAAAGTAATTGGTGCAATCTTATTCGAACAAACAATGGATCGTGAAGTTGAAGGTAAACATACGGGTGACTACCTTGCTGATAAAGGCATTGTACCATTCCTTAAAATTGACAAAGGTTTAGCAGAAGTTGAAAATGGTGTTCAATTAATGAAACCTATGCCTGAACTTGATCAATTATTAGATCGTGCAAACGACCATAAAATCTTTGGTACAAAAATGCGTTCAAACATCTTAGAATTTAACAAAGAAGGTATTGACGCAGTAATTAAGCAACAATTTGAAGTTGCACAACAAATTATCAATAAAGGTCTTGTACCTATTATCGAACCTGAAGTGAACATCGATGCAGAAAACAAAGCTGAAATCGAAGCTTACTTAACAGAATTAATTCAAAAACATTTAGATGCTTTAGCTTCAGATGATTACGTGATGTTAAAATTAACAATTCCAACACGTGCGAACCAATATGAATCATTAATTAACCACCCTAACGTTGTTCGTGTGGTTGCTTTATCAGGAGGCTACAGCCTTGAAAAAGCAAATGAATTCTTAAAAACAAATAACGGCTTAATTGCGAGCTTCTCTCGTGCATTAATTAACGATTTACGTGTAAGCCAATCTGACGAAGAGTTTGATCGCTTATTAGGCCAAACAATCGATTCAATTTACGACGCTTCAGTGAACAAAGTTCAAGCGTAATAATAAAACGTTAAGAAAAGCAAACCGAATCGCATTCAATCTATGAATGCAAATCGTGTGGAAACACAATTTTTCAAATCAATTGTGTTTCCACTTTTTTTATATCAAGAAAAAAACGCCTATCAGAAGGGCACGATTTAAATGTGCGCTCTGATAGGCGTTGTATGTTCGAACGACTCTTTTAGTGTTCTAACATTTCATCTTTTACTTCTTCTTTTGACAAGTTAGCTGGGTAATATGTTGGCCAGTTATCTAGCTCTTTTAAGACTTTATCACGATCATTGCCCATGAAAATATGGAAGTGTTCAGATTTTTTAGGTGCAATATTATGGTCGCTAAATTGTACATATTTTGGTAAGTCTTTAGACGCTTCACCTTCAAGTTTGAAAGTATAACGAACACCACGGTTGCCGCCTTTGTAATCTAAAATGTCTTTACCATCATAATGGTATGTGCCAGTCATTGACTTACCATTTTTAGTGAAGGTGATTTGGTCACCTGAGATTTTAATTTTTTCTATATCTGTTTTATAACCTTTTTCATAATACGATTTGTATTCTTTCGCGGATTTATCGCCTTTATCTTCAGCTTTATGTTTGAAGACTTCATCTAAAGTACCATCTTTTAATAAAGGATAAACAGATTGCCAGTTACCTGCATAATCAGAAAGTTCGCGGTCTTTCACTTGGCTATCTTTGAAGTAACCATCTTGGATTGCTTTTGTATGTTTATTTGCTGCTTTATCATCTTTAACTTTAATTTTTTCATTCAATGCTTTTTCAAGGTTTTTCACGTTTTCTTTCATTAATGATTGATATGTCGCATCTTTCGATTGATCATCTGTAACAGCTTCCATGTTGTTAAATTTCAACGTTTTCGCATTTGTTTCTTTGCGAATTGTATCTGTCACTTTATGTGAAATATTTTCTTCATAAAGAATGTATTTCGCACCTGTATCATTAATTTCATCAACGATTTCAGTTAATTCTTTTTGTGATGGGTCTTCCGCATTTAAACCTTCAACCCCTTTTTGTACAAAACCGTAACGATCAGCTAAATAGCCTAAAGATTCATGTGAAATGAATACCGCATTACCTTGACGGTCTTTTGTAATATCTTTCATATCTTGATCAATGCCATCTAAATCTTTTAATAATTTATCTGCATTTTTCTTATATTCATCTTTATGATCTGGATCGCGTTTTACTAAATCATCACGAATTGCAGATACGAATTTTTTATCTAATTGTGGATCTAACCATACGTGTGGGTCATAGCCACCATGATGATGATGTTCTTCACCATGTTCATGATCATGTCCTTCATGTTCATGTGCTTCTTCGCCATGTTCATGATCATGTCCTTCATGTTCATGTGCTTCTTCGCCATGCTCATGGTCGTGTCCTTCTTCACCATGTTCATCGTGATCACCATGCTCATCATGTTCCCCGTGTTCATGTTGATCCGTTAATAAAGTTGCTCTGTCTAAATGATCCTCTAATGAAAGTTTGTGATCATCTTTTTTAATTGCCCCAGCTATTTTTTTAGAAACTGGATCTAAATTATCGCCCGTATAAATAAATAGATCCGATTTACTTGCATCTATAATATCTTTTTGTGATGGTTCAAAGCTATGTAAATCCGTCCCTTTCGGATAAATAGAATCTACTTGTACATGTTTACCACCAATTTGCTTAACAAACGATTGCAATGGGAAAACCGTTGTTGTTACTTTTAATTGGTCGTTTGATGATGCTTTATCGTCACCTTGACCACAAGCCGCTAACACAGAACCCGACAATACCACTGTCGCTAATAACTTGAAACTTTTTTTCATGATGTGGTCTCCTCCTAAAAATAGTAATGATTTCGATTTAAAATTATACGCTAAACATTTCATAAGCGCAATATGCATTTTTAAAATCATTATTTTCTAAAAATGACAAATTGCAAAATCTGTTACTTTTAATGCGCCGAAATGCTTCACTTTTATCATTACTGTAAAGGATAACCTTGCTTTTTTGACAAAATCATAAAAAAAGAGACGGAACAGAAATCAATTTGATGGTCTGTACCGCCTCTACTCTATTCACCTTACACTTTGTTTCTGATTCTCTCTATCTTGCTTTCATTTTGCATCGAGTCTGAGTTTGACCGCTTCCCCTACAGCTCGTGCTGAAGCTGGATTTTGTCCTGTAATTAATTGTTCCGCTTCAACGACAAAACTTTTTAATGGTATTAAGCTTTTTTGATAAACTGCGCCTTTTTCTTTTAATGCGGTTTCTAACTGATACGGCACTTGTTTTTTGCGGCGTGCTAAACCTTCTTCTCGATTTGAAAAACCTGTCAACCGTTGCCCTTCTATAAGAAAATGATTGTGCGGGCGTTTAACTTCAAGTAACGCACTCGCACCGTGACAAACTGAAGAAATAACACCTCCACGATCATAAATGTCGTTTACTGCATGGGCAATCGTATCATGTCCTCGGAAATCATACATCACACCATGACCACCGGTAAAATAAATCGCATCATACTGTGTCACATCAGCTTCATCGATGGAAGGCGAATGATGCAGTTTTTGCATAAAACTTTCATCTTCATAATATTGTTTAGTCAAACGATCTAACGTCACTTTATTCATACTCACGGGATCTAGTGGCGTTTCGCCTCCATTGATATTATATATATCCAATTGATAATTCGGATTATTTTGGAATACATCATAAAAATGCACCAGTTCGCTCAACCATAATCCTGTTGGTAAATCAAAGCCATCAAATTGATCATAACTCGTATTTACAATCATTATCTTTTTCATTTTGAACACATCTTTCGTCTTTTTTCACCATTATAACGAACATTTCTCGATACACTTAATGAGTTGCTTAACAATTGCGCTATTTGGTATTAGAACGCCTTCCGACAGTGATAAGCGCAATAAATCATTGTTTAGCACAAAAAAAGAACGGCAAAATCTTTTTCTAATTATCAGATTTTACCGTTCATCGCTATGTGTTGTCTGGATGTGCTTTTTGGCATTTAGCGATTGCTTGGTTGTAAGCTGCTAGTTTTTCTTGCTTAATCATATAAGCTGCAGTATTGACCGGTTCATATGCTTCCCACTCCGCTCTTTTTTCAATCAATACAGCTAAAGAGAGCAGAGAGATTTTAGGTGATGTTTTTGTTGTCATATTATAAATCTCCATTCAAGAATTGCGCCTCCCCATTGAAAAAGCTCCAATTCGCATCTGTATTTTCTACAAGGCTAATCAGTACATCTTCTTTTCGAATACCTAATTTTTGATGTAATGTTTCTACCAACTTGCGATAAAAAATCGTTTTTTGTTCTTCCGTCCTTGGACGCGTGATAAGCGTAAAAACTAACACATCCTTCGTCCGTTCTACGCCTAAACCTGTATCTAAAATTTGCATCTCATACGCTTCGTGTTGCGTCACGATTTGATAGCGATCCCCCACCGGTGCATGAAAGGCTTCTAGCATCACTTCATATGAGATATCTAAAACTTCCTTAATATAAGCTTCATCTTTCCCTTTAATGAGATCTATTTTAATGATTGGCATTATCATTCCCCTTTTCATCAAGATTTGAGTAACCCCATTTTAATGCGAGAAGTAGACCAACAAATGTTCCTATAAAACCATAAAGCCAGATGGATAACATTTCATTTACAAACATTATGCTTCCCCCTTATCCACAGAGAGTTGGCGCGCTCGATAATGCATGACAGAGGAAGTTACAGTGATCGTCAGTATGCCCAAAATAGTGGCAACAGCACCGGCAGACATTGTACTTGGAATCACACCGCCAAAATAAATGACAATATAGGATATTAAACCAACGACCATCGAAAGTTCTGCTGCACGGGCAGGTGCTTTTCGTTTCGCATATACCGCATGTAAAATAGGACCCATTGTACCGGCTGCAATACCGGAAATCCCAATCCACATGAGGTCACTCATATAGAGCGGTGGTTTCAAAACTAATAAAAACGATAAAAGCCCTACAATCGGTACAGAAGCACGACTAATACGAAAAGCAATTCGATTGGCTTTCTCTGTTTCAAGATTCACCCACTTCTGTTTGACAATCAGTTTTAAAAATAAATCATTCGCGAACACTGTAGAAATAGACACAAACAATCCATCTGTCGTTGACATAGCCGCTGCTAATATAACGACACCGAATAAAGCAACAATGGCAGCAGGAAACGCCCACTCTATATATTGTAGTAAGGCTAAATCTGAACTTGCGACTTGCCCACCCAATGCTACGCGACTATAAATACCGCCAAAAAGTACAAGTAAACATAAAGCCATTACAATGATATAAGTACGAATCATGCGCCCTAAATCTTTTTCACTTTTTAGACCTAAAATTTTATTAAACAAGTGCGGCGCTGACGCAAAAGCCCATTGAATAATAATCGCACCGATAATCATTGTAAAAGAATGAAAGTGAACGGATTCAGGATTAAACACTTGGACTAAGTGATGATTTTGATGATCTAAGTTTTGTGCAATCCCTGAAAACGTATCATGGATGCTACCTTTCCAAAATAGCACAATGCCAGAGATAAAAATGGCAAGTCCAGCTACTGCCATAATGATGACTTGTATGGCATCGGTATAAATATCTGCTAGTGCACCACCTACGTAAACATAAAGCACAACAATGACTGTGATTACAATCAAACTTGAAAAGTAACTCATACCGAGTAAATGTTTGAAAATCAAAGCGCCTGCTACAAGCTGACTTGCGATATAGAAAATATTAAATAATAAGATCAAAGCCGTCCCAACACGTAAAATAGGACTGTCATAAAAATCGCCCAACCAATCTGGTAGCGAGAGGGATTGCTGCGTTGTATTTAATGATCTGACTCTTTTAGCGACCATTAAAACACCTGTAGGACCACCGATAAACATCGCTAAAAACAACCATAAATTATTGAGTCCCCACGCATACGACCATCCCGGATAACCTAGAAAGGTTGCAGCACTTAAATACGTCGCTGCAAAAGACAATCCTAGCGTACGGGGGCCAATCCTTCCAAAGCCAGTCGCAAAATCTGAAATACTGTTCATCTTTCTAGAACTGACAAAGCCTACCGTAATCATGAACGCCATGAAAACAATAAAACCTATCCATGTGTACACTTTAACGTCATTCATAATCATCCCCCTATATCTGTACTAAATTGGCTTTTTTATTTCGTGCAGGATGTGTCGGTTTCACTTTCGTATGGCCTTTGCCAAACATATTTTCACGTAAAGTTTCACCTTCATATTCTGTACGATATATGCCTCTTTTTTGTAATTCAGGAATGATTAAGTCCACAAATTCTTCAAATGTACCTGGTGAATAAGCCTGCGCAATATTAAAACCGTCCGCACCACCTTCATTCACCCATAACTCCAATTGATCAGCAATTTGTGTGGGTGTTCCGATGAATTTAGCCGTCCCATTACCTAGTCCGTGATTTTTCACCGCTTCTCGCAATGTCCATTTTCGATGTGGGTCTTTTGTATATAAATTGAGATTGCCTTGCATCGCTTCTGTCTCGATATTTTCGATATATTCATCTGGATCATATTGAGAAAAATCAATACCCGTATGTCCACTTAACAATGCGACTGAACCTTCATAGCTGACTTCATTTTGAAGCGCTTCATATTTTTCATAAGCCTCTGCTTCAGTTTCACCGATAATAGGTAAAACCATTGGAAAAACAAGTATATCTTCTCCATCACGGCCAAATTGTTGTGCTCTTGTCCGAATGTCTGTGACATATGCCCGTAACGATTCAATAGAGGTGTGTTTTGTAAACACAGCCTCTGCATGCTTTGCAGCAAATATTTTGCCTTTTTCGGAAGCACCTGCTTGAAATAAAACAGGCGTTCTTTGAGGGGAAGGCTCTACAAGATGCGGGCCGGGTATATCGAAAAATGTACCTTTATGATGAATCGCATGAACTTTAGAAGGATCAGCATACGTATCTTTCTCACGCGCTTTAACAACTGCATCGTCCTCCCAACTGTCTTCCCACAGCTGATAGCTCACTTGCAAAAATTCGTCAGCACGGTTGTAACGTAATGCTTTAGGCAAGCGTTCTTTTAAGCCTAAGTTCACTGCTTCGCTTTCTAAATAAGACGTCACAACATTCCAACCTAATCGGCCATTTGTCAGATGATCAAGTGTAGATAATTGACGTGCCAACTTATATGGATGGGCATAGGTAGTAGAGACAGTAGGTGCAATACCAATATGCTCAGTTACCGCTGCAATGGCAGAAACGAGCGGAATAGGATCATGTGCGGGGAGTTGAACTGCGTGTTTCACTGCGGCGTCATGAGATTGGTTGTAAACACTATAAGTGCCCAACACATCAGCAATAAAAATACCATCAAATAAACCACGTTCTAAAGTTTGAGCAATATCCGTCCAATATTTTAAATTGTGGTGTGTCGCTCCTTTATCTTTTGGATGTTTCCATAAACCTGAAGCATGGGGAGAGGGAGAGTTTTGGACGAATCCGTTAAAATGAATTTGTTTTCGTGTCATGAACATTACCTCCTAAGAAATAGGAAGATAAGGCATAGCTGTAGTTGACTTATCTTCTAGCAATTGTGCTACTGGAATTGGCACAGTGAATTAATCCTGTTGCCGAGATTTCATCGGGCCAGTCCCTCCATCTCTCTTGATAAGACGATGATGTACACTCATGGGGTACTTTTTAATAAGTGAAAGGTAAAGCACTGACCGGTAGAATAATCACTTCCTTCACATGGCGGCTTACGCTTTAAAAGCGCTCATGTCAATCTACCGGATCATGAATTTCCATTTATTTTCATTTTGTGCGACGCTTAAAAGTTAAATTTTGGCAAAGCCTTTTTCCAAATCTGCGATAATATCATCGATATGCTCAAGGCCTATCGAAAGACGAATCGTCTCCGGGGCAATACCTGCTGCTGTTTGTTCTGCTTCCGTCAATTGTTGATGTGTCGTGGATGCGGGGTGAATGACAAGTGACTTTGCATCTCCTACATTCGCTAATAAAGAAAATAATTCTAAGCCTTCAATAAACTTTTTACCTGCTTCGTATCCACCTTTAACACCAAAGGTAAAGATGGAACTTGCACCTTTTGGTAAATACTTCTCTTTTAACGCATAATATTCACTCGTAGGTAAACCAGCATATTTAACCCATGCGACTTTATCATGCTTTTCAAGATATTGTGCAACTTTTTCAGCATTTTCCACATGACGTTCTAATCGTAATGAAAGTGTCTCTAAGCCTTGCGTTAGTAAAAATGCATTGAATGGTGAAATCGCTGCCCCTGTATCTCTTAAAATTGTTGTACGAATTTTAAAAGCAAGTGCGGCTTCTCCAAATTTTTCACTGAACACTAAGCCGTGATAAGACGGATCGGGTTCACTTAATCCTGGAAACTTGCCATTATCCCAATTAAAGTTACCTGCATCAACAATAACACCACCCATTGATGTTCCGTGCCCACCAATAAATTTGGTCGCAGAATGAACAACAATGTTCGCGCCATATTCAATCGGACGTAAAAGATAAGGCGTTGCAAATGTATTATCAACAATAAGCGGTATACCTTGAGCTTTTGTAATCGCTGCAAGTGCATCGAAATCCTCAACATTGCCTTCTGGGTTCCCAATGGTTTCTACAAATAATGCCTTCGTATTGTCTTGAATCGCATTTTCTATACTACTGACATCTTTCGTATCTACTAATGTGACATCAATCCCATATTTAGGTAACGTATGTGTGAAAAGCGTATGTGTTCCGCCATATAATGTAGAACTTGCTACAATATGATCACCCTTCTGTGCTACAGCTTGAATCGCATACGTGATGGCTGCCATACCTGAAGCAACTGCTACACCAGCCACACCCCCTTCAAGTTCAGCCACACGTGTTTCAAGCACGTTTGTGGTAGGATTCATCAGTCGTGTGTAAATATTACCAAGTTCATCTAAGCCGAATAAATTCGCCGCATGTGCCGTATCATCAAAAGTAAAAGATGTCGTTTGATAAATCGGTAAAGCACGTGAATGGCTACTTTCGTCGACTTCTTGTCCTGAGTGCAATTGCAACGTTTCAAATTTAAAATCACTTGTCATTTGACATTCCCCCTAATAATAAAAAATAAAAGCCTACCTGATAAAGATAGACTTTTACTAGAAGACTTATCTCTCAGGTTAAATCACCTGCAGGAATTAGCACCTAACTGAATAGGTTGCCTGGTTTCAAAGGGCCTGTCCCTCCACCAATCTTGATAAGTATTATTCAATTGTTAAAATGCAAGATGTATCGCGCAAATAGAACGGCCAATACAATAACCGTGCGGGTGTTTTATTGGCTTTTAATGATACAACAAGTCTATCTAACATCCTTAACGATGTCAATACACAAATCCGAATTTTCTTACAAATTGAAAAAATTTGAAAAATGTCTGTTCGTATCAACACGTAGCCTGTTTATTCAATGTAAATCGACTGGCTGATCATTTCGGTTTTAATAAACTGTTGGACATCAATGACACGTTGATTTAATGACCCTTTATAGGGCAAATTAGGTTGATATAATTTTTGAATGAACATACCGTCTACAATGACATCAACTTGTTTTAATAACGCAGTCCGTTCATCATCTGCAAACCATAAATACTCAAATAAAAAGCCTGTCCAAACCCAAATTGATTTCCGGCTACCGTAGCGTTCTCGAAAAGCATGTACTAATGGGATAACAATATCTAAATTACAAAAAGGTTCGCCCCCTAAAATGCTTAATCCTGAAATATATTCCGGTGCACACGCATCTAACACTTCCGATATCAATGTTTCCGTTGCCCGTTCACCATATCGAAAATTTTGGGCTGCCACATTGTAACAACCTTCGCATAAAAATGGGCACCCTGAAACATAGACACTGCAACGTACACCTTCTCCATCGACGAAGCTTTGGTATTCGATTTTAGCGATATAACCTGCACCCTTTTTTATTTTTTGTGCAATCATGAGGGATTCGCTTTCATATGTTTCACACGTGCGCACATTTCTTTATGACGCCCTTCAATCATTGGCCGTTGCACAGGATTACCTAAATAACCGCATGTCCGTTTAACAACATCGACCGTTTCAGGATTATGGTTTCCGCAATGTGGGCAACTATAACCTTTTTCAGTTGTTTCAAAGTCTCCTTCGAAACCACAGTCATAACAACGATCGATTGGGATATTTGTACCTAAATAGCTCACACGATCGTATGAATAATCCCACACCGCTTCAAGCGCTTTAACATTATGGTCTAATTTAGGGTACTCACAATAATGAATATAACCACCGCTTGCAAAATGAGGATAATCTTTTTCAAAATCTAATTTTTCAAACGGTGTCACGTCTTTTCGTACATCGTAATGAAACGAGTTTTGATAATAACCTTTATCTGTAATATCAGGAATCGAGCCAAACGCCTCATAGTCTAAACGGCAAAATCGATCTGTCAAAGACTCACTTGGTGTGCTATAAATACTAAACCAAATGTCATGCGCTTCAGTCCAACTATATTGATAAGCTTGCATCTTTTTTAAAATTTCAAGTGTAAAAGCTTTCGCATCTGCGTTAGTTTCCCAATTAGGCCCAAAGAACACTGTCGCTGCTTCATAAAGTCCAATGTACCCCATAGAGACAGTCGCACGTTGCTTATTAAATAAAGCGTCCACCGAATCGTTTTCATCAAGACGGTATTTAAAAGCCCCGCGTTTGTATAAAATTGGCGCATTGTTTGGCACTGCTTCTTTCACACGTTCAATACGATAAGCCAACGCATCGTGTAGCACTTGCATCCGTTCATCAAATAAAATCCAAAAACGTTCAATGTCGCCTTCTGATTCAATCGCAATGCGTGGCACATTTAAAGTGACAACACCTAAATTACAACGACCACTATTTTCATATTCACCATTCTCATTTTGCCAAGCCGGTAAAAATGAGCGGCAACCCATAGGTGCTTTAAAATCACCAAGCAACTCTACAGTTTTGTCGTAATTTAAAATATCTGGATACATGCGTTTCATAGAACATTTTAAAGCCAATTGTTTAATGTCATAGTTTGGATCTGACGGTGCCAAATTCGTTCCTTTTTTAATTGAAAAGACAAGTTTTGGGAAAATGGCTGTAATTCGATCTTTACCTAACCCTTTAATCCGTGTTTTTAAAATTGCTGTTTGGACTTTGCGACTAAGTTCATCCGTACCAAGACCAAAGCCTAAAGTCACAAAAGGTGTCTGTCCATTAGATGTATATAATGTATTAATTTCATATTCTAGACTTTCAATCGCATCACTAATATCTTGTGTCACACGTTGATCGACATAAGTTTCAATATGCGCTTTGTCTACAAATTGTTGCGCAATATCGCGATGTTTTTGTTCGTTATATTTCGCATATGTACTTAATAGTTCATCCACTCGATCAATCGTGCAACCCCCGTATTGACTGCTCGATACATTCGCAATAATTTGAACGAGTTGTGCGGCTGCTGTTTGTATCGATTTAGGAGATGTGACTTGCGCATTGCCAATTTGAAAGCCTTGCGCCAACATCCCTTTAGCATCGATTAAACAACAATTTGTTAATGGCTGAAATGGATGATAATCTAAATCATGAAAGTGTATTTCCCCTTTTCGATGTGCCTCTGCCACGTGTTTTGGCAATAAATAATCTAAAGCGTACGATTTTGAGACTACCCCTGCAGTCAAATCACGCATTGTTGAAAACGTTTCACTATCCTTGTTTGCATTTTCATTTACTATTGTAGGATCTTTTGTCATTAAACCAGTAAGTTCTTTTTCCAGTTGTGTCAAAATATCACTCTTTTCTATATATAGTATCTATAAATAATCATAAACACCATATATAGTGCTTTTCAAATGATAACTGACGGATTTACGAATTTGTCATTTCTTTTCAAACATTATGTGAACAAAATATTGTGTTAGATTGGATTGGAAATTATATTTCAAAGGGCTTAACTGATCCCAAGTTACTAGTCCAACTGCTATTTCAAAAGCTCGGTATGAAAAGACGAAATTTAACCTCCGTAATGATTTTAGTACGGAGGTTAAAACAATTTATGCGACTTTTGATGAATCACTATTTTTCTATCTTATTGTTTTCTTAACGTTGAATTTATCATTCATGAACCGATTTACGTTTTTGGAAAAACATCGCAATAGCACCAATAGCAATTATTGCAATGGTTAATCCAATAACTCCCAAGTATTTAACAATATTACCAAAAACAATACCAACAACTAAAAAGTCTGTATCTGAGAAAGTTGTCGACGCTAAACCAAGATCTCCTAAGAACGGTAAAAAAAGTAGCGGTAGAAAAGTAATGAGTATACCATTCACCATTGAGCCCGCAACTGCACCTTTAACACCGCCCCGCGCGTTACCAAACACCCCAGAAGTTGCTCCCAAAAAGAAATGCGGAACAACGCCAGGTAATATGACCACGCCACCGATGAGAAACATGACAAACATCCCTAAAACCCCGGTTAAAAAGCTAACAAAAAAACCAATTAATACCGCATTTTGCGCATACGGAAAGACGATTGGGCAATCTAACGCTGGCTTAGAATGTGGAACTAATTTTTCAGAGATACCTTTAAAGGCTGGCACAATCTCCGCGAGAATGAGTCGTACACCCGTTAAAATGATAAATACACCAGCTGCAAAAGTAACCCCTTGTATTAATGAAAAGACTAAGAAATTTTGTCCATCACTTACTTTATCATGAACATATCCCACACCTGCACACAAACTTGCAATTAAATATAACGCAATCATTGTAAGTGAAATACTAATTGTACTTTCTCTCAAAAAACTTAGTCCTTTTGGAAACTTAATCTCTTCAGTTGATTTTGATTTACCACGGAAGCATTTACCAATTTCACCTGCCGCCCAATAACTCACTGTTCCAAAGTGACCTAATGCCACTTGATCATTTCCTGTGATTTTCCGCATCGTTGGTTGAGCCAACGCTGGAAATACTGCCATAATCAATCCTAAAATAATTGAACCAAAAATAATCGTCCATGTCCCTTTAATTTGGCCAACAGTTAAGAGTATAGCTAAAAATGCTGCCATATAAAATGTATGATGGCCTGTTAAGAAGATGTATTTCAAATTTGTAAAACGTGCAATTAAGATATTGACTAACATCCCAAAAACCATAATTAGTGCTGCTGTCGTTCCATATTTTTTAAGCGCAATTGATATAATCGCTTCATTATTAGGAACAACACCTTGAACACCAAAAGCATGCTGGAATATCTTACCGAATGGCTCTAGTGATTGAACAACAACACCTGCGCCTGCACTTAAAATCAAAAATCCTAAAATTGTCTTTATCGTTCCACTCGTAATAACGGATGCGGGTTTCTTTTGCACTACTAAACCGATAAAAGCAATGAGCGCGACTAAGATAGCTGGCTGACTCAAAACATCTACAATAAAATCAAGTATCGCTTTCATTTCAAACACTCCTTGTATGATATTTAGGGTCCTAATCAATTAAATTAAAAGCTTTTAAGCGTTCAAGTAGCTTTTCTTCTAGCTCTTGCTTATCAAGAATATTATCTAGTACCAATACTTCTCCTAAACGCGAAGCATTTTCTTCAAGATCTCTACCACAAATAAATAAGTCTGCCATTTCTGGACTGGCTGTCATAATGTCACTATGTTCAACTTCAATGCTTTCATTAACACTTATGTTTTTTAATACATCCTGCACATTCATCTCAACCATAAAACTGCTTCCTAAACCATGACCACAAACAACTAAAATTTTCATTATTTATTTCCTCCTCTTAATGTTCCTAATATTTCATCTGCGTTTTGACAAGCCAATAATTCTTTAACTATTTCTGTATCGCCTAATATATGAGCTAAATCTTGTAAAATACCAAGGTGCGCTTGATGGTCGATAGCACTGATTACAAATATTAAGCGCGCATAATGACTATTTTCACCAAAGTTAATAGGCTGATTCAATTTCAACAAGCTTATACCAATGTCATATACATCCTTACTTGGACGTGCATGTGCAATCGCTATTTCAGGGGCTATAACAATATAAGGCCCGAGACTTTTGACACTTTCAATCATTGCATCCACATAAGAAACATTGAAAAAGCCTTGCTCTAATAAAGGCTGTGAAGCCTCCCGTATGGCTTCATCCCAAGTGCTCACTCTTTCTTTTACGACAACCTTGTCCTGTGTTAGCTTTTCTAAAGACATTATTTGCCTCCTTTAATTTCTTTGTAAATATGCATATAACCCTTCTAAATTACCATTCAGCAGTTCATTTCTTATTGAAGAATGTAATAAAATATCGTTCAACTCCTTTAGTGCATTTAAATGTATGTGTGGATGACTCGTTGCAAGTCCAATCACTATTTTCACAGGATCATAACGTTCATGTTGAAAAGCGACACCTTGCTGAAAACAATATAATGTCATTCCCATTCCACTTTTGACGTGCTTAGAACTTGCATGCACTAAAGCAGTATGAGGACTTATAACCATATAGGCACCAAATGCATCTAATTGATTCATAATCTCTTTTTTATATGAATCATTCACTATTCCGCTTTTTTCTAATGGAGCTATAACATGCGAAATTGCTTCATTTCGATTAAATTTCTCTTTCACGACGCCCAATCTTTCAGGTTTAAGAACCTCTCTTAGAGAAAAACCATGCTCTGAAATATCATCGACTAATCGTTCTCTTGTTTGGTTAATCAATAAGTTCAATTGATCTCTATCCTTTTTATCTAGAAAAGGACTCACTTTTATACACTGAATCGAACTTAATTCAATAGGTACTGTTGTGATGACATATTCTACACCGCGTCTTAGCAATTCCGACTCATCAATTTGATACAAAGAATAAGCGTCTAAAATATCAAATTCTGGATAGACTTTGCTCAATTTTGCCTTTAACAACTGTGAAGTCCCTATTCCTGACCCACAAAGCAAAACTACTCTGATTTTATGTTCATTTTCACTCGTTAATCTTTCAAAACATGAAGCAAAGTGAATGACTAAGTATGCAATTTCATCCTCAGAAAATGAAACATGATAGAGCGCTTCAAAAATCCATATATGCTGCGTAATAACTTCAATCAATTCAGGATATTGAGTATAGATGTCATTTTTAAGTGGATTTTGTTGTTTCAAATTGTAAGTCATTCGATTCAAAGCAGGTGTAAGATGAATATATAAGCCATTAAGTAATTTACTGTCTTTAATTAAATTTACGCCCAGTGCAGCTCCGACTCTTTCGACGAATTGATAAATCAATATTTTAAGTTCGTCATTTTGTTCATCCTGATTACCAATTTTAATTTTTTTGGCTCCTAATAAATGTAGTACAATAAAAAGCGTTTCTGACTCAGGGAAATGAATTTCAAATGTTTTTTCAACTTCATTTTTAATCGCTTGTGAAATCTCGTAAGCGTCTGTGCCTTTATGAGCCTTCAAAAGGTCTGGAGGTCCTGATATTGTACAAGATGCTTTGACGCGTTGTATGGCAATTAATAGATGTATAACTAAACCGTCAATTGCAATTTGAAAAAGTGGATAATGGACTTCTTCTAACACACGTAATACAATTTCTCTAATTACTTGTAGCTCTTCTTCATCGAATAAATTTTTACGTATCAATTCACTCGTTGTTTTAAAATAAGCGTGTATAACTTCTCCATATGCTTTTCGATAACTGGCTTCTGAACCTTCAATGATAAAACCTTTATTTTTTAAATAAGCCAAGTTTAAATGGTGTGCATATAACCACTTGGTCACATTTTTCAGATCGTCTACAATCGTACGTCTAGATACATTCACAAGTGTGGAAAGCATTCTAGAATTCACAGGACTATTAGCTTCAAAAAGGAATAATAAGATTTGTAACTGCCGCTCATCTTTTGTATAGTGCACTTCTGGAAATATTGTTTCACTCATATGCGCTATCATATTTTCATCTAAGCACTTGATTTTGATTCCTTTTGATTTGCTTCGCTGAACTTGCAATTTCAACTTATCTTCCATAAATTCGATATATTCCAAGTCATACTGGATTGTACGCTCAGATCGATCAAAGGCTTTTGCTAAATCTGCAATTGAAATATAATCCTCTGCTTTCATTAATCGATTTAAAATCTCATATTGTCTATTAGTAAGCAAAATCGAACCTCCTATATATCTATTGTAAACGTTTGCATTTTGCAGTAGATGTGCAATCTATTTCTTTAAATAAAACGAAAAATTTCATATGCAAAGCAATTTATATTATAAAGTATAAGTTGTATATGATGACTGTCATGCTTACTTATGTATAAAGTGAAAAACCTATGCCTACTTGTATAAGTTATGCATGTTTATATTACGTTTCATCTTTTCTTTTTGATTGGGAGAAAGTTCCTAAAGTGTTGAACATAATAAAAAACGCTAGGACTTGTGGAGGATCCTAGCGTTTTATCTATTTATAAATTTATGGAAGGTTAGAGAAATATTGTTATTGAGAAATTATAATCTATCTTGTGGAGGGAAGCGTAAAGTGATTGTCGTTCCTTGACCATACGTACTCTCAACTTCGATATGACCACCGATTTGATGTGCCAATGTTTGAGCAATGTACAAGCCAAGTCCGGAACCACCTGTATCTTTGTGTCTTGAACTTTCGACTCTGAAAGTTCTTTCAAATATATTTTTAATATCTGATTCTGGAATACCCATACCTGAGTCAGAAATCGAAATTGCGATTTCATCATCTACTTCAAAGACCTCTACGGCTAAGGGCGAACCGTGTTCTGAAAATTTAAGCGCATTGTCGATGAAATTCATGATGATGCGTTCTATTGCGCGCTGGTCTTGTGTGAAAGGTTTGATATTTTCTGCTATTTTTACGTCTAGTTCTCTTTGTTCATGTTGTAATCGTTGTGAGTAGACTTCAAAAATAGGGATTAATAGTTGATCAATGTGAATTTGTGTCAGTTCATTTTCTTGGTAGTTAACGGTGATGACGTCTGTGATATCATCAAACATTCTTGATAGTCGATCTGACTGATTAATTAAGATACTGTAGGCCTTTTGTGTATCTGATTCACTATGAATAATGCCATCTCGTAATCCCTCTGAATAGGATTTAATACTCGCTAAGGGCGTTTTTAAGTCGTGCGCGAGGTTTTGCACCATATTCATTTTTTCTTCTTGCTCTTCTTTAATTAAATTCATTTGCTCTTGAATTTTATCGACCATTTGATCAAAGGATTCACTCAATTCTTTTATTTCTTTAGGGGCATTAATTTTGAGTTTCTCCGTTTCAAATTGGCCTTTTGCGATTTTTTGCGTTTTTTCATTCAACTTTTCAATCTTTTTTATCATGGGGACTGTAAAAAAGATACCGATAATTAGTGTCATCATACCGGAAAGGAATGAACACAATGTCAAAAGAATGGTAAGTGGTCCGTCAAACCACATCAGTTTGTATAATGTATAAAATAAAAATGTCGTTGTAATAATCGTAACGATAAACGAATAGATTAATTGTTTACGTATCGTCATTTAAATCTGCCTCTGAAACTTATAGCCTAGACCCCATACCGTTGCGATAATATAGTCGTCATAGCCATATTTTTCTAGTTTTTCGCGAATACGATGGACATGAACATTAAGCGTGTTCATATCTTCATAGTACTCGTAACCCCAAACTTGTTCTAACAAATCTGTCTTGGACAATGCGACTGATTCATTATTTGCAAAATGCCATAACAATTCGAACTCTTTGATACGGAATGGGATAAGTTCTCCCTCTAATTCTACGGTTTTAGTTAAATTATTTAATACGAGTTTTCCACAACGAATCGTGTCTTGTGTGGAAGGACTTGTGACGTTGACACGGTGTAGAAGATTTTTAACACGTATCACTAATTCACGTGGGCTGAATGGTTTTTTGACATAGTCATCAGCCCCCAACATTAAGCCGAAGATGGTGTCATGTTCGCTTGTTTTAGCAGTTAGATAAATATATGGGATGTCGAGTCCTTTATTCTTCATTTCACGTACAACTTCGTAACCATTCATCTCGGGCATCATGATATCAATTACCATGACATCCACATGGGTGTCCAACAATTCCATTGCTTCTACGCCATTAGATGCGGTTGAAACGTGATAACCTTCATATTCGAAATAAGTTTTACAGATTTCTCTGATGTCTTGCTCGTCATCAACTATGAGTATGTGCGCCATTTTCATCATTCCTTATATTTTTACGTTTGATGAAATGATTTAAACTAATTGCTGCTAACGTTTCTTTATTCATTAATAAAATGACAAAGAATAAAAGTTGCACTGGGTAAGTAAAAATCATATCAGCTAAAATATAATTTAACATAATGAACACGCCAAAGAAACTCGCAGTGTAAGATAACACACCTAAAATGAGACCTAAACCAATTGCAATCTCACCTAGTTGTACCATCCACTTGAAAAGTTCTAAATGATTTGCAACACCGAACTCGAAAAATGACTTAAACCATTGGGGGGAATCCTGGTTGTCACGTATAACTGAAACCAATCCGTCAATTGCAAATCCACCTGTTAACTTTTCAAAACCTTGCATCAGTATATAAAAACCTGATCCTAAACGAATAAGGAGAATTAAGACTTTATAAGCTATCGACATATCTTCACTCCTTTCTTATTGATGTTGCTTCTTGTTGATTACTTGATGTTATATCTTGATGATTATTTAAGTTTTGCAGAACCGAAAATAACGTGTGCTTTGTCACAGTAGATAGTTACTGTATCGTAGTCTTCTGCTTTAACACCTTTAAGATCAAAAGTTTGTGTAGATTCGTCATATTTAACTTCGTCTAATTTTTCACCTTTTTTGATGTCATTACCTTTTGTTAAGTAAACGTGTAAGTCTGGACCTTTTGATGATTCGTAGTCTGTTAACATTAACTTACCGTCTTTGATTTCAGCTTTACCTTTAACTGTTTCGTTGTTTTCGCCTTTAAAAGTACCTGATTTCATTACTTTTGAGTTATCTACATTTTTATCTTGCATAGATGTCTCAGCTTTGTTGTCTTCTTTTTTGTCCATGTTGTCATTGCCACAAGCACCTAATAAAAATGTTGTCGCTAATGCACCTGATACTAAAGCCATTTTTATATTCATAAATAATTCCTTCTTTCTAAATTGAGATTACATATATCATTGTAAATAACGCGATGGTTGATTGACATAAACTATGTATTAATAATTCTTAAATAACTATTAACAGTCATTTCTTTTATATTTTACAATTATTTATATATATAAGAATGAAACAAAATATAAGATGATGAAGGTTATAAGTGGTGTAAATACCGCGTTTCCCCCCTTTATTTGCCATGCAAATACATACACTCAATAATATTCAGCTATTTTATTTTTGATTTATCTTATTAATTAGAGTTATCTTATGACAAAATATTTTATACTATAGAAAAAACAAACCTCACCGTTGAATGTAATGATGAAAAACTTCTGAAAAGAACACCCTATCAGTCATTACACGTCACGATCAGGCTATTTAACATTTTACTTCTTATATTAATAGATTACTTTCTCACAATAATACACTTCGAATTTTATATAAATATATTGCTAAAAATGACACTATTTTATTTCTTCAAAATACGAATAAACCCTATAAAATAGCATCATTCATAAATATTTTTAGGTTAACCTAACTTTTTTATTTACAAAGCTAAAATTATATGCTATCTTAAAAGTGTTCAAATTGATATGCGTGAATAACAAGTGAATGTCCACTTATCATTTTTTTACAATGATTCATCTGGTCTCAAAGGCATGGTCTCATGCGTACTCTGTGATGACCGTATGAACGTTTTGAATAAATTAATGAAATCACGTTAATCTTTTGAACATGACAATTGAGATATTCATACTTTCATATTTTATGTTGGTAGTTATCTCGATTGCTATAGAAATCTAAATTTGTCGTCGTAATGACAATGAATGTGTGCACACAATTCAATTTGAAGCCATTTTAAACATGACTTACAAATTCGACATGATTTATTTTTCTATCGTATAGGTCACTTCAGCAAAGGGTCAAAATCATACACATATCAGTCATTCCTTAAAGGACAACAGTAGGCAAGAATTAATATTCCCTTAACAAGTAAAAGCCAAGTTGAACAATTTTAGACCATTAACAGATGGCGGATTGTTACAACAGAAATGTTTATCCTCCATAGCTAAAGTAAGATTAAACAACAGGTATGAACTCCTAGTGAATTGTCATAACAAAATCGCATGTCATCCCTCTAGTACATGTGATTCTACCGACAATATGATAATGTCACTAAGAGCACATGTATCATTATGTCAAATAGCCCTTAGCATAGTGATACACGATGGTCGTTACGTCATACCCCTATAAGCGTAACACCTCCAAATAATTACAACTTGATTCTATAGTAGCGCGGATTGTTGGTATATCGATACACTCCCTTTCGTATATATCAATAGTCTCGAAACATCTAGTATCATTTTTACAACTCTAGATAATTAAAAATCATCTTAAAATCTTAAAACCTTTATACCCCAGATGTGCTTCATCTCACATCTGGGGTCCCTTATTTTATCCGCCATTTGATTGAGTCGCCTTCTTGATATTCCGACTTTTCACTTTACACCTGTTAATGACAGAGACTTCACGGTGAGAAGCGACTCGATTCTACCGACAACCTTTGAATACATCTCAATCGCTGCTATATAGTGTTGTTTCATGTATAAAAAAGAAGTGACACATGATCATAACTTCATTTTCAGAAGTCATTAAAAAACGCCATGCCCCACTTCTTTAATATAACGTAAATTTATATTTCAAATTCTTCTTTTAAATCATCAAGATAAGGCATACCACCTTGTGCACCCATGCCAGTCACTGAATGACTTGCCGCTAAGTTAGCAAATTCAATGGCTTTTGTCAGTGTGTATCCTTTTTGTAAACCGACTGCTAGCGCACCATTAAAAGTATCGCCTGCACCTGTCGTATCTTTGACTGTTCTTTTAAAACTTGGCACTTTCACAAGTGAATCTCCATTATGATAAATTGCACCCGCTGAACCTAATGTCACAATCAATTGATTAGGATATTTTTCAAGCGCTGTTTCGATAGGCGCGCCATCGAACATTTTGGCACTTTCAGTTTCATTAGGTGTTAAGTATGTCGCTTGTTCAACCATCTGTTGTGGAATCTCATGATAAGGTGCTGGATTTAGAATAGAAATCACTTCATGTTGATAACAATACGCAATAACATGTTTCACTGTTTCTTCAGGTATTTCTTGTTGAATTAACACGATATCTTTCGGTTTTAAACGCTCTAAAAAAGGTTGAATTCGCTGTGGTGTCACTTCATAGTTCGCAGAAGGCACAACAATAATACGGTTATCATTTTGAGAAAGTGTGATATGTGCGGTTCCCGTTGGCACGGAATCAATCACTTGAATGCCGTCCATCTGTACGCCATTTTGTTCAAAATTCTCTTTAAGTTGTGTTCCGAATGTGTCATTACCTACGCATCCAATCATGTGAACATGATCTCCTAACCTTGCTGCTGCGACGGCTTGATTTGCGCCTTTACCACCTGGAGTTGTGAAAAAATGCTCACCCAAAACCGTCTCTCCTTGTTCAGGTACAATTTCTGAAGACACAACCAAATCCATTGAAGCGCTTCCAATTACATATATGTGTTGCATAACGATTCCTCCTTGATGTTTCTCTTCTATTCCATCTTATCCATTTGCCCATCATTTTGCTAATATAACGATACCTATAAATTTAATTTTCAAATCAATTCTCGTGGTTTGTTTTTCCTACAACGGATATCTATATTATCTTTAGAAAGCGTTATCGTATCGTCGCCTATGTTTCCGCTATTCTAGTGCGTTTTTTCCTTCATCATACTTCCAAAAACAAATTCATAACATCATTTAGTTTTACAGCACTCAAGCTTTCCGTTTTTATATTATATTCAATAATGATATATTGAATTTATATTACGACTACTTGAAAGGAGTTATCATGTATGACTGAATTTAAACTTGGCGCACAAATGCCTAACTTTGAACTTAAAGCAACAGACGATTCAACTTTTAATTTCCATCAATTTCAACAAGACCATCCAAATCAATGGTATTTTGTGATTAATTTCCGTGGTTCTTGGTGTCCAGTGTGTATGGAAGAATTGGATCAATTAATTAAAAATAAAGGTTATTTTGAAGGAAAAGATATCAAAATTATCTTAACTTCAGATGATAGTGCTGAAAACTTACAAAAAATGGTAGAAGAAAAAAGCGTTCCTTATCCAGTTTTAGTAGATAACGACTCAAAATTTGCAGATACTTACGGCGTTTTCAAACACCCAGATGACTCTATTTATGATGATCACGGTTCACATAACGAGCCTGCTTATTTCTTAATATCTGAAGACAATCGTTTGTTATATCAACAAAAACAAACGAATCCATTCGGCCGTCCAACAATGACTGAACTTCGTAAAACAATTCAATATATTAAAAAAACATACCAAAGCCAAGCATAAAGTATAGCTGAAGTATGTAGTTGCGTTCTTTTTAAATTTGCACTACAACAATTGAACCGAAGCTGGAAATGACATCCCAGCCTCGGTTTTTCTATTGTTTTCGATCTTTTTGTATCTTAATTACAATCTCATTAACATACATAAAAAATTCACCGCATCCATAGTTGACAGCTTGAGTGGTAAGGTGCATAGCATTCGTTTATTAATGCTTCAAACTTTTTATTGTAATTCCATATATAGATTAGAAAATCTAAACTGATAATGTCTGGGTTATGACCAATCTGAGGCCTAAACTTATTTTTGACGTAACGATAGATTACGCGCAAAATACATTTCCATCTTGAATCTGTAAGCCAAATCAATAAATCCGCATTTTTAATCCGAAGTTCAAGCGTCTTCGAATAAGTACCGTCACAAATCCATTTTTCATTTTTAACTAAATTAACGATGCGTTGTTCTAAAATATGCGGTGCTACCAATTCCCCATCTTCCCAGGCAAATTGGTCTAAATGCGTTACAGGAATATGTAATCGCTCCCCTATTCTTTCAGCAAGTGTTGACTTCCCAGACCCCGGTGTACCCACAATGACAATCCTTTGATACATCTCTCCCACTCCTATCTTCATTTCAATAAACGCCTTTGTATTACACTTCCCGTCCTATATGCGCATATCATTATAACTCGGGATGAAATTTCGAGTCAAAGCCATATTGCAAACGTACAGGTGGAAAATGACTTTAGAAGATGGTATGCCTATTTTAAATACAAAAATTTTAAGTTTTAATTAACAACCGTACAATTATTTTCTTATCTTTTTTATTATCAAAAAATTCAGATTTATCTATCAGAAATACCTTGTTTTCTGATAGGAATTATTATAGTATAACTGTATCTTAATTGATGGAGGTTCTATTTATGGCACTATTTTTATTAGAAACACAAAATTTATCTTTTGCAAAATCATCAGTCGAATTAGATGAAAAGGTCAAATTTCTTTCTGAACAACCAGGACCAGAACTGATTGAAGTACAAGTGACTGAAGACCTGTCACATGGTTATTTTATTGTGGAAAGTGACAGTGAGGCAGAAGCAAAGCAATTTCTAGAAGATGCATCCATTCAAGTGAGTCTTGTTAAAGAAGTCCGCCTTGTCGGCAAAGACTTAGATGAAATTAAAAAAGGAGACGTTTCTATAGATTACCTCGTGACTTGGAATATTCCTGAAGGGATTACAATGGACCAATATTTAGAACGTAAAAAGAAAAACTCTGTTCACTATGAAGAAGTTCCTGAAGTACAATTTCAAAGAACGTACGTCTGTGAAGATATGACAAAATGCGTCTGCTTATATAACGCACCAAATGAAGATGCTGTTCGTCGTGCACGCGAAGCAGTCGATACACCTATTGATGATATTGAAAAAATTTAAAAATGTATTTCCTTACAGCCGAAGACGGCTAATCTGCGCATGACTTATTTTTTCTCGTTTTGTGCGCTTAAAAATCTCTTTACACAATTCAACTTCATAGACATTTCATTCTCAGGGAGTGGGACAATGGTTTTCATATTCAAGCCCACTCCCTCTACTCTAACTACAAAACATAGTACTCTTGTATGATTTAAGGAGGGTGTTCATGATTCAAATTCAAGAACTCAATCATTATTTTGGCGCACATCATGTGATTCGAGATTTTAATTTAACGATTCCAAAAGGTAAAATTATCAGTTTTATCGGTAAAAGTGGGTGTGGAAAGTCAACACTGTTAAACCTTATTGGTGGTTTTTTACCCCCTCACACCGGCCAAGTTACGATTGATGGTATACATAAAACATCCCCTTCTTCAGACTGTTTAATGTTATTTCAACATCATAATTTATTACCTTGGAAAACCATTCATGACAACATTCAATTAGGTTTAGCACATAAAATTCCAACCGATGAAATGAATACGTATCTTGCGACGGTAGGTTTAGAAGGCACAGGGGCTCAGTTTCCAGATGCATTATCTGGGGGTATGCAACAACGGGTTGCCATCTGTCGTGCCCTTGTGCATCAACCTCGAGTGATTTTATTAGATGAGCCTCTTGGTGCTCTAGATGCATTTACACGATATAAATTGCAAGACGAATTGATTACCTTACGGACACATACTCATGCCACGTTACTTTTAGTCACACATGACATTGATGAGGCCCTTTACCTTTCGGACGAAGTTATCTTGTTAGGCGAGGGCTGTCAAATTATCAAACAATACCCTATTCAACAGTCACACCCAAGAAGCCGCAATGATGATCAACTGCTTGCAATACGTAATCAAATCATGGAAGACTTTGCGATCAACCATCAGATGGCTGAACCTGAATATTACTTATAGCGAGGGATTTCCATGAAAAAGATGATATTATTTTTACTCATATGTACCCTCTTAGTCAGTGCTTGTGCGCCTCAACAGCAGAGTCAGACATCGACACATACACAAAAGGCAATAAAAATTGGCTATTTACCGATTACCCATGCAGCTAATCTAATGATGACCAAAGAGATTAACGAAAAAAATAAGCAGCGCAATTATAAAATAAAGCTCGTCCGCTTTAATAACTGGCCAGACTTAATGGATGCTTTGAACAGCGGACGTATTGATGGCGCTTCTACATTAATCGAATTAGCAATGAAATCAAAGTCGAAAGGTGCGCCGATTAAAGCTGTCGCGCTCGGTCATCATGAAGGGAATGTCGTTCTCGGTCAAAAAGGACATCATTTACATGATTTTAAATCCAATCACGATTATTCCTTTGCGATTCCGCATCGATATTCGACACACTATTTATTATTAGAACGGATGAGAGAAAAACTTAATATACAACCGGGTCACTTTCATTATCATGAAATGGCACCTGCTGAAATGCCTGCCGCCTTGAGTGAAAAACGTATATCTGGCTATTCCGTTGCTGAACCTTTTGGCGCAATAGGTGAAAAGTTAGGAAAAGGGCAACTCTTGCAACATGGCAGTGATATTATTCCAGATGCTTACTGTTGCGTACTCGTGCTTCAAGAAGGTTTGATTCAGCATAATCAAAAAGCTGTGCGCCAATTTATGCGTGATTACAAACAAGCAGGGTACGACATGACGGACACTAAAAAAAGTGTCGATGTGATGGAAAAAAATTATAAGCAAAATCGTAAAATACTTGAACAATCGGCACAATGGACATCTTATGGCGACTTAACAATTAAGGAAAAGGGGTATCGTGACATCGCTAAAAGCGTCTCTGAACATCATCTATTCGAACCCCCTTCTTTTGACAGTTTTGTAGATCCATCATTATACAAGGAGGGTTAGTTCCTATGAGCAATAGTCGGTTATCTCAACGCTTTATACTCCCTTTAATTACTTTTGTACTTTTTCTTTTTATTTGGCAACTCGTCATTTGGATAGGTCACTATCCCCCTATCCTCTTACCAAGTCCCTTACAAGTTGGAGCAAGCATTTGGAAATTCATTATAACCGGGGAAATTGGCATCCATCTCGGTATTAGTCTCTACCGCTTCGTCATTGGGTTTATCTTTGCGATTGTGTTGGCAATTCCTATTGGCATTTTATTAGGCCGCAATGATGCATCTTTTCACGCGATTGAACCTTTACTCCAATTAGTAAGGCCCATATCGCCTATTGCGTGGTCCCCTTTTATCGTCCTATGGTTTGGCATAGGAAACTTGCCAGCGATTGTAATTATTTTTATTGCTGCGTTCTTTCCAATTGTCTTTAATACGATTAAAGGCGTACGTACAATTGATCCGCATTATTTAAAAATAGCTAGCAATTTGAACTTAACCGGATGGAAGCTCTATCAAAATATTATTTTTCCAGGCGCATTTAAGTACATGATGACAGGGATACATATCGCTGTTGGAACGAGTTGGATTTTCTTAGTCTCTGGAGAAATGATTGGAGCACAGTCTGGTTTGGGCTTCTTGATTGTAGACTCACGAAACATGCTGAATTTAGAAGATGTCTTATCAGCTATCTTTTTTATCGGGCTTTTTGGATTTTTAATCGATCGGCTCATTAGTTATTTAGAAAAATTAATGCTCAAGCACTTTGGGGAATCTTAATTTATAGGAGGCATCACGCATGTCTATCGACACACTGATTGAAAATGAACTAGAACCTTATTTAATTGATATTGATTACGGTGATTACTATGCTAAATCATTCATCCAACAACTTTTCGCAGAAGGCCATTTTTCAGAAGACAATCTCATAAAAAATGCACAGTCTATCGAAAAAGTCTCAGAAGCTTGTCTGACTACGGGCTTTTGTTTATGGTGCCAACTGGCCTTTTCTACTTATTTAAAACAAGCAAAACAACCCGCACTCTATCGCGATTTGCAACAGAAAATTTTATCAGGCGAAGTATTGGGGGCTACGGGTTTATCTAATCCGATGAAATCTTTCAATGATCTTGAAAGTTTTAACTTAACACATGTTGATCATGGCGATACAATCGTAGTCAATGGACAACTACCTGCCGTAAGTAATATTGGATCTGACCACTATTTTGGGGCGATTTCTCAACATCAAAATAACGGAGAACTGATTATGTTTATTATACGTGCCAATACAGCAGGGCTCACGTTAGAAGAAAAATCAAATTTCTTTGGCGTCAATGGTTCTGCTACATATCGCATTACTTTTGATGAAGTCAACGTGACTAAAGACCAAATCATTACTAAAAAGGCCGAACAATTTGCTTCAGCGATACGTCCGCAATTTATTGCACTTCAAATTCCAATTGCACTTGGTGCGATTAAAAGTTCATTGGACTTAATCCGCCAATTTTCAAATGCACAAAACGGCATCAATGCTTATCTAGAATATGACGTTAGAGCTTATGAACAAAGGTATCGTCAGTTACATCAACAATTTTATACCTTACTTGAAAGCCATCAAGATACGTTACAAACACACCTTTTAGAACTCATTCAACTCAAAAAAGCACTAGGCTATCTTTTATTAGAAGTCAATCAAGCTTCCATGGTCAATGGTGGCTCTCGTGCTTATTCACCCAAAGCACCACAAGCACGTAAACTCAAAGAAGGCTTTTTCTTTGCCGCACTAACGCCTACATTAAGACATTTAGGCAAACTCGAAACCACGCTACAATCACAATAATACCGCTTCATCAACAATTTGAAGTCAACGGCTTCTTCCTCTATGGATGAATGTCCATCACTGACCGGTTTGCGTATGGGATAATGTTCTACTTTACGTAAACCGAGTCATTCTTTTTAAATCACTCTTATCTCTTTATCCTCATAAATGTATATAGATTAAGAAACATTTTTATCACGAACCCACTTACTGAATTCCAACGTTGACAAAGGCTCAACGACTCTATTTATGTCTATACTGTGACTAATATCTGAAAATAAAGTCTTTTTCTTTTTACAATTTTGTGAACTATGTTATATTTCATGTAAGGGTTTACATTATGTGTAAGGAGCTGTCGTAAATGAAACAATGTACTTTGGAAACGTTCAAAACATTGATACATGATGGCGATGTGATTGGTTTAGCTGCACTCACTGTTTCTAACCTTCCTACAGCATTACTTTACGGATTAGCAGAGCAGTATGATGAAACAGCTTCACCTGCGCATCTCACTTTTATGTTAGCAAATGACATTAGTACAGGAGGCCATACGATTGATTTAGACCATTTCATTCAACGCAATATGGTCGATCGCATCATCATGAGTATAATGACGGCTTCCCCTTTGACAGCGCAGGCGATTCAATCGAATCAAGTTGAAGCGTATTTTTTACCACAAGGTGTGATTGCCACACATTACCGTCAAACCAATCATCTCACACCAGGTATCATTACTAAAATCGGTCTTCATACACATATTGACCCGCGATATAAAGGCGGTAAAGCTAATGAAAAAACACAAGAATCTTTAGTCTCTTTAATTAATATTGAAGGAGAGGAATTTCTTCATTATCATTTACCAGCCGTTAATATTGCACTCTTAAGAGGCACTTATGCTGATGAAAAAGGCAATATTTATATGGATGAAGAAGCGCATCTTGGTGAAAGTTACAGTGTTGCATTAAATGCCAAAGCCCATCACGGGACAGTCATTGTTCAAGTGAAAGCTATTGTTGATAGTCGTCAACAAAATCCAAATCATGTTTTTATACCAGGTTCTCTCGTTGATTATATTTATGTTGTAGAAGATATCGCCTATCACCGTCAATTGATTCAAACACAATATAGCCCTGCACTATCTGGACAAATGCGTGTTGAATCTTTGCCGGAGCCACCCTTACCGTTCAGCATACGAAAATTAATTTTACGTCGGGCGGCTCAATTTTTAACAACAGGCGATACGATTAGCATTGGCTTTGGCATCAATAACGAACTCACCAACCTCCTGCATGAGGAACGTGTGGAACATCTAGTCCAGCCGATTATGGATATTGGCATATTTGGTGGTTTTATCGGAAGTCGTGACTACTACGGTATGAATTTTAACGTTGATGCCCGTATGCGCCACGATTTAACTTGGGATTTTATTTATAACAGTGGTATTTCAATCGCATTTATGAGTTTTGCAGAAGTGGATCAATACGGTCATGTCAATGTCTCATATTTCGGTCATCGAATGAATGGCTGTGGTGGTTTCATCGACATTAGTCAGTCTGTCCAAAAAATTGTTTTCTCTGGCACATTAGTTGCTAGGGGTCAACTGAGCGTGTCAAATCAAGCCTTACATGTTGAACAACAAGGACAGACGCAAAAATTTGTCTCAAACGTATCCAATATTGACTTTAATGCGGATTACGCCAAGTCACTTCAGCAAGAAATCTATTATGTGACGGAACGTGCCGTCTTTCAATTAACTCGAGATGGATTGATGCTAATAGAAGTCGCACCAGGACTAGATATAGAGCGAGATGTCATTGCTCAAATGGGCTTTAGACCGCTCGTTTCCAAAAATCTGAAAACCATCGACACTTCCATTTATCATCACGTATGGGGGGCACTTTTAGATCGCATACAGACAGAAGCATGACGATCAAAAATGAAACAAGGGGGTATATTTATGAATTTCGACTGGATCAAAACACGCGCAGATTTTGATGTTGAAAAACCAGCTGTCATCGATCCATTTAAAGAGACACAATGGACATATCAACAACTCAATATTCGTGCGGATAATATGGCACATTATCTCGAATCACAAGGGATTCAACAAGGAGATGTCATTGGTATATTTGCACCTAATGATGTCGCCATATTGGATTTATTATTTGCCTCATTTAAAATGGGCGCAGTCTTTCTTCCTATCAATTGGCGACTTAATCCGAAAGAAATTGCCGGTGTTGTGTCAGATTCAGGTTTAAAAATTCTTTTTTACGCAGAAAAGCATTTGAGTTCACTTAATGAGATTAATCCTGATTATTTGCATATGGACATAGATTCAGATGCATACAATCAAATAGTTGACCCCTCTCAACATCATGCTTACAAAGCCAAAGCTGTTGAGCCAACAGATCTCGCTACATTGATTTATACAAGTGGTACGACAGGTGTTCCAAAGGGGGTCATGTTTTCATATGAATCGTTCGTCAATAACGGCGCAAATATTGAACTAACTTATAAATTTAACTCCGAGTATTTAACCATTATTTCAACACCTATGTTTCATGTGCTCGGTTTTAACGATACAGTTCTTCCTACTTTAATGTCCGGTGGCACGCTTGTTTTACAACGTTATTTCAATGGCGAGGCGCTCAATGACCTCATCGCACAATATCATCCAGACTTTTTGATTATGATTCCAACCATGTATTACAGTACATTGAACCAAAAAAACTTTAATCCTGACGATTTTAGAGCCATCAAGTTTGTTATTCAAGGCGGCTCGCAACCTTTACCTAGTATTCAACAAGCATTCAAAAAATATGGCATTAACATTATTAATGGCTACGGTTTAACCGAAGCCCCTCTTGTCATGGTCAATACACCTGAAAATGCACGTCATAAACCGATGAGCATTGGTAAATCGGTCATGTTTGTCGACGCAAAAGTGTTGGATGAAGATAAAAACGAAGTGGGCGATGGCGAAATTGGGGAGTTGGCCATTCGCTCTAAAAATGTGACACCTGGGTATTGGGGACAGCCTGAAGAAACGAAAAAATCTTTCTATAATCAGTACTTCTTAACGGGGGATCTCGCTAAAAAAGATGAAGATGGCGATATTTACATTATTGATCGTAAGAAAGAACTCATTATCACTGGTGGCGAAAATGTCTTACCATCAGAAGTTGAAAACGCCTTAGCTGAGCATCCATTAATTGATCGCTGCGTCGTCGTAGGATATGAACATCCAAAATATGGAGAATCTATCGCCGCGGCTATTATTTTACGAGAAAAAGTACCTGACTATGTTGAACAATTGGACAAGCATATGCGGGAACGTCTTGCAGGCTACAAAGTACCACGGATGTATTTACCTGTCACACATATGCCACTGAATTCAACACAAAAGCCAGACAAACTCGTGATTCGTGAAATGATGAATTCAAAAGTAAATAAAGAAGCATCTTCCGAAGCCAATCACAATGCATAAGGGAAACATCGTATACGCAATTTTGAGGAGGAATGTCAAATGACTACTGAAAAAGAAGCAAGATTGAAAAAACTTTACCCTGAAGATATTTTAAGCATTTCCAAAATGTTAACCAATGGCGAATTAACATTACTTGAAGAGCTCAATCATCTGTTAGAAAGCAAATACCGTAAAGACATTAATCAACATTGGGTCAATGCAACTGTTCCAGAAGATTATTTTAAAGACATCGGTGACTTGAATTATTTTAGTCATCCCCTACTCTTTAAAGATCGTGAAAATGCAAAAACACCAAGCCAACTGTTCCAATTTTTCATGTCTTACACAATTGCACGCTTCGATGTTTCACTTGCTACTTTATTAGGGGTACATCAAGGATTAGGTCATAATACGTTTTTATTTGGTGGTAGCAAAGAACAAGTGGCCAAATATGTTCCTAAATTACAGTCTCATGAACTGAGAACTTGTTTTGCGTTAACTGAACCTGATCACGGTTCTGACGTTGCGGGTGGTTTAGAAACTGTCGCTGAGCAACGTGGTGATGAGTGGGTATTAAATGGTGCTAAAAAGTGGATTGGTGGCGCACATGTTTCAGATGTCATCCCTGTATTTGCGATTAATAAAGCTACAGGAAAGCCGCATTGCTTTATTGTGACACCTGATCAAGAAGGCGTCGACATTGAAATCTTAGAAAATAAAATTGCCTTACGTATTGTCCCTAATGCACTTATCCACCTTAATCAAGTGACGGTGAAAGAGTCTGACCGTTTACAAAACATTACAAGCTTTAAAGATATCGCTAAAATTCTTTACTCTACACGCGCAGGCGTCTCATATATGGCTACCGGCGCGCTTGCTGGGACATTGCGCGCCACACTCGACTATGTAAAAGAACGTCAACAATTCGGAAAATCAATTAGTCAATTTCAACTTGTTCAAGAGAAACTGGCGATGATTCAAGGTAATCTCACACATGCGATGGCGATGTGCGCACAGCTGGCACGTATGCAAGAAAATGGTGAATATGATGAGGTCGCAACATCCACAGCCAAAATGATGAATACGTTACGACTTCGAGAGTCCGTAGCGATGGGGCGCGGGATAACTGGAGGCAATGGTATTTTAGCAGACACTTATGACATTGCACGCTTTTTCTCAGACGCTGAAGCCATGTACACGTACGAAGGGACACATGAGATTAATGCCCTGGTCATTGGCCGCGCATTAACGGGAACTTCTGCATTTATTTAAATCGCTTATGCTTCAAAATCCATCTATCACACAATGTCATATCAATTAAGTTTGAAATTGCTTAGAAATGGAGGAATGATGATGACGATCAGAAAAGTTACAATTCTTGGTGCTGGTACAATGGGCGCACAATTAGCCGCAGTATTAGTCAATGCAGGATTAAAAGTTAAATTATTAGATATCGTATTAGACGAATCCGATCCCAATCAAATTTCTAAAGCAGCATATGAACGAATCACACACCCTAAGAAACCGTTGTTATTCGATTTAGATTTTGCTTCAAATCTTTCTTATGGCAACTTTAACGATGACTTAGAAAATGATGATGCTGACTTGTATTTAGAAGCTGTTAAAGAAGACTTAAGCGTTAAACACGAGATATGGAAAAGCGTCGCACAGTCTGCACCTAATCATGCTTACTTTGCAACGAACACATCAGGAATACCGATTGAGGCTATCTCAAAAGTTTTTAATGACGCAGACAAAGCGCGTTTTATGGGATTACACTTCTTTAACCCACCTCGTATTATGAAATTGGTCGAATTAATACCAAATCAACAAACACGTAGAGAGATTATTGATGAGATGCATACTTTCACTGAAGAGGTCTTAGGTAAAGGCGTCATTGTCGTGAATGATGTACCCGGATTTGTCGCAAACCGTGTCGGCACACAAACGATGAATGATATTATGTATCGCGCAGAACAACAAAATTTATCTATCCCTGAAGTGGATACTCTCACAGGACAGATTATCGGGCGTCCAAAAACAGGCACTTATGCATTGTCTGACTTAGTTGGGTTGGACATTGCCGTTTCCGTAACGCGTGGTATGCAACAATCAGAAAAAGAAAAACCCTATTTCAAAGATGTCACTTTAGTCAATCAACTCTATGAAGCGGGCGCACTGGGTCGAAAAACGAAGCAAGGCTTTTATAAGAAAGATAAAAAGCAGCATCAAAGACTTGTTTACGATTCAAAACAACAAGATTATATTCAAGTTGAAGCGCCTCAACTCCCAATATTGGCAGAATTTAACAAAGACTTAGCGCACAATTTAGATGTCATCTTTAATGCGAAAGACCCTGCCGGACTATTTTTATGGGAAACGTTGCGTAACAATTTCTATTATGCTGCGATTAATGTCCCTTACGCCACTAGTGATTTCCGTGATATCGATCGCGCTATTGTATGGGGATTCAACTGGAAACTCGGCCCATTTCAGCTTTGGGATTTAATGGGCTTTGAGCGTGTGAAAGCACGGCTACAATCTGAACTGGGTGACTTGCCAGAGTGGATTGAAGCACATGAAGAAGGTTTCTACCAAGAGGACGAAACGATTGCACATGTGACACCTGTTTCAGAAATAATTGATGAAGTCATTTGGAATCGTGAGGATTCACAATTAGCGATTGTTAACAGACATCAACTTTTATTTAAACTGCAAAGTAAAAATAACGTTATCACTGATGACTTTAATGATGATTTGGTCGAAGCAATTGACATATTAGAAAACGAAGCCTACTCAAGTATGGTGATCTACGCAGAAGGACCCCACTTTAGTGTAGGCGCTAATCTCTATGCGATGAAAGAAGCACATGAAGCTCAAAAAGTAGAAGAATGGGTCGCACCTGCAATCGAAAAGCTTCATTCAAGTTTCAATCGCTTAAAATATAGTACGAAACCTATTGTGACTGCGGTTCAAGGCCGGGCATTAGGCGGAGGTTGTGAACTGGTGCTTCATTCTCCATTTGTCGTCGCGAGCAGTGAAACATATATCGGCTTAGTGGAGGCAGGCGTAGGTTTATTACCAAGTGGCGGAGGCCTTGCTGAATTGGCTGGACGTATTTTCCAAACTGACCACCTGTTTAATGATAAACAAGCATCTATGTTACAACTGTTACAAACAATTGGTCTTGCTAAAGTTTCTACCAATGCCTTTGAAGCACGCCGTTATGGCTTTTTAAAACCGACAGACAGCATTATTTTCAATCAAGATCGACGTGTAGAAGTCGCTTTAAAACGGGCACAATTCGAGGCTGATGCACATTACAGACCTGAACCTAAGCGTCAATACATTGCGTTAGGTCAAGATTTTCTCGCCTTAGCTAAAGGTCAACTTGACGCACAACGTGAGGGCCATTTTATTAGTGATCATGACTATAATATCGCGGTACGTATTGCAACAGTACTGTCGGGCGGAAACTTACCGCGCAACACTTATATCAATCAACGCTATATGCAAAAACTGGAAAAACAACATTTTATTGCACTTTTAAAATCAGAACCAACATATGACCGTATCAGTTATATGTTAAAAAATGGGAAGCCTTTAAGAAACTAAGTTTGTTGAGAAAGGATGATGAATATGCGTGAAGCCTATATTGTCGCATACGGACGGTCGGCAGCAGCAAAATCAAAAAACGGTGCTATGTTTCACGAAAGACCTGATGAAGTAGCAGCTCAAGTTTTATCAGGCGTCTTAAAACGGGTTAGCGGCCAATTTCGCTTTGATATGGTAGATGATGTCATTGTCGGAAATGCTTTTCCAGAAGGTTTACAAGGTCAAAACATCGCCAGAACAATTGCATTAAGAGCAGGTCTACCGGAGTCCGTACCTGGTCAAACCGTCAATCGGTATTGCTCATCTGGATTACAAACAATTGCGCTCGCAGCCAATCAGATTATAGCCGGACAAGGGGATATTATTGTCGCTGGTGGCGTAGAACTGATGAGTACTGTACCTATGGGGGGCAATGAACCGACCAACAACCCCATCTTAGAGGATCAAAATGTAGGTGTTTCAACTCCTATGGGACTTACAGCCGAGAATGTTGCACAAACATATAAAGTTTCTCGAGAAGACCAAGATGCCTATGCCGTACAAAGTCATCAACGTGCTGCACGTGCGCAACGAGAGGGTAAATTTGAAGATGAAATTATACCTATCGATATTCACAAGGTTGAATATCATGCTGATGGTCCAGAGGTACATGTAGAAACGTTTGATCAAGATGAATTTATACGCCCTGATACGAACGTTGAAACGTTGCGCCAACTACCAACCGTATTTAAATCAGACGGAACAGTCACAGCCGCAACTTCTGCACCACTTTCTGATGGAACAGGCTTTGTCGTCGTCATGTCTGGGGAAAAAGTAAAAGCGCTCAATGTCAAACCTATCGCCCGATTTGTTAGTTTTAAAGCAGTCGGCGTAGATCCAAAACTTATGGGTATCGGCCCTGTTTACGCCATTCCTGAAGTGTTAAAATCTGCCAACTTAACGATTGATGATATTGATTTAGTTGAATTGAATGAAGCCTTTGCAGCACAAACTTTAGCTTCTATGCGAGAAACAGGACTCAGTGCTGATAAAACGAATGTTAATGGTGGTGCCATTGCATTAGGCCATCCACTCGGTGCAACGGGTGCGATGCTTACCGCACGTTTACTCTCTGAAATGAAAAAACGACCAGACACACGTTACGGCATGGTGACGATGTGTATTGGTGTCGGCATGGGTGCTGCTGGTATCTTTGAAATGGTACGTGAATAAAGCACATTCATCACATTGGAGAAAGCCGAAAACACAAAAATAAAACGGAGTCAGGACAAGCTATGCGTATCAATCGCATAAAGTCTGACTCCGTTTGTTTATTGCATACGCCTAAGCAATTACTTTTGCCCGTATGCCAATTGATGGATTGTTTTAAATTGTTTAACTGTGATTTCGTTAGCATGTGTTTTTTGATAATTTTGGCGTACTTTAAAGTAACGCTTTTTCAAATGCACATCGCGCAATGCTTGTTTTAATTCTGCTGCTTCATCCTCTTTTGAGAATAAGTTTTGAGGTGCCGTATACGTGCGATTATGTGCAATAGCTGCATAGCCTAAAATCAGCATATCGTAATTGAAGGCTTTACGAACTGCATCGATAATTTCGCCACCTTCATTAATATCCAAATAAATGTCGCACTTTTGATATAACTTCTCGACTGTACTTAATTCAATCGCTTGATATAATCGAACATTTTTATAACGCTCAAGTTGAGTGAGTACCGACGACATCTCAGTGACCGCACCAACATGGAATGTCGCAAATGGGCATGCCTCTATGATTGAAGCGATATGATGAATTTGATCGGTGTTTGTCATTGTGAGAATTTGGGGTTGATATGTGTTCGCCTTTTCATATTGATACAAATAACCACCCTCATGAATAACTGAACATGCATCTTCATTAACCGCTTCAGTAATTGCTTCATATTCCTCTTTATGTGTCACTACAATTTGGAAATCTCTTTGGCCTGTATCGTTATTAAAAATTAACTCCATATTACCTGGGACATTTCCTTTACAATGTTCTTGCCAATAGAGGACATCTTGCCCTCTATGATTAAGATAATACAGCACTGAGAAAGGCGTTCCTAATGAGTTCACCACAAAGTGGTTTAAGTCAATCTCCAATGCTTCTAAGAAAAAGGTTAAAAATGCGATATGACTTTCAAAGTGGTACTGCTCACCTTTCCAATTTAATACGACAGATTGCGCTAAGAAATTGTAATAAATTACATCTTTACCGTCTTGATCAAAATAGCGTCTAAAAATTATGTTTCTATTTAAATCATAAACCGTTTGTGCAAAAAGCACACCGTGTTGCGTATAATGATCCACATACTGTAACTTTCCTTGCTGATTCAACCATTCAACATGACTCACATGACGGCGTTTTTCACCCGGTCTATATTGAATCATCGCACGTTTTTGACTCATATCTTTAACCCATGCTTCTTCATTATTCCCTTCTATTTCCCAAAATCTAGGGACAGGAATTTCATTGAAATAAAGCGGACGTCCATTTTTAGGTGCACGATAGTTCGCGAAAAATTGGTACGGTGTTATCATTCCTTCAGGCAAAAAACCATCATCTTCCAGCACAATTGTTGGCGCTTGTTCATCAGCTAAACTTAAAGAATCATATAATGCTTTTGTTTCACTATCAAAATGTTCGAACAAATTAACCATGTTGCACCTCTTCTACTAAATCTTTCCAATTTTGTTGAATATTTTCTAATAAGTAAGGACGTGCAATTCGATAAGAGGTATCGTGTGGCTTTTTAGGTCCATGATTAAAGTATTGCACCATCGCATCCGCAAGACGCTGAATAATCGCCTCATTGCCTTCTTCTTTGACATCAATCGGAATAAGATATCCATTTTTTCCATCTCGAATAAACGTAGGATTGCCGTAATTCACATCAAAGCCGATCATTCCTAAACCAGAGCCAACCGCTTCCATCAACGTTAAACCAAATCCTTCACTCGTAGAAGCTGCCGCAAATAGCTTATAATCTGCATAAACATCGTCTAATTTAACGTGACCTAACAAGCGAATATAATCTTCTGCTTGATGACTTTGAATTAAATCTTGAATCTGCGCTCTTTCGCCACCTTCACCATAGATATCAAATGTGAGTTTCGGTACTTCTTTTTTAGCAATGACCGCTGCACGCACGAGCCAATCAATATGTTTCTCACTAGCTAATCTTGACGCTGTAATCATTGAATAAGGTTTACGCTTTTTGTTTGGCTTCCGCAGTTGATCTAAGCAGCCTACTGGGATTGTGAAAATTTTAGGCGTTGCATTTAAATATTTCTTAAATTGCTGAGCCAAAATATCTTTTTGACGTTCTGTTGCAGTAATATAAAAATCAACCTCTTTATGGTTTGTAAATTGATATTCATAATAGTTGTTCCACAAAATATGATGCTCGTCCGTCGCATTTTCACTGAAATGTTCCGCGTGTACAACAACCCCTAACTTACTGTCGCCACTATTTTGCATCATAGCTTGACCTACTTCAGTCGCGCGATCAAAAATCACAATATCGTCAGCTGTTAAATTTAATTTTTGGAAGAAATAGGCTACAAACGCTTCTTTAGTATAAAGTTTTGCATCTTTCATCGCATAAATATGCGTGCCACCATCAATATATTCTGTATAAGCTACTGAACCATCTTCATTGTAAAATTGGCGCATAAAAAGTTTCGCTTTATTGTCATAAGGCGCATAATATTCTGAGAAAGTTCGCACATAACTATAATAATCTTTGCGTACGAGCTTGCCATTAATAACAAATTCAGCAAAATCAACAATATCCTCATGTTCATTTTTTAAATAACAAGTGACATAGCTATCCCCTTGTCCCAACGTCAGCCATCTGACCTTACCTTCTTGCTCTTCTTTCACCACATTGGCATGTATGCTTGATTTAATATCTTCTAAAGTATAAGAAGTCGGTGCGATTTTAATATCTGTAAAATACTGATAAAGCCAGATTACTTCCTCATCTTTAAAACCTATATTTTCTGTAAGGGTTTGTATATTTTCAGAACTCATAAATTCTAAAAATACAAATTTTAAAGGCATTTTTAGTTCTCGTAGCAATTTGGCACGATACATTTGTGCATACTCGACACCGCTACTCGCCCACCCAATACCAAAATTAATGTTATAAATTGTCAATTTGAAATCACCTCTTCTAATTCGGAAAATGCACGATTAATCGGCCCTTCTCATCAAAACTTGTAATACTTTGACAAAGGTATTTCACGATGTCTTTTTTGATTGCTTCTCTCATCAACTCAAATGATTCGAGCGCGACACGATGATACTCAAAAATAGGATTACGTTTCCCGTTTTGACGTGCATTCACACTTGATTTTAATTTTTGTAAATGATCCACCTGTTTAATCCAATTACTATCCACTGCTTTTAAAATCGCCTTTTGTACAAATTGTGTGTACAAATACGTATTTAATTTCGCTTGTTGATATTGCAATTGCTCTTGAAATAATTGCATTAAATATTGAATGACCTCATTCGGGTTATTTAAATTCAGTGCTGATATTTCACTTGTAAACTGAAAGCTTAAATTTTTATAAATATAATCAATGAGCATCCTTTCAGACACAGTCGCTTTTTTAACAAGTGTGGTAAACACTTCATGCGCAATGCTTTCAAGTTGCTGATGCTCTATTTTGGTCATATTCAAAATGTGATTCCGCTCTTCATAAATCAATTCACGTTGCGCGCTAATACTTTTTTCAAATTCATTGGACGTCTCTCGTGTTTGTGTCCCTTGTTCTTCTGACACCCTTTGGGCACGTTGCACAATTTTTTTAATGCGTCGTTGAAAAACAAGACTATTTTGAAGCGTATCGGTATCCATTTCCATCAGTTTGTCCATGTTTAAAGACTTTGTATCTCCCCATCGCTTAACCAAATAATCATCAATGGAAATGTAAATTTGAGACGTCCCAGGATCCCCTTGTCTACCTGAGCGGCCTCTTAACTGACGATCTACACGACTATTTTCCATATGCTCACTTATTATGACCGCTAAGCCCCCTAATGCTTTCACACCTTCAGCCAATTTAATGTCTGTCCCACGACCAGCCATACTGGTTGCTACGGTGACTGCTTTTAACTGCCCCGCTTCTGCAATCATTTGTGCTTCTTTCGCAACATTTTGTGCAATCAACAAATTGTTCGGTATATCTAGGTCAAAAAATGCACTTGAAAAATATTCTGCCATTTCTGCAGTACGTGTAATCACAAGGACAGGACGTTGTTCTTGATAAAGCGCTTGAACCCGTTCGATAATGGCGATATTTTTATCTTCGGCATTTCTAAAAACGCGGTCTGGAAAGTCTTGTCTCTGAATCGGCTTGTCAGTTGGAATTTGGACGACCACTTTCGTATATAAATCCAAAAACTCTTTTTCACCGAGTTTGCTTGTTGCGGACATCCCTGAAAAAACATTAAATTGCTTAAATAAATTTTGAAAAGTAATGGTCGCCATCACACTTCTATCCATCGTGATTTCAACATTTTCTTTCGCCTCTAACGATTGATGTAAGCCTGATTGAAGTTTCGTACCTGGCATCATGCGTCCAGTAATGCGATCTATTAATACGATGTCACCTTGAAAAACAAAGTAGTCAAAGTTATTTTCAAACAAATGTCGTGCTCTTAAAGCCAAGTTAATATTGCGCACTAAATCGAAATAAGGGGCATCAAAAATATTTTCAATACCAAAGTATGCATTCGCCGCATCAATACCTTGATCTGTCAACCAAATTTCTTTTTTTGTTTTCTTCATTTCGAAATGTTGCTTTTCCACAAGCGTTTCTACAAACGTTTTGACCACCTTAAACAAGTTCGATTGAAGACGAGGCGCACCAGAAATGACGAGTGGTGTTTGTGCAGAATCTAAAATAATAGAATCCACTTCATCGATAATGCCGTAATTCAGTTTGGGTAGGAATTTACCTTCTTTACTATCTGCTAAATTATCAATTAAATAATCAAAGCCAAGCCGTCCACCTGTCGTATAGATAATGTCATGATTATAAATCGCTTGCTTTTCGCCCTTTTCATATTGATGGTCTGGATCTTCAACAAAGCCTAAAGCGATAGTGATCCCTAACCATTCAAATAATGGTTGCATCTCTAGAAAATCGCGCTTAGCCAAATAATCATTGGTCGTAATAAGGTAAGCCCCTTTTCCAGACAATGCATTCAAGTACAAAGGTAACGTTGCTGTAAGCGTCTTACCTTCTCCCGTTTGCATTTCTGCGATATTACCTTCATGCAAAACAATCGCACCCAAAACTTGGACATCTTTAGGAAACATTCCTAATACGCGCCAGCTTGCTTCTCTCACAACTGCATAGGCTTCTGGCAAGAGGTCATCCAATGTTAGCCCTTGCTCTAATTTCTTTTTAAATTCCATTGTTTTTTGTTGAAGTGCCTCATCGGGTAAAGCACGATATGCTTCTTGATAGCGATTAATCCGGTTCAATATTTTTTTAAGCTTTTTTAAACGGACTTGGTTAATTGTTTCATGAATGCGATTTGGCATCATTGCTCACCTCCACACACCTTGGCAGTTTGTAACATGGCAAGATGTCGACTTGGATTCAATAGCGGTTCGACTAACTGAAATGCTCCAGTATCCAAATGGTTCTCCGTTTGATAAACGACAACATGCGCGACATCAGTATTCATTTCGATTTCCTCATGATTTGGTCGTTGTGTCACAAATGCTGTGCCTTTCATATGCGATGTCATGACACACGCCATTACATTGGAACGTGAATGATAACCTATGAAATGAAGTGAACATTGCTTTCCTAACGCATTGATCCGTGCCGTCAAATTTGATACCACTTGCGCCATAGATGCTACGTCCCAATTGTGCACTGTGATACAGTTCGGGAACTGGCGAAGCGCACTGTTGCTGACTCCATTTTTTTCGACAAATACGATATTCACTATAGGGAGATGTGACACTTTATTTTGGATATCACTGATGTATAGTTGATTATCCAGTTGCGCATCTTCTCCTTCTTTAATACAAATTTGACGAAATTTCACAACTTTTGAAGCAGCATTAATCATTTGAAGTTCATAATTAAATGCCTGTTGTGGCATTCGTACTTCCGCTTCATGTCCAAGAATAATTTGAACATCACAGACCGTGTTATCTCGATGTTTAAAAATGATTTTAAAATAAATGCCATGTGAGGGCTCCACATCATAATCAAATTTGAAATGATAAGTCTGATCTTTCTTTAAAATTGGCAACGTGGGTATCGTTTTATCTTTCTGAAAATTTGTCATCATTTCCCATTGGTGAATGACGATTCCAGACGGCATTAATTCATTTTGAAAGACTGTCTCTGACGCATGAAATCGAAATTGTGTCCCATACATAAATGTATTGGACGTGATTTGTGTCCATCGAATATTAAAACTATCCTTTTCTTTCATGTGTCACTCTCCCAAATCGACTCTCAAGAATCATATTGTAAAAATTAACAAACCAGTTTGTAATCGTTTCAGAATCATCATTATGTCGCCCCGGTATACTGCGGCTCATCACACGGATATGCTGACGGGATAAAAGTGGCAACAGCATATTGAATGCTTCGATGTCATAGTCATCATCTTCCATATACGAGACAGCAACGGTGGTCTCTTTAATATTCGACTGCTCTAAAACATTCCAAAATCTCCGGTTGAGCCTTTGAATTGAATCCGCATCCATTGCTTTTTCATTCTTCATCAATACGTCAATCGCAGTTCCAAATTCTTCAGGTCGTTTTAAACGCATACATTCAGCGATAGTCCCAATATTCACCAGCGGCTTTCCAACAACGATTGCTGCTGGTTTTAACTGTGCGCCATAATATAAAGCGCCAAATGATCCCATAGAAAGCCCAGATAAGATTAAATCATCATCTTTAAAACCAAGAAATTTCAACTTATCTTGAATCACTTTAATAATGTTGGATTCAAAAGACTTTGAGCCTAAATAAAATGCGCCTCCTTCTACTCTCGGATCAGCGATCAGTAGGAATGGCGTTTTAAATTTACGCATCATATAAAATCCTTCAAACCCTTCGGCAGTCCGATAACCACTGAAATAGACATTGAGGGGCGGCTTCAAATCACCGGGATCAAAATAATGAAGAAACTCTTCTCGATTTTCATCGACATAGCGTTCTCCACCTAAAATACATTGCCCCATTTCCATTCGAGACCATCTTTTGTGTATCGCACCTACCCGTAAAGTTCCGGTTCCTTTCGCCTTTGCAGTAATAAGAATATACGCATTCTCATCTGCCACTGGTATCTCTAAAGGACGTTTTAGTTCTTCACCTTTTAAGACAAATTCTCGACTAAATTTTCCAGCTGTCCCAAAATCCAATAATCGAAGCGTAAATAAAACTTCAACACGGCCTGTGACAGTATACTCAGGCCATATTTGAATCACTTTCTCACGATCATAAACTAAATAATTTTGCCACGATAAAATGGGCTTAAAGTCTTCCCCAAAATCTCCAGTGAGCACAATCGCATGACTTCCATCATAGTATGCGTCACCTTTAAATCTTGAATTGACGATACAAGTGTGAGGCGCAATTTTATCCCCATACTGTCCTGAGAACGATAAGGCTAACAATTTATGAATACATTCTTCCGAAGTCTTATATTGAAATGGACGAATCATCCGTTCACGAACCAGTGGCTCTGATTTAAATTTTGAGCCCCAAAATTGTTGATCAATATAAGTGTTGTACGGTGCAGTGATATTTTGTAAAGCCTTCATTAAAGGTTGTGAATAAGCAGTTTGTACAAAAATAAGATCATATGCTTTATCATTCAAATATTCATCGTATGTCACTTTATCTTCTAACGCACGGGTTGTTAAAAATTGAAAAACAACATCCTCTTTCGTTAAAAAGTGTGATGACAAATCATTACCACCTATTTGTAAGACTTTATATTTACGCGCCATTTTCATCACCCACTATCCAATGCGCTAATTGTTTGACGATTTGATGAGATGCATAATGTTTGGCTAACTTCATCGAATAAGCAAAAGCATGGTTCCAATTTTTTAAATGATTTAAGAAGTAATCTGTCGCAATCGCCAAATCATCAATATGATGAAGGAGATAGCCATTCACACCATGTTGTACATAGTCTGTGGGGTTAAGATTAATCTGTGGTAAACCTGCCCCAATTGAACAAATTTGTAGAAACAAATCTGGCTCGTCACTTAGATCAATAATGAGTCGCATCGTCGCAATTGCTTCAACAAGTTGATTTTCAAAAGGCACTTTTTTCAACACAACATATTCGATTGCTTCATCGCCTACAATATCGCGAATCATTTCAGGTGTTGAATTATTTCCACTCAATTCACGATTGATATGCTGCATCGTTTCATTAATCCATGAGGGTATCACATCATGTGTTTTACTCAACAATTCCACACGGACTTGTGGATGCTGTTGCATTTCCACTTTCAATTGCGCCATTGTGCATTCGAATAGTAACGGATCAATCCCGTCTATCCATACACCTATCTTCATTTCATGAAGCTGACTACTGATATTTGCATGAACTTGAACATCAAAAGGCGTAATACGCATCATTTGATTGTCACTTTGAAATTGCTTTTGATAATGCGAAAGACGTCCCTCATTATCAATAGTATCTACAAGCCAATAACGTCCTTTTTTAATTGAAGCAAACTCATTTTCAGGCTCTGCACTTTTTCTGCCTTGAAATATGGAAAAACAGAGCTGTTCACATGGAATGTGTGCCGCAACCAAATGATTGTGGCGTATATCCGATGCAACAATCGCCGCTTCAATAGGTGTGTCCGCACGGTCTATATACCGTTGGAACCATTCATGAATAATGTCGGTCATATGTGCATAAGTGATTTGATTAAAAAGAGGTTGATATTTGTGATGAATTTCAACTTTTCCAGTAGCACCATCTTCTTTCATCACCCAGTCACCATCAAATGTCATATAAAGTTGATGATCAACTTGTCCTTTATCGTCATAAATCATCACACTAGATAGAAAACCGCGATCATCAAAAATATAACGTCGGCGTTTCACATCGTTTTCATATGTCTCAATCCAAATGAGATAGCCCTCTTGACTAAAATAGATATTTGAATACTGAAACTCCGAAGTGATTGCACGAATATAAAATGGCATATATATAAATTCTGTCTCTTCAGGCCAATTGAGCTGTCGATAGTCCACAGATTGCGGCGTTTGATGTTTAAAACCTTGAATCTCATCAAATAATGACCAATAATGTGCATCAAACAAGTCATGTCGATGTAAAAACGTACGTAAATCAGGACTATAATTTAATAGCACAAGTACAAATGGCTGCTCATTTTTAAGATGCATGCCCATCAGACTGATTAAATCATCAAATTCTGTTTTAGATTTTTTAAAAAAGATGGGTTTGGCATGGCTTTGCCACCAATTCTCATCGCTATACCAAGCCGGGATAAAACATTTCATAATTGTCTCCTCACCAATATTGTTTTAAAACATGTTGATACTTATCGAAATAGAGATAGGTTCTAAATGTATCTGCAATATTAATCGCAATATAAACTAAAATAATCAATTGTACGGCTAAATATATTTGTTGAGACAAATGTGGGATAAATAATGAGCAATACAACGGTATGCCAATGATAATCCCAACAATAAACGTTCCAAACCAACATATTCTTGTAGCCATACGATTGAGATAAGCGGATGTCTCTTTTCCAGGCCGCACACCTATAAAATAGTTTCCATTTTTTAAGAAGTTTTTCGAGTTTTGCTTCGTATTAATCATTAATCGTGACAGAAAATACCCTAATACGATCTGTATCAATAAATACGTACTGATGCCGATATAATTATCGAAAGAAAAAATTTTAATATGGGCAGTCTGTCCTATCGTCAAACTCAGTGCTAGATTTAACGTACTATTTAATAGTAGAAAGACAGATAAACTAATCATGATGGATAGACTTCCACCTGGATTGAGTTTCCATGCTAAATAATTCACCGTATTTTCTTTTGAAACATCCAAAATATCTTGATATTTTGTTCGGTATTCTATTAATTCAATCAGCAATAAAGTAAATAATGCTGCCACAATCAATACAGTGACAATGATGATTTCGTATGTTTCTATATTTAATTTAGGTCCATGCTGATTAAATATAGATCTCACAATGCTTAACATAACGATTGGCATTGGCCCGGCAACGCCATTTCTTACATTTTGATCGGCAAGCCAAACGAGCATCATTGAGCCCGCAATTAAAATTAATAATAAAAGCAATGCATTGGATTGTTTTAAATGACTATGATAAACGAATTGATTTAAAACAAAGCAGCCTTGCACAATACTCAAAATTAAAGTCAGAAACTTTTCTTTAAAATGCTTTTCCGCTCGTGTTTGTCTCATCGATTTCTCAATGTTTTTGTAAGACCATAAGCTAATAATAAGCAATGCTGTTAACCATGGACCGAGTCCAAGTGAAAAAACATTCAATCTTGAAATATCTCCACCCATATTAGAAACAGCTAGCCTATAAAACCCATTGCCCTGATATTTCATTGCATGTGCACTGATGATTGGAACATGGCCTCCTAATATGTATATCAATAAAATAAGAATTGTGAACAGTATTCTTTTGTGTAGAATTTTGTATTCATATTGTTTAAAAATACGTTTAATGATATTACCTCTCACATTAACCCTCTTTTATATAAAACATGGGGTCAAAGGGGCTATCCCTTTGACTTTATTGTTCTAGCCCCTTCTACCATGTTTGAACTTATTTTTATTGTTCAGATGATTGGTGATCATCCTCTTTATCTTTTTTAGATTTTTTTAACAATCCAAGACCTGCAAACATTGCTGCAATCGCTGCAAACAAGCCACTTTGTGATGTTGTTTGACCCGTATCTGGTAATGTTTGTTCCGATGCTTTTGCTTGTTGCGTTTGCGTGTCTGATGATTGCATTGTTTGCGCATCCATCGAAGGTGTCGCATTTGTCATTGCATTCATAGCAGACGATTCGCTATCAGATGAAGTTTGAGACATTGATGTACTCATCGACATACTTGCTGATCCACTTTCTGACATTGATGCACTCATTGACATACTTGTTGATCCACTTTCGGACACTGATGTGCTCATTGACATACTTGTTGATTCGCTTTCTGACACTGATGTACTCATTGACGTACTTGCTGATTCACTTTCGGACGTTGATGTACTCATAGATTGTGATTCTTTAACAGAAAGGCTCATTGATACACTTTCGTATGTTGACAAGCTATCTGATGCGCTTGTAGACATACTTACTGAATCACTCATATGACGAGATGCTGATAATGACGCACTTTCATCTGCATTTACAGACATTGCTTCTGATACAGATGTACTTGTTGAAGTACTCAACGATGCACTTGTTGACGCGCTCGCTGCTTCAGATACAGCTTGATTTACACTTGCTGACAATGATGCATCTGTTGATGTTGAAGCTTCCGCACTTGCTATTTCACTCAATGATGCACTCATAGATTGACTATTCAAACGTGCTTCTTCTACTGAATGACTTAACGATGCTTTGTCAGAGTTCGATACTGAAATCGATACACTTGAAGCTGTACTCATCGATGCACTTGCTGATGCTTGTTCTACGATTGAAGTAGAAGTTGATGCACTTTCTGCAGCTTTTTGTGAAGCTTTTTCATATTCTGAAAGGCTTGCTGATTTGGAAAGTAATGCTGAATCACTTGTCGAATGTTGTACCGACTGATGCGCTGACTTAGATAATGATGCTTGTTCTGATTTCGACGCAATTTGTGATTGAGATGACGCATTTTTCATCGAAGTACTTTCAGATACTCGTTGGCTCATGGATGCTTGTTCAGAAGCTCTCAATACACCCGATTGACTTGCTGATGTAGAAGCGACTGTTGAATCACTTGTCGAAGTCCTTGCTGATAATGATGCTGACTCAGCTGAAGCCATCTCACTTGGTGTGTGATTTTTGTGGCTTTCAATTGCGCTTGTTGATAACGATGTGCTCATCGATGCACTAGCTGAAAGACTTCTGATGTCATTAAACATCAATGACACGCTTGTTGACGCACTCACTGATAATGATTGGATTTGTAAACCAAATTCAGAAACGCTTGTGGATACACTTGTTTTATCAGCATCTACTTTTGAATTCGATTCTGATGTGCTTGCTGACGCACTTTCTGATTGAGATTCTGCCAATGATTGTTTTTCTGACATTTGTGCAAACAATGAATCACTTAGAGAAGCATTCATCGATTCACTTGTTAATGTTGAAACAGAGTTTGCTTCATACTCAGAAGCAGCCATTGATGCCAAATTGCTAGTTGAAGTGCTGATTGACGTGCTCTTATCTGCACTTGCAGACTGACTCATTGTTGCAACAGTTTCATTAGATTGATCTGCTGACATGCTCATTGATTCAGACTCACTCATAGCATGACTTAACGAACTACGCTCTGATACACTTGTCGATTCACTCAACTGTTCAGTGGACTTAAGTTCAAGATTTGTAGACATCGCTGTTGATTGTGAATCAGAAGCGGATGTACTTGTTGAACTACTGCTCATAGCACGCATCGACGCACTAGTCAAACGTGAAGCTGACAATGATTGTTGATCTTTAAGACTCACGCTAGACGCGTTTGACATAGAATCAACGGTAGATTGGCTTGTTGATACACTTACAGACTCACTGATTAACTCAGATACATTAGTAGGAAGTTTATCAGACGTTGACGTACTCATTGATTCACTAATTACACCGATTGGTAAATCTATTGTTAATGATTTGCCTGTTGAAGTCATCACATGTGTCGCAGATTCAGATGCTGACGTGCTTGCTGATGCTGATTCGCTCGCTTTGTTCACTGATTCAGATGTCGAAGCACTCACTGACGTTGAAGTACTTACTGAAGCAGTTTCACTCGCTTTGTTTGCCGACTCAGATGTTGGTGCACTTACTGATGTCGATGTGCTCGTTGATGCTGATTCGCTTGCTACTTGAGCTGAAGTCGATGCTGACTCGCTCGCTCTGTTCACTGATTCGGATGTTGACTCACTCATCGATGTTGATGTGCTTTCTGAAGCTGATCCGCTTGCTTTATTTACAGACTCAGATGCTGATGCACTTTCCGACGTTGACGTGCTCGCTGATTCAGATGTTGATGCACTTACGGACGCTGACGCGCTTGCTTTGTTCGTCGACTCAGATGCTGACGCACTTACTGACGTTGACGTGCTCGCTGACGCTAATCCGCTTGCTTTGTTCGCCGATTCAGATGTTGACGCACTCACCGACGTTGATGTGCTCACTGATGTCAATGTGCTTACTGAAACGGATTCGCTCGCTTTGTTTACTGATTCAGATGTTGACACACTCACCGACGTTGACGTACTCGCTGATTCAGATGTTAATTCACTTACGGACGCTGACGCGCTTGCTTTATTCGCCGACTCAGATGTCGAAGCACTTTCTGATGTTGATGTGCTTACTGATACTGATTCGCTCGCTTTGTTCACTGATTCAGATGTTGACACACTCACCGACGTTGACGTACTTGTTGATGTCGACTCACTTGCTTTGTTTGCCGATTCAGATGTCGAAGTACTCACTGATGTCGACGTGCTCGCTGATACTGAATCGCTTGCTTTATTCGCCGACTCAGATGCTGACGCACTTTCTGATGCTGATGTTCTTGTTGATGTCGACTCGCTTGCTACTTGAGCTGAATTTGATACAGATTCACTTGTTGATACCGATGCACTCTTAACTGCTGATGCAGAGTCTGATTCACTTACCGATGTTGATGTGCTTACTGAAGCTGATCCGCTTGATTTGCTTGCCGATTCAGAGTCTGATGCACTTACTGATGTCGATGTGCTCGTTGATTCGGACTCGCTTGCTACTTGATTCGATGTAGAAACTGACTCACTTGTTGACGCTGAATTGCTCTTAGCTACTGATGTGGAATCTGATTCACTCACCGATGTTGATGCACTTGTAGAAGTTGATCCGCTTGATTTGCTTGCCGATTCAGATTCAGATGTACTTATTGATGTTGATGTACTTTCTGATGCTTTGTTCACTGATTCAGATGCTGATGCACTTACTGATGTCGATGTGCTCGTTGATGCTGATTCGCTTGTTTTGTTCGTCGACTCAGATGCTGACGCACTCACCGACGTTGACGTGCTCGCTGATTCAGATGTTGATGCACTTACTGATGCTTTGTTCACTGATGCAGAGTCTGACTCACTTACTGAAGTTGAGTCACTTGTCGAAATCGATGCACTCTGAGCTGTTGATGCAGAGTCTGATTCACTTGCTGATGTTGACTCACTCGCTACTCTATTTGAATTTGAAACAGATTCACTTGTTGATACTGAATCACTATTAGCTACTGATGCCGAGTCGGACTCACTTGTCGATGTTGACTCGCTCTCTAATCGATTTGAATTTGAAACCGATTCGCTTGCTGATGTTGATGTGCTCTTAGCTGCTGATACGGAAGCTGATTCACTCACTGATGTTGATGCACTTGTTGATGTTGACTCACTTGCTACTCGATTCGAATTTGATTCCGATTCACTTGTCGATGTCGACGCACTCTTAACTACTGACTCGGAAGCTGATTTACTCACCGACGTTGATTCACTTGTTGACGTCGACTCGCTTGCTACTCGATTTGAATTTGAAACCGATTCGCTTGTTGATACGGAATCACTATTAGCCACTGATGCGGAATTTGAATCACTCACTGATGTTGAATCGCTTGTCGATGTCGATTCACTCGCTACTCGATTTGAATTTGAAACAGAATCGCTTGTTGATACCGATTCGCTCTTAGCCACTGATGTTGATGCTGAGTCACTTACTGACGTTGATGTGCTTGTAGAAGTAGACTCACTTGCTATTCTGTTCGAATTTGATTCCGATTCACTTGTTGATGCTGAATCACTATTAGATACAGATGTTGAATCTGATTCACTCACCGCTTTTGATGTGCTTGTTGAAGTTGACTCGCTCACTACTTGATTTGATGTTGAATCTGATTCACTCGTTGACACTGAATCACTCTTAACTGCTGATATTGAAGCAGAGTCACTCACTGACGTCGATGTGCTTGTAGAAGTTGACTCACTTGCTACTCGATTTGAATTTGAAACCGATTCGCTCGTAGACACGGAATCACTATTAGCCACTGATTCTGAGTTTGAATCACTTACTGATGTCGACTCGCTAACTAATCGATTTGATGTTGATACGGAGTCACTTGTCGATGTCGACTCACTCGCTACTCTATTTGAATTTGAAACCGATTCACTTGTTGATGCTGAATCACTATTAGATACAGATGTTGAATCTGATTCACTTACTGACGTTGATGCACTTGTTGACGTCGACTCGCTCGCTACTCTATTTGAATTTGACACAGATTCACTTGTTGATACTGAATCACTATTAGCTACTGATGCCGAGTCGGACTCACTTGTCGATGTTGACTCGCTCGCTAATCGATTTGATGTTGATACAGATTCGCTTGTTGATGCTGATTCACTCTTAGCTACTGATGCAGAAGCTGATTCACTCACTGATGTCGACTCGCTAACTAATCGATTTGATGTTGATACGGAGTCACTTGTTGATGCTGACTCGCTCGCTACTCGATTTGAATTTGAAAC
>NZ_PPQN01000113.1 GCF_002901995.1 Staphylococcus coagulans | reverse complement strand
TCCTTCGGAATGTCTGCTCCATTTGGTATTTCATAACTGCTTCCTGTTGGAACATTTGGATCTTTAGTTTGTGGTACTTGTACTGGTACACCCGGTTTTGTATGTCCTTCTTCATATCCTGGGTTATAGTTTCCACTGTCTGGCGTGTCCACTGTTACTCTGACTGGTGTCTCTTCTGATGAGCCATCTGGATATGTGACTTTTACTGGTACTTCGACCGGTGTCCCTGGTGTCGCATCTTTTGGTGGCGTTACTGTTACTGTTCCTGTATTTGGATCTACTGTTATTTCCCAATCCTTCGGAATGTCTGCTCCATTTG
>NZ_PPQN01000112.1:2061-8986 GCF_002901995.1 Staphylococcus coagulans | reverse complement strand
ACATTATTATTTTGATAATCACTCTATATGTAATGGTGCCAGCGGTTTTATTGAAACAAGCAATATTTTAGAAGAACTAGGTTTTAATGATTTAACTAATGAAAAAAATAGGATAATTTCACATATATTGGATTTAGATACTTTTTTATCCGGATTCCCTAATAACATCGATTCTTGGAATTTGTTACTAGGCAAAGCAGGATTTTTATACGCATTGAAACGTCACATAAACCAGGATATAATTAACCTTATCTAAGGAATTAGGAAGTGTTTTACATGGGAAGAGATAAGGATATCTATCTTGATGAAGTTAAACATGCTATGAAAAATAATAGTATTGTTATTGTAAAGCCTCCTCGTAGAAATGAAGGAGGCTTTATTGAATATATATTAAAAAATTATGATTGTTCAACTAATGTTGATCCAATTATACAAACTCTTCCAGGTATGGGAGTGAAAAGTTATATCAACTTTTTGTTAGTTTGGAATAACGAAAACGAAGCAATAAAGAAGAAAATCGAGGAATGTATACCAATCAATTCAACAAGTACAGCTTATTATCTTAACTTGGTATTAAATTCTAATATTGTCATATTGACAACACCTACATGTGAAATTATAAACGATCCATCTTTTTATGAAATAATAGACGTTGGGCAGTCTTTAAAAGAAAAAAAATACATTATTTTTGTTGATGATTTATCAAACGAGAATCTCAGAAAATACAAAACACTGAACTTTTCGGAACCGTTAACTAATGAGTTAATAATTACGAAAAGTTTAAATGGGATGTCAGTGAACACTGAAAATACAATCTTTTTTTCTCCAGAGGACGTTGTGTTTTTTGAATCTGTGAATTCTATAATATACGCACAATTAAATGAAGATAGAGTTCGTATTAAAACAACATTAGAGAATTTAGAAAAAGAATTATTAGGTTCGTTTTTTAGAACGCATAGATGTTATCTCGCAAATTTGAATTATGCTATTGAACTTACTCAAGTATCTAAATCTAGTTATGAAATTTCAATAGGTAATTATAATATCCCTTTATCTAAATATAGATTAAAAGCATTTAAAGAATCAATACATCAAAAAAATAGGTGATAATGATGTTCTTTCAACTTCTTAAAAAAAATATGTTAAATATGTGTTCATCAATGAATGCTTTAGGTTGTTTTTTAACTCCTTATGCAATATTTTTCATTACTTATGTACTAAATGTTATGGACGATATTGTTGTAGTTTCTACTTGGATCATAATGCTCTTCTTCAATAGTTTTTTTATTCCGATTTTTATAAAGAAGAGAGATATACAAAGTGGCAATGGTTTTTTATATTCTAATTACAATATCATATTTTCAAACTATTATTACTTTTCTATCATAATATCAATGCCGTATTATTTTCTATTGGTTTATATTGTGGCTAAACTGGCTTTTTTGATGTTTATTACAGGTTTATTTCTAAATTATATTAGCTTGAAATGGGCTTTAAGTATAAAAAAGAATAAGTTGATAGGTTTGAATGTAAACACATTGAGTTCCTTTTTTATTATATTAGTGGTGGGAGGAGCGTTGCTTATAGAATACCTTATAAGCATTGTACAATAGCATAGAAAGCATTTTTCGCCTCTTACATCAATGTTATATAAATCATTTTGAATAGTAAGGTGTGGATCTATGTCAAGAATACGGAGAGAAAAAAAGAGAGTTCTACCGCGCTTCGCTTGTTTGCCTAGCCCATTGTCAATAGCGGTTTGAAAATGTCGTTTTTTAGCGGTTTAAGAATGACGTATGTTTAAACTTTTTTCACTTTTTTAGTCTTTAAGTCGGTAAGAGCCCCCTGTAATCTTAAATATTTTTGAATGATGAATAAGTCTATCAATAATGGGTGCTGACGCTATTTTGTTACTAAATGAATCCCCCCAACTAGAAAAGGGATATTCGTCGTAATGATTGTGGATTTCATTTCATAACCTTAGTGACATCAATTGATAGAAGAGATCTGCTTGTTCTTTTGATAGCCTATCTCATCAATGATAAGCAGTTCAATTTTGTTTAATTGTTTTAAAGTTTTATTGATTATTCCTTTCTTCTCTAGAAAATGCATGGATTTTAATGTGAGTATTTCTTGTTTATTAATACTTGGTTGAAACGTAAAATCAAAGTCACTTAAATATTTAATCTTAGGGAAACGTGCTAACTTAATAGCGCGTTTAAATTTTTGTTCAGCTTGATATTCTACTTCCTTTTCCGTCAACTCAAGTAAAATTTCAGTTAAAGATTTTTGATTCTTGGATAGTGATTCTAAATACTTCGGATAATAGTCTTTAATCATTTTTAGATTGAGCTGTTGAAAGTTTTCTAATAGCTTTTGATGGTCTGTATACATATCTGTTCTCCTATACCTCGTCATATTTTAATAATGAATCTTCGATATAACTAAGAATTTCTTGATCGTCTTTATGCTTGAGTACATGAGACTTCAAGATCTCACACATATCATCGGTAACATAATTGAATTTCTTTTCCGATAAATGATGCGTTCTAATTAACTCGGCATCAAAGTAGATTGATAACTCGTCAGTCAATTCATTAAAGATTAATTGAACCTCCTCTCCAATAAATTTTGTAGGTACTGAATATTTACCTTTTCTAAAATTAACCATCGACTTTTTAGAAACGATTCGAATGCATTCATCTTCGACATAGGTGTCTAATAACTGCACATTAAACGGGTTCAATAGATGTTTTTCTTCAGAATTGAATAAATCAATGGGATAGCAGTCAGTTGCTTGGGACATTTCGTTATGGTTCATTTCATGACAAAAGTGATTGACAAGACTGATAAGTTCAACAGCGTCATAAAATTCATAATCGTAGGGCCTTAAACGCTGTTCCACAAATTTAGCTAAAGATTCAACAGAGCCCTTGGTTTGTGGTCTATAAGGCCTACACGCGATGGGTTCAAAGTTTGCATCTTTACTAAATTGATGGAAAAGGGTGTTAAATACAACTTTTCTATATTGCGTTCTAGGACAATCAACGACCGTTTTCATATTTTCAAACCATATCTCCTTAGGAACGCCTCCGGTTCTTTCTTATTCTTACAATATTCTCTCAGAATCGTATACTTGCCTTCATATCCTTTTTTAGAAATATATTTATAATTCGCCATAGCCGTACAACCTAACTCTAATTTTTGTCTATGAGCGTTTTATACGGTTCTAATTTTGATACTCTCTTCGTCGTTTTCCTTGCTTTTATTCTTTCTAACTCATTTTCTTTTCCAGCTTCGTAATCCTTTTTGACTGTTCTTGGGTCGCAATGATACTGTCTACCCAGCTCAGTATAAATTGGTTTTATTCCTTTCATGACCTTCGTATATATCAATTCTCAATCAAACAACCTCCATTCAAAGATTGAGTTAAGACATGATTATATATTTTAGAAACTAAAAAATGTAGGAAAAACAGTATTTTCATTCCGCCATTTTCCTACATTTTATAACCGTCATTTACAACTAATCTATAATTTCTTATAGCATCTTAACCATATCATCTAATATGTTTGAATTCTTTTTTCATTTCATTACAAAGAAAAGTGATTTTATTAGTTACTGTTGTTACTTCTATTATCAAAAAATCAAAAATAAGAGGGAATTCAGACTTACCCCTTAATTATTGGGCTCTATTCGGAATGATTTAACCACCATTCGGCTAAAAATATGAAATTTTTGCTTAAATTGCATTATGATGTTTGGCAAAGGAGTGAATAAAATGATAACCCTAAAAAATATACGGAAGAATTTTGGAAATAAATTTGTATTGAAAGGAGTAGATATAAAAGTTGATGAAGGTGTTATATATGGATTATTAGGTCCGAGTGGTTCAGGGAAAACGACGCTTATTAATATAATGGTTGGGAAGGTAAACGACTTTTCAGGCGACTTACTTATAATGAACCACAACAAAGATCAATTGACACAGAAAAGTTTCAAGGAAAATGTAGGGATAATGAGTGATGCTAGTTCAGCATATTCTAGATTAACCATAGAAGAAAATATAAGCTTTTTTTCTAGCTTATATAAAGTTGAAAAATCAACTGCAACATGGCTTATGAAAGAATTGCTGCTTTATGATCAAAGAAATGAAGTATATAAGAACTTATCCAGAGGTATGAAGCAACGAGTGTTGCTTGGTATAGCTTTAATTAATAAACCCAAATTGCTAATTTTAGATGAGCCAACTTCATCTTTAGACCCTAAAACTACTGAAAAAATACACAGACTAATTGAAAATATAAGAGAAAGCGGCACGACAGTATTTCTAACTACTCATGATATGGAGGAAGCAGAAAAACTGTGTGATCAGATTTCTATTCTGCATCATGGAGAAATAAAGTTGAGTGGTAATACTGCAATGATATTGCAAAAGAATAAGGAAATAGTTATTGAAACTAAAAAACAGAAGTATAAAATAACGAAAAGTGATGATTTGAATGCTTACCTGCATGGGATTATGAGGGATGAAAAAATTGTAGATATAGATGTGAATCAACACACTTTGAGGAATAATTTTATTGAAATGACTAAAAAAACGGAGGAAGAAAGATATGGTGAATAGAATCTTTTCTATATTTAAGAAAGACTACTTAGAAATAAAGAAAAATAACTACCTTTTTTTAACTGCATGTATGCCCATTCTGTTTTCAATTTTGATTTATTTTAATGTTGGGGAAGATGCATCGGATATAGAGTTATTTTTAACGCTATGTGGTACGTATGTTTTTTCAATAATCCTAGTGTTGGCAAGTACGATAGCAGAAGAAAAAGAGTATAAGACGTTAGAAGCTTTAATAATGTCTCCTGCATCTTTTATTGAGATTTTAGTTGGCAAATCTATAGTACCTATATTGATTGGCGTGTTCAATTATTTTATGGGGTGTTACTTTTTATTAGATTTAGATTTACACAGCGATATTACAGAATTGGTATTACTTATTTTGATGATTGTTTTTTCAGTACTTTTAGGCATATTAATTGGTTTAGTATCTAAAAATATAACACAAGTGAATCTTTTATTTATCCCTGTATTTGTTTTTGTTACTTTGCCAGTATTATATGATCAGTTATTTAAGTATAATGAATGGTTATATGCAATTAGGTATCTTCCTTCTGCACAACAGTATGCTCTATTTATTAACGACACTAATTTATTTTTATCAATTAGCTTAATTGTATTATGGTCTGTACTGGTTACGGTTTTAAATTATTATTTTTACAGAAGAGTGATTATTAATAAGTAATTAATCAGTTTTATTTAAACAATGGGGGATTGTATTAGTATGATTTCAACAGAGGATAAAAAGATAATTGAAATGATATGTTTAGAGTTTACCAATAAGCAGATAGCTAGCAAATTGTGTTATTCAGAAGCAGCAATAGAATATAAATTGCGGCAGTTAGCTAGAAAGCTTAATGTACAAATTAAAATTGGAATTGTTTATAGATACATGAAGGGGGATTTATGATGAGAAAAATTCTTTTTGTAGCGTCACTGGCATTCTTCTTGCTTATATTGCTGTCAAATAATAAAGTTTTCGGAAAAGAGGAAATAGTGAATTTTAATCAGCAATCGTCAAAAGGAGAAATATCAAGATTTATTCAAGAATTAAAGGCAAATAATTACTCAGTAAAATATATAGAAGAGATAAACTCTTTATTTATCTACAATTCAGATTCAGATATTGGAAGTAAAAGTATTATCTTAAAAAAATACAAGAAAATAATAAAATCGAATGGTGAGTCAATAAAAGTTTCTACTAACTCCCTTTTAGAGAAGGAATTTGAAGATTATAACTGGTTTATCAGGAAAATCATGGGTGCTGATATAGGAAAAAAAGATTATTCCTCTATAAAAGTAGGTGTTATTGATAGTGGTATAGATGCTAATAGTGTAAACATAGATGCTAAGAACTCAAAAAATTTCATTGATAATAATAATGATATAAGAGATAAAACTGGCCATGGTACGATGGTAGCAAATATGATTAACACAATTTCACCTAATGCTCGTATTTCTGTATATAAAGTAATAGATAAGGATCAAGGTGACAGTTCAGATATTATTGAAGCAATAGTAGAAGCCAGTAAAGTAAATGATATTATAAACATTAGTTTAGGAACATATAAAGACGTTAATAATGTGAAAGATAAACAGATAATAGATCTGTATGATAGGGCTATTAAATACGCAAATGAACATAGTACAATGATAGTTACTTCGGCGGGTAATGATGGAAGAAACTTGCTAAATAATAATAATAGACATTTACCAGGGGGACACCCAGATGTAATAACGGTAGGCAGTACTTTAAAGAATGACAAGGTAGCAAATTATTCGAATTTCGGAGAAAACTTAGATATTGTTGCTCCTGGAGGATATTTTGGAGAAGACTTTGATAAAAATCAAAATATTAATGTGAAGGATATGATAATAACAAAATTCCCAGAATATTTAGAACAAAATATAGTTGATAAGGCGCTAGGTTTGAAAAAGGGGTATTCATTAAATTATGGAACTAGCCTTTCTACCCCGCAGGTAACTGCTGCTTTAGTAAGATTGAAATATGAAAATCCGACTCTTAATTCGAGTGAAATTGAGAAAAAATTGTATAATAATGCATTGGATATCGAAGAAAATGGAAAGGATTATAAGTCCGGATATGGGTTGTTAAAAATAAAATAATTCATGTGATGTAGGGGAATAGCTGTATAAAGAGTTATTTTGGAACTATGTCAAGAATACGGCCACAGAAAAAAGAGAATTCTACCGCGCTTCGCTTGCTAGCCTAGCCTATCAGGGGCTGGGACATAATTCCTGCCCTCTTCGCTAAAAAAGCTCTGATTAGATGTAAAAAAA
>NZ_PPQN01000112.1:0-2051 GCF_002901995.1 Staphylococcus coagulans | reverse complement strand
CATTTAATCAGAGCTTTTTTAGATATTATTTCAAAAAAATAAATTTCTAGCGTATAATATTAAATAACCAAAAGCATAAATACGGGGGAACTTTATATTTTATATATATAAAAATTATAACATGTTTTAACTTACACTTCCAATAGAAACTGAGATGTCTTTTCCTGAAAATGATATTGTATTCATTATTAACAAACTTGTAGAATCTATCCCCTAAGAAGTTTTTAATCCATATTATAGCCAAAGAGGTCCTTCATCATACCATCCAAAAATGATGTTAAAAATCATACTGCATAGTTATGCCAATTCTGTTTTTTTAGGGCGAAGAATCGAGCACCTTTTAAAAGATAGTTGCCGAATGATGCGGCTTGCGCAAGGTTAAATGCCAACTTATAGAACCATCAATCGCTTTAGAGTGAACCCCCATATGATGGGATTTCTACATATTTTATTGGTCGGTTTAAGAGTATAAATGTCAAAATAAATATGTACAATTTTGCTTAAATAAGAATGTACATATTTATCTTTTTCTGAAGGGAAATGATTGTATGCAACGGCACGCAATGATAACCTACAATCATGCATACACATCAGTTGATCAGGGGATATTGAGCGTGATTTTTATATTTGTTATAGGCATAGTGTAAAAAAGTGATAGAAAAGGGTGGGAAAACTTAAATGCCCCCCAGCCTTTTAAATGTGGACTTTTTCAAACCGCCTCATAGCGTTTGACAGTTGAGAGTAATAATAGAAAGCCTGTTACGACTGTTGCTAAAACTAAACCTGACATCATAAGCGGTGTGAGTAACGTACCAATGATTAAAAATAGCCGCGATATGAGCTCTGCCCCAATTGGCACCCAACTGTCCAATGCAGAATGGGCACCACGTGTGTCGGCAGGTATAAAACGTATTTTTTCTGCTTCCACAGTCGGCGTAAACAAAATTTCGCCAATCGTGGCCATCAACATGAAGATAACGAGGACGAGTGCGTGGTTATTACTCATGATGACAGTATAGCCTCCTGCGAAAAAGAGAAAGCTAATATTTAAAATGGTGGCGACTTTGAAACGTTTGAAATAGTGTAAAATCGCAAAGCTTAAACTAATAATCGTAAATGTATTGATTAATAACAGTATTGAAAACATACGGACGCCATCAATCGGAAAGCCAAACCACTGAATCGTTTTAAATTGATGTTCTAAACGTACTGCAACATAGGATGAGAGCGACATTTCAGCGCTTAATATGAGCATACTACTGATGAGCAATAAGACGAATGGTCGATTGCGATATGCCACTTGATAACGTTGAAACATCGCCACAAAGCGACGTGCTGATGGATGACTTTTTGTGCGACGCGCTTCTTGTACACCAAAATAGAGAATTAACACATTCACAGTCAAACAGATAAAAATTAGCATAAACAAACTCACCTTGAATGAACTGTAAAACAACCCACCCATCAACATCCCTAAAGCCGTAGAAGTGTTAGAAATCCAATATTTGAAGCGGGCATAGCGTTGTCGGTTTGTCTCGTCAATACTATCTAAAGCTAAAGCATTGTACATCGGTTTGGCTAAGGCAGTAAAGAGCTCATTGAGAAGGTAACAGGCCAAGAAAACTAAAAATAATAATTGAAATGACTGTGACCCTTCTAACTGAGTCAATACAGCCCCCATACCTAGGAAGAGCAGTGCACTCATTGCCGTTAAACAAGCGATGACATGCTTCTTAAGTGGTAAATGGTCGCTCAAATAGCCACCGATAATCGAACCGCTAAACTTTAATAAAATTCCGACAATGAGCATAAGTCCGGCTTTTTTACCGCCTAAATAGTGCGTGAGTAATAATGTCATAAACGGAAACACGGCATTCACTGAGGCATTTTGAATAAACAACATGAGTAAACGCAACTTCACATTTTTAGGTAATGTCATAAGCATATCTCCATTTTATAAGATAAAAAATATGTAAAATTAGTATTATATTATCTTTAAAGTGTAAGCGTGTCAAAATTTGTGTGAGGCCGTTGTGCACGTTACAATTTGT
>NZ_PPQN01000111.1 GCF_002901995.1 Staphylococcus coagulans | reverse complement strand
CTGCTTCTGTGACACCTTCTCCATCGAAAATATCATTGATTTTACCGATGGCAATGACATCATAGTCATGATCTTTAAGTGTGTTCATCACTGTTGGGTCAAAAGGTTTTAAGGCATAGTCATGACGATTACTTGTTCTTGTGAAATGCCCCGGTTCACCAACATACGGACGTGCAATCACACGACCGACTAAAAATTTCGGGTCTTTTGTTAATTCACGTACTTTTTCACAAATGTCATACAATTCTTCAAGTGGAAT
>NZ_PPQN01000110.1 GCF_002901995.1 Staphylococcus coagulans | reverse complement strand
AATTGGAGGTGTTGAACCACCGTTCATTTCAAAGTTAAGCAAATCAAATGATTCTAAAAAGCCTAATAATAGATTTATATACTCAATTTTTTCAGAGTTACTCTGTTTAAATATAAAATATGCAACAGAATTATTATTAACTACTTTAGGGGTATCGTTAATTAACTGAGCTAATGTTACTTCTAATTTTTCTAATAAATCTTCGTAGTTATTTGATATTTTATATTTTTCATTTGTTGCAACTTCAATATCTCTTAGCCCTAGTAAAGAATTGATTTGTATTAGTGTGTTTAAAATAACTGAAGCTATTCGTTTACTTTCTTTTCTATCAACAACACCGTTATTGATTAAGCTTTGGGCAAATTCATTTTCACTGAAATATATTTGCTTAGAAGCAAATATACGTAATGTATCTTCAATTTTTCTAATTTTAGATATCATAATTTGAGTAATGTTTTCGTCGTCGATATCTCCATTAAAAGTAACATTATAGTTCAAAGCAAATTTCAGTTTTTGAATCATGGAGTTTCTCTTTATTTCATCACCTGTTTGACCTAATTTAAATTTAAATTGAGGGAAAGATATATTTTGAAAATGGTCTTTCCAATATTCTTCTGATTGGAACTCGTATAT
>NZ_PPQN01000109.1 GCF_002901995.1 Staphylococcus coagulans | reverse complement strand
ATATTTAATAGAACTATTAAGTTTTATAGATCTATAGTAATTTTTTTGATTTTGCTTACATCTACCGTGTCGCTCATACGGTGTTGTTGTAATTTTTTGTTTAACTCTATAGTCATTTTGTCTTTATCATCATCGCCTAATTTGATGACAATTTTACCGTCATTTACTCCATTTTCATATAATCCATACTCTTTGATAAGCTTTTGACGAAGTTTAAAGTCTAATTCTTTTAAAGAAACTTCTTCTTTTGTAATAGCAAAGTCGTTTGCGTCGACTCTAGAAGTCAATTCTCCACTTTTTCTATTAATAACGATATTAGGTTTTTTCACATGGTCGTAATATGAGCCTTTATTTGTTTTAGTGATACCACCAATGGATTTAGTCTCGGCACTTCTGTCAGTTCCCTCTGGCACAACAAAGACATCTAAACCGCTGTATTCTATTTCGTCATCTTGGTATTTAGTTAAATCTTTACCATCTAATGTGATAGAAGTAAGCAAGCTTTGTGGATTTATAACATTTAAAATATTATGACTTTCTTTGTAACCCTTAATATTTTTGTATTCAAAACTTGATTTAGAATAATATGATTTTAAATCTTGCGCTTCTTTATTAAATTGAATACTCCCCTCACTAGCAAATGCTGCCGCATGACTTTGTATCCCAACACCAGTTGTTAAAATACCTACAGCCAAGCTGACTTTTATAATTGTAGATTTTTTCATGATGATTCTTCTCCTTCGTATGCTGTCATCTAAAGTGTGTCATTTAAGACTTTTTAATTATATAGAGATACTATGGATTTTAGTATTAACCATTTTTTAAATAATTATTAACTTATGTTCTAAAAATTTAATAAGTTAAACCCCTATTTTAGTTTTGCAACTTAAAATAAGGGTTTTCTTGATTATTTTATATTATATTTTATTGACCGTTATACGCTTTATTAATCATTTTATTAAAACGATTTTGGTGTGCTTCACTTAATGTATTTACTTTTTGTTGTGCAGCAATTCTGTCTTGATAACGGTGTGTGTCAACATATTGATTCACTAACGCTTCCGCTTCTCTTACATGATTACGTTTAATTGCACGTTTCTCTCTATCTGTGTAACCAGACGTGTCACTTTGACTCAAACCATACAAGTATCCTGATTTTTGGAAAGTAGTAGATTCGTCAATATCAACTACATGACTTTCAGTGACAGTTTCCGTTTCAACAGTTGTTTGTTTCGGTTCCTCTGACTGACGTGCATTTGAATTCTCTTGTTGTGAAACTGGTGCCGCTACATGTTCAGTTTCTACCTGTGCACTATCCATTTGCGTTTCCATTTTATCACTTGTTTGTTCACCGTTAATAGTAGCTAAAGGTTTAAAATTACGGCCTTGAATCACTTCATATGTTGACTCATGTTTCATTTGTGGTGCAGCAGACATTGGTTTATGTACTGTTGTTTCAGTATAAACTGGAGGTTGTGGTTTTACTGTTTGTGGTGCTACAATTTCCATGATGTTGAACGATGGTTGTGTAACTTCTGAACGGTTAGATTGCGCTTTTACCTTAGCCGTTTTTTGTTTCAACGCTCTTTGGTGTCTTAAACTTATATCTTCCTTGGCTTTCATTACATCTTCTCTAAGTTTTACTTTTACCGCACTGTTCTTCTCATTTTCCTTTGTCAAAGCAGGTATATATTTGGGACGTACTCGATCTATATCTGTAAAGAATTCGTCAATGATTGTTTCTAAGTCTTCAACTTTTTGATTTAGCATTCTCTTATTTACTGCTTGTTTTTCTTTACGCTCTTTTTCAGTGAAACCAACAGTCAAATCTAATTTACTATATAAACTATCAATAGCGTCACGTTGGTTATAAAACGTTTTACCTAGCATTAGTATTTGATTTTCTAATGTATTCAGCTTTTTATTCGCTTCATATTGTTCATCATCATTAAATAATTTCAAATCACTATTTTGCATTTCGATTTGTTGTATTTCTTGATCAAATAATCTTCTGTTTTCTTCTAAAGCATGATAGATACTCTCATATCTTTTATGAGTTAGTCCTAAAATATGTGAAGGTATTTCTTCATTTTTTTTAGTCTTTTTTTCTATTATTTTTTCACCTTGCAAAAATTGATTCATTGCTTCCATTTCAGCCATAAAGCGTTGTTTATATTTTTTAACTGTTTGAGCGTATTCTGGCTCATCATATTTTTCATAACCAGCAATCGTTAATGAATCCATAAGATTCTTTATACTCTTTTTATATTGATCAACAGTAACTGATTTATTATTTCT
>NZ_PPQN01000108.1 GCF_002901995.1 Staphylococcus coagulans | reverse complement strand
AGTCACTGACCGTTATTTTAATTTTTGATATTAAAAAAGCACAAATATCTCTATAATTGTAAGTGCCTAAACCAACGATTAAGGAGATATTGTGCCTAGAAATCGAGGCTAAACTCGTTTCATTAGGAAGTCCAATGTATTTATACATGAAAGCTTGTATTCAGAATAAGAAACAATTATTATTTTTATGTATACGGATGATATTAAAATAAGGGGATATAATCGTATTAAGTCATCAAGATAAGAAAAGGGGAGTTGTCATATGACAAAGATAATTGAATTAATAGGTGCACCTACAACTTTTGGACAAAAGAAGCTCGGTGTTGATTTAGGACCAGATGCAATACGTTATGCGGGTGTGTTGCCACGCTTAAAAGCGATTGGCCATCATGTTATTGATAGCGGAAATGTAGAAGCACCAAAGCTAGATATAGAAAAATTCAAGTCGTCACAACAAGGACTTCAAAATTATGATGAGATCCTTTCTTTCTCGAAAGCATTGCATGACCGTGTAGCTACAAGTATTAAAAATGATCACTTTCCTGTTATTTTAGGAGGTGACCACTCGTTGGCGATTGGCTCTATATCAGGTGTCGCACAGCATTATTCTCGTCTTGGTGTTATTTGGTATGATGCACATGGCGATTTGAATATTCCAGAAGAGTCTCCATCAGGCAATGTACATGGGATGCCATTACGTATACTCGCTGGCGAAGGAGATCAGCAATTAGTCGAAATCGGTGGTTTTGCGCCAAAAGTGAAGCCTGAAAATATTGTATTAATAGGAATGAGAGATTTGGATTATGGTGAACGGGAGTATATCAAAAAGCACCAAATCAGGACTTATACGATGGCAGATATCGATGAGAGAGGGATTCAAGCTATCGTAAAAGAAAGTATTACATATTTACAATCTAAAACAGATGGTATACATCTATCGCTCGACGTTGATGCTTTAGATCCAAGTGAAGTGCCTGGGACGGGCACGAAAGTTCCAGGAGGTTTGACCTATCGAGAAAGCCATTTCGCTTTAGAATTACTTTATCAATCTGGTTTGATTACTTCTCTTGATATTGTAGAGGTGAACCCATTATTAGATATAGAAAATCGTACAGCTGAACAAGCAGTTGCGTTGTTAGGCTCTTTTTTGGGGGAGACACTATTGTAAATTGTTAAAACCGTCAATGCAAACTAAAATTTGTGTATGATTGTTCATACTATTTTAATACAAGGTTTGAGTGGGGCTCACTCAAGCCTTGTTTCATTGAATAAAAGTAAACCATGCGCTATGCGTATGGTTCCGGAAAGGTTCTACCGTTGTATTAAAATAGGCACCTCAGCATGCTAGAATAATATTTGGT
>NZ_PPQN01000107.1 GCF_002901995.1 Staphylococcus coagulans | reverse complement strand
TGTCATCTTTGTGCATGCCTTTATCTTCAGCTTTTTTGTCTCCAGCTTTGCTGTCATCTTTCTGCATGCCTTTATCTTCAGCTTTGTTGTCTTCAGCTTTGTTGTCATCTTTCTGCATGCCTTTATCTTCAGCTTTGTTGTCTTCAGCTTTGTTGTCATCTTTCTGCATGTCTTTATCTTCAGCTTTAGGTGCTTGGCTGTCATTTAATTTTTTCGCTTCAGCAAGAATATCTTTGCTGACACTTGGGTCATCTTTAAGGCTTTGGATGAAACCATCACGTTGTTCGTCAGTAAGGTTAGGTAAGTGTAAAATTTCATAGAATGCATTTTGTTGTTCTGCACTATAATCTGGTTTCGCTTGGATATCGTTTAATTTTTTCGCTTCAGCAAGAATATCTTTGCTGACACTTGGATCATCTTTAAGGCTTTGGATGAAACCGTTACGTTGCTCTTCATTAAGGTTAGGCAAGTTTAAGATTTCATAGAACGCATTTTGTTGATCTGCGCTAAAGTCAGGAGCAGCTTGGCTGTCGTTTAATTTTTTCGCTTCAGCAAGCACGTCTTTACTTACGCTTGGGTCATCTTTAAGGCTTTGGATGAAGCCGTTGCGTTGATCTTCGCTAAGGTTAGGCAAGTTTAAGATTTCGTAGAACGCATTTTGTTGATCTGCGCTAAAGTCAGGAGCAGCTTGGCTGTCGCTTAATTTTTTCGCTTCAGCAAGCACGTCTTTACTTGCACTTGGATCATCTTTAAGGCTTTGAATGAAACCGTTACGTTGGTCATCTTTAAGATTAGGTAAGTTTATGATTTCGTAGAATGCATTTTGTTGATCTTCATTTAACTCTGGTGCAGGTTGTGTTGGTGCTTGAGCAACGTTTGTATTTTTTGCTTCAATTAATACATTTGCACTTGCACTTGGATCATCTTTAAGGCTTTGGATGAAACCGTTGCGTTGCACATCAGTTAAGTTAGGTAAATTTACAATTTCATAGAATGCATTTTGTTGTGCCTCGCTATGGTCAGGCGCAGGTTGAGAACCCTCTTGACTGTCGTTTAATTTTTTTGCTTCGTTAAGCACATCTTGACTTGCGCTTGGATCGTCTTTGATGCTTTGAATGAAGCCATTACGTTGATCTTCATTAAGATTTGGTAAGTTAACTACTTCAGAAAAAGCATTTTGTTGTGCTTCAGCAGTATTCGTATTGTTTGATTCTTCAGCGAAAGTTGGTGTGTTTACAAGTAAAGAACTCGCGATTAAGCAAGAACCTACTCCGATAGAAAGTTTACGAATACTAAAAAAGTTTTTGTTTTCCATTGATTACAACCCCTTAAAATATAAAATATATATTGTAACGCTTGATATAAGTCTACAATATTAGAATAGAATTGTATAGTGCAATTTCTAAAATTTTTAAAAATCAACTGTTGCGATATTCGATTGTTTATTATCGATTTATATAAAAATTTTAGATGTCATAAATATAAGATTTAAAGAGATTATATATGATTAAGATGTTGAAAAGTAGAATTAAGCAAGATAAAGACTTTTGATATAGGGCTAGACAACTTGTCTAT
>NZ_PPQN01000106.1:18112-18403 GCF_002901995.1 Staphylococcus coagulans | reverse complement strand
CAAATGGAGCAGACATTCCGAAGGATTGGGAAATAACAGTAGATCCAAATACAGGAACAGTAACAGTAACGCCACCAAAAGATGCGACACCAGGGACATCAATAGAAGTGCCAATAAAAGTCACATATCCGGATGATTCAGTGGATGAAACTTCAACAAGAATCATTATAGAAGAAGATGAGTCTGACGCAGACGCGGATGCCGACGCTGACGCAGACGCGGATGCCGATGCTGACGCTGATGCGGATGCTGATGCCGATGCTGACGCGGATGCCGACGCTGATGCAGACG
>NZ_PPQN01000106.1:17355-18102 GCF_002901995.1 Staphylococcus coagulans | reverse complement strand
ACGCGGATGCCGACGCTGACGCAGACGCGGATGCCGATGCTGACGCTGATGCGGATGCTGATGCCGATGCTGACGCGGATGCCGACGCTGATGCAGACTCAGACGCTGATGCGGATGCCGACGCAGATGCCGACGCCGACGCTGATGCCGATGCCGATGCTGACGCTGATGCGGATGCAGACGCTGATGCTGACGCCGATGCGGATGCCGATGCCGATGCCGATGCTGACGCTGATGCTGATGCCGACGCCGATGCGGATGCAGATGCAGATGCCGATTCTGACGCAGACTCAGATGCCGATGCTGATGCCGATTCTGATGCTGATGCTGACGCTGATGCCGACGCTGATGCAGACTCAGACGCTGATGCGGATGCCGATGCCGATGCTGACGCGGATGCCGACGCTGATGCAGACTCAGACGCTGATGCGGATGCCGACGCAGATGCCGACGCCGATGCGGATGCCGATGCCGATGCTGACGCTGATGCGGATGCTGATGCCGATGCGGATGCCGATGCCGATGCTGACGCTGATGCGGATGCTGATGCCGATGCTGACGCTGATGCGGATGCAGACGCTGATGCTGACGCCGATGCGGATGCAGATGCAGATGCCGATGCTGACGCAGACTCAGATGCAGATGCAGATGCGGATGCCGATGCTGACGCTGATGCGGATGCTGATGCCGATGCAGATGCCGATGCTGACGCAGACTCAGATGCAGATGCAGATGCGGATGCCGATG
>NZ_PPQN01000106.1:0-17345 GCF_002901995.1 Staphylococcus coagulans | reverse complement strand
ATGCTGACGCAGACTCAGATGCAGATGCAGATGCGGATGCCGATTCTGACGCGGATGCGGATGCTGATGCAGATGCAGATGCCGATGCTGACGCAGACGCAGATGCCGATGCAGATGCAGATGCAGATGCCGACGCTGATGCTGACGCCGATGCAGATGCAGATGCAGATGCCGATGCTGACGCAGACGCCGATGCGGATGCTGATGCTGATGCCGATGCTGACGCAGATGCAGATGCAGATGCGGATGCCGATGCCGATGCTGACGCAGACTCAGATGCAGATGCAGATGCTGATGCCGATTCTGATGCTGATGCTGATGCGGATGCAGATGCAGATGCAGATGCCGACGCGGACTCAGATGCGGATGCCGACGCCGACGCCGATTCTGATGCGGATGCTGATGCCGACGCCGACGCTGACGCAGATTCTGATTCTGACGCAGATTCTGATTCTGACGCCGACGCTGATGCCGACGCCGACGCTGATGCCGACGCGGATGCTGACGCCGACGCTGACGCCGATGCAGATGCTGACGCGGATGCCGACGCAGACTCAGATGCCGACGCTGACGCAGATTCTGATTCTGACGCAGACGCGGATGCAGATGCCGATGCGGATGCTGACGCCGATGCAGATGCAGATGCTGATGCCGACGCTGATGCGGATGCCGACGCAGATGCTGACGCAGACGCTGATGCGGATGCCGACGCAGATGCAGATGCTGATGCCGACGCAGATGCAGATGCTGATGCAGATGCCGATGCTGACGCAGACTCAGATGCCGATGCAGATGCTGATGCTGATGCCGACGCTGATGCTGACGCCGATGCAGATGCCGATGCGGATGCAGATGCCGATGCGGATGCTGACGCTGATGCCGACGCTGATGCGGATGCGGATGCCGACGCTGATGCAGACTCAGACGCTGATGCTGATGCCGACGCCGATGCTGACGCTGATGCGGATGCCGACGCCGATGCGGATGCGGATGCGGATGCCGACGCTGATGCAGACTCAGACGCTGATGCTGATGCGGATGCCGATGCCGATGCGGATGCCGACGCTGATGCTGACGCGGATGCGGATGCTGATGCAGATGCAGATGCCGATGCTGACGCTGATGCTGATGCCGACGCCGATGCCGACGCCGATGCGGATGCTGATGCTGATGCCGACGCCGATGCTGACGCGGATGCCGACGCCGATGCGGATGCTGATGCGGATGCCGATGCCGATGCGGATGCCGACGCTGATGCTGACGCGGATGCGGATGCAGATGCAGATGCAGATGCCGATGCTGACGCAGACTCAGATGCAGATGCGGATGCCGATGCGGATGCTGACGCGGATGCGGATGCTGACGCCGATGCTGATGCCGACGCTGACGCCGATGCCGATGCCGACGCCGATGCTGATGCCGACGCCGACGCCGATGCTGACGCAGATGCCGACGCCGATGCAGATGCAGATGCCGATGCTGACGCAGACTCAGATGCCGATGCAGATGCCGATGCTGACGCAGACGCAGACTCAGATGCCGATGCAGATGCAGATGCGGATGCCGACGCTGATGCTGACGCCGATGCAGATGCAGATGCAGATGCCGATGCTGACGCTGATGCCGACGCCGATGCGGATGCTGATGCAGATGCAGATGCCGATGCTGACGCAGATGCCGACGCAGATGCCGATGCCGATGCCGACGCAGATGCCGATGCCGATGCCGATGCTGATGCCGACGCTGATGCCGACGCCGATGCGGATGCTGATGCAGATGCAGATGCTGACGCAGACTCAGATGCAGATGCCGACGCTGATGCGGATGCCGACGCCGATGCAGATGCCGATGCGGATGCAGATGCCGATGCAGACGCGGACTCAGATGCGGATGCCGACGCAGACTCAGATGCGGATGCCGACGCCGATGCCGACGCTGATGCGGATGCCGACGCCGATGCTGACGCAGACTCAGATGCAGATGCCGATTCTGATGCCGATGCTGACGCTGATGCGGATGCCGACGCTGATGCTGACGCCGACGCCGATTCTGATAAAGAAAAATTACCAGATACTGGTGAAAATAATCAGAACACTACATTATATGGAACTTTACTTGCAGGATTAGGATCTTTAGCACTATTGGGTCGTAAAAAACGCCGTAAAGATCAGCAATAGAATAATAAGACAATAGCAATCGAGGGGACTTTAAGTTCCCTCGATATATTTCTGAAATATTCTATTTTATGGAGGTATAAGTATTGAAAGAAGTAGTTGAAAGGTTAGTAAATAAAATAAATAGTGATTTTAATAACTTTGAAGAAGTGTTTATTAGTATTGGACACCCTAATATAAAGGCATATGTAAAATACATTAAAAATACAGAAGAAATAACTAAGCAGTTATTAAAGCAAATTAAGCAATATCAAAAAAAGACTTCTGCCATTCCTAAATGGATAAAAATTGATGTGGTTACTAACAAAAAAGTAATTACTTTCAATGTTTTAGAGAAAAAGTTGATTGATACAAGAAGAAATTATGTAGATTTTGGTTTTTCTTTGGATGATCAATGGGAGTTATCGTTTTTACCAGATGAAATAAACGCAAATGCTTTTGTAAGACCATCTAAGCAAGATAAAAATATATTGGAAATTGCTGAAAATAATGTGACGCATTACTTGAAAAAATTTAAAAAGTTAAATAAGAAATTTAAAGTTGATAACTATAAAAATAAAAATGTAATTGTTTTTCGAACTAAAGGCTATTTTATTGAAGAGGGACAGTTCATAGAATTGAATGAAAATAAAGAGATGAAAGGTATCAGAAAAGTCGATAACTTAAATATTGAAATAGATAAATTAATAAAGACAAGCTCTCAATATTTACAAAATGAAATATTACCTAATGGAAAGTATAGATATGGTCGCTTTCCACATTTTGATAGAGAGATAAACTATTATAATGTTTTAAGACATTCATCTTCTACCTACTCATTAATAGAAAGCCTAGTTTATTTAAATAAGGATGTAGCTATTGCGACTAAACCTTTAAATTATATTATTGACCACTGTTATTATGAAAAAAATAATGAAGGTTACATTTTTGATGACACAAATTCCATCAACGAAATTAAATTAGGTCAAAATGCCGCTTTTGTTTTTGCTATATGTGAATATTTAAAAACAAATCCAAATGATGATAAATATTTAGAGTACGCACAAAAAGTAGCTCAAGGTATTTTAGCGATGATTAATAAAAATAATATGGAAACAATTCATGTACTGAATTATCCTGATTTATCTATAAAAGAGCATTTTAGAGTGGTTTACTATGATGGAGAAGCTGCACTTGCTTTATTGAGGTTATATCAGATTGATAATAATCCGCAGTGGTTAGAAACAGTTGAAATCTTATTTGAAAAGTTTATTAATGGGAAGTATTGGAAATATCATGATCACTGGCTAGGTTACTGTACAAATGAACTTGTAAAGATTATTCCTAAAGAGAAATATTTCAAGTTTGGATTAGAGAATATAGCGCATTATTTAGATTATATTTATCACAGGGAAACTGCATTTCCTACTTTTTTAGAGTTGCTTATGGCGACTTATCATTTAGTTGAAAAAGCTAAGAAAAATGGCTGTGAATCTTTAGTAAATGATATTTTAGACGGGGAAAAATTTATGAATACTATTCACAAGAGGGCTGATTATCAAAGGACTGGCTATTTTTACCCTGAAATTGCAATGTACTTCAAAAATCCAAAATCAGTGCTAGGCAGTTTCTTCATTAAACATCATGGCTATCGAGTTAGAATTGACGATATAGAACACTATCTATCTGGATATATACAGTATCAAAAAGTTTTTAAGTCGGGCACAAATAAGGTATTGCATATAGAATTATAGGAACAATCTTACCAAGCCAATAATCGCCATGAGTAAAACAACACCTAAATAGAAAGCCCTAGCCTTACTCGTCTTCGAAGTTTTCAAATTGTTATCATCAGTATTAGTTTGACTATATTCAAGTAATTCGGCTTCAATTTGCTTGTTAATTTCATCTAATTCTTTGTTATTCATAATTTCACTCCTTATTAAAACAAATTATAAACTATTAGTTTATACAATACAAATATGTAATAAAAAGAGATAGGGCGCTATGTATACCATAAAATACATTAATAAAATTATAAATGGGAAAATTTTCGATTTAAAAGAAAATAAAAAAATAACTGATTTTGAATACCAAATGAACTATGTTAGACAATCAAACACTGCGTTCTTTAGTATAAGTAAAGAAACATGGAAAAAATGGTTAGGGAAAGAACCTCAGATTTCATCAGGATATGAACAAATCAAACAAATTACACACTTTCCGGAAGTAATCATTACAGAAACTTATTATCATGATTTGAATCAAGTAATTCCGCAAATAGTTGTTCAAGATACAATTCAAGCAATGCAATTACTAGGTAAATACTTTAGGGACCATTTTAGTAACCCTATCATCGCAATAACCGGATCAATGGGGAAAAGTTCTACAAGGTTAATGATTGGAGAGGCATTAAACAACCATACTATATTACAAAATAGAGGTAATGCTAATACAAGAATACCTACATTACTTAATCTATGCAAATTAGCAAGTAATCCAGATTTTGCTGTTTTTGAAATGTCATTAAACGCACTAAACAATAAAGGGAATTTATCATTATTAGTAAAACCTGATATTTCAATTGTTACAGGAATTGGTGAGGCACATTTAGCTACAATTAAAAATACTGAAGAGATTGCACGCTTTAAGGCGAGAATATTTGCAGGACAAAATGAAGGAGGCAAGGCAATAATAAATGAGGATACGCAACATGCCAATTTATTGGAAAGGTTAGCCAGTTATCATGTTGGTCATGTTATAACATATAGTGTTAATAAAGAAGAGGATATAGTTATTGAAGAAAATAAGGGCTTTACAAATTTTAATTTTAAACATGGTCAAGAGGCAATAAGTTTTAAAATTAATACGATAAGCCGAGGTATGATATCAAATGTTTTAGCGACTTTAAATTTGTTGAAGTTATTAGATGTTAATATAAAACAAAGTGTAAGTAGACTTTCTAGGTTTCAACCGTTTAAAAAGGTATTAGAAATCAAGGATATAAACACCCCACATCTTAATACAACATTGTTGGATGATACGCACAATGCATCCTTGCCAGCAATGATTAATGCAATAGAAGCATTTAATCATCAATGTCGCTTTTATACAGGAAATAAGATAATAGTGTTAGGAAAGATTAGTGATTTAGGAATAGAATCTGAGAACATCCATTTGCTGCTTGTAGATATTCTCCAGAATTCTCAAGCAGATTATATCTTATGTATCGATAATGAAATGAGAAAAGTAGTTAATCATGTAAAAGGTAAAAAAATTACATGGTATAATGATCCGTAGCAATTACTTTATGACTTACAATATATGATAAATGAAGATGGATTGACTCTTTTAAAGTCATCTGTTACAGGTACTGAATTACCGAGAATAGCAACACGATTATTTTATAAATTACAGAATAATCGACAAGACTTAAGGGGGGGCCAGTTTTATAATCATATTCCTTTTTCTAAATCTTTCTTTTATCTGAATGAAAATAATAGAAATATAGCTGTTAATTCTACGTCAATTTCGATTGAAGGGCTTACTCCCTTAATCTATTATATCTATAGTCAAAAGAGGGAAATTAAAAAAGATAATGTAGTATTAAATAGGTGGCCAACAAATGATGCAACTTATTTTGAAGGAAAGAAAATATCGTATCCAGCTTTAATCGAATCAATGTTAAATAAACCACACCCAAGTTTAGTTTATCAATTGGCAAAGGAATTATTTAATAATGAAAAAGAACGTCGAGAATATATCATTGAATTTATTAAAAGTCATCGTTTGTCATATTCATCATCAGTCAATGTGACTGGTAGATATAGAGAGAAAGAAAGGCAATCATTTTCAATTCAAGATTTAGAAAAATTATACAAAGCATATGATAACCTTCTATTTAAAAACACCAATCATGTAATTTTTGGTGATAAATATTTACATGGTATTATTAAAACGAAACAAGGTGTACTTCTATTTTCTATGTTTAGTTCATTAGAATCCTTAATATCTGAAATGTTATAAGCATAAAATCTTTTATATAAAACAAAGCCATTCAAAGATTAAACAAATATCTTTGAATGGCTTTTATTATGAGTTTATATTATGCGACTGAACGACGGTATCTATAGTATCTATAAATTGTTGATATATGGCTTCTGGTTGGTAGTTGTCAACAGTTTTATAACCATTTTGTATAATCGGTTTAAGGTATTTAGAGCTATCATATTCCATGATTTCTAATATTTGCATTGCCAATTGTGAAGGTTGGTGGTGTGGAACCAAAAACCCATTTCGACCGTGATTTATGATTGATTCGGGTCCGGTGTTGCCATCAAAACTAATCACGATACTCCCCTGATTCATCGCTTCCAAAATGGTCATGCCAAACCCTTCGTTGCGCGATGGTATGCAAGTGATCTTACTTTCAGCAATATAGGTACTTAAGTGTTGCGTTGTTGGACGTAAAAAGATTAAATCTTGTATACGTAAAAAATTGATTTGTTGTTGTAAGGCTTCTTTTTCACTACCATCACCAAAAATTGAAACGGTGTAACCAAAGTCTCTTAAGTCATCTTGAATTTCAAAAATGGCTTGTATTAATAGATCGAATCCTTTTTCATATTCAAATCGACCTGCGGCAATAATTTGTCGCTTTTTCATAATATGATGGCGCTTTTCATCAATCATATTAGTAACGACAAAAATTGGAATATCCAAGTATTCAGCATAGCGTTTTTTATCTTGAACCGTTAAAGTTGTCACTGCGCTGAGTTGTGGATAATAGGTCAGAATTTCATCTTTTAATTCAGGAGAATGGGCATCTAAGTTCATATGTTCCATTCCTATGGTGACTTGGTGAGGATTACCAAATCGAGCAATTAATATGTTATGGCTTGCACGCGTGCCGACAAAAATATCTGAATGATCATTTTGAATGGCATGGATGATCTTTTTCTCAATATAACTTGAATATTGACGATAACCGGGCTCGTATTTGGATAAATATTTTGGTTTTAATAACGGTGTGAATTTACGAATTCGGTTGGCAGCGAGTGGCATCAAGTGACGTATTCTGAGTTGATAATGGATGAGAGGCTTGACGATGACACGTGAGTCAAGATCGAAATAGGGTTTATCTTTAGATTTGAAAATAGAAATAATTGTCACTTGGTGTCCTTGACGAACGAGTTGATTCGCGAGGTTTGTAATTGTTTTTACTGTACCGCCAACTGCATAAATGTTATGCATTAAAAAAGTGATAGACTTCATGTCGCATCCCTCAATTGCTAGCTTTTTATATATTATATCATTCTTAAAATCATTAGTGTTAGAGAAGTGATAATTTTATTCGGAATATTTGAAAATTTATATATACATAAAAATGTTAATTTGTTTGAAACTAAAAATAGTAGTATTAAAAATTCACAATTTTAATCGCTAACGCTTTTTTCTTCTATGATTAAGGTATATAATTGAAGTAATAATCATCATGATGGGTGTACTTTTAGGCACATTTATCAAACAATTTTGAAAGATTGATGATGATTCATTTGAGTCAATGTGAGTTTGAGGATGACGCTGTCACCAAGTTACATCAATTTTTACATATTTCGCGGTGAGATGTCGCAATCCATTTGATTACGCACTCACGCTTAACAAAGGGCAAAGCTGGGAATATGAACGATCGCACACTTAAGTGTGGTCGTTAGTTGATACGTAGTCAGTGACGCACTTCAATTGCTGCTTAAACTAAAGTAGTTAGAAGTTGAGCGCACCTCACGGGATAGGATGTGGCAATGGAGCCTGGGTTAAAATTGTCTATCCCACATGCAAACAAATGATTTAAAACGAAAAGGGGGACTGGATTGTTATGAACAATTTACATAACAAGACAGATGTCGTACTTATCGGCGGCGGAATTATGAGTGCAACTTTAGGCACATTACTAAAAGAGTTAGAACCAGATTGGGATATTAATGTTTTTGAACGCTTAGATGAATGTGCGCAAGAAAGTTCAAATGTATGGAATAATGCGGGGACAGGTCATTCTGCATTATGCGAATTAAACTATACAAGCGAAAAAGAAGACGGCACGATGGATATTTCTAAAGCGATTAAAATTAACGAGCAATTTCAAGTGTCTAAACAATTTTGGTCATATCTCGTTAAAAAAGGGCAATTACAAAATCCTGAAGCATTTATTCGTACAGTACCTCATATGAGTTTTGTAACTGGGGAAGAAAATGTAAGATTTTTAGAAGCGCGTGTAAAAGCGCTCCGTGAAAATGTACTGTTCCAAGGGATGTCTCTAGCAGATGATTTTGAAACGTTAAAAGAATGGGTGCCTTTAATGATGGAAGGCCGTGAAGATAAAACGACACCGATTGCGGCAACGCGAGATGAATCGGGTACAGATGTCAATTTTGGGGCATTAACACGTAAGTTATTGTCACAAATTAAAGCCAAAGGGGGCGCACTGTATTACGAACATGAGGTGTTAAACTTAAAGCAACATAAAGATGGGACTTGGACTGTGAAGATTAAAGATTTAAAAGAAAATCGTGTTTTTACAGTGTCATCTAAATTTGTTTTCATTGGTGCAGGGGGCGCAAGTTTACCGTTATTACAAAAAACTGGTATCCCTGAATCCAAACATATCGGAGGCTTTCCGGTAAGTGGGCTGTTTTTAGTATGCAAAAATCCAGAAGTTGTGCAAAAACATAAAGCCAAAGTTTATGGTAAGGCTGAAGTAGGTGCACCGCCTATGTCGGTTCCACACTTGGATACACGTTTTATTGATGGTGAACGCGCATTATTATTTGGTCCTTTTGCAGGTTTTTCACCTAAATTTTTGAAAACAGGTTCATATTTTGATCTCATTAAATCAGTGAAGCCTAATAATGTCACAACCATGTTAGCAGCGGGTGCGAAAGAAATGGGATTAACGAAGTATCTGATCCAACAGCTGTTACTTTCAAATGATCAAAGAATGGCGGATTTAAAAGCCTTTGTACCAACCGCACAAAATGAAGACTGGGAAGTAGTTGTAGCTGGTCAACGTGTTCAAGTGATTAAGGATACTAAAGAAAAAGGTAAAGGTACGCTTCAATTTGGTACGGAAGTGATCACTTCTAAAGATGGTACACTTGCTGCACTTTTAGGCGCATCACCTGGTGCTTCTACAGCAGTTGCTGTTATGCTCGACATTTTACAACGTGCATTTCCAAGTCAATTCAAAGAATGGGATCCACGTGTAAAAGAAATGGTACCTTCATTCGGTAAGCGTCTTACAGATGAAATCGAACTTTTCAAATCTTTGAATCATGAAATTTCAAAACAATTAAAATTAGATGAGTCTGGTACATTATTAAGTTGATAGTGACTTATCTTTAAATACAGAAGTTATAAAGGCGTAAGCAAAGCCTAATAAATGGGACAAAACTTTTGATTTTCAAGTTTTGTCCCATTTTTTAAAGACATAATGAAGTTGAACCTCATTTGTAAAATAACAGGCTAGGGAAACGCAGGGTAGCTGAGGTGATTACTTTCTTATAGAAATGAAAGTCTTTTCTAAATTCAGATTGTTACCCCTTTTTGTGTTCTGCTAAAGGCTTTAGAAACTTTTTAAGAATGGCGTGGCAATATGATTGTGAATGTCGTGCCGTTACCCAGTTGACTGTCAACGTTAATTTCTCCATGATGGCGTTCTATAATAGTTTTTGTAATTGCTAGGCCTAATCCATTGCTATCAGCATATGATGATTTTTTATAAAAACGCTCAAAGATGTGATTTTGGACTGTTTCAGACATACCAGAGCCATCGTCTGTGACCATAAAGTAAATATTATTATCATTTGCTGTGAGTTGGATTTCGATTGTTCCATAAGTATCTGTATATTTAATCGCATTACGTATGATATTTTCAAATGCCTGGGTCAGCAAACGTTGGTTCCCTTTAATTGTAACTTCCGTTAAATCATATATTAAGACTTGATTCTTTTGATCAATCGCATAGTTTTCGTTTTTTAAGATAGCCAATACACATTGATGTACTCTGATGTCATCATCAAATTGAAGATGTACATCATTGTCCAGTTCAGATAACAATAGAAGCTGACGGGTCAATTGACTTAAGCGATGGGTTTCATCATAAATTTTAGCGATATAGTCCGATTGTTTAGGCGTTGTTTTTTCTTGTTGTAATTGTGTTAATAAATGATGAATATGTGTTAAAGGCGTTTTAATCTCATGGGAAACGTTTTGTACGAAGTGTTGGCGCATATCATCGAGTTGTTTTAATTCAAGGCGCATCGTATCAAAATGTTGTTGTAATGTCCCTAATTCATCACGACGTGTAATCGCAATTGGTGTTGTAAAATCACCAGACATCATACGTTCTGTTGCGTTTCTAAGTTGCTTGACAGGCTTCACTAAAGCATAAGTGGACCAAATAACAAGTAAAATAGATATGACAACGAGTAATACGAGTAAAACGAGCAGAAAAATTCTAAATTCTGCAAAGGTATGACCGATATCAGGCCGGATAAATACGGCATAACGACCGTGATCAGTTTTAAATTGAGTGCCGACTGTATTACGTGTTTCATTATCAAAAAAGCCTGTAATAAAAGGGTGAAAAGGTCTTTGTGCGATACCGTGATAGTCATGACCGGATAAGACGCGTGAAATCGTTGCGCGATTCAAATTATCTTTCCTAAAGGGTTCTCCGAAAGCTCGAACTTCACCCTGCGCATTGTATGCAACCACTTGATAATTAAGATCTCCTAATAATGTTAAATAGCGTTTTAAATCTTGTTCTTGCTGCGCTTCTTTATATACGTGTGCACGTTTTAAAGTAGCCATTATTTTCGCATCGTTTTTGTCTTTTAGTTCAAAATGATAATAAATATTAGAAATTTCAAAACTTAAAAGGGCGCTAATAATCATAACAGTCAGGGTATAAATAGCAAAGCGAGAATAAAGTGATTTAAGCATTTTCCATCACCTTATAGCCGATACCACGAACGGTTTCGATATGGATGTTTGCTCCGAGCTTGGCCAATCGCGTGCGCAAGCGTTTAATGTGGACATCCACAGTTCTTTCATCCCCTTCATAATCCAAGCCCCATATTTTTTCAATAAGTGATTCACGTTCAAAAACTTGTCTAGGGTAAGCGACTAATAAACTAAGTAAGGCAAACTCTTTATTAGGTAATATCATGCCTTTAGACCCCACTTTTACTTCTAATTGACTTTGATCTATCGTTAAATTTCCCAATGTCAGTTGTGTGGCTGTTTCGACTTGATATCGTCTTAATACAGCTTTAATTCTAAAAACAAGTTCAGCTACTTCGAACGGTTTTGTGACATAATCATCTGTCCCAGCTAAAAAGGCGCGTTCCTTATCGTTTAGGGCATCTCGGGCTGTTAACATAATAACGGGATATTCATAGTCATATTTTAAAGTTTGGCATAGCTCAAAACCGTCCATACCGTCCATCATAATATCTACAATTGCAATATCAATTGTGTGCTTTTCAAGGTAACTCAGTGCTGCTTCTCCACTTTTTAATGAAACGGCATGATAGCCTTCATGTTGGAGGCGTGTTTCGACATAGTTTAGTATTTCAGGGTCATCGTCTATGATTAAACACGTGACTGGCATGCTTCCACAACCTTTCTTTTATAAATGAGAGCGACGTTTCATAATTTGTTATCTATTGTATCATGTCTATTTTGAAACTGGGTAACCAAAGGAGATTGTTGCACAACGATCCCTAAGCGTCTTTCACGAAAATATTTAATAAAAATGGTGAAACCGTCTATTGTTCATATTCAGTTCATATTTCCGAAGTAAACTGTGAGAGAAATGAGAAAGAAAGGGAGTCGTGTTCATGTCTATTGCATTAAATGAACTGAAGTTTCATAAATTTAAATATTTGTTAATTACGTTTATTGTGATTTTACTCGCAAGTATGGTGCTCTTTATTACAGGATTAGCACAGGGCTTAGCAAGAGAAAACATTTCGCTTATTGATTCCTTTAAATCAGAACAATTTGTGATTCAAAAAGGTGTGGATCAACAACTTGAAAAATCGAATTTGTCAGATTCAGAGCAGCAAGCCGTTGAAAAATTCGTTACGCAGTCTCCTTTAAAATTAACCATGGCAACTGGAAAATTTAAAGGGGATACGATGGATATGTTATTTGCAACAATGCCGAAACAAGAATTACCTTCATTAAAAGCAGGCCAACTCCCACAACATGATGGGGAAGTCACTGTAAATAGTAAACTCGAAGGAGAAGGTTTACACATCGGTGGTGTCATTCATATTAAAGGGAATGATACAAAATTGAAAGTTGTCGGCTTCTTCGATGATGCGATGCATGCACATACGAACGTGGCATTAGTCAATGAAGGCGGTCTTAAGAAAGTTGCCGATCATCAAAGCGCGACTGCTTTATACTTTTTGAACCATGTGAGTAAAAAAGATATTGACCATCTTAAACAGATAAAAGGTGTAGAAATCGTAAATAAAGGCGATTTAACGGGTGCAATTCCAAGTTATCAAGCAGAACAAGCACCACTGAATATGATGATTGTCAGCTTATTTGTGATTACTGCCATTGTATTGACTGCATTTTTCTATGTGATGACGATTCAAAAAACGGCAGAAATCGGGATTTTGAAGGCAATCGGAATGAAGACAAGTCACTTATTATGGTCATTATTATTCCAAATTCTGTTTATTACAATCATTGGTGTCTTGATTGCATTGGGTGTCATTGCAGGTCTTTCCGCAGCATTGCCTGTTACAATGCCATTTCATATTAGTATGATGAACATGGTGCTAGTTGTGATTGTCTTTATCGTGGTCGCTGTTATTGGGGCACTGTTATCGTTGATTCGTGTCTTTAAAATAGACCCTATTGAAGCAATCGGAGGTGGAAATCAATGAGTTTAATTGTCAAAGATTTAGTCAAAACGTTTGGTAAGGGAGAAGCAGAAACCAAGGTCTTGAACAATATTAATTTTAAAGTCAATCCCGGTGAATTTGTCATTTTAAATGGTGCATCTGGATCAGGTAAATCAACATTATTATCTATTATTGGCGGGCTGCTTTCTCCTACAGAAGGTCAAGTTTTATTAAATGGAGAAGCGTTCAATCATTTAAATCAAAGTGAATTAACTGAAAAAAGATTAAAAGATATTGGCTTTATTTTTCAAGCTGCACATCTTGTTCCTTATTTAAAAGTCAGTGCGCAATTAGAATTGGTAGGAAAAGAAGCAGGAATGAGTAAAAAGGCGGCTCGTGAACGTGCGGTTGCGCTATTAAAACGTATCGGCTTGGCACATCGACTTGATGCGTATCCACATATGCTTTCTGGTGGGGAAAAGCAACGTGTTGCGATTATGCGTGCTTGGATGAATCAACCACAATTGTTGTTAGCGGATGAGCCTACCGCAAGCTTAGATGCGAAGCGCGCAACGGAAGTGGTAGAAATGATTAAAAATCAAGTGAAAGAAGAAGGTGCAATCGGTATTATGGTGACACATGATGAGCGATTATTCGATTATGCTGATCGCATGATTTACCTAAAAGATGGTCAATTATCTGATAAAACTTACGCGACAAAAATAGCAGTACAATCATGAACTTGACATTGTTTTCAATCATATAAAAAGAAAGACTCGATTTTTGAAAATGTGTAGAAGCACACGTAAAAGTCGAGTCTTTTTATTGTGATGAAGCTGGCAAACAAATGGAACATGCACGTTTACATTAATAGCCAATAGATACCGATAAGAACTTGTGCGATACCAAAAATCCACCAAGTAAAAGGATATTTGAAAAGCAAACCACTATAATCGTGAAGTAAAGAAATGCCGAGGCGTGGTGTAGGTGCACCCAAACCAGTCGCTTGAATCCCTTCGCGTTGCGCAATACGAAGTGCACGCATAATATGAAAATCGCTTGTGACGATGACTAATTTATTGATGTTTGATGCATCTAAGTAGGCTTTAGAAAATAAAATATTCTCTTGTGTATTTGTCGAAGCGTCTTCTAAAACGATATGTTTTGGTGAAATACCATGTTGTATTAAATAGCGTTGCATAGCTAATGCTTCTGGTATCGGTTCATCGGGACCTTGTCCACCACTCACAATGAATTTGAATTGAGTTGAACTGCGCGGTATCAAAGTCATGGCAGCATCTAAGCGTGATTTTAATAAAGGTGTCACACGCTCTGTAAAAATACCTGCACCTAAAATGAGAATCGTTGGGTTTTGATACACTGATCGTGTTTGCTTAAATTGATAAGTCATCAAAAGGTAACATTGCCATGATGCGACAAACACAATCGTCAAGTTAATCAGTAAATCAAAAGGTAGTGTTAAAATACTTGGAATTACGGCTTTCACGAAAAAGCAGCCCAAAATTAAACTGATCAACATGCAATGATATAATAAAACGTACTTTATTGTGTAGTTGCGTTTAATCAAAAAACGAAAAGGCAGTGTCCCAATTGCACATAAACCTAACCCTAAAAGTATGCACATCATAAGAAGCCGATTCTCGCCTAAAATAAAGGTATTGCTAACGATGAGCATATTGATTAGCATTAAAATATAAAACAATGAAATATTTAATATACGATGTGGCTTTATCTTTATAAATATTAAGATTATAATGTAGCTTGTTAATAAAAAATAAGTGAGTATATTCATTTAAATAAGTGTGTCCTTTAATTGTCATTTACAATCATCATACTAAATTCTCCAAGAAAATGATAAAAAAGACCGTTTCATTATAAAATAATTGTTGTTACGATAGTAAAGATCGTCGAATGTTGTGAAGGTGGTGATGAACGATGGCTGATTCTAAAACAATGAGTCAACATGTAACGTTTATGGGTGAGTTTATGACGAATATGAATGCGTTAACGACAGCGTTATTAAAAGATTTGCGTTCGAAATATGGGGTTTCTAACGAACAATCAAGTGTCCTTTTAATGCTATCAAGTCATAAATCATTAACTTTAACGGAAATTACTTTAAAGCAAGGTGTCAATAAAGCAGCTGTCAGCAGGCGGATAAAGAAACTCGTGGATCTGGGGCTGGTTCAGTGGATGACATTGAATCATGAATACGATAAACGATTAAAATATGTGGCACTTACAGAAGAAGGGGCAAATTATGTACGTGCATCGCGTGATTTGATAGCAAATCTTGCCAATAAAATGTTATCAGATATTCCGCTTAATCAAATTGAAGCTACGAGGGAAATGCTCGAAAAAATAGATGAACGTATCAAATCTCAGCTTAGTCGTTTATAATTGAGTCGAATAGATTGTTTTTATCCAATGATCCCGACTTAATGGGGCAGTCTAATAGTTTTGATAAAAGCATCGTTAAAATTTTAATTAGAAGAAATAGAGGTGAAAATATGAGCTGGTGTCCAGTTTGTGAAGAAGAAACGATAGATCAGAAAAATATATGTCGACATTGTGGCAGTCAAGTTTCTTATTCGAAAGAACCTACGCCATCATTGAGTCGACAAACTAAAGGAAACTCAACACCTCCTCATAAAAATCGTCTCCCATTAAAGACGGTCATACCTATTGCTATCGTTACGTTTATTCTAATTTTGTTAATGATTTTGTTTTTATTATTAAGAAATTTCAATTCTCCTGAAGCGCAAGCAAAAATATTAATTAATGCTGTGAATAACGATGACGTCGCAAAAGTATCGAATATTCTTAGTTCAAAGGACAACAAAGTAGGACGAAAAGAAGCGGCAACTTACATCAAATATATTAAAGATGAAATAGGAATGAAAAAATTTGAAAAAGATGTTTTTCACACAGTGGATAGTTTAAATCATGAGACAGCCGTCGCTTCTTATATTAAAACGAAAAAAGGCCAAGATGTTTTACGAATTAGTAAAAATGGGCGACGCTATCTCATTTTTGATAATATCGGATTTAAAGCACCTACGAAACAAGCCGTCATCAAATCAAATGAAAAAGCAACTTTTGAATTTGAATCAGACGGTTTGAAGAAGAAAATCATTACAGAAAAAGGCCAATCCGTCGCTTTAGGTAATTACATCCCTGGGCGGTACGCGGTTGATGCTGTTAAGACGACAGACCGAGGGACATATGAAGGACAACTGAAGTTTGATTTTGATCAAAGTAACAACGAGACGATACCTGTAACAGAGGATTTTGAAGAAGCGAAAATAAAAGTGAAACTTAAAAATACAGAAGGCTTGAACAAAAAAGACTTAATGATTGTCATTAATGGTGAAAAAATTAAGCCAAGTTCAGATGAAACGTATAAATCTTTCCCACTTAACAAAGATATAGTCATCTACGCGGAAGGGCAGTCCTATGATCAGAAGTTTAAATCAAATGAAAAAGTAATCAAAAAGAGTGATATACAGTCTGAAAATGAAGTGGAATTGTCCTTTGATAAGGATGAAATTAAAAAGTTTAATGCATCCAAACAAAAGAATACTTTTGATAAAGTAAGTGAGTTTATTAAAAAATACACAGGTGCGCTTAATAAAGCCTATGAAAAATCAGATTTTGCTGAGATTTCAAGTTATCTATTAAAAGATACATCTAATTATGAAGTCATGAAAGCGAAAATTAATGGGCGTGCAAGATATCATTTTACAAATCCCAAAGTGACGAATGTGAGTAAAAATAATGATTTTTATTCAGTGTTAGTTGAAAAAGAAAATGAGCAAGGTCAAATCATTCAATCTCATTATTTAATTGATGGTGATTCCGATGGAGAACATCTAAAAATCGTCAATTATGAAGATTATTAAAAAATAAGCCATAAGTAAAGCGATAGATAGATTGCGTCTGATGAATAGTGTATTGTGCATTTGTATGATAATAGGTCACGCTGCTTTGCTCAAAAAGACAGGATCGTGAAACCAAAATTAATTTTTTGGATTCCTATCCTGTCTTTTTTGTTTTCAGTTATTCAGAAAAGGTGACAATTTGAAGCGAACTACATTCATATTAAACCATCTCATTAGCCCAGTATTTGTGTATTCGATCGTCACTTGAACGAATTCTTTTCTAATTAAAGCTTTGTTCATCTCTTTTTATTTATTTAAATATGATACTTATATAAAAGATGTAGTAAAACAATATACATTTAATAATT
>NZ_PPQN01000105.1 GCF_002901995.1 Staphylococcus coagulans | reverse complement strand
AAAGCTTTCGTTTCTGTTGTGGATGCGCCTAATGGAAAACCAATCACCGTACACACGAGCACGTCACTGTCTGCAAGACGTTCGGCAGCGTATTGAACATGCGTCGGATTGACACAAACCGATTTAAAGTGATACGTTTTGGCCTCTTCAATGATTTGATCAATTTGTTGACGTGTTGATTCTGGTTTTAACAACGTATGATCGATATATTTTTCAAATTTCATA
>NZ_PPQN01000011.1:74141-206429 GCF_002901995.1 Staphylococcus coagulans | reverse complement strand
CCATTAGAGCATTGAAAATATGTTTCATCGATAACAATTAATTAATTCAATAACATTTTACAAATAAAAAGTGTCAAGCAATTTAAAAAACTTTATATATAGATAATTTGATGATTAAAATGTTTAAATCTGCTGAAATTGCGCTATAATATAAGTATGTAGTCAAAATGATATTCATCAATTTGTAAGCATATTAATTGTGACAAGATGATGAATGTTGATACAATTATCATGGAATCAAATTTAGGAGGATGATTAATTATGGCATTTGAACTACCAAAATTACCATATGACTATGATGCATTAGAACCACACATTGACAAAGAAACAATGGTGCTACATCATGACAAACATCATAATACGTATGTAACAAAGTTAAACGCAGCAGTTGAAGGTACAGATTTAGAAAATAAATCTATTGAAGATTTAATTGCTAATTTAGACAGTGTGCCTGAAGATAAACGTACTGCAGTTCGTAATAATGGTGGTGGACACTTAAACCACTCATTTTTCTGGCAAATTATTTCACCTAACTCAGAAGAAAAAGGTGAAGTTGTAGATAAAATTAAAGAACAATGGGGTTCTTTAGATGCATTCAAAAAAGAATTTGCTGATAAAGCTGCAGGTCAATTTGGTTCAGGTTGGGCATGGTTAGTAGTGAATAATGGTCAATTAGAAATCGTAACGACTCCTAACCAAGATAGTCCACTTACTAATGGCCAAACTCCAATTTTAAACTTAGATGTATGGGAACATGCATATTACCTTAAATATCAAAATAAACGCCCAGATTATATCAATTCTTTCTGGAATGTTGTTAACTGGGAAAAAGTTAACGAATTATATCAAGCAGCGAAATAATATGCGATATAGAAGGGGGTTGAGGCTCATGGGCCATCAACCTCTTTTTTTTATTTTAGAATGGACCTCGATACATAGATCAGCGTCATTCACATTATATTACGGCAAATAAGTATAAGGAGATAGGGTTGCTATATTTTTATACTTTTTACCACAAAACATTAGCCAAATGTATTTTTATCATATATTATTTTAAGAAGAACTATGGTGAATAGAGGTCGGTTGTTTTGTTAAAACGATTAAAAGAAAAAACAAATGATGAAAAGATGCGTCTACGAATGAACAAGCGCGTCAATTTTATTTTCGCAGTCATTATTTTTGCTTTCGTACTCATTGTCTTAAGGCTAGGTTATTTACAAATTGTTCAAGGTTCACAATATAATCAAATGATTCGTGAAAGCGAGAATGTGACAGTGAATGAGTCTGTGCCAAGAGGCCGTATTTTAGATCGTAATGGTAATGTCATCGTAGATAATGCATCAAAAAAATCAATTACATATACTAGAGGTAAAAATACAAATCAAGATGAGATTATGGATACCGCTAAAAAGTTATCTCAATTAATTAAAATGGATACTTCTAAAATCACGGAACGCGATAAAAAAGATTTTTGGATTCAAAAGAATCCTAATCAAGCCAAAAAATTAATGAAAAAAGAACAACAATTATATGAGAACGGTGATATTTCTCAAGATGATTACGATAACAAATTGCGCCATAAAATCAGTGATAAAGATTTAGACAATTTATCTAAAAAAGATCTTCAAGTGTTGGCTATTTATAGAGAGATGATGCAGAGCTCAACATTAAGTCCGAGAACAATTAAAAATGATAAGGTCACTGATGAAGAGTATGCCTCTGTATCACAAAAACTTTCGTATTTGCCTGGTATTAATACAGAAATGGATTGGGATCGTAAATATCCCTATGGAAAAACATTAAGAGGTATATTAGGAAGTGTTTCAACTCCTGAAGAAGGTCTGCCAAAAGAATTAACAGATGAATATTTATCTAAAGGTTATTCAAGAAATGACCGTGTGGGTAAAAGTTATTTAGAATTACAATATGAAAATATTTTAAGAGGTAAAAAGAAAGAAATGCGCTATACCACTGATAAATCTGGAGCCATCATTGATTCGGAAGTGGTGAACGAAGGTTCTCGCGGTGATGACTTAGTCTTAACGATAGATATTAAGTTACAACAAAAAGCGGAAGAATATTTAGAACAACAAATTAGAAAATTACGTTCAGAAGGCGCTAAAGATATGGATACGGCAATGATGGTTGTGCAAGACCCTAATAACGGTGATATTTTAGCCATGGTCGGTAAAAAAATTGATAAAGACGGTTCACTTACAGATTTTGATATCGGCACATTCACGACGCAATACGCTGTTGGTTCATCTGTTAAAGGGGCAACCTTATTAGCTGGCTATCAAAACAATGTCATCCATGTTGGTGAACAAATGATTGATGAACCTTTAACTTTTAAAGGCGGCTCTACAAAACGATCTTACTTCAACAAAGATGGTAGAAAATTAATCAATGATAAAGAAGCACTCATGCATTCATCCAACGTTTTTATGTTTAAAACGGCATTAAAACTGGCTGGCCTTGAGTACCAACCTAACATGGCCTTACCAACAGATGTAACAATTCCTGGACAAAAATTACGAAAAGGTTTAAACCAAGTCGGTCTAGGTGTGAAAACTGGTATTGATTTACCCAATGAAGTCACTGGACAAATTGAACCTTTAAAAAATAATCCAGGGAACTATCTTGATCTCGCAATTGGCCAATATGATACTTATTCACCATTACAGCTATCACAATATGTATCAACAATTGCAAATAATGGTTTTAGAATTCAGCCACATATTGGTAAAGAAATTCGAAAAGCAACAAAAAATGATGATTTAGGACCTGTCAAACATAAAATTAATGGTAGAGTTTTAAACCGCGTCAATAACAAGCCGGACGAATTAAAAGAAGTTCAAGACGGATTTGATATGGCCTTTAATAAAGTTGCTGGTACAGGTTACGCGAGTTTCAGCAAAACAAAAGTTCGTTCTGCAGGTAAAACGGGTACAGCCGAAGTTTTCCAAGATGGCGAACCACGCGTTAATTCTACTTATGTTGGTTATGCGCCTGAAGATGATCCGAAACTTGCATTCTCAATCGTTTATACCAACCAACCTGTTCCTGAACCATGGTTGAATGGTGGCGACTTAGGCCGAGATGTTATTAATTACTACTTTAAATAAAGATAAAGACTTGCTTTGTAATCTCAAATACTTTTATATTAGTTACGAAGTCAAAACAGCTCTAAGATGATGAAACAATCATCTTAGAGCTGTTTTATATCCATCATTTTTAGTGATGCGTTGTCTAGATCTCATACCAACAACCTGTATTCAGTGATTAAACATAAATGATTGACTAATAGCGCAAATATGTGAGTACAATCTTAACGACGCGCAATCAAGGATAAAATCAGTGTATGTCATAAAGAAACACTACAAAATTTCATAATTAACATAAACTTTACATTACATTCATTCATAGTTAATAAATGATTTGTATCCTTAAGATGTAAACAATATGATAACCACTAATTCTAGGAGGATGTTTCAATGAAAAAATGGCAAGTATTGGGCACTACAGTTATCAGCGCTTCATTAATTTTAGGTGCGTGTGGCGGAGCTGGACAAAGTAATGATAGCAAAGGGAATGATTCTAAAGGTTCGGATGTTGAGGGCTCTGTAAAAGGTAATGGTTCATCAACTGTAGCACCTATCATTGAAAAATTAAACGAAAACTTTTCTTCAGATCATAAAAATATCACAGTTGAAAACGTGACTTCAGGAACTGGTGATGGATTCAAACAATTTATTGCTGGCAAAACTGATTTTTCAAATGCGTCACGACCAATCAAAGATGAAGAAAAAAATCAATTAAAAGACAAAAACATCGATTATACAGAATTTGAAATTGCAAAAGACGGTTTAACAATTGCAGTTAACAAAGATAATGACTTTGTAAAAGAATTATCTTTAGATGATTTGAAAAAGATTTATTCTGGCCAAGCTAAAAAATGGTCTGATATTAACTCTAAATATCCAAATAAAGAGATTAAAGCTTTTTCACCTGACCAATCTCACGGAACATACGACTTCTTCTCTGAAGAGGTTATGAACAAACAAGATATTAAAGCTGAGAAAAACCAAAATACAGATGTCATTGTTAAATCAGTTCAAGATAATCCAAATGGTATCGGATTCTTCGCATTTAACTTCTATAAAGAAAACGAAAAGAATTTAAAAGCAGTTAAAATTAAAGATAAAAATGGTAAAGCCATTTCACCTGATCACAAAACAATCCAAGATGGTTCATATCCTTTAAGTAGACCGTTATTCATCTATGCTAATAATGAAAAACTTAAGAAAAATGATGCATTTGCAGAATTCTTAAAATACACATTAGAAGATAAAGGTAAAGCAGCAGAATCTAAAGGTGTTGATTATGTCGCATTACCTAAGAATAAATATGAAGAACAGATGAAAAAACTTGATAAATTAACTGGAGATAAAAAGAAATAATCGAAGCAGTCATAATATGATAAGTTTTATATTCTGACAATCATGCATATTCATTTACGGAAGTGATTACAAAAATCCACATTGAAGTTGTAATCATGATTGACAGTGTCAAAGGGTTGAGTTTCATAATCAAATGATTATGTCTCAGCCCTTTTTAGAAAAGGAGCGCGTAATATGAAATCGCAAAACAATATTAGAGAGATGATCCAAAAGAAGAGTCATTCTGGTTCATCACTGAGTGATAAAATTGTGCCAATCATATTGGCTACGATTGCAGCAATTTCTATTTTAACAACAATAGGGATTGTCATTACATTATTGACTGAAACGATTACTTTTTTTACACGGGTCCCCATCTCTAAATTCTTTTTAGAAACCGATTGGAATCCATTTAGTTCGACACCAAAATATGGTATTTGGGCACTTATTCTCGGAACACTGAATATAACATTAATCGCAACAATTTTAGCTGTTCCAGTTGGAATAGGTGCAGCTATTTATTTAAGCGAGTATGCATCAAAACGAGCACGTAAAATCATTAAACCTATATTAGAAGTTCTTGCCGGTATACCGACAATTGTCTATGGTTTCTTCGCATTGACATTCGTAACGCCTGTGATTAGAGCAATTTTTCCTAGCATTAGTAGTTTTAATGCAATTAGTCCAGGTCTCGTTGTCGGTGTAATGATTATTCCGATGATTGCAAGTATGAGTGAAGATGCGATGTCATCAGTGCCTGACAAAATAAGAGAAGGTGCACTTGGCTTAGGTTCAACAAAATTAGAGATGATACTCAAAGTGATTTTACCCGCAGCAACATCAGGAATTATGGCTTCAATTGTATTAGCTATTTCTCGTGCAATTGGTGAAACAATGATCGTATCCCTTGCAGCAGGGTCAAGCCCGTCGTTTGATTTATCTTTAACACATTCTATCCAAACGATGACGGCTTATATTGTCCAAGTCTCACAAGGTGATGCAACAAATGGCTCTGATTTATACTACAGTATTTATGCAGTTGGGTTCACATTATTTATCTTTACATTAATAATGAATTTTATTTCGCAAATGATTACAAAACGTTTCAGAGAGGAGTATTAAAATGAATTTAATCAATCAAGCTGAGGTTGAGAAAAAACTCTCTGGCCGTATGACAAAGAATAAGGTGCTTAAAACGATATTCTTGATATGTACACTTATCGGTTTAATTGTTTTAGCTATCTTAATTATCGATATTTTAAGAAAAGGCCTTCCAGTCATGACTGGTGACTTTTTCATAAATTTCTCTTCATCATCTGCGCATACAGCGGGGGTTAAAGGTGCTGTCATTGGGACATTATGGCTCATGATGACACTTATTCCTATCGCTTTAGTACTTGGTGTTGGAAGTGCCATTTATTTAGAAGAATATGCTAAAGACAATGCTTTTACTAAATTTATCCGTGTTAACATTTCTAACTTAGCTTCTGTGCCTTCCATTGTATATGGTTTATTGGGGGCAACAATATTTGTGGCTTTGTTGAAACTCGGTAATTCTGTAATTGCTGCTGCACTAACATTAGCATTGCTCATCTTGCCCGTTATTATCGTAGCAAGCCAAGAAGCCTTGAAAGCCGTTCCTAATTCAGTTAAAGAAGCTTCTTATGGTTTAGGAGCAAATAAATGGCAAACGATTAAAAATGTTGTTTTGCCAGCAGCGATTCCTGGTATTGTGACAGGGGTTATTTTAGCAATTTCGAGAGCTATCGGAGAAACAGCACCTTTAGTCGCAATTGGGATTCCGACTATTTTGTTAAGAACACCAAATAGCATTTTAGATTCTTTCCAAACATTACCTTTACAAATTTATGATTGGGCAAGAAAACCAGGGCTTGATTTTCAATCACTTTCATCTGCAGCCATAATTGTCTTATTAGCCATTTTATTAATATTAAACACAATCGCTGTCATTATCAGAAACAAGTATTCTAAAAAATATTAACAAGAAAAATTTTAAAATCGTTTTGAAATGAGGTTTTACTATGACTGAACTTAATACACTAGAGTCAGAAACAAACAAAGTAAACAGTAATAGCAAAGTTAAAAATGAAAATAAAAGATTTATTGCTACAACACAACAACAAGAGGACAATGTACTGAAAGACGCAGATCGTCAAATTGTTTATTCTACTCAGAATTTAGATTTATGGTATGGTGAGCAGCATTCATTAAAAAATATCAACTTAGATATTTTAGAGAAAAATGTTACTGCCATTATCGGGCCTTCTGGATCAGGAAAATCAACCTATGTAAAAGCATTAAATAGAATGGTGGAGTTGGTACCCTCTGTGAAAACATCAGGAAAAGTATTTTATCGAGATCAAAACATTTTTGACAAGCGTTATCCTGTTGAAAAATTGCGTACAAATGTAGGAATGGTATTTCAACAGCCAAATCCGTTCCCGAAATCAATTTATGATAACATCACTTACGGCCCAAGAATTCATGGGATAAAAGATAAAAAAATACTAGATGAAATTGTTGAAAAATCGTTACGTGGTGCAGCAATTTGGGATGAATTAAAAGACCGCCTTAACCAAAATGCATACGGTCTTTCTGGTGGACAACAACAGCGTGTCTGTATTGCTAGATGCCTTGCTATTGAACCAGATGTTATTTTAATGGATGAGCCAACTTCTGCACTTGATCCGATTTCTACTTTAAGAGTGGAAGAACTTGTACAAGATTTGAAAAAAGATTATTCAATTATTATTGTTACACATAATATGCAACAAGCAGCGCGTGTTTCTGATAAAACGGCATTTTTCTTAAATGGTCATGTGAATGAATACGACGATACAGATAAAATCTTCTCAAATCCTTCTGATAAACAAACAGAAGACTACATTTCTGGACGTTTTGGATAATCATGACTGTCATTAGGAAAAGATATGAAGACCAGTTAAGTGACCTATTTAAAGATGTTCGTCGATTAGGTTTAAACGTTTATGATATGATACAACAATCGATAAAAGTTTTATCAGATAAAGACGTTACCCATGCAAGACAGGTTATCAGAAGAGATGAAGACATTAATAAATTGGAGTCTGATATTAATGAGAAAGTTGTCATGCTGATTACACGGCAACAGCCTATTGCTAAAGATTTACGATTTATGATTTCAACACTTAAAATCGCTTCTGAATTTGAAAGAATGGGCGATAATGCTGCAAATATAGCTAAAATACGCACACGGGCACAATTTACAGATCATTATATTATGATGCGGCTCGAAGCTATGGGACATCTTTCTATGTTGATGCTCAAAGACTTAAAAGAGGCCACACGTCATAATGACTTAGAATTAGTTAAAGAAATCATTGAACGTGATATTGATATTGATGATTTATATAAGCAAATTATTAATACAACATACTTGATTGATAACGATCCTTTCGTTGCTGGACAAGCACATTTAGTCGCAAGATATTTAGAAAGAATCGGTGATCATGTCGTCAAAATTGCTGAACATATTTATTATTTTATTACAGGAAATCGATATGAGACTTATGAGAAATAACACTTTCCAATTTCTGCTTTAAATGATATGATAATGAAGTCGTATTTTGAAGAAAGAATAGGAGGGATACCGCTATGCGCGTTAATGTGACATTAGCTTGTACAGAATGTGGAGATCGCAATTACATCTCTACTAAAAACAAAAGAAATAATCCTGAACGAATTGAAATGAATAAGTTCTGTGCACGAGATAATAAAAAAACTTTACATCGTGAAACTAAGTAATCATTTCATGTAAGTGAGTTTGGAACATAAATAATTCAACTCATTTTAATGATTAAATCAGTTTAAATCACGGAGATTTCAAACTTCTAGACAAGATTTTATTACAAGTTTTAGACGTTTGTTTATCCAAGGGGGCAAAAATATCTATTAGTCATAGGTATTTTTAGCCCCTTTTTTTATTACTTTCTTTAGGAAACTGTTTCTGGCTCATTATTCTATAATCGGATGTTGGAACGTACCACTATAAATGTAGCTAAAGCACTTATTTTACGACATTAAATCAATTGTTATATACTTTATTCAATTGTCATATAATGATATTTCCATGACACCAGTTAACAAGCACGATATAATAGTGACAAAAGGGGAGTGATGTTAATTGAACAAAAAATCATTGAGGTTAGAAACTTTAAATAAGATGAAATCACTCTCACCCCAGCAAAAATGTGTAGCTGACGAATGGCTATTTCAACAATTAATTGCACATCCAAAGTATCAACATGCCAATCGTATCGGTATTGTAATGTCCATGCCTCATGAAATCAATACAGACCCGATTATTTTACATGCATTACAAAACGATAAATTAGTTTTTGTACCTTCTACTGACTATCAACAAAAAAAGATGGTATTTCAACAGCTGTTTGACTTAAATCAAGTTGATATGGATGAGAGAGGGATCCGATATGTTAAACATCAAACACCTATCAATCATTCATTAGATTTGGTAATTGTACCAGGAGTTGTTTTTAATCAAAATGGTTATCGTATTGGCTATGGCGGGGGTTATTTTGATCGATTTTTGTCAGAATATCAGCCAGTGAATCTAAGTCTCGTTTATGATATACAAATGACAGACTTGATGACCGTTGAGCCTCATGATTACCCGGTATCTGAATTAATCATCGCAGAAACATAAATAACTGGAGGATTTATATGTTTGAAGAAAAGCACTTATGGAAAGCAAGCTTTTTATGGATAAAATACTTAAACTACGAATGTATACACTTTGATCAAGATAAAGGCGAGATTTGGCTTGGCAATAAAAAACAAAATCATATTATTATATTTAAACAAGGTCATTTTACAACCCAAGAATTAGAATTTGATAAAGAGCGCCTCATTTCACATCATGATGATATCACAAACTTCATAGGTTATAATGCCAATCGTTATGATGTATATGTAATGACGGAGAAATCGTTTAATCCCACTCAATTCAATGTACATCAACCTGTTCGGGTTCGTTTTCATTGTATTGATTCAATCAAAGCATTTGATCAAATGAGTGATCACTTTCTAATCAAAAGAAATTTGAGACATAAAGATAATAAAACAGAAAAAGAGTACAAAAAGCGTGTATTGAATCCAAATATTATCGAACGTGCAATGTATCGTTTTACTCCGGTAACTTACGTTTTGATTTTTATAAATGTACTTATTTGGCTTATCGTAACTTTTTTTACACCTCATCATACAGATTATGAAATTATTAACTTAGGCGCATTAAGCCATTTTAATGTTGTCCATGGAGAATGGTACCGACTGTTGTCTTCGATATTTTTACATATTGATTTTCAACATTTACTCTTTAATATGTTGTCACTCTATATATTTGGGAAATTAGTAGAATCCTTTGTCGGATCACTTAAAATGCTTGGTATCTACTTTTTCTCAGGAATTTTTGGCAACTTATTATCGTTATCGTTTATTACAAAGGGATTTTCATTAGGAGCGAGTGGGGCTATTTTTGGATTAATTGGCGCATTACTTGCATTGATGATTATCAGCAAACGTTTTGAACGAAAAATGATGTTACAAATGATTCTTGCTGTACTCATTATGACGGGAATTACATTGCTCATTCAAAATGTTAACGTGGTCGCTCATTTAGGCGGATTAATAGGTGGGGGACTTATTACTTATTTAGGTTATTTATTTGTAGCAATGCGAAAATACTTTTACATTTTAGTCGCATTCACAATTGTGATTACCATTGGTATGCTCGTGAAAATATATACAACACCGGATATCAATATTTATAATCAAATCATTCAAGATGAGATGTATAGCAATCATTTTAGTGAAGCTAAAGATATGGTTAAGCAGACTTACCATAATGGCTATGCAGACGACATGACATATTATTTATCCGGTCTAATTATTGCAACACAAGATTCAAAAGCCGAGGCTATGGCTGAATGGGAACACGGTGTCAAGCTCTTTCCAAATTCAACACCACTCAATTATGAATTAGCCATAGCAAACCGGTCATTAGGTGATAATAAAAAGGCAAATAAATATTTATCACAAGTACTAAAAAATGATCCTAAAAATAAGGATTATATCAATTTAAAAAAAGAACTGGATGATTAACATGCAGACACAACTTAATACATTTTATGATGTACTTCAATTACTTAAAAAATATGGTTTTATCATTTATTTTGATAATAAAGATGATATGCTAGAAATGATTGAACAAGAAATTCAGACGTTATATCGACACGAATTAATAACTAGAGAAGAATTTCTCCAATCTAAATTATTAATTAACCAAAGAAGGATGAACAGAGATGAGTAAACATTTGATTTTAGCAGCAGATATTGGTGGTACGACTTGTAAACTTGGGATTTTTAATGATAATCTAGAACAACTTTCGAAATGGTCGATTGAAACCGATACGTCTGATCCTACTGGTCGTGTTTTATTACGACAAATATATGATGCTTTTGTAAACCAAATAGATAAATATAACTTTGAAATGAATGACGTTCTTGGATTAGGAATAGGCGTTCCCGGTCCAGTTATGTTTAAATCTGGGATTGTGAATGGTGCAGTCAACCTTAACTGGCCTGACCGTGTCAATGTTTCAGAGATCATGCAAGAGTGGGTTTCATTCCCGGTCTATGTCGACAATGATGCCAATGTTGCAGCATTAGGAGAAAAACATAGTGGTGCGGGCAAAGATGCTGAGGATGTTGTTGCGATAACATTAGGTACAGGACTCGGCGGCGGTATTATTTCAAACGGCGAGATTGTACATGGCCATAATGGCTCAGGTGCCGAACTTGGACATATCAGAGTGGATCATGACCAACGTTTCCAGTGCAACTGTGGTAAATCGGGTTGCATCGAAACCGTTGCTTCAGCTACGGGCGTCGTTAATTTAGTCAATTTCTATTATCCTAAATTGACATTTAAATCATCAATTCTACAATTGATTAAAGATAATAAAGTCACCGCTAAAGCAGTTTTTGATGCTGCTAAAGCAGGTGATCAATTTTGTATATTTATTACCGAACGTGTTGCACAATACATTGCTTATTTAGCAAGTATTATCAGTGTTACGACAAATCCGAAATATATTATTCTTGGCGGTGGTATGTCGGATGCAGGAGATATTTTAATTGAAAATATTAAAACAGAATATCATCATCTTGCATTTACACCTTCACAAGAGGGTACAGAAATTGTACGTGCAGAACTCGGCAATGATGCTGGTATTGTCGGTGCAGCTGGTTTAATAAAAACTTATATTATAGAAAAGGAGCGCGTTTAAATGGCTATAGTAGATGTCGTAGTAATCCCTGTTGGAACTGAAGGACCAAGTGTAAGTAAATATATCGCTGAAATCCAAACAAAATTAGAGGCATTCAAACAAGAAGGTAAGATCGACTATCAATTAACACCCATGAACACATTGATTGAAGGCGAGCTATCTGATTTATTTGAAGTTGTTCAAGCCATTCATGAACTACCATTTGATAAAGGTTTAGATCGTGTTTGCACTAATATTAGAATCGATGACCGTCGTGATAAAAATAGAAAGATGAATGATAAATTAGAATCAGTGAGAAAACATTTACAGTAAATGAGAGGGATAAACATGAAAATTTCCTACCTGACTTTAGGGATAGTCAGTACAAATACGTATTTTATTGAAAATGATACCGAATTGATTTTAATCGACCCATCTTCAGAATCCAAAAAAATATTAAATCGTATTCAGCAATCTCAAAAGCAATTGAAAGCAATTTTGCTTACTCATGCACATTTTGATCATATTGCAGCACTAGATGATGTTTTAAAACAATATGACGTGCCAGTATATATGCATCCTGAAGAATTTGATTTTCTTTCTGAACCAGAAAAAAATGGCTCTGTTCAATTCCAAGCATATGGATTACCAATCATCACAAGCCATGCAAATCCTACTGCAATTGAAGAGGGTCATCATCAAATTGGACAATTTCAATTTGATGCATTGCATACACCTGGACATTCACCAGGAAGTTTGACGTATGTTTTTGATGAATTTGCAGTTGTTGGAGATACTTTATTTAATAATGGCATTGGTAGAACAGATTTATACCGCGGTGACTATGAAACACTCGTTGATTCAATTCAAGATAAGATTTTTAATTTAGATGAAACGTTGCCATTATATCCGGGACATGGTCCATTCACGACTGTTGAAAATGAATATATGAATCCTTATCTTCATGGCTAAAAATTTTAAAGTAATTTAAACACCTCTTACGTGTATAGATGTAAGAGGTGATTTTTATGCAATTATTATTTGACCATGTCATTCAATATGCGATTCAAAGTGAAGCAAGTGATATTCATTTTATACCTTCACAATCACAAGTTGAGGTGAAATTAAGAGTTAAAGACCAGTTAATCATGTATGACACATTGAATAAAGAAACCTATCAAAAATTGCTCACGCTTTTAAAGTTTCAAGCTGGACTTGATATTACAACACGCCACAAAGCACAAAGCGGTAGATATATTTATGAGTATAAAAATTTATATTATCTCCGCGTATCTACATTACCACTTAATTTAGGTACTGAAAGTTGTGTCATACGCTTAACACCCCAATATTTCCAAACTTCAAATATAGACTCAGTGATAGATATTAAAACAACAATGGAAAAAAAGCAGGGCCTCATATTATTTAGTGGTCCAACCGGTGCAGGTAAAAGTACGCTGATGTATCAAATGGTCGTTTATGCAAAGCAAAAATTAAATCTTAATATTATCACCATTGAGGACCCGGTCGAACAGCTCGTAAACGGGATCACACAAATTTCTGTTAATGAAAAAGCAGATATCACTTATAGTTCTTCATTGAAAGCCATTTTAAGATGCGATCCAGATGTCATTCTAATTGGTGAAATAAGAGATAAATATATTGCCAGAGACGTCATTCAAGCGAGTTTAAGTGGTCATTTAGTTTTATCCACAATTCATGCAAATGATTGCTCAGGTGTATTATTAAGACTATTAGAAATGGGACTGTCACAGCAAGACTTGTCACAATCTATTAATATGATTATTAACCAACGTTTAATTACAACTAAAAAAGATAACCGACAACTTGTTTATGAAACAATGAATCAATCTGAAATTCAATTTTTCTTGAAAAACAATTTTAAATTACCTGCAGCATTTGAAAGCTTAGTAGATAAGTTACATTCTTTAAACCAAGAAGGCGTGATCGATGAAAAAATATTACGAAAATATTCAACATAGGCGAACATTACGTCATATAAACTCAAATCATCTATTAATAATGGAACGCCTATCACAACTATTAGTGCATGGATTTACTTTCGCTGAAGCGATGAAGTTTATATATGATCAACTCCAAATCAAAAACAAACGATTCCATTCAATATTGATCAACGCCTTGAATCAAGGTGCTTCATGCTATGAAGTTTTCCGTATTTTAGGTTATCCGCAAACCGTATTACTCCAATTATATTTCGCTGAAAAATACGGTTCTCTCCCAGAAACTCTGCAATTATGCCACCAATTTTATAGTAAAAACAGAAAGCTTAAAAAACAATTTGTTAAAACAATACAATATCCTATTGTACTTATTTTTATTTTTTTCGCGCTAATCACGACTTTGAACCACACCGTTATGCCTCAATTTAATCAAATGTATGACAATATGCAGTTAGAAGCCTCATTATTACAAAAAATCATAAAAGCTTTCATCCAAAACTTCCCACTCACTTCATTAGCTCTACTTCTTTGTTTGACCGCTATTTTCTTTTTAGTTCGCCACTTTTTTAAGCAACTTACTGTTCGTCAGCAAATTCAATGGATTAACCGCTTCCCATTCCTCAGAAAATACTACAAACTTTACAACACCTATAACATTACAAATCATTTCGTTTTATTTTTTAAAAATGGCATCACATTGAATGACATTGTCCAAATTTATATCCATCAACAAGAAAGTTTATTTCTCACATATATTGGTCGTACTTTGCAATATCAACTTCAAAATGGCGTTTCCTTTTCAACTATATTTACCCAGCTCAATTGTTTTGAAAATCAGCTTATTCATTATATTCAACATGGTGAAATGCGAGATAAATTGGATGTCGAACTCCAAATGTATAGCATATTTTTACTTGACCATATTGAATATTTTTTACACCAACACATTAAATGGATTCAGCCCATTATGTTCACCTTAATTGGCTTACTCGTATTATGTGTTTATTTAGTCATGATGCTTCCCATTTTTGAAATGATGCAAACGATAAAAGAATAGGAGATATTGATATGATTAAAAATATAATGACAAAATTATTAGTTAAAAAAGGCTTTACACTCATAGAAATGTTACTCGTGTTATTAATCATTAGTGTATTACTAATTTTAATCATTCCTAACATTGCTAAACAATCTGAGCACATTCAGAAGACAGGCTGTAGCGCACAATTGAAAATGATAGATAGTCAAATCGAAGCTTATGCTTTAAAGTTCAATCACAAACCTGCAACGATCGATGATTTAGTTAGAGAAGGCTATATTAAAGAAAGTCAAAAGCAATGTAAATCTGGAGAAACAATTTCTATAAATGCAGGCGAAGCGATTGCGTCGTGATGGCTATACACTTGTAGAAATGCTAGTTGTGTTATCAATTATCATAGTTTTTCTATCCATTGTGATTACACATCCAAAATTTGATTTCTCTCATCTACAATGTGAATATGAAATTAAAAAGCTTACAAGCGAGATTGATTTCTATCAATCACAGGCGATAAAACATCATCAGTCCATATTGATGCTTTTTCGTAAACAATACAATGACATTAAAATAGTTACTTCATATCCTCAAACAACACGCTTGCTTAAATTAAATCCTCTTAACTTAAAAACGAGTTCTAATCTACCATATCTTAAATTTGATAAAAAAGGACAAATTTCAAAGTTTGGAACGCTATATTTTGAATATCAAGGACAAACGATTGCTCTGATTTTTCATATTGAACAAGGGAGGTACCGTATCAAATATTTAAAATAAAAAAAGGTTACTTATTAATAGAAGCGCTTTTTGCGATTTCTGTCTTAGTTGTTTTAACGAATCAAATACTTCCGTTAAATCAACAAATGTTAGCCACTTACCGGAATCAAGTCGAACAATTGGAGCTAAAGCGAGCACTATACCAAATTGTTAGAAAAAATATTCCACATGAAAGGTTAAGAATAGCAAATTATGAAGTCATTCCTCAGAAACAAAGGATTTGTATACAAAATTTACAGTCACATCAAAAATATTGTTATATCAAAAAGGGGATTCACACTCATTGAAAGTTTGATTGCATTACTAGCGCAATGCTTAATCATGATGCTCATGCCAATTTTTATCATGACATTCAGCCAACTTAAACACACACTCTTTGATGATAGAACTTATGATTTAGAAATGATGATTAAAGATATCTCTGACCATTTGAACCGCACTGATATTAAAGATGTATTGATACTAAAAAAGGGGATTGAAATTCAAAACAAACAATCTAAAATTACTTATTATCTTCAAAATCAAAAGATTATTAAAACTGTAAATCATAGAGGAAATATTACGCTATGTAATGAGGTTATGAACGTAGTTTTCACAAAAGTTAGTAACAAATATATTTTAATGCATATAAAGTACCGTGAAAGGAATGGTTTTCACGAAAAAGAAATTCTGTTCTAAAAAAGGGTTCACACTACCTTTATTACTCGTTATATTTACTGCTTATTTTTCATTTAATGCTTTTTATTTAATGATTTATAGTCTAAAATTACAAGCAATAGATGCTATTTCTGATGATTATGAACATCACATTAGGCAAACAATAGAAAAAGGTGAGTAACGATTGAAGACAACTAGTAAAATGCCTATCGTACTAATAGGATTCATGGGCGCAGGTAAATCCACAATTGGCAAAATTTTATCACATGAACTCAATTGCTCATTTACTGATTTAGACATCTTGATTGAAGCGCAATTGAATCAATCAATTCCAGAAATTTTTGAGTTAGAAGGTGAAAAAGCATTTAGAAAATATGAATATCAATATTTAAAACAGGCACTAGAAAAATATGATATTATAGCCACAGGTGGCGGTATTCTATCAGATGATCAAACATTCAATTTTCTAAAAAAACAGCAAATAACTGTTGTTTGGATAGACGCCCCCTTTGAAATATTATATGAACGTATCAAAAATGATGCGCATCGACCTAATGCAAACAAAAAAAGTCATGAAACCTTAAAAAGCTTGTATTATAGTCGTAATTCAAGATATAATGAAATCGCATTCATTAAGATTTCATCCAAAATATCATTGCGAGAAACACTTAATGAAATTAAAAACATAATATTTGCGAACGATCAATATTAGAGAGCATGGCATGGGCCATCGCCGAAGGAGCAAGTAACTTGGATTACGAATCTCTCAGGCAAAAGGATAATATTGTGACGCATTCCTGAAGGGATTTCAACAGGGGAGTAGTTCAACTACTCTTCTGTTTTTTTATTAAACAATTAGGAGGGTATTTTCATGTCTGAAGGTTTAAAACAAACCCCGTTATATCAACACTATGTTGATGCTGGTGCAAAAATAGTTGAATTCGGTGGTTGGGCAATGCCTGTTCAATTTTCAAGTATTAAAGAAGAGCATAACGCTGTTCGTTCTAATGTAGGGTTATTCGATGTGAGTCATATGGGGGAAATTATCATCGAGGGTCCTGATGCTGCAAAGTTAGTACAGTATGTACTTTCAAACGACACAGAACAACTAACACTTTCAAAAGCGCAATATACAGCATTGTGCAATGAACACGGTGGTGTAATTGATGATTTAGTTATTTATCAATTGAATACGCAACGTTATTTACTTATTGTTAATGCTGCAAATGTAGAAAAAGACTATCAATGGATTGTTGACCATAGTCAAGATTTTGATGCAAAGATTGAAAATGTATCATCAAGCTACGGACAACTCGCTGTACAAGGTCCAAACGCACGTCAATTAATCCAAGCACAGGTTCAAGATGATATCAGCGACATGAAAATGTTTGAATTTAAAAAAGAGGTAGAATTATTTGATAAAAAAGTCATTTTATCTCAATCAGGCTACACAGGAGAAGATGGTTTCGAAATATATTGCGATAGTACAGACGTTGTTACCATTTGGGAAAAGCTCCTTTCTCTTGATGTGGTACCTTGTGGTTTAGGTGCACGTGATACTTTACGTTTAGAAGCTGGCTTACCTCTGCATGGGCAAGACTTAAGTGAAACGATTACACCTTACGAAGGAGGAATTGCATTTGCCGCTAAACCTCTCATTGAAGCCGATTTTATTGGAAAATCAGTACTCAAAGAACAAAAAGAAAATGGTGCGCCAAGACGTACAATTGGCTTACGAATGATTGAAAAAGGGATACCTCGAACAGGTTATACCATTTACAATTTAGAAGGCAAAGAAATAGGTGAAGTCACGTCTGGAACTCAGTCCCCTTCTACAGGACATTCAATTGGCATGGGAATTATTCAACGTGATGAATTTGAAATGGGAAAAGAAATTATTATACAAGTTAGAAAAAAACAAGTAAAAGCGCAAATTGTTAAAAAAAATCAAATTGAAAAATAGGGAGTGAATCGTGTGAGTCATCGTTATATTCCATTAACTGAACAAGATGAGAAGGACATGTTAGAAATGATTGGGGTAAACTCAATTCAAGATTTATATAGTGACGTTCCTGAAAATATACTTCTAAACCGAGATTTAAATCTCGAAGAAGCTGAACCAGAGACCCAATTGCTAAAGCGATTAAATCGAATTGCAAATAAGAATACAACTAAAGAAACACATACAAGTTTCCTTGGCGCGGGTGTTTATGACCATTATGCACCTGCAGTGGTAGATGCCATGATTTCTAGATCAGAATTCTACACTGCTTATACACCTTATCAACCTGAAATTTCACAAGGTGAACTACAAGCTATATTTGAGTTTCAAACGATGATTTGTGAGTTAACAGGTATGGACGTAGCGAACTCATCGATGTACGACGGCATGACAAGCTTTGCTGAAGCGTGTTTGTTAGCTTGGGGAAAAACTAAAAAAAGTAAAATTGTGGTTTCAAAAGGCTTACACTATCAAGCATTACAAGTGTTACACACATATTCTGCAATTCGTGAGCAATATGAAGTTGTGGAAGTCGATTTAGAAGGTACAATCACTGATTTAGAAAAACTTGAAGCAGCAATCGACGATGACACAGCAGCTGTTGCTGTTCAATATCCTAATTTCTATGGTTCAATAGAAGATTTAGAAGCCATTCAAGCGCTTATTAAAGACAAAAAAGCTTTATTTATTGTCTATGCTAATCCACTTTCATTAGGTTTATTAACGCCACCAGGAGAATTTGGTGCAGATATCGTTGTTGGTGATACACAAGTGTTTGGAATCCCTTCTCAATTCGGCGGACCTCACTGTGGATATTTTGCGACAACGAAGCAATTAATGAGAAAGATACCTGGACGTTTAGTAGGTCAAACACAAGATGATGAAGGTAACCGCGGTTTTGTTTTAACATTACAGGCGCGCGAGCAACATATTCGACGTGAAACAGCTACATCTAACATTTGTTCAAATCAAGCTTTAAATGCTCTCGCATCCTCAATAGCGATGTCCGCTTTAGGTAAACAAGGCATTTATGACATAGCTGAACAAAATATTGAAAATGCAAATTATGCTAAAGCTCAGTTTAAAAGCAATGGTTTTAAAGTCAATGAAGACACTTCTTTTAATGAATTTGTCGTTGAATTCAACAAACCTATCGAAGAAGTAAACGCATCATTACTTGAAGAAGGTATTATTGGTGGCTTCGACTTAAGTGTCGTTGATCCCCAATACAAAAATCATATGCTTGTCGCTGTAACTGAACTAAGAACAAAAGCTGAAATTGATACATTTGTTAAGAAAGCGGGTGATTTAAATGGTAAGTAAATCTAGTCCATTAATATTTGAACGTTCAAAAGAAGGGCGTTTTGCCTATGCATTACCTAAAAAAGAGATAAACGAGAATGTCGCGGAAAAGTTACTAGATTCAAAATTCATTCGTAAAAATAAGGCGGAATTTCCAGAAGTATCAGAATTAGATCTTGTTCGCCATTATACAGAACTATCTCATAAAAATTTCGGTGTAGATACAGGCTTTTATCCACTAGGTTCTTGTACAATGAAATACAACCCTAAAGTAAATGAAAAAGCCGCACGCATACCTGGCTTTGCTGAATCACACCCGCTTCAAGATGTGAATCAAGTTCAAGGTTCATTAGAAATTATTTACAATTTGCAAGAAGAGCTTAAAGAAATTACTGGCATGGATGAAATTTCTTTACAACCCGCTGCTGGTGCCCATGGTGAGTGGACTGCTTTAATGATTTTCAAAGCCTACCATTTACAAAATGGTGACACACAGCGTGATGAAGTCATCGTTCCTGACTCCGCTCATGGTACAAATCCAGCTTCAGCCGTATTTGCTGGCTTTAAAGCAGTCACTGTGAAATCTAATGAAAAAGGTGAAGTCGATATAGATCACCTTAAAGAATTAGTCAGCGATAAAACTGCAGCTATTATGTTAACAAACCCTAATACATTAGGAATATTTGAAACTAATATTATGGAGATTCGAGACATCGTACACGAAGCAGGCGGATTGCTTTATTACGATGGCGCTAATTTAAATGCCATAATGGATAAAGTTAGACCTGGTGATATGGGCTTTGATGCTGTACATCTTAATTTACACAAAACATTTACTGGCCCGCATGGCGGCGGTGGACCAGGTTCAGGTCCAATTGGTGTTAAAAAGGCCCTTCGAGAATATTTACCAAAACCACTTGTTGTTAAAAATGGAGATCGTTTTGAATACGATAATGAAATTAAACATTCGATTGGTCGCGTTAAACCGTTTTATGGTAATTTTGGTATCTATTTACGTGCCTACACATATATTCGCTCAATGGGCTACCAAGGTTTGAGAGAAGTGTCAGAAGCAGCTGTGCTTAATGCAAATTATATGAAAGCGAGACTTAAAGATACTTTTGTCATTCCATTTGACCAATATTGTAAGCATGAATTTGTACTGAGCGGTACAAAACAGAAAAAATTGGGTGTGCGTACATTAGATATGGCTAAACGGCTTTTAGATTTTGGTGTTCATCCACCTACTGTTTATTTCCCTCTCATTGTTGATGAAGGTATGATGATAGAACCAACTGAAACAGAATCTAAAGAAACGTTAGATTATTTCTGTGACGCTTTAATTCAAATTGCTAAAGAAGCAGAAGAAGATCCTGATAAGGTTTTAGAAGCGCCACATACAACGATAATCGACCGGTTAGATGAAACAACAGCAGCACGTAAACCTATATTAAAATTTGAGAATTTAAAAGAAGAAAAATAAAAAGATAACCCTAGTACGTGCAAAGCAGCACACGCTAGGGTTCTTTTGATTGAATATAATGATTTGATTAACTGCAATAGGATACGAAGCATACACAGTTTGATTCGCAATCGAACTGAGTTAAAGCGTGCAATTAAAGTAACAGTAACATTTAAACACGATGATATATAACACAAGCTCATAGAGAGGATGAGCCCAACCTATCTGAGCATTAAAATAAAGCTAGAGCCCCCATCGTCAAGTTGGAGCATTCTAGCTTTAAAAATTACTTTTTAGACTTAATTTTGCCAGTCCACTTTTTGTAACCGCCTTTTAGCATGTATAAGTCTTTATATCCTTTTTTCTTTAACGTTCTTGCCGCACGATAACTTGCGATACCATTGGCATCAACCAAATAAATCGGTTGGTCTTTTCGCAAACCTTGATAGCGTTGACGGAACATGGTCATAGGTATGTTTCTTGCACCATTAATGTGACCATAGTCATAATCTGCTTTTTCACGAAGGTCAATGACTTGTGCTTTTCGAATGCCTTGCTGAAAAGCTTCTTGATCCAATTCTGTAACAGATTTTTTATTAATCAAATAATTAATTACCATCCAAATAATGACGGCAGCCAACACAATCAAAACAATCCATGTTATGTTACTCATCTTGCATCCTCCCTAAAATACCGATATTATTATTATAAGACTGATAGACTGATTTATCAAAATTTTTATATTGTGACATATGTTAGTATTTTTATATAATCACTACATATGCCAAAGTCATTCATAGGAGGCTTTAAATCAAATGACAGAAACTTGGCATTTTATTAATACAGGGAGCCATGACCCATATTATAATATGGCATTAGATGAAGCATTATTAAACTTTGTCTCAAGAGGGGAAATCGACCCCGTCATCAGATTTTACACGTGGAATCCACCGACATTGTCGATTGGTTATTTCCAACGTTTATCAAAAGAAATCGATATCGACAAAGTAAAAGAAAAAGGTTACGGACTTGTAAGACGACAAACTGGAGGTAGAGGTGTCTTACATGATAAAGAGTTAACATATAGTGTGATCGTTCCTGAGTCTCATCCAGATATGCCTAAAACAGTAACTGAAGCGTACCGCGTCATTTCTGAAGGTTTATTGGAAGGCTTCAAGTCACTCGGTTTTGATGCATATTTTGCAGTACCTCGCTCTAAAGAGGAACGTGAGAAACTTAAACAACCACGAAGTTCGGTATGTTTCGATGCGCCAAGCTGGTATGAACTTGTTGTCGAAGGTAAAAAAATCGCCGGAAGTGCGCAAACACGTCAAAAAGGCGTTATCTTACAACACGGTTCAATACTACAAGATGTCGATATCGATGATCTATTTGATATGTTTATTTTTAAAAATGATCGATTAAAAGCCAAAATGAAGGAAGCTTTTGTAGAAAAAGCGGTTGCAATTAATGATTTGTCTGATAGTCATGTATCATTAACCGAAATGGAAGTAGCCTTTAAAGAAGGCTTTAAAAAAGCTTTAGATTTGGAATATCAACCGCTTGAATTGACCGAGGCTCAACAAGAAGAAGTAAAAGCGTTGGAAGAAAAATATCGCTCGGAAGCATTTTTATACAGAAAATAAAATCAATGAATAAAAAGCATGACGCGAATTACTGTGCCATGCTTTTTATTGTTCTTAGTTAATATTTCTCGCTTAGAGGATTATCTGCGGCGTCGATAACGATTTTTCCACACTCTCAATTTATAATTTCTTTGATCGGGCGTTAAAAAGAAAAAGAAATAAATCAAATAAATCACAGCAATCATCACAATAAGCATGATAATTGATTTAAATATTCCAAATAAAACAAGATCTAAATTCAACACTAACCCGATTATCGCAATAATAATCACGATACCAAATAGGATTTTTTGCAAAGCGCTCATCTCTATATACACCTCTTTAATTTTGTTTCAAATTATCATTCTTTACTTGAATGTTTGTCAAATTTTGACGTCCTCTTTGAATAGAAGTCAAATCTTTTTTTGCATAACCTTTTTTAATTTCAGTTAAGGCTGTTTTGATGTCTTTTTGTACTTTCAACACTTGTTTATGTTGTTTTTTTACATTATCATCTTTTTTTACAATCGATAAATCATTCACGCTCTCTTTGTATTGATTAATCGCATCATCATGCGCTTCAATAACACCATCAAGTTGATCCATAACATCTTGATCCTTTTTATTCTTCATAATTTGATTATCAATCGCTTGATAGTCATTAATTGTTTTTGTTACTGAGCCATAATATTTTGAAGATATTTGTAAATAATCTGCAATTTTTTTGTTTGTTTTAGCTTGTCCAGTATTTTCTGAGTCTTTTTTCAACGCATCTAATTGCTTTTGTTTTTTATGATTTTCATTTTTGAGTTCTTGATTTTCTAATTTCAAATCATGATTTTTGTCACTCAAATCCGTACTTTTTTCTTCAAGAGGCAATAAATTTTGACTCCCACACCCCGTTAGTAACAACGTTAGCCCTAAACTCGCAAACATTCTTTTTTTCATAATAAACTCCTAAACATTAATAGTTTTTCATTATACTTGTTTATATTTTAAGGTATCATATAGTTAAGTACAAATATCAAGGAGGAAAATATCATGAAAAATAGAATAAATAAAGTAAGAAGTCTATTACAAGAAAAACATTTAGATGGCCTAGTTGTTCTCACAGATTTCAATAGACGTTATTTATCTGGCTTTACTGGAACAAGCGGCGGCTTATTAATTACACAAGATCAAGCCCGTTTAATTACGGATTTTCGCTATATCGATCAAGCAACTGAACAGGCACCATTATTTGAAATTGTTAAACAAGAAAGTGATCTTTATTCTAGTGTAATCACACAAATTCAAGAATTAAACCTTCAAAATATAGGCTTTGAAGGACACCTTGTTTCTTATGATGCCTTTTTAAAATTAAATCAAGGTCGTCACGATTTAATATCAATAGGAGATGAAATTGAAAAAATTCGTCGCGTAAAAGATGCGGACGAAATTAAATTGATTCAAAAGGCAGCGGATATCGTTGACCAAGCTTACGAACATATTCTGACTGTGGCAAAACCAGGTATGACAGAAAAAGAATTAAAAGCACATTTGGAAAGTAAAATGTTACATCTAGGTGCAGATGATACATCATTTGATACAATCGTTGCTTCTGGTAAAAGAGGCGCACTACCACACGGCGTCGCATCAGATAAAGTAATCGAATCCGGGGATATGGTTACTTTAGATTTTGGAGCTTACTACCAAGGCTACAGTTCTGATATTACGAGAACATTTGCGGTGGGGCAACCTTCTGACGAAATGATCAAAATTTATAACATCGTATTAAAAAGTCAAGAAACAGCAATCCAGGCGATTCAAGCAGGTATGACTGGTAAAGAAATCGACTCAATCGCACGTCAAGTGATTACTGATGCGGGCTACGGCGACAATTTTGGTCATTCATTAGGTCATGGCATTGGATTAGATGTACATGAGCAACCAGCGCTTTCTCAAAAATCTGATACCGTTCTTGAAATCAATCACTGTGTTACGATCGAACCGGGTATATATGTAAATGGTCTTGGTGGTGTTCGTATTGAAGATGACATTTTAATTACAGAAAATGGCGGTCAATGCTTTACTAATTGTCGAAAAGACCTTATTATTTTATAAGAAGAGTGAATCTGAGGAGGAAACTGAATGATTTCTGTAAATGATTTTAAAACAGGTTTAACCATTTCTGTCGATAATGGTATTTGGAAAGTTTTAGAATTCCAACATGTTAAACCTGGTAAAGGGTCTGCTTTTGTGAGATCAAAATTACGTAATTTAAGAACAGGTGCAATTCAAGAAAAAACATTCCGTGCTGGTGAAAAAGTAGAACCTGCTATGATTGAAAACCGTCGTATGCAATATCTATATGCTGATGGGGACAACCATGTATTTATGGACAATGAAACATTTGAACAAACAGAACTTACAACACAATATTTAGAACATGAATTGAAGTTTTTAGTTGCTAACATGGATGTTCAAATTCAAACATATGAAGGCGAAACAATTGGCGTAGAACTTCCAAAAACTGTTGAACTACGCGTAACTGAAACAGAACCAGGTATCAAAGGTGATACTGCGACAGGAGCAACAAAATCAGCTACTGTTGAAACAGGTTATTCATTAAACGTGCCATTATTTGTTAACGAAGGCGACGTCTTAGTGATTAATACAACAGATGGAAGTTACGTTTCACGCGCGTAATTGTATTCATCGTTCAATATCTAACATATACCTAAATAAAAAGGGCTTGCATCATGTTTTATACATCCGATGCAAGTCTTTTTTTGATTTAATGTTTTTCGATATGACAACACATGAATTACGACTTTTCTTGAATTGCCCCTTTCACTCAAGTAAAATAGTAAGGTAGAAATAATCAATCATAAGGGAGTAACCAAAATGAATTTTAAAGAGATTAAAGAATTAATCGATATTCTAGATCACTCTAACTTAACTGAAATTAATATAGAAGATAAAGGGACTATCGTTAATCTAAAAAAAGAAAAAGAAATTGTCACTCAACAAATTGCACCGACGCATCCTGTTGGAGCTCCTAATACATTTACTGAACAAGTATCATCAACACCTGATCAAAATATGAACCAAGCAACTTCAAGTGATGATCAACTTCAAACTATCAACGCACCAATGGTTGGTACATTCTATAAATCACCTTCACCAGAAGAAAGCGCATATGTTCAAGTTGGAGATCAAGTATCTAATGATACGACTGTCTGCATTCTTGAAGCGATGAAATTGTTTAATGAAATTCAAGCTGAAGTCTCAGGAGAAATCGTTGAAATTCTCGTTGAAGACGGACAAATGGTTGAGTATGGCCAAGCCTTATTCAAGGTGAAATAACATGAAAAAAATATTAATTGCAAACCGTGGTGAGATTGCAGTACGAATTATTCGTGCGTGCCACGAATTAGGTATCCAAACAGTAGCGATATATTCAGAAGGCGATAAAGATGCATTACATACTCAACTAGCTGACGAAGCCTACTGTGTAGGACCTAAGCAATCAAAAGATTCATATTTGAATATACCTAACATATTATCGATAGCGACATCGACTGGCTGCGATGCAATTCATCCAGGATATGGCTTTTTAGCAGAAAATGGGGATTTTGCTGAATTGTGTGAAGCGGTTCAACTTAAGTTTATAGGGCCAAGTTATGAATCTATTCAAAAAATGGGAATTAAAGATATTGCCAAAGAAGAGATGAAGCGCGCAAATGTACCTGTCGTACCCGGTAGTGAAGGATTAGTCAATACAATAGAAGATGCGATTCAAACTGCAGATAAAATTGGATATCCTGTTATTATTAAAGCCACAGCTGGTGGTGGCGGTAAAGGTATACGTATTGCACGAGACAAAGATGAATTGATTAATGGCTATAAAATGACTCAACAAGAAGCTGAAACTGCATTTGGTAATGGCGGTCTTTATTTAGAAAAATTTATCGAGAACTTCAGACATATTGAAATACAAGTTATTGGGGATGAACATGGCAATGTGATTCATTTAGGAGAACGCGATTGTACTATTCAACGGCGCATGCAGAAACTAGTCGAAGAATCACCATCACCAATTTTAACTGAAGAAAAAAGGAAAGAAATGGGCGATGCTGCAATAAGGGCAGCAAAAGCTGTTAATTATTTTAATGCGGGTACCATAGAGTTTATTTATGATTTGGATGAAAACCAGTTTTATTTTATGGAAATGAATACGAGAATCCAAGTTGAGCATCCTGTTACAGAAATGGTAACAGGTGTTGATTTAGTGAAACTACAGATAAAAGTTGCCATGGGTGAGCAACTCCCTTATAAACAAGAAGATATCAAGATCAATGGGCATGCGATTGAGTTCCGTATCAATGCAGAAAATCCTTATAAAAACTTTATGCCTTCACCTGGCAAAATCGAACAATATTTGACACCAGGCGGGTTTGGCGTTCGTATCGACTCTGCTTGTTATACAAATTATTTAATACCTCCGTACTATGACTCAATGGTTGCGAAACTTATCGTACATCAACCTACTAGAGCAGAAGCCATTATGTCTGGTTTACGTGCTTTGAACGAATTTGTAGTTTTAGGTATTGACACAACAATTCCATTTCATATCCGATTGTTAAACCATCCTGTTTTTAATGAAGGTTTCTTTAGCACAAAGTTTTTAGAGATATACGATATCATGAATAATGAAGATTAATTTGAATGGAGGTATTTCATATGGTTAAATCAATTGAAAATTTTAACCCAAATCTAGGTACAGTCGAAATCGTTCCCGAAGTTATTTCCTTAATTGCTAGTATTGCTGTTTCAGAAGTAAAAGGGGTACATGGTGTATTTTCTGACTTGAAAAATTCCACATTAGAACGTTTTGGACGCAAAAATTTAAGCAAAGGTATCAAAATTGACACGAAAGACAATGAAATTTTTATCGATGTCTATTGTTCATTACAATATGGCGTTAAAGTGTCAGAAACAGCATTGAAAGTTCAAGAATCCATTCATAGTGCTATTCATACAATGACTGCACTTTCACCACAACAAATTAATGTTCACATTACACATATAGAAATGGCTAAAAAATAGTCACTAATTTTTTAAGAACGGAGCGTAATAAATTGAGTAGAAAACAAGCGAGAAGTCAAGCTTTTCAAACATTATTTCAACTAGAAATGAAAGATACAGAACTAACAATCGATGAAGCCATTAGCTTTATTAAAGATGACTATCCCGATTTAGATTTTGACTTCATTAAATGGCTTGTTTCTGGTGTCAAAGACCACCAAAATGTGTTAGATGAAAAGATTAGCCCACATTTAAATGGTTGGACAATACCACGTTTACTAAAATCAGACCGCATCATTTTAAGAATGGCGACATTTGAAATTGATCATAGTGACACACCAGAAAAAGTTATTATTAACGAGGCTGTTGAATTGGCTAAACAATTTAGTGATGACGACAATTATAAATTTATCAATGGCGTATTAAGTCATATCAAAAGAAATTGAGTGATAACATGGAAAAATATTTAACAATTTCTGCGTTAACAAAATACATTAAATTCAAATTCGACCAAGATCCACATCTCCAATCTGTTCTAATCAAAGGTGAACTTTCAAATTTCAAAAGACATAGCAGTGGCCATCTTTACTTTGCTGTTAAAGATGCAGATAGCGTTGTTGCCGCTATGATGTTCAAAGCCCAAGCGGCACATTTGGATTTTGAACCTAAAGAAGGCGATCAAGTCCTCATTGAAGCACGTGTCTCTGTTTATGAACGTCGTGGTAATTACCAAATCTATGTAAACAAAATGCAACTTGACGGTGTTGGTAACTTATATCAAAAGTTCGAACAGTTAAAACTTAAACTCACAAAAGAAGGCTATTTTGATCAATCACATAAAAAATTAGTGCCAAAATATCCGAAAAAAATTGCAATATTAACCGCAAGCACTGGTGCTGCAATTCGTGATATTCAAAACACACTCAATAGCCGTTATCCTTTAGCAGAGCAGATTAAAATCAGTACCCTTGTACAAGGGGGTCAGGCTAAAAATGATATCATCGAAAAATTGCAATATGCAGATCGTTTAGATGTTGATGTCATCATTTTAGGTCGTGGCGGTGGCTCTATAGAGGATTTATGGAACTTTAATGAAGAAGAAGTGGTTAAAGCTATTTTTTCATGCCAAACGCCTGTCATTTCTGCTGTAGGTCATGAAACAGATACCACATTAAGCGATTATGTGGCAGATTTACGGGCTGCTACACCGACTCAAGCAGCTATGTTAGCTACACCTGATCAAAAAGAACTTTTGCAGATATTGGCAAAAAGTCGTCATTACTTAAATCGTTTTATAAAGCAATATTTAAAGCAAGCAACACAGCAATTGAATCAATATCAATCTTATTATAAATTTAAGCAACCTTCGCTTTTGTACGACCAACAAACACAAAAGCGCGACGACTTAGACCGAATGCTTCATCAGTCTATGCAATATCGTTTTCAATATGAAAAACAGCGCCTTCATATCATTCAGCAACGTATTCGCATCAAGTATTTTTATGATTATATTCAGCGTCAAAAACAGCAATCTTTGGATTTTAAAAGCGCATTGAATAAGCAAATGCAGCGTATCATCACACAAAAGAAGCAGCAGTTTGAACAAAAGTTGCTCACGCTTGATAATTTAAGCCCAACGAAAACAATGTTAAGAGGATACTCGATTGTGATGAAGGACGATAATGTAGTCACAAGTAGCCAAGATATTCACGAAGGTGACAATATTGAAGTCACAATGAAAGATGGGAAGCTAGATGCAACAATTAAAAAGGTAAGGTGGAATAATGACAACAGAAAATAATTCATTTGAAGAAATGATGCAAGAACTCGAATCAATTGTGAATCAGTTAGATAATGATACGATTTCTTTAGAAAAATCATTAGAACTGTATCAAAAAGGAATAGCACTATCAAAGTCATGTGAAACAACTTTAAAAAATGCAGAAAAGAAAGTTTCACAACTTATGGACGAAGAGGCAGATGAAAGTGATGAACCAAAATCTGAGTAACTTATTAGACCAATTTAACGAGGTATTGCATCGTTCAGTTAACGATACGAGTCTAAAAACCCGTTTAGAAGAAAGTATGCGTTATTCATTGGAAGCGGGAGGAAAGCGTATTAGACCCCTACTCTTGCTAGCAACCCTTCAAATGTTAAATCCAAAGCAATTAAAAAGTGGCTTTAGTGTCGCCTTAGGACTTGAAATGGTTCATACATATTCGTTAATACACGATGACTTACCTGCTATGGACGATGATGACTTAAGACGTGGTAAACCGACAAATCATACGGTTTATGGTGAATGGCTCGCAATACTCGCTGGTGATGCATTGCTTACCAAGGCATTTGAAATGATTACGAATAATGAAGACATTAGTGCAGAAAAAAAGGTGAAATTGATTCAATCCCTTAGTAAAGCAAGTGGCCATACAGGTATGGTGGGTGGCCAAGTTTTAGATATGCAAAGTGAAAATCAAGCGATTGATCTTAAGCAATTGGAACAAATTCATTCTCATAAAACGGGGGCACTTATTGTATTTGCAATTGAAGCAGCAACAATTATCGCACAACCCCCAGTTGAAGTAACACAGCAGTTAATTCAATTTTCTAAGCATCTTGGCGTCATATTTCAAATTAAAGACGACCTTTTGGACGTTTATGGTGATGCAGACCAGTTAGGTAAACCTGTAGGTAGTGATGAAGCCAACCATAAAAGCACATATGTTTCTTTACTAGGTCAAGCTGAGGCTGAGGTACAACTTCAAAACCATATTCAAAATGCGGAAGCACTGTTAAATCAGTTGTCCACAAACTATAACACAACCGATTTAATGCAATTATTAACGCTTTTTTATCAGCGACAGAATTAATTTCAATCTATACTATAAAAGTCATGTAATGTTATAATCATAATGACATAAAAATTAAGGGTGATTTCAATGGACGTAAGAAATATACAGGATCCTTCATTTTTAAAAAGTCTTTCTGTAAGTGAGCTTGAATCATTGAGTCACGATATAAGACAGTTTTTAATCCAAACATGTGCTGTAACCGGGGGGCATATCGGTGCTAATCTAGGTGTCGTTGAATTGACGATTGCTTTACACAAGCATTTTAATAGCCCCGAAGATAAAATTATTTGGGACGTAGGCCACCAAAGCTATACGCACAAAATTTTAACGGGTCGTGGTCATGATTTTAATACATTAAGACAATATAAAGGATTATGTGGATTTCCAAAATTAAAAGAATCTGAACATGATGTGTGGGAAGCCGGGCATAGCTCCACATCATTATCAGCAGCAATGGGCATGGCTAAAGCACGAGATATACTAGGTAAGCATAACCACATTGTCCCTGTAATAGGTGACGGTGCCCTAACTGGAGGAATGGCGCTTGAAGCTTTAAACAATATCGGCCATGATCGTACGAATATGACGATTATATTAAATGATAACGAGATGAGCATTGCACCTAACGTGGGTGCAATGCATAATATGTTAGGCCGAATTAGAATGAATCAAAGCTACAATCGTCTTAAAATCGATGCAGAAAGCGTGTTAAGTCGATTACCTGGGGGGAGCCGATTACGTGAATCTGCTGACCGTATTAAAGATAGTTTAAAATATTTAGTTGTAGATGGTGCATTTTTCGAGGAATTAGGTATTCGTTATATCGGACCTGTTGATGGCCACAATTTTGAAGAGTTGGAAAATGCGCTGACAGCTGCCGACTCGATTAATAAGCCTGTATTAATTCATGTGGTAACAAAAAAAGGTAAAGGTTATCATCCAGCCGAAAACGATAAGATTGGAACTTGGCATGGCCTTGGACCTTATAAACTTGATACCGGTGAGCAAATAAAAGGGCAACCTGTAGGACCATCATGGAGTCAATTGATGAGCGACGAAATTCTTTCATATGCTAAAAAGGATAGACGCGTTGTTGCGATTACACCTGCGATGCCAGTCGGTTCTAAACTCACTAAATTCCAATCTGAGCTTCCAGAACAGTTTTTTGACGTTGGTATCGCAGAGCAACATGCGGTTACAATGGCTGCTGGCCTTGCAATGGAAGGTATGAAACCATACGTTGCAATCTATTCAACTTTCTTGCAACGTGCATACGATCAAGTGTTACATGATGTAGATCGTCAAAATTTAAACGTTATTTTTGGTATTGATCGCTCAGGTTTAGTTGGTGCTGATGGCGAAACACATCAAGGTATCTTTGATGTTGGTTTCTTAACGCAATTTCCAAATATGACCGTTATGATGCCTAAAGATGAAAATGAAGCGAAGGATTTAATTTATACTGCTATGCATTATGAGCAAGGTCCAATCGCAATTCGTTATCCTCGTGGCAATGGATTAGGTGTTAAAATTAATGAAAATCGCAGTCATATCCCTATTGGCTCATGGGAAACTCTAACAGAAGGGGACGACATTGCTCTCATTAGTTACGGCCCTACAGTGTCAACACTCACGGAAGTGGCGGATGAATTATCAAAACTTGGCATCAAGGCCCGTGTTATTAATGCACGCTACATTAAGCCAATGGATGAGGCTACATTAAAGCAATTAGGTGAAATCAATATTCCAGTACTTACTGTAGAGGAAGGCATGCTTAATGGTGGATTGGGTAGTCAAATTGCTAATTATTTCACTGATCATTCATTTACAAATCGTGTCAAGCGCCTAGGTATTGATAATATTTATATCGAACATGGGAATGTAGACCAAATTCTTGAAGATTTAGGTTTAACATGCGAACCCCTTGTTCATACAGTACAAGAATTTTTAAATAAAAATCAGTAGTCAAATATGTATGGTTTAGCAGGGTTGGGACGTCAAGAAGTCTCAACCCCTTTTTGTTATTCTTAGTATGCATAAATGACTATACTTACGCATGTCTTGATTAGGTAAATCATATAAGATTATGGTAAAATCAATGTATAAATATTCGTTATGAGGTGTCAAATATGCCTAAAAAATCTGTGAGACATATAAAAATCAGAGAAATTATTTCTAATGAACAAATTGAAACACAAGACGAACTTGTAAAGCGCTTAAATGATTATGAAATGAATGTAACACAAGCCACTGTGTCTCGTGATATTAAAGAACTTCAACTGATTAAAGTTCCAGCCGCTAGTGGTCAATATATTTATAGCTTACCTAACGACCGACGCTATCATCCTTTAGAAAAGCTGGGTCGTTATCTTATGGATTCATTTGTAAAAATTGATAGTGCAAACAATTTGTTAGTATTAAAAACGTTACCAGGTAATGCGCAATCAATAGGTGCCATTCTCGATCAAATTGATTGGGAAGAAGTTCTAGGGACGATTTGTGGAGATGACACATGCCTTATTATTTGTAAAGACCATTTATCGGCAGATGAAATTAAGGCAAGAATATTCAATATGTTATAAGGGTGGATGTTAGATGTTACAAAGTCTCTCTATAAAACAATTTGCAATAATAGACACGCTAGATATTCAATTTTCAGACGGACTTACAGTATTAAGTGGTGAAACAGGTGCAGGTAAATCAATTATTATCGATGCTATTGGTCAATTAATTGGTATGCGCGCATCGTCCGATTTTGTCCGACACGGTGAGAAAAAAGCGATTATTGAAGGCATTTTCGATATTGATCACGCTGAAGAGGCAATACAAGAATTAAATGCGCTGGGTATTGATATTAATGAAGACTTCTTAATTGTAAAACGTGAAATATTTAGTTCGGGTAAAAGTATTTGCCGCATCAATAATCAAACCGTAACGCTACAAGATTTGAGGAAAGTGATGCAGGCATTGCTCGATATTCATGGACAACACGAAACTCAAACTTTACTTAAACAAAAATATCATATCGAATTACTTGATCGCTATTCAGACGGACAATATGCAGAAGCATTAAGCCAATATGAAGAGACATTTAATCAACATCACTCAAAAATTAAAGAGCTTGAAGCACTTGAATCTGCAGACCAAGCTTTGTTACAACGTCTGGACTTAATGAAATTTCAATATGACGAATTAAAAGAAGCCCAATTAAAAGAAGGCGAAATCGAACAATTAGAAATTGATATTAAGCGAATTCAAAACTCAGAAAACTTAAGTGTTGCACTTAATGCGGCTTATGAGACGTTGACCGACGAACAAGCAATCCCTGATAGACTTTATACATTAAGCACACATTTGCAGACAATTGATGAGATATTACCAGAAACATTTCAAAAACTGAAAGAAGATGTCGACCAATTCTACTATACTTTAGAAGATGCAAAACATCAGATCTATGATGAAATTAATCGAACTGATTTCGACGAGCAATATTTAAATGAACTTGAATCACGTATGAATTTATTAAACAACTTAAAAAGAAAATACGGAAAGGACATTTCTGAGTTAATCACGTATCAATCTAAAATCGCTGAGGAAATTGATAAGATTGAAAACTACGAAGAAAGCACTTCACAATTACGAAATGAGATAAAACAGTTATCTGCTCAGTTAATTGAGCATGGTCAGGTTTTGTCCAAAGAAAGAAGACTTGTCGCCCGACAACTGAGAGATCGGATTGTTAATGAAATACAGAATTTACAAATGAAGGACGCAAATCTCGAAATATCATTTAAGCCATACGACCAACCACAAAAAGAAGGTCTTGAACGTGTCGAATTTTTAATTAGTCCAAACAAAGGTGAACCTTTAAAAAGTTTAAATAAAATTGCAAGTGGTGGCGAATTATCACGTATTATGCTGGCATTGAAAAGTATTTTTGTGCGTTCCAGAGGACAAACAGCAATTCTATTCGATGAAGTGGATTCAGGTGTTTCAGGTCAGGCCGCTCAAAAAATGGCTGAAAAAATGAAAGAAATATCTGCTGTGATACAAGTCATCTGTATTTCTCATTTGCCACAAGTTGCGTCCATGAGTGACCATCATTTATATATCTCCAAACAAGAAAAAGAGGGGCGTACAACGACAACCGTACAAGAGCTAAACGGGGAATCTCGTATTACTGAAGTTGCTCGAATGATTTCAGGGGCGACTGTAACTGATCTTACAAAACAAAATGCGAAAGAAATGATAGAACAAAATCAAAGGCTTAAAGGATGATGTGATATGAATTTTAAAGCATTACTAAAAGGGCATCAAAATTTTAGTGGAACCATTGCAATGATTAATGCAACTGAAGAGCCATTAATCAACGTGATTGTTGAAGTTTTGAATAAAACTAAAGCGGAATTTATATTATACAATTATCAAGATGCTTCAGAGATGATACGTTCATTTGACCTATCGCCAGAGTTATTAACACGCATTCATATTCATACATTTGAATCTCAAGATGAAGCAATAGAACACTGTTTAGACGATCTCTATCATCAAAAAGCACATATCTTGATGAAAGGGCAAATCCCGACTGCTCAAATTTTATCAGCAGTGTTAAAAAGAAATGCAGTGGATTCAAAACCTTTTCTCAATCATCTTGCAATATGTGAAATACCGACTTATCACAAATTACTCATGATTTCTGATGTAGCCTTAAATATCGACCCTTCAGTTGAAGATACGAAAGCAATGATTAATAATATTGTCCGTTTTGCGAGACAACTAGACTATGACTCATTAAATATTGCACTTTTATCATCCGTTGAAAAAGTCAGTAGCAAAATCCCTTCAACTTTAAAAGCGCAAACATTACAGCAATTTTATGGGTTGCATCCTATCGATGAGGATATCCTAATTGAAGGGCCGTATGCTTTAGATAATGCAATTGATAAGAAAAGTGCAATCCAAAAAGGGATACACACGAAAGTAGCTGGCAATGCTGATGTCTTAATCGTACCTGGTCTTGATGCAGGAAATGTTCTCTATAAATCGCTTACTTACTTTGGCCATGCAAAAGTTGCGAGCTTGATTTTAGGCGCACGCTTTCCTATTGTACTTACATCTAGAGCAGATAGTATAGAAAATAAAGTGAACTCAATATTGGTTGCGCTAAAATTTATTTAGCGTTCTGTTTCGCAACCATTATATAAAATGGAATTTGTTGAAGTTTTGAAAGAAGGTATTCTATGGTAACGACACTCGTTTTAAATCTTGGTAGTACATCGAGTAAATATGCAATCTACCGTAATGATGAATGTATTTTAAATGAAAATATTAAACATTCAAGTTCAGTTATTAATCAAACTTTGTTAGAACAAGAACAAACACGTCAACAATTGATTGAACAAGATTTATTATCTCATCATCAAACACTTGATAATATAGATATTATTGCCTGTCGTGGCGGTTTACTAAAGCCATTGTCAGGCGGAACCTATGAAGTGAATATAGCCATGTATAACGACCTTAAATCATTTGATTATGGTGCTCATGCTGCGAACTTAAGTGCAATGATTGGTTATCGTTTAGGTCAAAAATATCATATTCCCGTATTTACAACTGATCCTGTTGTTGTAGACGAATTAATCGATGAAGCACGTGTGACAGGGATACCGGATATCCAACGACGCAGTGTTTTTCACGCACTCAATCAAAAAGCGATGGCTCGCAAATATGCGAAAAGCATTAATAAAAACTATGAAGATGTCCATGTGATAGTCGCCCACATGGGTGGCGGGATTAGTATTGGTGCCCATCAACAAGGTCGTGTCATCGATGTCAACGAAGCACTATATGGCGAAGGACCAATGGCTATGGATAGAGCAGGAAGTATACCGAATGATTTACTGATAACTTATATGGAGAGGAATCAGTTATCTGCTGAAAAGTTAAATGCAATTCTCAGTCGTGAATCTGGACTGACTGCGTATTTTGGGACTTCAAATTTGAAAGAAATCATGATGTCTTACGATACGGATGAAAAAGTACGACTTTTCATTGGTGCAATGGCACTTCAAATTTCAAAAGTGATTGGAGAACGTGCTGCTATTTTGAAAGGAAAAGTTGATCAAATTATTTTAACAGGTGGAATGAGTTATAATGAGCAACTCGTTGAATTGATCTCAACTTACGTAGATTGGATCGCACCTATTTCTGTTTATGCCGGAGAACATGAAATGACAACGTTGGCCGACCAATCACAACGTGCATTTAACCAAGAAATATCAATCCAAACGTATCGATAGGAGATAAATATTATGACAAAAGAAAAATATGATGTCGTTATTTTAGGTGGTGGCATTGCAGGTTATTCTGCTGCAATAAGGGCGAGTCAATTAGGAAAAAATGTGGCCTTAGTAGAAAAATCAAAAGTTGGAGGCACATGTTTACATAAGGGATGTATCCCAACAAAATCTTTTCTCAAATCAGCTGAAGTCTATCATTTAATGCAAAATGCCGATCAATATGGGATTCAAGCAGAGCCTTCTACATTTCAGTTTAGCCTCCCACAAGTGATGGAACGCAAGAATCGAATTGTAGAAACAATGCATCAAGGCGTTCAAAGTTTAATGAAGCAACATAAAATCGATGTATTTAATGGGGTTGGTCGCTTGTTAGGTGCTTCTATTTTCACACCGCAAAGCGGAACAGTTTCAGTTGAATATGAAGACGGATCTTCTGAATTATTACCTAATGATTATGTTCTGATCGCAACAGGATCAAACCCACTGGCGCTGCCATTTTTACCTTTTGATCACGAACAAATTTTAAGTAGTGATGACATGATGACGTTAACCGCACTACCTCAGTCAATGACGATTATCGGGGGTGGCGTCATAGGGTTAGAATTTGCATCATTTTTGAGTAGCGTTGGTGTCAAAGTCTATGTCATAGAGGCAGGTCCAAGAATCCTTCCTAGTGAAAGTCAACAGAGTAGTCGTCTGATTCAAAAAGAATTAGAGCAACAGGACGTCACTTTCTATACAAATACAGCACTCAATAAGGAAGATATTGAAATTCATACTGATAAAGTAACTTTTAATGTTGAACATCCTTTCTCTACTGAGAAAGTTCTTGTTTCAATCGGTAGAAGTGTAAATACGCAGGACATTGGGCTTAACAATACAAAGGTTGAGCTAAATGAAAAGCAGATGATTTTAACGAATGCATGGATGCAGACAGCGGATCAACATATTTATGCTGCAGGCGATGTGATTGGTCATCTACAATTAGCGCATGTTGGTGCACGGGAAGGCGTTATAGCCGTTGAACATATGTTTAATGAAAATCCATTACCAATAGACTATAATCAAATGCCAAAATGTGTTTATTCATCACCAGAAATTGCATCTATAGGGGTGAACCAAGAAACAGCGAAACAAAAAGGATTGAACTTTAAAATTGTTAAGGCGCCATTTAGAGCGAACGGAAAAGCGATGATTGAATCAGCCAATCAACCTGAGGGTTTTGCTGAACTTTTATTTGATAAAGATTCAGAAAGTTTTATTGGCGCTACACTCGTGGGTCCACATATGACTGAATTAATTAATGAACTTAGCGTATTACAATTTATGAATGGTTCAGCTTTAGAATTGGGCTTATCTACACATGCACACCCATCGATTTCTGAATTAATAATGGAACTCGGTCTTAAAATGAATAATCAATCTATCCATATATAGATATGAAGGAGGGAAATGAATATGAAAGATTATAAAAGTCTAGGACTAGAAGTTGATGATTTAAAGATAATTTATCAAGCAATGGACTTAGGAAGAAAACTTGATGAGCGAATGTGGTTATTAAATCGAGCAGGTAAAATCCCATTCGTAATTAGTTGTCAAGGGCAAGAAGCAACTCAAATTGGGACTGCTTATGCACTTCAAAAAGGAGATGTAACAGCCCCTTATTATCGAGACCTCGCACTCGTTACTTATTTAGGGATGACTCCATTAGAAACAATGCAATCAGCATTCGGTAAAAGAGACGATATTAGCTCTGGCGGAAAACAAATGCCTTCACATTTTAGTAAAAAAGAAGTAGGGATTATGTCTCAAGGTTCATCTGTTGCCACTCAAATATTACATGCTGTAGGTGCGGCATTGACATTTAAAATGGATAACAAACAACAGGTCGCGTTGACAACACTTGGCGAAGGAAGTTCTAACCAAGGCGACTTTCATGAAGGGCTTAATTTTGCAGGCGTTCACGATTTACCATTTATTTGTTTAATAGAAAACAATAAATATGCAATCTCAGTTTCTAAAGAATTGCAGTATGGCGCTGAACAACTCTCAGACCGTGCTAAAGGTTATGGTATGTTTGGAGAAACAGTTGATGGAAATGATCCTATCGCGGTTTATGGTGCTATTAAAGCTGCTCGAGAACGCGCGATTAACGGTGAAGGCGCTACACTCATTGAAGCAATGTGCACACGATTAACAGCACACTCCTCCGACGATGATGACCGTTATCGTTCTAATGAAGAAAAAGCGCAAGATAAAGAAAATGATTGTAATTTAAAATTCAAATCTTATCTCATCGATAATGAATTAGTCGATTGTGATTGGTTTGATGAAATCGAGCAAGAGAATCAAGCCATTGTAAATAAAGCAACAAAAGAGGCTGAAGCTTCACCTTATCCTGATGCATCAGAAACTTACCAATATGTCTATGAAGAAGGAGGGCTTTAAACATGGCTAAAATTACTTACTTAGAAGCAATTAAACAAGCGTTGGATCTTTCTTTAGAACAAGACCCTCAAACATTTATATTAGGTGAAGATGTGGGTAAAAAGGGAGGCGTATTTGGCGTTACAGCAGGTTTACAAGAGAAATATGGCAAGTATCGGGTATTAGATACACCATTGGCTGAATCAAATATAGTCGGTTCAGCTATAGGTGCAGCCATGATGGGCAAACGTCCGATTGCTGAAATACAGTTTGCCGAGTATATTCTACCTGCAACAAACCAAATTATGAGTGAAGCTGCAAAATTACGTTATCGTTCTAATAATGATTGGCACGCACCTTTAACAATTCGTGCCCCATTTGGAGGTGGCATACATGGCGCTTTATACCATTCCCAAAGTATTGAAAGTGTGTTTGCGTCAACACCAGGTTTAACAGTTGTCATTCCTTCAACACCGTATGATGCGAAAGGTTTATTACTTGCTTCTATCGCATCTAATGATCCTGTGCTCTTTTTTGAACATAAAAAGGCATATCGATTATTAAAAGAGGAAGTACCAGAAACGTTTTACACTGTACCGTTAGGCAAAGCAGATGTTAAGCGTGAGGGTAGAGACATTACAGTATTTTCATATGGACTTGCAGTTAATTATTGTTTACAAGCCGCTGATGTATTAAAAGATGAAAATATTGATGTTGAGGTTGTAGATTTACGGACGGTATATCCACTTGATCAAGAAACGATTGTCCGTTGCGCGAAAAAAACAGGTAAATGTTTGTTAGTTACTGAAGATAATAAAGAAGGAAGTATTTTATCTGAAGTGGCAGCAATTATCGCTGAAAATTGCTTATTTGATTTAGATGCGCCAATTATGCGACTTGCTGGTCCTGATGTGCCAGCAATGCCATTTTCGCCTCCACTCGAAGACGAATTTATGATTAATCCAGATAAAATAAAAAATAAAATGCGTGAACTTGCGCGCTTTTAAGGAGGGTCATCATGGAAATTAAAATGCCAAAACTTGGAGAAAGTGTCCATGAAGGAACGATTGAGCAGTGGTTAGTCAATGAAGGCGATCAAATCGAAGAATATGATCCTTTATGCGAAGTCATTACAGATAAAGTTACAGCCGAAGTGCCTTCTTCATATACTGGTACAATCACTAAAATTATTGCACAAGCAGGCGAAATAATCGAAGTCGGTGCAGTGATATGCGAAATGGAAGTTGTAAATCATGATGCAGATTTATCCGTAAGTACATCTAGTGAACAGCAAGAAGAATCAACATCGACTGAAGCCATACATGCAGCTCAATCTGTAGCTTCTAATCAAGATAAAGCGGATACTAAAGTTAAAAATAACGGCCGTTTTTCACCAGTCGTATTTCGTCTAGCATCGGAACATAATATTGATTTAGCAAATGTAGAAGGTACTGGTTTTGAAGGTCGTGTGACAAAGAAAGATATTGAAGCGCATATCGCAGGCCAAGGGATAGCATCTCAAGCAACGCAAACATCCGAAACATCTGGAACACACAACCAGACTGTTGAAGAACCAGTCGTTCAGGAGCCAGCTACAAATCATGAAAATACGCATGTTTCATCACATGACAAGCATTCACAAACCATTCCAATTAACGGTGTACGCAGACAAATTGCTAAAAAAATGGTACAAAGTGTTCAAGAAATTCCACATGCTTGGATGAAAGTAGAAGTGGATGCCACTGAATTAACTAAAACTAGAAATCACTATAAAGCACAGTTTAAAGCACAGGAAGGCTATAATTTAACTTATTTTGCCTTTTTTGTAAAAGCTGTTGCTGAAGCTTTGAAAAAATATCCACTTCTCAATAGTACGTGGCATGAAGATGAAATTATTCTTCATTCAGATGTGAATATTTCAATCGCTGTCGCGCATGAAGATAAACTATTCGTACCTGTTATTCACCATGCGGATGAAAAATCCATCAAAGGTATTGCGCGTGAAATCAATGAATTAGCGCAAAAAGCACGTCGCCATCAATTAACTCATGAAGATATGCAAGGCGGTACTTTTACTGTCAATAATACAGGGACATTCGGCTCTGTAAGCTCTATGGGCATTATTAATCATCCACAAGCTGCAATACTTCAAGTGGAATCGATTGTAAAGCGACCTGTTGTCATTGATGATATGATTGCAATCCGTCAAATGGTCAATCTCTGTCTATCTATAGATCATCGTATACTTGATGGTTTACAGGCAGGGCAATTCCTAAATGAAGTAAAACAACGTATTGAAAGCTACACTGTAGAGCATACGCAAGTATATTAATCTGAAAATAACGATTCAAATCTTATAGTACAAGCTAAATTCTTTCATTGTACTAGGTCTAGGATAATACAATTTAAGTTATTTAAAAAAGCATCAGCATTTTATATAATAATCATAAAGAAAAGGTTGGGCATGTAGCGCTCAACTTTTTCTTTTTATGAAAAATATACATCTGCTTTTGATGTATTATATAGGGAATCATATCGGTTACCTTCTGTATGAATATTTGCTCGACATTAAAAGCGGACATAGAATGATTGCAGTCCACATGAACGTTTAGTAAAATAAAAATAGTTCAAGCCTAATGTATGGAGGAATGTCAAAATGGATTTAAATTTTGATTTATATATGAATAATGTCGTTCAGCAAGCGCGTTCAGAAATGGACCATGCTGGTTATGAACAATTAACGACAGAAGAAGAAGTGGATCAAGTTTTCAAGCAAGAGGGTACAACTTTAGTCATGGTGAATTCTGTATGTGGCTGTGCAGGAGGAATTGCTCGTCCAGCTGCAATGCACGCTTTACATTACGATGTGTTGCCTGACCGTCTTGTTACAGTATTTGCCGGTCAAGATAAAGAAGCGACTCAACGTGCAAGAGATTATTTCGAAGGGTATGCACCATCTAGTCCTTCTTTTGCACTGATGAAAGATGGCAAAATTACTGAAATGGTGGAACGTCACCAAATCGAGGGACACGATACAATGGATGTCATCACTCAATTGCAACGTTTGTTTGATCGCTACTGTGTTGAAAAGTAGGGTGACGTCGCATGTTACGTTTAAATCCATACCGTATCGGATTAAGAACGATTAAAACTGCGATAGGCATGGCACTAGGTGTAATCATTGCACAGCTTTTAGGGTTGGATAATTACGCATCTAGTGCTATTTTAGTTGTTTTATGTATCAAAGATACAAAAATGAACTCTGTACATGCCATCGTTTCTCGTTTTATTTCCTGTCTTATCGCTATCGCCTTTGGAGCAACGATTTTCACTTTACTCGGTCAACATGCTTGGGTACTCGGCTTAATTGTTTTATTTTTTATTCCTACAACAGTAATGATTAACATGCAAGAAGGTGTCGTCACAAGTATTGTCATTTTACTTCACTTTTTTAATGCAAAAGTAATCAATTTTGACCTAGTAATCAATGAGATTTTATTGTTAATCGTTGGCTTATCCATCGCTTTTACAATGAATACGATTATGCCAAATCTCGATCACGCATTATCGAAATATAAGCGGGAGATAGAATCTCAAATTAAACGGATTTTCTATGTGTACAGCGATGCCTGCGCTCAACATAACAATCATCCTAATGTTTCATTTGTTTCTCTTTCTAAAACAATACAAGAAGCAAAATCACTCGCTTTTAGAGATGTTAAAAATCACTTTGTACGTAATGAAAATAGTTACTATCATTATTTCGACATGCGAGAAGACCAAGTTGAAATTTTAAAACGGATTAAGGATCATATCGAACATATTCATGCTGATGATGTCATGAGCGCGCGTGTCTCTCATTTATTTAAAGAAATGGCGGAAAATGTGAATGAAAATAACTATACAGCGTTACGCCTTCACACACTTTACCAAATTCGTTTGGAAATCGAACAATTGCCTTTACCCACCACACATGAAGAGCTTCATACACGCTCAAGTATGATACAAATTTTATATGATACTGAAGAATATTTAACGATTAAATCTAAATTTGGATCACTAAAAATGCACCACGAAGTTCAATAGTCGCCTGAAATATTCGATAAAAGAAATATAAAAAGCTGATGTCCCCATGAGACATCAGCTTTTTAACATCCACTACATACTTAACAAAGGTGCGACACCTGTTAAAATAAGTGACGCGACGATTGCTAAAAGCATGACAATTAATAAAACTTTTCTAACCTTTTTATTTAACAAAATCTACGCCTCCAAGTCATCATCTCGAAATTTGACTATACATTCATGGTTTTAAAAATGACATCAACTGTACTTCATCCCTCGATGAAAACCATCGATAACATCACAATAAATAGCCAATTCATTGATACTTACGTTAAATACGTCACTATTAAATGAACTTAATACCGTTGACGCTTATCATCAATGACTAATAACGAAATTATAACATTCATTAATTCAAAACGCCAAAGCAATTTTAACTATGCTTCAAAATTAGATATTTTGCATAATGTGGGTTTTTCGATAAAATGACATTAAAGTTAAAAGGAAGGTGACATAATGGTTAATGAAGAAAGATTGTTAAATACATTTCTTGAATTAGTTCAAATTGATTCTGAAACAGGGCACGAAGAAATCATTCAACCCATCTTAAAACATAAATTCGAGACTTTGGGATTAAAAGTTGTTGAAGACCAAGCACGACAAGAAACAGGATTTGGTGCAAATAATTTAATCTGTACATTACCAGCCACTCATACAGAGTATGACAAAATTTATTTTACGAGTCACATGGATACTGTTGAGCCAGGTCGAAGTGTGAAGCCTGTTATCAAAGCAGATGGTTTTATTTATTCAGATGGAACTACTGTTTTAGGGGCAGATGATAAAGCAGGTTTAGCGGTTATATTTGAAGTTCTTGAAGTGATACAAGAGCAAAATCTTCAACACGGACAAATTCAATTTGTGATTACAGTCGGAGAAGAATCAGGCTTAGTAGGGGCTAAAGCATTAAGAAAAGACGATCTAGATGCTGATTATGGATATGCTATTGATTCTTCAGTTCCTGTCGGGCATATCACTACTGGGGCACCTTATCAATCAAAAGTTAATGCAACAATTCATGGTAAAAAAGCACATGCGAGCACACCTGATGAAGGCATTAGTGCTATCAATATTGCAGCAAAAGCCATCAGTCAAATGAAATTAGGACAAATTGATCATGAAACAACAGCAAATATTGGAAAGTTCCAAGGGGGAGGTCCCACAAATGTCGTCACTGATCTCGTTAATATATGGGCAGAAGTACGCTCTCATTCAAAAGAAAAATTAGATGCACAAATCGAACATATGGAGAAAACCTTTCAATCGACTGCAGAGCAATTTAATTGTCATGCAGAAGTTGAAACTTCACTCTCTTATCCAGGCTTTCGAATTCAGCCTGAAGACAAAGTGTATCAAATTGCTGAACAAGCTTCCCGTGCGCTTGGCTTTGATATGCAAGCCAATGTCGGTGGCGGCGGTTCAGACGGCAACATCATTAATAAATTAGGTATTCCTTCTGTCATTTTAGGCGTCGGCTATGAAAAAATACACACGACAGACGAACGTATTTCTAAACAATCTTTAAATGATTTAGCAAATTACGTTCTTAAAATCATTGAAATCGCTAAATAAGATTGCGAAAGTGTTTCATGACTTATTATATGGTACAATAAGTCCGTAATTTATAAATAAGAGAGGTTAGTAAAATGACACAACAAATTGGTGTAGTAGGTTTAGCCGTAATGGGTAAAAACCTAGCTTGGAATATTGAATCCCGTGGCTACAGTGTATCAGTATTTAATCGTTCTTCTGAAAAAACAGATTTAATGGTTGAAGAATCTAAAGGAAAAAACATCGTTCCAACTTATTCAATTGAAGAATTTGTAAATTCTTTAGAAAAACCACGTAAAATATTATTAATGGTTAAAGCTGGTGAAGCTACAGATAAAACAATCGAAAGTTTATTACCTTTACTTGATAATGACGATATTTTAATTGATGGTGGTAATACAAACTATTTAGATACGATTCGTAGAAATAAAGCATTAGCTGAAAGTGGTATTAACTTTATCGGAATGGGTGTTTCCGGTGGTGAAGTAGGTGCCCTAACTGGTCCTTCAATGATGCCTGGTGGACAAAAAGAAGCTTATGAAAAAGTGGCAGACATTTTAGAAGCTATCTCTGCTAAAGCGAAAGACGGAACACCTTGTGTGACTTATATTGGACCAAACGGTGCTGGTCATTACGTTAAAATGGTACATAATGGTATCGAGTATGCAGATATGCAACTTATTGCTGAAAGTTATATCATTATGAAAGATTTACTCGGTATGCAACATGAAGAGATTTCTCAAACATTCAAATCTTGGAATGCTGGCGAGTTAGAAAGTTACCTTATTGAAATCACTGGAGATATCTTTACAAAATTAGATGAAAATGGCGAACCCCTTGTTGAAAAAATCATGGACCAAGCTGGACAAAAAGGTACTGGTAAATGGACATCGATTAACGCTTTAGAATTAGGAGCACCATTAACAATCGTTACTGAATCTGTATTTGCACGTTTTATTTCTTCATTAAAAACACAACGTGTCAATGCTTCAAAACTTTTAAATGGTCCTTCTGCTTCATTTGAAGGGGATAAAGAAGCATTTCTTGAAAAAATCCGTCGCGCTTTATACATGAGTAAAATTTGTTCATATGCGCAAGGATTTGACCAAATGAAATCTGCAAGTGAAGACAATAATTGGAATTTACAATTAGGCGAACTTGCGATGATTTGGAGAGAAGGTTGTATCATTCGTGCGCAATTCTTACAAAAAATTAAAGATGCTTACGACAAAGACAATCAATTACAAAATCTTTTATTAGATGATTACTTTAAAGATATTGTTACAGAATATCAATCTGCATTGCGTGATGTCGTGGCAACAAGTGTTCAAAACGGTATTGCAATTCCTGGTTTTGCAGCAAGTATTAACTACTATGATAGTTATCGTTCAGCTGAATTACCTGCTAACTTAATCCAAGCACAACGCGATTACTTTGGTGCGCACACTTACCAACGTAAAGATAAAGAAGGTACATTCCATACACATTGGACAGAGTAATTCATTTTGGATGATATAAATTGATTAAAAAAAGAGACTTCGCAAGCAATAAGTTGCGAGTCTCTTTTTAATATCTTTATTTAAACGCTATCTGTAACTTCAAATATTATTCATCGTCAATATTGACTGGTACGCAAAGTTGTACTTTCGTAAATGGATCCTCAAAAGAAATCTCAAATGGATAAATTTCAACGTAAAGACTATTACGCTCAAAAGGTAAAGTCAGTTGTAAACTAGTTTCTATGTAATGCCAAGCTTCACTTGTGACATAATCAATCTCTCCTTGTAAATTAAACAATGCAAATTGACGTTCAGCAAAGAAACGATCTTCTAAATGTGCAGGCAAACGCTCACTTGGCACACCTACAAAAACTTCCAAGCCCTGGTCTAAAGGACAGCTTACAACAAATAATTCGCTAGGACTGCGATCATTATAGCGGATCATCTCTTTCAATCGGCCATCTGCTTTCAAATCCTCAAGAAAGTCAGGCACAATAAAATGATTATCTAATTCATTAGAAGGGATAAAACGAGAATGTCCCACTAAAGTATAGCCTCCCATATTATCAAGACGATAAGGAAGTGGGGGACGTGAAGTTGTTGATAATTTCAAATACAATCTTTCTTGCATTTTCAATTGATCTTGCTTCAATTTAGCTTGTAACGGCGAAACCCCATGATAATCACTAAAATCATGTGCAAAATCATTCACATCTTCATAATGATAGCGTTTAGCCACATTGATTAACCGATTTGCACCTTGAATTAAATCTTTGGCAGCTAACGTTAATCGTCTAGCTCGACAATATTCACGAGGGGTTTGGCCTATAATCATCGTAAAAGATTGTTCTAAATGATAAGGAGAAATTTCAACGTATTCACTTAATGTTTGCAAATCAAACGATTCTAAAAGATGATCTTCCATATAGACTATAGCACGTTGCAACTGTTTGATAACGTCCAAAATTTTCACTCCCTATACTCTTAAAACTCACGACATACGATTTTTCGTATCTAGTTATCAATTATATAACAAAAAACAGCTAAGTGATACTAAAACCGTATCTCTTAGCTCATTTTCTATTAACCTTATGTTTTTAAATTATTGAATGTCATTCCACCATTTAAAACCATCTCTGCTTAGCAATAAATCACTATCTAACGGACCATCTGTTCCAGATTCATAATTAGGAAATTCTGGTTCAAATTTATCCCAAGCTTCTTGAATTGAATCGACAAATTTCCATGTTGATTTCAATTCTTCCCAATGCGTAAAGTTTGTCGCATCACCTTTTAAGCAATCATATAGCAAGTTTTCATATGCATCGACCGTATTCATTTTATCTTGTGCACTCATCGCATAAGACAATTGAACGGGTTCAGTTTCAATTCCTTGTACATATTTTTTACCATTCAGATGAATAGAAACGCCTTCGTTCGGTTGAATATTGATGACAAGTAAATTAGAATCTAAATGTTTATCTTTTTGATAATAAAGGTTCATAGGAACTTCTTTAAATTCAACCACAACTTGAATTGATTTACGTTTTAAACGTTTACCGGTACGGATATAAAATGGAACACCAGCCCATCTAAAGTTATCAATGAGCACTTTCCCAGAAACAAAAGTAGGGGTCTTAGAATCAGAAGCAACTTTATCTTCTTCACGATACGCTTTCACTTGTTGACCGTCAATCGTTCCACGATCATATTGTCCTCTAACAAACTGTTGACGTACTTCTTCTGGTTTTAACACGTGCATAGATTTTAAAACTTTAACTTTTTCTGCTCGAATGTCGGCACTATTCAAACTAATAGGCGGCTCCATTGCCAATAATGCTACCATTTGTAACATATGGTTTTGCACCATATCTTTTAAAGCACCACTAGATTCATAATAGCCACCACGATCTTCAACACCTAATATTTCTGATGAAGTGACTTGAATATTTGAAATATATTTATTATTCCATAAAGGTTCAAACATTGCATTACTAAAACGTAAAACTTCAATATTTTGAACCATATCTTTTCCTAAATAGTGGTCAATTCTAAAGATTTCTTCTTCTTTGAAAGAACGTCGTATTTGTTTATTTAATTCTTCCGCGGATTTCAAATCACTACCGAACGGCTTTTCAATGACTAAACGTTTAAAGCCTTCTGTATTTGTTAAGCCAGAAGATTTTAAATAATCTGTTACGATGCCAAAAAATTGGGGCGCCATCGCAAGATAAAAGACACGGTTACCCCCTAAAGAGAATGTACGATCTAAGGATTCACTTAACTCTAATAGTGTTTGATAACTTGCTTCATCATTCACATCATGGGGTTGATAAAAGATATGTTGCATAAATTTGTCTAAATGTTTTGTATCTTGGACATGCGCTTGAATAGATGCTTTTACTTGTGCTCTAAAATCATCGTTAGTCAATTGACGTCTACCGATACCAATAATCGCTACTCTTTCATCTAAATTATCTTGTTGATAGAGATGAAAAAGGGAAGGGAATAATTTACGGTGACTTAAATCACCAGTTGCGCCGAATATGGTAATAAGCGCTGGAATATGATTATTTGTCTTATTCAAGATTCAAAACCTCAATTCTTTTTATATTGAATATGTGTACATTATAAAGCATATCGCACATAATGACATACAATTCTGCTTTCATGATATACAGTCAGATTTCGTTACCGATTCATTGGCAATTATGGTAATATAACGCTAAGGAGGCACGAAGCATGGAAATCACATTTTTTGGTACCAGTGCAGGGTTACCTACTAAAGAGCGTCATACACAATCTATCGCTTTAAAACTTGAGCCTTATTTAACAGATATTTGGCTTTTTGATGTGGGGGAAGCAACCCAGCACCAAATACTCCACCATTCCATTAAACTCGGAAAAGTCAGTCACATTTTTATCACACATATGCATGGTGATCATGTTTTCGGCTTACCGGGCGTTTTGACCAGTCGTTCATTTCAAGGTGGAGAGTCGAAGCCACTGACTGTAATCGGTCCAAAAGGCATAAAAGATTTTATTGAATACAATTTATCATTAACTTATTCACATTTAAATTATCCGTTACACATTATCGAAATAGACAAGCGTCTTGATTTAAGTATTAATCATTTTGAAGTTAATGCTAGGCCCTTAAACCATGGTATTCCTTGCTATGGATATCGTATTAAGGCACCGAATACCCCAGGAAAATTAGACGTTTCGAAATTGAAAGCGTTAGGTATTCCGCCAGGCCCACTCTATCAAAAGATTAAGTCTCAAGATACATTTGAATATGATGGCAAAACCTATGATGCAAATCAATTCAAAGGTCCTGAAAAAACAGGGAAAACCATTGCTATTTTCGGTGATACAAAACCGAGTGAGCATGCACTCGAACTTGCACATCACGTTGATGTATTAGTTCATGAATCCACATATATTGAAGGCGATAAGTCTTTAGCCAATGCTTATCATCATAGTCATATTGAAGATGTCCTTCAATTAATGGCGGATGGTCAAGTTAAACATGGGTTGTTGACGCACTTAAGTGGACGCTACACTAAAGAAGACATTCAATTGATAGAAGCTCAAATCCAAGCAGAATCTGAACAATCGTTTCAGTTTGTTGAAGATTTTGATAGTTATACATTTTAATAGCGATCTCGCAAACAAAAAGTTGCGTCCGTGACATAAAATTCTTGAAAACCTTGTATTCATGAACTCGCTACATGAGGACTGAAATCTCAACTCAATTTGGCTTATTTGAAGCAGAATGGCGGGAACAAGACATCTGAACTCTACAATCTAAGACAGTCGCCCATGAAAGCGAAGTCATACAATACGAGGTTTTATCATAAAAAAGAAGCGCTAAGACGATTTTCAAGTAAAATTCATCTTAGCGCTATTTATGTGAGAATTAATATCCAACTGCAACATTTATATATGAAACATTTTGTAATTACAATTCATCTTCTTGCGCTGATAGTTCGATGCTACGATTGACAGCTGCATTCAAGCAATCTTCAAATATACCTTCTAAATTATATTCAGACAATGCATTTAATCCAGCTTGTGTCGTACCACCTTTTGAAGTGATATTTTTTCTTAATTGTTCCATACTCAAGTCAGAACGCTCAATCATCTTACTAGTCCCTATAATCAACTCGCGTATAGACTCTTCTACTTGAGCTCTTTCAAGACCTAATTTTGTACCTGCCATCACATATTGTTCGAATACATGATATAAGAATGCAGGACCACTTCCTGTTATCGCAGTGACTTGATGCAAATGTGCTTCTTGAACTTCGATTGCAGATCCAAATGCATTGATGACTTCTAAAACTTCTTCTTTAGAAGTTGGACCAAAATTCGAAGAGAAACTCACACCGGTTACAGAATGGCCAACATGTGCATTTGTATTTGGCATAATACGCGCAATCGGAGCATGCGTATCGAGTTTCTGTTTAATATAAGAAATCGGTAATCCTGCCATGATAGAAATGAATTTATTTTGATTATGAATATTTCCTTTAATGCGTGTAGCAAGTTGATCAAAATCATGTGGTTTTGATCCAAGAAAAACATAATCGGCATCTTTTAATAAAGCTTCATCATCATAACTATATTGAATACCTAAATCTTCTTTATAAGATTGCAACATTTCTTCATTAGTACGGTTCGTTAAATAAATATCCTCAGGCGCCAAAATTTTCGAATTAATAATACCCGTAAAAATGGCGTGTGCCATATTGCCGGCACCATAAAAAACGATTTTCATACGACATTTCACTTCCTTATTTAGTACTTTTACATTACAGTTATTCATAGCGCTATGGGAACGATTTAAAAGATAAAGGGTGATTTTATGCAAAAACCACATTTTATTATGGCTGGTAGTACCAGTGGTCTCGGATTCGCATTGGCTCAAGCCATGCTTCAAGACCTTTGTGAATTAACACTAATTGTACGAGATATAAATAAAGCACGTGCGTACTTTTCGAATCAAAATGTCCATTTGATTGAATGCGACCTTTCTGATATCCGACAAGTGCGTGAGATCAATCTTCAATTAAATCCAGACATCCAATATGAGGGTCTTATACATTGTGCAGGTTTAGGCTATTTTAAATCATTGCTTCAGCATAAAGATGTAGAAGTGGTAGAGACTTACCAAATCAATATCGTGCATTTTGCGATTTTACTTAAACGATGTGCACCATTCTTTAAAGCCCATGCAACTGTTGTAGGCATCAGTAGCCTCGCTGCATTTGCTACACAACCTTACGCTGCTCATTACGGTGGTAGTAAGGCAGCGCTCAATCATCTGCTTAATGCGTTACGAATGGAACAGCCTAATTGGCACGTTATGACAGTTAACGTAGGGCCGATTCAAACACCTTTTCATGGTAAGGCGGATCCATCAGGACAATACGCACATCAAGTGAAACGAATCATGCGTCAACCCGAATTTGTAGCCGCACAAATCATCAAAGCGTTGAGACAAAAGAAAATTGAAGTCAATCTTCCAAAAGGGCTCCACTTAATGTTGAAATGGTATCAACTTGCTCCCCGATGGATTGAAAAATTTGCTAAACCTCTTTTTCTAGGTAAGAAAAGGAAGGGTCTGTAAGTTACATTTCCCAATGTTCTGTATAATGAAGGCGTTTCACAACATCCATTGCAGCTTGAAGTTGTTCGTTAGTAACCGTTGAATGATACTGTTGAATATTTTCACTCAGTTGCTCAGGTGTGCTCGCGCCAACGATAATCGATCCTAATACTGCGTGAGACTTTAAGAATTCAAAGGCTAGCGCAGTAAGCTGAGGATTCATCTGTTGAAGCAACTGAATTGTTTGTTTCAATTCTTCGTAACTGTAATCAAAAATTCCTTCTTTAAATTTATTATTCAGAGTGACTTCTGCTTTGTTGGTGAGCAATCCTTTAAAAACTGGGCCTCTAGCTAAAAGTTTCACACCTTTTTGATTGATTTCGTCAAGTAAATCGAGCGGGCGATTATCAATTAAATTAAATTGCGACATGATCGTTTCAATTTGACTATGTTTCAAATAATAGCGTATGACATTAGGGCGTATAGATGAAATACCATAAGCTTTGATCAGTCCTTCTTGCTTCAATTCATCGAATGCACTAATCGTTTCATCTAATGGATCCTCAATTGTTCCACCGTGAAGCATGTAGAGGTCAAGCGTTTCTAAGCCAAGTCTTTTTAAAGATTGTTTAACATTGTTTTTAATGTGTTTTTTTGAAGGATCCCAAAAAGTTTCTCCATTATCTTTTAAGTGATTGCCGACTTTTGTGCCAATAACAATATCACTATTTTGTTGATATTTTTTTAAAACTTTCCCAACAATCTTTTCATTTTCACCTTTATCGTAAATATCTGCCGTATCAAAATAGGTAATACCCGCTTCAATGGCTGTCTCTATAATTTTAGAAGCATCATTTTCATCTGTACCTAGACTCATACATCCCAATCCTAATTCTGATAAAGTCAGACCACTTTTCAATGTGTTTTTTTGCATGTTAAAGCTCCTTCCGATAAAATTTATGTATACTAATGATAGCAAACTGTGAGAAAAATTGAAAAGGGGCATATCACTGATGAATTTTGAAGAAAAAACAATATCAAAAGAAACAATTTACGAAGGCAAAATTATAAATGTAGAGAAACATGAAGTTCGCTTACCCAATCAAAAAACAGCCTATAGAGAAGTCGTAAAACATAATGGTGCTGTTGCGATTTGTGCTGTAACACCAGAAAATGAGGTCATTCTAGTGAAGCAATATCGCAAACCTTTAGAACAAACATTATTAGAAATACCTGCTGGTAAGCTTGAACCCGGTGAAGATAGAAAAGAAGCAGCAATGAGAGAACTTGAAGAAGAAACAGGTTATCAAACTGACCGATTAGATTTGATTGGCGAAGTATATGGTACACCCGGTTTTGCAAATGAAAAAATATCTATTTATTTTACGGACTCACTCCAAAAGGGCACTGTTCATTTAGATGAAGATGAGTTTGTTGAGAAAATACATTTTTCAATGGCCGATGTTAAAAATGCAGTAGAAACACATGAAATAGAGGATGCTAAAACGCTGATTGCATTCCAATACCTATTACTACATTATAATCATTCTAAATAAATAACCGCTATGAGTTGCTTTTTTTCTCAATTACTGGTAATTTATAACAAGTAAAACAATCAAATTGTAATAATTATAATTTTCAGTAGAGGGGTGAGGCTTCCGTGGAGGAAAGACTTAATCGCGTGAAGCAACAGTTACAGCAGTCTTCATATAAATTAACACCGCAACGTGAAGCAACGGTGCGTGTTTTAATTGAAAATGAGACTGATCATTTAAGTGCCGAAGATGTTTACTTAAAAGTAAAAGAAAAAGCACCTGAAATTGGTTTAGCCACTGTTTATCGTACACTAGAACTTTTAGCAGATTTAAAAGTTGTGGATAAGGTGAGCTTTGGTGATGGTGTTGCACGTTTTGATTTACGAAAAGAGGGGTCTAAGCATTTTCATCACCATCTTGTTTGTATGGAGTGTGGTAGAGTAGATGAAATAGAAGAAGACTTATTACCACAAGTAGAAGAACGTGTTGAAAATGAATTTAATTTTAAGATTTTAGATCACAGACTTACATTTCATGGTATTTGTGAAGCGTGTCAAAAAGAGGGCAAAGGCACAAAAGCGCAAATGTAATGATATTGACAAGAATTGAGGTCAATGCATGGAAGAAATTCGAGATGAATATTTAAGATTTATTCAAATAGAAAAAGGTTTGTCCAACAACACAATCGCTGCGTATCGTCGTGATCTTAACCACTATTTAAGCTATTTGAAAGAGCAAAAAATTACTCATTTAAATTTTGTTAATCGGCAAATCATTCAAGAGTGGTTTGGTTTTTTACATGACGAAGGACGTTCAGCGAAATCCATTGCAAGATTCACTTCGACAATTCGAAGCTTTCATCAATTTGCTTTGAGAGAAGGTTATACGACACATGATCCAACTGTCCTTATCTCGACACCAAAATATGATAGAAAGTTACCTGATGTACTATCTATTGATGAGGTTGACCAATTATTAATGGCACCTGACACTTCAAAAATTAACGGTTATCGTGATAAAACAATGCTTGAACTTTTATATGCGACTGGGATGCGTGTATCTGAACTTATTCATATAGAAGTCCAAGATGTCAATCTTATCATGGGCTTTGCAAAAGTGTTTGGTAAAGGGAGCAAAGAAAGAATTGTGCCTTTAGGTGAAACGGTCATCGATTGTTTAGCGCATTATATACAAGAGATAAGACCACAATTGTTAAAACATACGACTACCCATGTTTTATTTTTAAACATGCATGGTAAGCCAATGTCAAGACAAGGCGTTTGGAAGATGATTAAGCAAGTTGGGCTTAAAGCGGGTATTACCAAAAGACTAACACCACATACATTACGTCATTCATTTGCTACACATTTATTGGAGAATGGCGCTGATTTGCGCGCTGTACAAGACATGCTAGGACATTCAGATATTTCTACAACACAATTGTATACGCATGTGACTAAAAATCAGATTCGTAAAATTTACCAAGACTATCATCCTAGAGCTTAGTCCTTAGTTTGAAGTTAGCGTTTGGTCTTTAGAGATGAAAGAATAAAAGGAATAAAACAGAAGTTCATTTAAGAATCATCTGTTTTATTCCTTTTTTCTTTGTGTTAATGCGTGGTGACGTGCTGCGATCACTTCTGTCCGATCTCTCAGTTGATGATGATGTAAAATATAAGGCGTACTAACAACATGCTTTGTTACACAATAATTCGGAAACTCCCCTTTAATTTGTAGTTCCATTTCTTTTGTCAGAGGCAGTTGAATTGGAGAAAAAGGGATTTCTAGAGATGTTGCGTGTATTAAATGCTTTAATACTTCCATATATTCTGAAATATTTAAACCTAAATACACCAGTTCATTCAGTTTATAGGATTGAATGATTTGATAAGCCTTATTAAAGGTTTTGTGGGCACCTTTATAGTTACCTCTACGATAGTGATAGCATCCTGTAGCCAATAGGATTAAACTTACAACAGCATCTTGTTTGGTAAACTCAGACTGCAGTTTCCACGCTTCCTCTAAAATATCATGGCACAAAAAATAATGCTGTTCATAATGAAATTGATAATAAAAATGAACTAAATCATTTTCTTTCATTTTATCACTCCAAAAATTTATTGTTATACATAAACATGCTATAATATTTTTTGTATTTATGCACATGACTTGCAATACGAAATGAGGATCACCCATGTATGAAGTAAAGCTTGATGCCTTTAACGGGCCGTTGGATTTATTGTTGCACTTAATCAATGAATTCGAAATTGATATCTATGATATACCTATGCGTGAATTAACAGAGCAATATATGCAGTACGTTCATGCAATGAAGCAACTTGAAATTAATATCGCAAGTGAATATTTGTTAATGGCTTCTGAACTCTTAATGATTAAAAGTAAAATGTTATTACCTGACACACCTCAAGAGGATTTATTAGAAGAGGATCCACGTGACGAACTTGTAGAAAAATTAATTGAATATCAAAATTACAAAGCCTATTCTGAAATGTTAAACGAACAACGCGAACTTCGTGAGCATTATTATACAAAAGCGCCAACAGATTTGTCACACTATGAGCAATCTGAGCGCATGTCACACGATACTCAAATCGATTTAACTGAGTTGATTGTTGCATATCAAAAAATGAAAACGCGTGTTGCACTTAAAAAGCCAACGACAGTAGATATAAGAAAAGAAACATATACGATTCAACAATCGACCCAACACATATATGATCAGTTAAAAACATCTACTCGCATTTCTTTTTTTGACTTGTTTACATTTCATGAATCTATTGAACATGTTGTTACGCATTTCTTAGCTTTGTTAGAAATGTCTAAAAATGGCATCATTCAATTACAACAAGTCCAAGCATTTCAGAATATCGAAATCAGTAAAGGGGTTAATTATGACACTTAATACAATAGAAGCACTTTCCGCAATTTTGTATACAGTCGGTGAAGATGGTATTGACGAAGCACAATTACTCGAAACACTAGCTATTGATTCAGACACGTTAAACACGACAATCTCTCAATTAAATATACCGGGGCTTGAAATCCATCAATATGGTAATCGTTTTGTTTTAACAACGCAAAGAGAAGCTGAACCTTATATAGAGTCGCTGATTATTAATAAAGCATCAACAAAACTTTCACAAGCTGCCATGGAAGTCTTAGCCATCATAGCTTATAATCAACCTGTTACTAGAAATGATATAGAATTAATTAGAGGCGTCAGTTCAGATGGTCCAGTTAAAACGTTGATTGGTAAAGGCCTAATTGAACCTCGAAATAACCCTGAAGCCCGAGGTCAACAATTATATACAACTGAATTGTTTTTAAATGTGTTTGGCTTAGAAAACTTAGAAGCATTGCCTACAACTGATGAGGAAGAAGAGGAAATCGAATCCTTTTTTAGTCAGTTAGTGAATCAAAAAGGAGAATCATAATGAGCAAAGAATTAGAAAGACTACAAAAGCGGATCGCAAATAGCGGCTATACGTCAAGACGTAAAGCAGAAACATTAATCCAAGAAGGTAAGGTCCAAGTGAATGGTGTTACAGTCACTGAACTTGGAACGAAAGTCCGACCTTCCGATGAAGTCAGTGTAGAAGGGATTCCTCTTGAACTGGAAGATAAATTATATATTTTATTTTATAAACCTGCCCAAGTCATTACGAGTGTTTCAGACGATCGTGGTCGAAAAGTAGTCACTGATTATTTCGACGACCTTGAAACACGCATATATCCAGTAGGTCGCTTAGATTATGATACTTCTGGTCTGTTATTGTTAACGAATGATGGTGCTTTTACGCATCTAATGACACATCCTCGTTTTAAAATACCAAAAACTTACGTTGCTAAAATAGAAGGTTATATTTTAAGAGATCAGGTTAAAGCATTGGAAAAAGGAATTAAGCTTGAAGATGGACTCACACAACCTGCAAAAGTGAAAGTTAAAAAACAAAATAAAGAGAAAAACAGTTCTTTAGTAGAAATTACAATTACAGAAGGGCGTAATAGACAGGTAAGACGTATGTTTGAACATTTTGGTTTTAATGTTCAAAAACTATCTCGCGTTTCATTTGGACCATTGACATTAAAAGGATTAGGTGCAGGAGAGGGTCGAGTCCTATCACCGCATGAAGTTAAATCATTGAGACAACTCGCTGAAAGCGGAACGAATCAATAATTGAACGCACTTTGCTTGTGTGAGGCCAACAAGCACATCTTATTAAATCTTTTGTTTTAAAAAATAATACTTTTTTAAGAATAAAATTACAGGCATACTCTTTTTTATGGAATTTTAATTCAAATTCATTGTTTTATTATCAAGCAGATATTTCGATATGCTATAATAAGCTTTAGGTTATAAATGTCACCATGTGTGGGAGGTATGTCATGATGACTAATGAAATCTTAGTCGTAGATGATGAACATCGTATTAGAAAATTATTAAAATTGTACTTAGAAAGAGAAGGTTACGAGATAGCTGAAGCGAGTGATGGTCGCGAAGCATTAGAACTAGCAACGAAATACGATTATGCATGTATTTTATTAGACCTGATGTTACCTGAATTAGATGGTCTTGAAGTTGCGATGAAATTACGCGAAACGAAAGATACGCCAATTATTATGCTCACAGCTAAAGGTGAAGAAAATAATCGTGTTGAAGGTTTTGAATCCGGTGCAGATGATTATATTGTTAAACCTTTTTCACCTCGCGAAGTCGTTTTACGTGTCAAAGCACTTTTACGCCGGACACAATCGGCAACAGCTGAACAAAATGAACCTCATGCGCGTGACATGGTTGAGTTTAAACACCTCACAATTGACAATGATGCGCATAAAGTTTTAGCGGATGAAACACCAGTGAATTTAACACCTAAAGAATATGAGCTACTCATCTTTTTAGCTAAAACGCCAAATAAAGTTTTTGATAGAGAGCAATTATTAAAAGAAGTTTGGCACTATGAATTTTACGGTGATTTAAGAACTGTGGATACACATGTCAAACGCTTGCGTGAAAAATTGAATCGAGTTTCTGCAGATGCAGCTAAAATGATTCAAACTGTATGGGGAGTAGGCTATAAGTTTGAAGTTATTCAGTCGGATGAAACGACTCAATAATGTCGTTATAAAACTGTGGTTAACTATTTTATTAATAGTAACGACAGTTTTAATTTTATTAAGCGCTGCGCTCATCACATTTTTCCAATATTATTTTACGCAAGAAACAGAACGCTCTCTCTATAAAAGTGCTGAAAATGTAAGTAAAGTGATTGAAAATAGTCATAATCGTAAAATTGCAATTGAACATAGTGAAGACCTATTGGAAAATAATAAAGGTCTCATTATCTTACCCGATCGCCTTCATATCAACGAGCACGATATGGTCAAATCTAAAATGTTAAAAGAAATCAATCACCATGCATTATTTGATAAAGTTTTAACACAAAACAAATCGAAACTTCAACATGTCATGTTTAATATTGATGGGAAAAAGCACACTTTTGTATTGCTTGGGTATCCGTCGAAAGATTCAACCGGCAAAGCTTCTGTTATTTTTATTTATCAAGACTTAAAAAGCATTGATGAAACAAATAACATTATTACCATCATTATTTTAATTACTGCTGTCGTCTTTTTAGCAGTTACGACCGTTTTCGCATTTTTCTTATCAACACGTATTACACATCCTTTACGTCAACTTAAAACGCAGGCAAGAGAGGTCGCACGTGGAAATTATGATAAGCGTGTCCCCGTCCAAACAAAAGATGAAATTGGCGAATTGGCGATGACTTTTAACAAAATGAGTCGAAGCATCCAAAATCATATCGATGCATTAGTCACTTCTAAAAATATTCGAGATACATTAATTAATTCAATGGTTGAAGGTGTGCTAGGGATTAATCACCAACGACAAACTATCATCTCAAATCAGCTCGCGCAACGGATGTTGTCAGAAATGAACGCGCATGATAAAGAGATGTTCGATCAACAGATTGATGATACTTTTAAAAGTCAAAGTACAGAATTCAGAGAATATGAAATGAATCAACGTTTTTATGTGGTCATTATGAGTTACATTCATAATATTCAAACGAATGGTGAAGGTGGACTTGTGGTAATCATCAGAGATATGACGAATGAACATGAGCTTGAACAAGTGAAGAAAGATTTTATTGCTAGTGTCTCTCATGAACTTAGAACACCTATTTCTTTATTACAAGGCTATACCGAGTCAATTGTTGATGGCGTGGTCACAGAACCTGATGAAATTAATGAATTTTTGTCTATCGTTTTAGATGAATCTAAGCGCCTCAGTCGACTCGTTAATGAACTGTTAAACGTAGCAAAAATGGATGCTGAAGGCCTAAATGTAACGCAAGAAGTCCAGCCTATGAGTGATTTAATTAAAAAAATGGCGATTAAATATAGACAACAAGCTTATGAGCTCGATTTACATCTTGATTTTCAACTTGATGGTGAAATGGCGTCACCTTGGTATTATGACTTTGATCGTATGGAGCAAGTACTAACTAACTTAGTTGATAATGCATCTCGATACACACAGCCAGGGGATACGATATCTATTCATGCGAAATCAACTGTAGACCAACAAATTTTAATCGTTAAAGATACAGGTGTGGGTATTCCATCCGAACATTTAGAAAAAGTTTTTGAACGCTTTTATAAAGTTGATGCCGCTCGTAAACGCGGAAAACAAGGTACTGGACTTGGGCTATTTATCACGCGAATGATTATTGAAGCGCATGGTGGCCACATCGATGTTGACAGTCGTATCAACGAGGGAACAATCTTTACCATCACACTGCCTAAAAAGAAGGCATAAAGTTTAAAAAATCATAAAGTGACCGTTTTCTTATCTACTTAATACTTATCACACTTTAGTAGACCAATAAGATTAGGACATCAAATCCAAAATCAATAGTACTCAGATGATTTTTAATAGAAATCGTCTGAGTACTTTCTTTTTATGATAAAACTTCATATTGTATAACTTCGCTTTTATAACGAAGTAACTTAGCCTATAGCTTTTGTCCTCTAAGCAAGCGCGTTCAAGAAGGAAAAGTGATTAAATATTGTATTTCCCAAATTCATATTTGATACAAAAAGCGCACAATCCTTTCTACAATTAGAAGTATCCGACAACTTATAATTAAGGAGATAATACGCTTATATCTGTTTTTTACGTCAATCACAATCGGCATTGCATCATAGTATAAATTTCAAATAAAACCATCCTCTCAAAGAAGCTCACTGTCAAATGATTGCAAAAACATTGTTTTGGACTGCATTCTCATGTACACTATACTCATTAAAATAGAAAAACGAATTCATCTTCGGGGTAGGGTGCAATTCCCAACCGGCAGTAAATTTAAAGCCTGCGACCTGCAAAAAATCAAAATCTTGATGTTTTGTGGCTGATCTAGTGAGATTCTAGAGCCGACAGTAAAGTCTGGATGGGAGAAGATGGAGGTTTATTTGTGTTGCTTTTTAATCCTCCTATTCAACTAAGATGAATTTAATAGGAGGTTTTTTCATGAAACAAAAGCAAACACGACATTTGATTATTGTGGGAATGTTAAGTGCCATATCGGTTGTCTTAATGTTTATTAAATTCCCTCTTCCATTTTTACCGCCATATTTAACGATTGACTTTAGTGATGTACCATCTTTATTAGCTACTTTTACTTTAGGACCCATTGCTGGCGTTTTAGTAGAATTAATTAAGAATTTACTTAATTTCTTCTTCAATGTGAGTGATCCTGTTGGACCAGTTGCCAACTTCTTAGCTGGAACAACATTGTTATTGGTGAGTTATTGGGTATATCAATCACGCCAAACAACACGTCAATTAATCATTGGCCTCGTCGTTGGGACATTAGCTATGACTATTTTACTAAGCATTTTAAATTATTTCGTACTGCTTCCATTGTTTGGTATGATTATGAATTTAGCCGATGTAGCGAATAATCTAAAGCTTATCATTGCAGCGGGCATCATTCCTTTCAATATCATTAAAGGTGCGTTAATATCAGTTATCTTTATATTGTTATATCGACGTATTGGCCACATTCTAAAATAAAAACATATCAAAACGAAGCGCATGAGTGGGTAGTCTGACACAAAGCCGAATCAACCTAGATGACTTTGCTTAACGTTGATGTTGTTATCAAACAAAAAAAGAGATGTATCTTCTACACTTTGTGAAGACGCATCTCTTTTTTATGCGGAAATTTTAATGACAAGGGTAGCTGAATGCACTATTTACAACTTTAAAATAAATAAGTTGAGTAGGATGTACAACATGAAAACATCCACTCAACTTCTGTCTATACTTAGACATTCAATTGTTTTATATTTATATTAAAGACATCTTGTCTCTAGCAATCATCTCTGTTTATTGTCTACTCAAATTTGAGTGCATCGCCGTCAAATGATTCCTCTTCAACTTTAATAGAATCAGTAGGGCAACCTTCAAAAGCATCTTCAAGGTCTTCATACAATTCTTCTGGTACTGGCGTTGTACCTTGGTTGTCATCTAAAATCACATATGCGATACCCTCATCGTCGTAGTCATAAATATCTGGAGCCGCTGCACCACATGCACCACAAGCGATACAAGTATCCATATCAACTATCGTATATTTAGCCAATTTTTTTCGCCTCCCTTTTCAAAGTGCCACACTAACATTATAATTTTATTGTAGTTCTGTGTACTTAAATTTTCAATATATTCGTTTTAGAATGAGGTCTAATGATGAAACACTTAATTAATTATGCATATCATCATGCATCAGCCTACAAAACTAAAAAAAGCATCTTTAATATTATCATAGGAAAAAAATCTCATCAAACTTTTTTTGATGCTGTCTCTTTAAATCTGTTGTCTTTATATGGTTGTGCACCTAAGCTTAAAATGCAAACTTTTGAAGAAATCATTAAAGAAGAACCCTTAACAACCGACCTAAAAATAACAAATCAAGTTACTTTTCCATGTTTACAAGCTTCTTTTAATGCAATACAACTACTCATACAAACTTATTCATATGCCAGACACAATCAAATGACTTTTCAACCGATTTCTTCTCAAACTGAAGTCCATCATGTTGTAAAGCAAATTTATCAATCTGATCAAACAGAAAATATTTTGTCTCAATTAGAGCAAGAATTGCGTACGCTTTATCAAAAATTAGAAGCACAACGAGAAAAAATTTGTACCCATTATTTATTAACAGGTTTTGATGAGCCGATGTATACTTTTACCCAAATCAGTATGATTGAATCTATCGAGAGCGACGATTTATTCAAAATGTTTTACGAAGAACTTGTTCAAATTTATATAATGATAAACGAAAGCAGTGACTTTCCTATACTTTCACAATGTGCACTGAGACTTGACGTTTCACAACCGGTTCATCGGACAGCGCAACTATTGAATCAAGGCTACACCCTCCAAAAAATTGCTCAAATTGAAGGTGTGAGAGAAAATACAATCGAGGATCATATTTTAGATTTATTTATGAAAAATCAAATGCATAACTATCAGGATTTTCTCCATCACTTTAATCAAGAATTTATTAATCAATATAATGCTGAACCGTATCAGCGTTTAAAACGTTATAAAGAACGATTTTATAACATGTCGTACTTCGAAATTAAACTTGCAATTGTAGGTATTGCTAAAGGAGAATTAGATGCTTAAAGCAGCTTTAAAACAATTTTTCGGCTTCACATCATTTAGACCAGGGCAAGAAGAAATCATTTCCAGTGTGTTACAACATCAGAATACGCTGGGTATTTTACCAACCGGTACAGGTAAAACACTTTGCTATCAATTGCCTACTTATATAAAACAACAGCCAACACTTATTATCTCACCTCTTATTTCTTTAATGGACGATCAAGTGATGCAAATGAAAATGAAAGGGGAGCAAAAGGTTGTTGCCATTCATTCTGGTTTAGAAGATGCTGAAAAAAGAGTAGCGCTTGCACAAATAAAATCTTCGCGTTTTGTTTTTGTGAGCCCAGAGTTCATTTTACAACCGCATAACTTCAACCAATTTAAAAATATTTCCTTTGGCATTGTGGTATTAGATGAAGTCCACTGTCTTTCTGAGTGGGGGTTTGACTTTCGACCGCATTATGCTTTAATCGGAAAGATAACGCAACAGTTTGAACAGGCAACTGTTTTAGCATTGACAGCAACAGCGACAACTCACTTACAACAAGATATTGAAAGGGTTATTCAACAACCGATGCACAAGATTCAATTTTCAATGGACCGTCCTAATATTTCTCTTTCCGTAGAATTAATGGCTTCTCATGAAGAGAAAGTTACATGGTTAATTAACAAAATTGCGCATTCAGGACCAACCATCGTTTATGTCTCTTCAAAAAAAGTTTGCTTAGCGCTTGCACAGACCATTTATCAAGCTGGGTATTTAACAGGAATTTATCATGGAGATTTATCTTATCAAGAACGATTAACGGTACAACAGCAGTTTTTAAAAAATGATATTCGCATCATTGTAGCGACGAGTGCTTTTGGAATGGGAATTAATAAACCAGATATCCGGACAATCATTCACTTTCATCTTTCTCCAAGTCCTTCTAGCTATATGCAAGAAATTGGACGTGCTGGTAGAGATGGTCAACAAAGCCAAGCGATTGCATTGTTTCAGCCAGATGACCAATATTTAATGGAAACTCTGGCAACAGGAAATATTATAAGAGAAGAAGATATTCAACAATATGAACTCGGACAATTGATAGACTCAGAAATAATAGAGATTTTAGATGTTTTGAGCGAGGCATTTACACTCGCACAATTACGTGCCATTTTCAAACAAAATGAAGAAATAAAATTGCGCGCTTTCCGCCATATGCATCATTATGTTTTAACTCAAAAATGTAGAAGACAGCATCTCCTTTCTTATTTTCAAATGCCTAATGAAACTACGTCACAATGTTGTGATCGTTGTGAAACAATCGAACCTATATATGAAAAAAATAAGAAAAAAGTGAAGCGAAAGTTAGACTACAATGAAAAATTAGAAAATTTATTTCATTAGTTTTCACAATGCTTTACACAGCGTTTTTAAAACCGCTATAATCAATATAAATACTTAATAGCTATTTCAATCATCGGGATATGTAAACGGTTGGTAAATTTTCTTTAACAATTGAGGTTATCATGTTTTAAATTCCTTAAATATAGCTATATATTTAATATAAGTAGAGAGGATGAATGTATGTGTCAAAAGATAATTTTAAGGATGAATTCGAACAGAGTCGTCAAGAAATTAAATCTCACAATCATGATGAACCATCAAGTGAGATCCATGTAGACGATTCAGAACAACAAACTGAAAACAACCAACAATTCCCACCTCGAAATGCATCAAGACGTCATAGAAAGAGAGAACATGGTCCATCACCTGTAAATGACAAAAATCAAGCAGATCAACAAATTGATTCGAGTGAACAGGAAACTAATGAAAAATCTCAAAAAAGACCTGGGAAAGTAGGGGGCTTTGTCAATCATCAGGATGAACATGGAAAAGCGAAAAACGATCAACCTATCGCCAAAGATGAGGCAACAGAGCATTCAACGCAAGAGGCTCAACAAAATGACCAAAGTATAAAAGATCATAAAGCAGAGCAAACACATGATCAAAATCATACTGCGCAGACAGGTGATCACAAAAAAAGCAATACTAAAGACAAAGCTGCCTTAACAGGTGCTGCCGCTGTAGGGGGTGGCGCTATCGCTAAACATCATCACAATAAAACAACCTCTCATCACGAGTCTTCAGAAAGTGTCCATTCAAACCAAGAGGATGCATCTTTAAGCGATAAAAAAGCGCAGCATGAAAATAAAACAGATAAAGAAAATGCAGTAAGTGATGCAGCAGTAGGAGCAGGCGCGTCACAAACACATCAATCATCACATACAGGTACTGAAAACAGTCAACCCGCTTATGAGACACATGTTTCAAATGGCAGATCAGGCGGTGGTAGATTCAAGAAATTGTTACCTTTATTAGCAGCGATTATTTTATTAGGTACTTTAGCGATTTTTGGTGGTATTTATCTCGTTAACCATAATCAACAAGGCGACCATGCATCACACGTTGCTCAAAAACATGAAACGAAAGAGCACAGTAAATCAGATAAAGAGAAAGATAAATCGACTAAAGACGATGATAAAGCACAATCAGACAGTCAAGATGACAATAATAGCGCTGATAATAACAATGCCACTGATGACTCAAATGCATCAGATCAAAATAACAACAGTGCACAAGATCCTACAGATCAAAATCAACAACAATATAATCAAAGTAATCAACAATATGGCCAACAAAATGGTCAAGCAAATAATCAACAACCACAAAATAATACTGGCCATACCCATACGGTAACAGGTAACCAAAACTTATACCGCATTGCCATTCAATACTATGGAAATGGTTCTCCTGAAAATGTCGAAAAAATTAGACGTGCAAATGGTATCCAAGGTAATAATATTAGAAATGGACAACAATTGATTATTCCATAATTATTATATTTTATATGACTGGGGAGACGCATATACAGTACTATCATCCTCAGCCAATACAGATGATTAAAAATAAGACTAGGAAATCTAAATAAATCAAGATTTCCTAGTCTTATTTATGTTTTAAATTTTGAGGGAGTCAAAATTACAAGTCATATAAAAGAAGGAAAAAACGCATAAACCAGTATTCTAGTCACTTCATTAGCCTGAAAAAATTTAACACTTTATACATACATTTCAATTTAGATTCATAAAAAAACTTGTTATAATACTTAAGGAAAATAACAGTTCTTATAATATACTGTGCTAGTATGTGAATTAGGAGGCTATATAGAACATTAAAGTAGCATAATATGTGGTAACTCACCATCATTTTTTAATGTTCTTGTTTAAAAATGAAAACTGTAGAGAGTATCATCATCGGTGGCGGTCCTTGTGGCTTAAGTGCTGCTATAGAACAAAAGAAAAAAGGGATTGAAACGCTTATTATTGAGAAAGGTAATGTAGTAGATGCCATTTATCATTACCCTACACACCAAACATTTTTCTCTTCAAGTGATAAACTCAGCATTGGTGATGTTCCTTTTATTGTTGAGGAGCTTAAACCTAGAAGAAATCAAGCACTTGTTTATTATAGAGAAGTCGTAAAGTATCATCAGTTAACTATTAATGCTTTTGAAGAAGTTTTAACAGTGAAGAAAATGGACGATCATTTCACTTTAACTACTACGAAAGATGTTTATCAATGTCGTTTTTTAACTGTTGCAACGGGTTATTATGGTCAGCATAACGCATTAGAGGTTGAAGGCGCTGAACTTTCAAAAGTCATGCATTATTTCAAAGAACCCCATCCTTATTTTGACCAAGATGTCGTTGTTATCGGTGGGAAAAATTCAGCAGTCGATGCTGCAATTGAATTAGAAAAAGCGGGAGCACGAGTAACCGTAATCTATCGTGGTGCAGATTATTCACCTTCTATTAAGCCATGGATTTTACCTAATTTTGAATCATTGGTCCGTAGAGGAAACGTAAAAATGCATTTTAATAGTGTTGTCACTCAAATTACTGACAGTCATGTTACTTTTGAAAAAGAGGGTGAACGTATCACCATTCCAAACGATTATGTATTTGCAATGATTGGCTATCATCCAGATTATGAATTTTTGAAATCTATCGGTATCGAAGTGCATACAAACGATTTTGGAACAGCGCCAGTATACCATCACGATACGTATGAAACAAATATCGAAAATTGCTATATTGCAGGTGTTATTGCGGCAGGAAATGATGCGAACACAATTTTTATAGAAAATGGCAAATATCATGGCGATGCAATTGCGCAAGATATTTTAACTAAAAAGCAAGCACCGCTAGAATCATAAATGATACGCTGCCTTTAGCGTATCTAAACAGAGCAGTAGTTGTCTAAGGCAAGCATGACATAGACAACTACTGCTCTGTTGTTTATTTATAATCTTCTCATAAATTCAGTTTTACGTATATTAACCCCAATTTTTGCTTATTTTAAATTAATCAGTCCGCATATAAAACGCATTAAAGAACAAACTTATGTTCCTCAATGCGTTCGCGCATAACGCCAGTTAGACTCATCCACAATCACTTTTATCCTATCTTAAAAAATCCAATTTATATGGTTTTATTCATTAAAATAGTTTTGTATTTGTGGATGCGTCAATTGATTACTTAATGCCACTAACAATTTAAGTCTAGCTTTTTGACCATTTAACCCATTAGAAAAGATAACACCTTTTTCATACAGTTGATGACCGCCACCTTCATACGCATACACAGCACTTACAATACCGTTAAAAGAACGTGAAACTAACACAATGGGTATACCTTGTGCTAAACATACATTCAGACCTTGCATTGCAGTAGGCGGCAGATTACCTTGCCCTAATGCTTCGACGATTAATCCATCTACTTGTGTATCTGCATAAAATTGCAACATTTCACTTCCCATTCCCATATACGCTTTAACAAGTGGAATGTTCAGTGTAGAGTCAATCAAATGAAAATTTTGACTTTCATAAGGTTTATGATGAAAGTAAATGCCTGCTTTCGTTATCACACCAAGCGGCCCGTGATTGGGACTTTGAAATGTATTCGTATTTGATGTATGTGTTTTAGTCACATTACGTGCCGTGTGAATTTCATCATTAAATACAACCATTACACCTTTATTTTCAGAGTCATCCGATATCGCAACACGAATTGCAGCGATAAAATTGTATAGACCATCGGAACCAATTTCATTTGAAGACCGCATGGCACCCGTGATAACAATCGGTTTAGAAGTAGCAACTGTTAAATCTAATAAAAAAGCAGTTTCTTCTAATGTATCTGTACCGTGAGTAATGACAAAGCCATCATAATAATTCAAGTTTTCTGGTGTTTCAATCGTATTTTTTAAAATCTTCACATGCTCTATTGTCATATGTGGCGAAGGCACGTTAAAAGGCATCATTTCATCAATTTTTGCATATTTCGCAATGACATCATGATGATGTGAGATAGGGTTGTCAGCAGTCGTACTGACTTTATTCGATTCATCTTCCGACATACTTATGGTGCCCCCTGTATGTATGACTAATAATTTTTTCATATAAGTTCCTCCTCGTAAAGCCATCCATTCTTATGATAAAATAATGTTAAACAAACGACAAGGAAGGTAACAAATGACAGCGATAAACATTGCATTAGATGGACCAGCGGCTGCTGGTAAAAGTACTATAGCGAAAAGAGTTGCAGGACAACTCGGAATGGTCTACGTCGATACAGGGGCTATGTATCGTGCGATCACTTATTATTACTTACAACATAAGGACCGCATTGTGCATTTTGACAAAATGATGGATCAAATTGATTTACATCTTGCATATGATCCAGAAAAAGGGCAGCGTGTCTATTTAAATGATGAAGATGTCACTGATTTTCTACGAGAAAACGATGTCACGCAAGAAGTATCCTATGTTGCTTCAATCAAAGAGGTACGTGCGTTTTTAGTACAAGCACAACAAAAATTAGCGGCTAAAAAAGGCATCGTTATGGATGGCCGAGATATTGGCACAACTGTTCTTCCTGATGCCGAAGTGAAAGTATATATGATTGCATCTGTTGAAGAGCGTGCTGAGCGCCGCTTCAAAGATAACCAAGAACGCGGAATTGTATCCTCAATCGAACAATTAAAAAAAGATATTGCCGAAAGAGATGCCTATGATATGAATCGTGAAATTTCACCATTAAAAAAAGCAGATGACGCTGTAGAAATTGATACAACAGGATTATCGATTGAAGAGGTCACAGATAGAATTATAGCGCTAGTAAATAAAGTTTGAATTATTTTATTCAAACTTATCTAAATTTCTTGACAATTCAACGCTTTTATAAGAAGTTATTATTATGTAGTAGTATAAGGAGGCATTCATGATGACTGAAGAATTCAATGAATCAATGATTAATGACATTAAGGAAGGCGATAAGATTACAGGTGAAGTACAGCAAATTGAAGATAAACACGTTGTTGTACATGTAAATGGTGGAAAATTTAACGGCATTATTCCTATCAGCCAACTATCAACTTATCACGTGGACAACGCGAATGAAGTTGTTAAAGTTGGAGATGAAATCGGTGCATATGTTACTAAAATTGAAATCGATGAGGAAAATGAAACAGGAAGTTACATCCTTTCTAAACGCAAGTTAGAAGAAGAGAAATCTTATGCGTACTTACAAGAAAAATTAGATAACAACGAAACAATTGAGGCTAAAGTAACAGAAGTTGTTAAAGGTGGCTTAGTTGTGGATGTTGGTCAAAGAGGATTCATTCCTGCATCGTTAATTTCAACTGATTACATTGAAGATTTCTCAGATTATGAAGGTAAGGTGCTTGAACTTAAAGTTGAAGAACTTGAACCTGAAAAAAATCGTGTCATCTTAAGCCGCAAAGCAGTAGAAGCAGAAGAAAATGAGAAGAAAAAAGCAGAACTTTTAAAATCTATTAAAGCTGGCGACATTATCGAAGGAAAAGTAGCACGATTAACTAACTTTGGTGCTTTCATCGATCTTGGTGGCGTAGATGGTTTAGTCCATGTATCTGAGTTATCTCACGAGCATGTAAAAACACCTGAAGAAGTCGTTACAATTGGCGATACTGTAAAAGTGAAAGTTCGTTCTGTAGAACAAGATTCTGAGCGTGTTTCACTTTCAATTAAAGATACTTTACCTAGTCCTTTCGAAACGATTCAAGAAAAATATAGTGAAGGTGACGTTGTAGAAGGTAAAGTTATGCGTTTAGCTTCTTTCGGTGCATTTGTTGAAATCGATCATGGTTTACAAGGCCTTGTTCATATCTCTGAAATCAGCCATAAGCACATTGGTACACCTGGTGAAGTACTTGAGCCTGGACAAACAGTTCAAGTTAAAATTTTAGGTATCAATCCTGAAGAAGAACGTATTTCATTATCAATCAAAGCGGCTTTACCTAAAGAGGAAACTGAAGAAGCTTCAGAGGAAACAACACAACAATACACGCAACAATCAACTGATGAAAATGAAAACAATCCTACATTAGGAGATGTTTTTGGAGATAAACTTAAAGACTTAAATTTATAATATAAATTTATTGAGATTACAATGCGTCAACATAGATCATTAATCAGATATGTGTTGATGCATTCGTCTGTATTCCTGGAGTAAAGTATGAGTCTAAGCAATTACAATTGACTTGTACTTTACTCTTTTTCTTTGAATGCATTAATGAAGAGAAAAAGACTGTTATACGTTCCGTTTATATCCATTACTTCACATGATATAATACGATTGTTGTATTTAGCATAGTGCTTGTAGTCGATGCGCTTACATGGATATGTTAAAATAATAAAGATATTAATAGAGAGGAAGAACAATCATGACGAAACCTGTAGTTGCTATCGTTGGTCGTCCTAACGTTGGAAAATCTACTATTTTTAACCGCATCGTCGGCGAGCGTGTGTCCATAGTGGAAGATACACCTGGTGTAACACGTGACCGTATTTATGCAAGTGGCGATTGGTTAACACACGAATTTAATATTATTGATACTGGCGGTATCGAAATTGGGGATGCACCTTTTCAAACACAAATTCGCGCACAAGCCGAAATTGCGATTGATGAAGCGGATGTCATTATATTTATGGTCAATGTGCGGGAAGGTATCACTCAAAGTGATGAGATGGTTGCACAGATGCTATATAAATCAAAAAAGCCAGTCGTATTGGCTGTCAATAAAGTAGATAATCATGAAATGCGCAATGATATTTATGACTTTTACTCACTTGGATTTGGAGAACCTTTCCCACTTTCAGGCTCACACGGACTTGGACTTGGAGACTTATTAGAAGAGGTCGCAAAACATTTTAAACCTGAAGAAGAAGATCCATATGATGAAGACACAATACGATTATCATTAATTGGAAGACCCAATGTTGGTAAATCTAGTTTAATCAATGCGATTCTTGGTGAAGATCGTGTTATCGTCTCTAATGTAGCAGGAACAACACGTGACGCCATTGATACTGTATACAGCTATGAAGACCAAGATTATGTATTAATTGATACGGCGGGTATGCGTAAAAAAGGTAAAGTCTACGAATCTACTGAAAAATATTCAGTGTTACGCGCATTGAAAGCCATTGAACGTTCTAATGTCGTCCTTGTCGTACTCGATGCAGAACAAGGTATTATCGAACAAGACAAGCGTGTTGCGGGCTATGCACACGAAGAAGGAAAAGCTATCGTTATCGTAGTCAATAAATGGGACACATTAGAAAAAGACAGTAAAACAATGAAAAAATTTATGGATGATGTTAGACAAAACTTCCAATTTTTAGACTATGCACAAATCGCTTTTGTATCTGCTAAAGAAGGTACGCGTTTACGCACGTTATTCCCGTTAATTAACGAAGCAAGTGAAAACCATAAAAAACGTGTACAAAGTTCAACGCTGAACGAAGTCATTACAGATGCCATTGCCATGAATCCAACACCTACGGATAAAGGCCGCAGATTGAACGTATTTTATGCTACACAGGTCGCTATTGAGCCACCAACGTTTGTGGTGTTTGTTAATGATGTTGAACTATTACACTTCTCATACAAACGTTACCTTGAAAATCAAATTAGACAAGCGTTCGGTTTTGAAGGTACGCCTGTTCACATTATTGCTCGAAAACGAAACTAAATCGGAGGGGTTTATATGACAAGCATTACCGTGTTTGGTACAGGCAGTTTTGGTACTGCATTAGCAAATGTTCTAGCAGAGAATGGCCATAACACACTCATGTGGGGGAAAACTTTATCAACTGTTGAAGAGATTAACACGCATCATACCAATCATAATTATTTGAAGAACGTAAAATTAAATCACCATATTAATGCGACAACAAATATCGAAGCGGCAATTGACCATGCAGATATTTTCCTTGTTGCCTTACCAACAAAAGCTATCCGAGAGGTGATGACACAAGTCAATAGATTGTTAACGACTCGCAAATCGTTTATCCATGTTACAAAAGGGATTGAAAACGGAACATTTAAACGTGTATCTGAAATGTTAGCAGACACAATTTCTCCTGAATATAATGCTGGCATTGGCGTTCTATCTGGTCCGAGTCATGCTGAAGAAGTTGTCATTAAACAACCTACAACTGTCGCAGCTGCTTCAAGTGATCCTGAATTACGTAAATGTATCCAAGACCTTTTTATGACAGATTATTTACGTGTTTATACGAATGATGATTTAGTTGGCGTAGAACTCGGAGGCGCTTTGAAAAATATTATCGCTATTGCGAGTGGCGTATTAGTCGGTATGGGCTTTGGTGATAATGCAAAAGCTGCTTTAATGACACGAGGGCTTGCTGAAATAACAAGACTTGGTGTCAAACTGGGAGCTGACCCTCTTACTTTCCAAGGTTTAGGAGGCATTGGAGATTTAATCGTGACTTGTACTTCAACGCATTCTCGTAACTTCACTTTAGGTTATCAGCTCGGTAAGGGGAAAAAGTTGAAAGAAATTATGAGTGAAATGAATATGGTTGCTGAAGGTGTCTATACAACTGAATCTGTTTATCATTTATCCAATGCGGTACAAGTCGAGATGCCAATCACTGAAGCGTTATACCGTGTACTGTTCGAGGATGAGCCTGTTGAACGCGCAGTAAAAGCATTAATGGGAAGAACTAAAAAATCAGAATAACTTTCCTTGAAGGGTGTCATTTTAGTCATAAATCTCTAAAATTTAACAAAATGCGATTAAATCAAGGTTTTTCGCATATAAATCGTTGCAGTCTTGTATGGGCTTGTGTTAAAGTCATACCATAATGATAATTGAATTATCATTACATAACCTTTGAGGAGGTGAATTGACATGAACAAAACTGACTTAATCAACGCTGTTGCTGATCAAGCTGAACTTACTAAAAAAGAAGCTGGTCAAGCAGTTGATGCTGTTTTTGAATCAATTCAAAAAACACTAGCTAAAGGTGAAAAAGTACAATTAATCGGTTTCGGTAACTTTGAGGTACGTGAACGTGCTGCACGTAAAGGACGTAACCCTCAAACTGGTAAAGAAATTGATATTCCTGCAAGTAAAGTTCCAGCTTTCAAAGCAGGTAAAGCATTGAAAGATGCAGTAAAATAATTCAATTATTTACAAGTAAAAAAGCCCTTTATAGGGCTTTTTGCTTTAATTAAGTCATTTTCCATATCTTTTCACAATACAACCATCTCAAAACCTCAATATCTCTTATAGAAAAGTAATTCAGATTTAAATTTTTGAATGATAGTGTTAAGATAGAGAGTGATTAAAAATAGAGGTGGGGCATATGGAAAATACTTTAACGTATTTACAACGACAAATTGATAATCGACTGAATCAATTGAATCAACCAGATAATATACATATTAATAAACCATTAAGTCATTTGTTAGATCAGTTATCAGTCCCTTTAAATGCGAAACTTGCATGCCTTTCAATTGATACATCAATGAAGCATCTAGATCGGATTAGCTTCTATCATTATGAACGGGATGCAATTTTAATAGGTGATTTAATGAGTGCCCACTATTATCAATTAATAGCGGATTTAAAAGATGTTCATTTTCAACTTAAAATGAGTCAGGCGATTGTTAAAATAAATGAACTGAAATCATTCATACAACATCAAGGCAAAGCGCTAAGCCAAAAAGAATTTTTGGAGACAATCATTACGATTGAAACCCTCTTAATTAAAGTTCTAATTGACCGATTCAGCAAAGAAACTGAATTTAATACTCTTCGTGCCTACCTGATTAATCATCTTGAAATTCAACATTTAACCTATCTCATCGATTTTGATACGACTGAAATTGAAGAGACGATTAACCAACTCCAAAATTATATTAAAGAATAAATGAGGTTTCTAAAATGGCTAAAAACAATGTAAACAAAGCCCATGTTCATGAGGTATTTCAAAATATATCCGGTAAATATGACCGATTAAACAACATTATTAGCTTTGAACAACATAAAGTATGGCGTAAAAAAGTGATGAAAGAAATGAACGTTAAGCCTGGTTCAAAAGCACTAGATGTATGTTGTGGTACTGCTGATTGGACAATTGCGTTGAGCAAAGCTGTAGGTCCAGAAGGCGAAGTCACAGGACTTGATTTCAGTGAAAACATGTTAAAAGTGGGCGAAGAAAAGACTGCACATATGGATAATATTCGTCTTGTACAAGGCGATGCGATGGCACTCCCTTTTGATGATAATGTTTTTGATTATGTCACAATCGGATTTGGATTAAGAAACGTTCCAGATTATTCAAAAGCTTTATCTGAAATGCATCGTGTCCTAAAACCAGGGGGCATGGTCGTATGTTTAGAAACAAGTCAACCAACTATTCCAGTATTTAAACAAGTTTATAAAATGTATTTTAAATTTGTAATGCCATTATTCGGTAAAATTTTCGCTAAATCAAAACAAGAGTATGAATGGTTACAGCAATCTGCATTTGATTTTCCAGATCGTAAAAAATTAAAAGGTCTTTTCGAATCAGTGCATTTCCAAAATGTTAAAGTACGTAGTTTTACCGGTGGTGTATCAGCTATGCACTTAGCATACAAACCGAAATCGAAATAATTAAAAGGTGATTATGCATGTCGAAAATAAATTTGAATCAAGAAATTAAAAAAATTGAAAACTCGTTAAAGCAGTTGGTTCAATCGGATGATTCAACACTTGAAAATGCTGCTAATCACCTCTTATCATCTGGTGGCAAGCGTATTCGACCTCTTTTTGTCATTTTAAGCAGTTATGTTGGTCAAAACCCTGTAAATACAGCTGCTTATCAAGTAGCTACATCGCTCGAACTTATTCATATGGCGACACTTGTACATGATGATGTGATTGATTTAAGCGACAAAAGAAGAGGGAAGTTGACGATTGAAAAAAAGTGGGATCAACCTACAGCCATATTGACTGGAAATTTTTTGCTTGCCCGGGCATTAGAACACTTATCTCAAATTGAAGATTATCGCATCCATCAAACGCTTTCACAAGCTATTATTGAAGTTTGTCGAGGTGAATTGTTTCAATTTCAAGATCAATTTAGAGCTACACAATCGATGACCAATTATTTGAGACGTATTAATCGTAAAACAGCATTGTTAATCCAATTAGCAACTGAAGTTGGCGCAATGACAGCTGAAGCCGATACCGAAACTGTAAGAAAAATGCGCAACATTGGTCATAATATTGGAATGAGCTTTCAAATTATTGACGATGTGCTTGACTTTACGAGTACAGAGAAAAAATTAGGGAAGCCTGTCGGAAGTGATTTACGCAATGGACATATGACACTTCCTGTCTTATTGGAAATGAGAAACAATCCGTCGTTTAAAGAGAAAGTTGTGGCTTTAAATCGACAGTCAGATACTGCTGATTTTGAGTGGTGCATAAATCAGATTAGAAATTCTGATGTCATTCAACAATCGCTAGATATTAGTCAAAAATATTTGGATAAAGCGACAAGCTTACTTAATACTTTACCTAAAAGTGATATTACACCGCATTTTAAAAAATTAATTAAACGACTACAAAACAGAATGCATTAGATGAGTTTGTTGTTGAAAGCGCTTCAAACTAATGATAGGATATTCTTGTACTATAAATACACAGGGGGATATCTCAACATGGAAAAAAGCTTTGTAATGATTAAGCCAGATGCTGTTCAACGTAAATTAATAGGTGAAATTGTACAGCGTATCGAGCAAAAAGGTTTAAAACTTGTAGGTGCGAAATTGATGACAGTTTCTAAATCACTTGCAGAAACTCATTATCAAGAACATGAAGGGAAACCATTTTATTCTTCATTAGTTTCTTTCATTACTTCAGCACCTGTATTCGCAATGGTTGTAGAAGGTGAAAATGCTGTTGCAGTCGCAAGACATATTATCGGTAGCACAAATCCATCTGAAGCAACACCAGGCTCAATTCGAGGAGACTTAGGCTTGACTGTTGGTCGTAATGTCATCCACGGCTCAGACTCTGTCGCATCTGCTGAGCGAGAAATTGCATTATGGTTTAACGAAGAAGAAATCAGTACATATCATACACCAGATGAAACTTGGTTGTATGAAGGTTAATTATTAAGAACCCGAGATTTTCGTAAAAACAACGAAATCATCTCGGGTTTCTCTTTTGGATATGCGCCTCATCAGTATTTGCCAACATCCTTTTTATGTCTTTCAAATGAATATATAGTCATTGATACATCTTTCTACTATAATAAGCATTTGTTCGAGCAAAAGCAGTTGTCTTTGAGCAACACATCATTCTAACTATTTCCATCAAATCAATTCATTTAACCTATGTATAGAGCGCTTAATACAGAGCCGCTTCAAAGAATACGATTAAAAAGCGTTATACTAACAAACACTTTAGCCATTAAAAGCGATAAACAAAAAAGACTGAATTGTATTAATTTATCTTTTATTTTATGCTATGATATGAGGCATACGAATTTTAAATTCAATCTATTAATCGCAAATTGATTAGGAATATTAATCTAAGGGGGCGCGTCAGTCATGTTAAGGTTTTTAACTTCTGGAGAATCACATGGACCGCAATTAACAGTTATTATTGAGGGATTGCCTTCAAATATGAAAATCGATATCAATCAAATCAATGAAGAAATGTTTAAACGTCAAGGTGGATACGGCCGAGGTCGCCGTATGCAAATTGAAAAAGACACAGTTGAAATAGTTTCTGGTGTGCGTCACGGCTATACTTTAGGAAGTCCTATCACCGTTGTCATAAAGAACGATGATTTTACACATTGGCGTAACATTATGGGTGCTGAACCTATCTCAGAAGAAGCGCAAGACAATATGAAACGTGTCATTACTAAACCGCGACCAGGACACGCTGATTTAGTTGGCGGGATGAAATACAACCATCGTGATTTACGCAATATCTTAGAGCGTTCATCTGCACGAGAGACTGCGGCAAGAGTGGCTGTGGGGGCACTTTGCAAGCAAATGCTTAAACAATTGGGTATAGACGTTTATAGTCGTGTTGTTGAAATTGGTGGCATTAAAGATCAAGGTATTTATGATATTGAAACAATTATAGAAAATGTAGATCAAAATGATGTCCGCGTGATTGATTCTCAAATTGCTCAAGCTATCCGTGATAAAATCGATCAAGCTAAAAAAGACGGTGACTCAATCGGTGGTGTGGTGCAAGTGATTGTAAATCATATGCCAATCGGTATAGGAAGTTATGTGCATTATGATAGAAAATTAGATGGTCGCATTGCACAAAGCGTCGTTGGTATTAATGCATTTAAAGGTGTTAGTTTTGGCGAAGGTTTTAAAGCTGGTGAAAAGTTAGGCAGTGAAATACAAGACCCAATTTTATTTTCAGAGGAAAAAGGTTACTACAGAGCCTCCAATCATCTTGGTGGTTTAGAAGGCGGAATGTCAAATGGGATGCCAATCATTGTGAATGGTGTTATGAAGCCGATTCCTACCTTGTACAAACCACTCGATTCAGTTGATATTGATACGAAAGCGCCATTTAAAGCAACGATTGAACGTTCAGATAGTTGTGCTGTACCTGCTGCGAGTGTCGTTTGCGAACACGCGGTATCTTTTGAAATATCGAAAGCAATTTTAGAAGAATTTGGTTCACATGATTTCGCACGTTTAGTTCAACTTGTAACAGAGAGACGCGAACTTAACAAAACATTTTAAAAGAATAGGTGATTGACATTGGAATTGACAACCACATACGCACAAAATAATTATCCTATTATTGTCGCACATTCATCCTTAAACAAGCTAACCGAATTCACTTCGAGTTATCAGCACACTTTCGTTTTCGTAGATGCATCAGTTTATAAACTTTGGAAAAGTAAAATCGATCAACTTGTGACCACTCAAGAGATGACATGCATCACGATTCCTTCAGGAGAGCAAGTCAAATATTTCTCATATTATGAAGAGTACTTAGAGTTATTGTTATCTTATCATCCCACTCGAAATACCTGTCTTGTCGCAATTGGAGGTGGCGCTACAGGAGATTTTGTAGGCTTTTTAGCTGCTACACTTTTGAGAGGCGTAGATTTTATACAAGTTCCTACGACACTTTTGGCACACGATTCAAGTATCGGAGGTAAGGTCGGCATTAATACAAAGCAAGGTAAAAATTTAGTAGGCGCATTTCACCGGCCAAAAGCAGTGCTATATGATTTAGACTTTTTAGAGACATTACCTGAAAATGAAATATTAAGTGGCTATGCTGAAGTTTATAAACATGCTTTATTGAGAAATGAAAATGCAACAAAAGCTTTAGAAAATCAATACCCGAGTCAAATAGAGCTCAAATCTTTAAAACAAATCGAAACATACTTAATTCAAGGTATCCAAACAAAATTACAAATTGTCGTTGAAGATGAAAAAGAAAAGGGACAACGCCAGTTTTTAAATTTAGGTCATACTTTTGGTCATGCTGTAGAATATCATCATCGATTACCACATGGTTATGCTGTTATGATTGGCATATTATATCAATTTATTGTATCAAATATTTTATTCAACACTTCGTTTAATCTTCAACACTATTCTCGTTACTTCGAATCATTAGGTTATCCTTTGGAAATCGTCACATCGTTCCAATTTGAACCGTTATATGCGCTGATGTTACACGATAAAAAAAATGACGCTGATGGTGTACGCATGGTTTTATTAAAAGGCATCGGTAGTCCTATTGCAGTCCACGTGAATCGTAACATTTTACATCAAGCATTTATGCAACTTAAGCAACTCCACAAAGAGGTGAATTAAATGGAAACCATAACATTAAAAGGTCCTCTAAAAGGGGAAATCACGGTTCCCGGAGACAAATCAATGACACACCGTGCAATCATTTTTGCTTCTTTAGCGAAAGGAACATCAGTCATCTATCAACCTCTGTTAGGTGAAGATTGTTTACGTACAGCCGAAATATTTGAAAAACTAGGGGTCAAGATGACCATCACATCAGAAAAAATAGTGATTGATTCACCAGGGTATCAAGATTTTAAAACACCCCATCAATGTTTATATACAGGAAATTCAGGTACAACAACAAGATTATTAGCAGGACTATTTGGCGGAATGGGGTTAAGAAGTGTGCTTTCAGGTGATGCATCTATTGCAAAAAGGCCAATGAATCGTATCTTACAGCCACTTCAAAAGATGAATATCAATATTAGTGGTGTTGATGAAAACTATACACCACTCATTGTAATGCCAAGTCAAGTTCGAGGCATAGATTATCAAATGCCCGTTGCAAGTGCGCAAGTAAAAAGTGCTATTTTATTAGCGGGTTTGTTTGCCAATGAAGAAACTGTCATACATGAAATTGAAGTGTCTCGTAATCACACAGAAACGATGTTTGCCCATTATCAGATACCTGTTGAAACAAATCAATTAACAGTGACATTGCCACCGAGAGGGATTGACAACATTGCTGCACGAGATTTTTATGTTCCAGGCGACATCTCTTCAGCCGCTTTTCTTATTGTTGCTGCCTTAATAACACCGAATAGTGATATCACGATAAACAATGTAGGAATCAACCCCACACGTGATGGCATCATTGAAATTGTACAGAAAATGGGAGGCCGCCTTACATTAACTCAACAAACCGACGGACCCGAGCCTACAGCGACGCTTCGTGTACAATATACACCTCATTTACAAGGTATTGAAATTGGAGGTTCACTCATCCCACGTTGTATTGATGAGTTACCAGTGATTGCATTACTCTGTACACAAGCTACGAGTTCAAGTATCATAAAAGATGCTGAAGAATTAAAGGTAAAAGAAACCAATCGAATTGATACGACAGCAAACGAACTGAGTAAACTTGGCTTAAAATTAAAACCGACAGAAGATGGGCTTATCATTGAGCCTTCAACAGTTTCCAAACTTTCAGATCTCGATAGCCATACGGATCATAGAATTGGCATGATGCTAGCAGTTGCTTCATTACTCACTGAACAACCTGTACGTATTCATCAATTTGAAAGTGTAAACGTATCTTTCCCGGGGTTCTTACCTATGTTAAAACAATTAGAAAATGAGGGATAATATGCAAGACATCTATAAATTAATCGATGATATCAATCTACAAAAATTAAACCAGCTTGATTCTCGAGTACAACAAGCATTGGAATCTGACGATGATGATGCGTTGTTCGTTTTAGGTGAGACACTATACAATTTTGGTCTAACACCTCAAGGTCTTGAAGTTTTTAGAACTCTTTATATGAAGTATCCCGATGAAGATGAAATACTGATTTATTTTATTGATGGATTGATTTCCGAAAATCATACAGACGAAGCTTTAGAATATTTAAACGAAGTCCCCCTTACTCCTGAACGTTTAATGTTAGAAGCAGATTTGTATCAACAAATCAGTATGGTGGATATCGCAATAGAAAAAGTACAACAAGCGATTGATATGCAACCTGCGGATCCGATTATACATTTTGCGCTTGCGGAGCTTCTTTATTTCGATGGACAATATTTACGTGCTTCGCGAGAATATGACACTGTTCTTGAAAGCGGTGAATATGAAATCAATGGTATCAATTTGTTTTCTAGATTAGCCGACAGTAGCCTTCAAAGCGGTAATTATACGGATGCATTACGTTGGTTTGATGAAATCAACGAAAAAGAACTTCATTCTGAAGACTACTTGAAAAAAGCAATTGCTTATGAAAAAAATGATTTAACACATGAAGCGATTAAACTCATGAAAACTTTATTACAAAAAGATCCGGATTTCATCCAAGGGTATTATTATTTACAACAACTATATGAAAATGAAAAAAGTTTTCCAGATGCCATTGAGATTGGGCAAGAGGGGTTACGACTCAACCAATTTTATAAAGAATTAATGTATAGTACAGGCGCATTACAAATTGAACATGGCGACCAAAACGAGGGTGTCGAATTGTTAAAACAAGCCCTTGAAGTTGATCCAAGTTATCAAGAACCTTTATTGATGCTTGCGGACTTATTTAGAAAAGAAGAAGAATATGAAGCCATTATTGAGTTGGTGCAATTCGTCAATGAAGAAGATATGGATCCTCAATTTGTATGGCAATTGGCATATGCATTTGGAGAAGAAGAACGCGATAAGGAAGCACAACATTTTTATGAACTCGCTTTTGATACGTATAAAGAAAATATCGATTTCTTAAAAGATTACTATTATTACCTCATCGAAGTCGGTCAGACAGGTCAAGCAAAGGGTATACTCGAAACGCTTATTGAAAAAGATAAAGGTAATGCAACATGGATTGAAGAACAAGAACGTTTAATTTAAGGTGATGATTCATGTATGAAGTGCATTTAAATTACGAAAAAAGAAACATTATTGATTATCTGCTATTTCATTATCAATTTAAATCAAGAATTAGCGTTTGGATCTTAAACCTAATCAAATCAAATAGCGAAAGGCTCGAACGTATTCATTTTGTTGATCATATTGTACAGGGGCATCCCACACTTGAAATTGCAACTGAAGATGCCCCGTTTGTTGCAATTAAGTATCATGATACACATACGAATTTAATGAATTCAAACGAGATTTTTCACAATATTGTAAAGCACGATGACATTATTGATATAAAAATCCATTTTGGACATACATCTCAACGCGATAAGAGAATGGATCGCCTATTATTACATCAAATTATTACTTCTTACAATAGCCATGATTACTTAAAAGATATGTATACTATTGAATTATCTAAAAATATTGAGCATCAGTTAATTCTCACCATTCAATCACAAATTGATTTAAGCCTTAACATGAACGATGTAGAGGCTTTTCATCATTATTCAAACGTTTTGAACTTATTAAAACTACGTCACATGAATGATTAATACGGTCAAATTCAATTTAATTACGAGAGGTTCCACCATGCTATGGAGACAAATCCAAAACATATTATTTTACAATCGAACGCCATTTTTACTTCTTATTTTATTTAATATTTTAGGTACAATTTACGGCTATATTTGGTATCAACCCAGATTGGCCACGACACCTTGGTATTTTTGGCCATTTGTTCCAGATAGTCCAACTGCAACACTCTTTTTAGTAGTGTCACTTGTCCTACTGTATTTTAATAAAAAGAGTGCGCTTATCGATGCGCTAGCTTTTGTAACTTTAATTAAATATGGTGTTTGGGCCGTCTTGATGAATATCATTCTATTTGTGCATGACGAAACGATTTATGGGATGGGTGTTTTGTTGCTATTGATGCATGCTATCATGGCCATTCAAGCCTTTTTATTTTTACCCCTCTTTAAATTTACCGAAAGTAGTATTATTGTCAGTATCCTATGGGTCTTTCATAATGATGTCATTGATTATGTGTTCCATCAATATCCTGTATATGGAGGACTTTCACAATTTGAAACACAAATAGGTTACATGTCGTTTTGGCTTTCAGTCATTTCCATTTTGTTTTTGATTTATTTTACAAGACAAGGTAAAAAGATTGACCCTATTTGAAGTACCACGTAAAATATAGTCTAAAGGAGTGAGCATAATGTCTTTAATGTCTTTAATTATTTATTTTGTAATACTTATGATCCTCCCAATGTATGCACAACACAAAGTTAAATCTAACTATGAAAAATATTCTCAAGTTAGATCGACAAGTGGCAAGACGGGAAGAGAAGTCGCATTAGAAATTTTACATGCGAATGGTATTTATGATGTGGAAGTAAAAGAAGGTCAAGGTTTTCTAACTGACCATTATGACCCTAAAAATAAGGTAGTCGTTTTGTCACCCGCCAACTATAGTCGACCTAGCGTAGCCGGAACTGCAATTGCTGCACACGAAGTCGGACACGCGATTCAAGACTATGAAGGTTACTTCTTTTTACGATTCCGTTCTGCATTAGTACCAGTTGCGAACCTAGGAAGCTCATTGTCATATATTTTCATTATGGCTGGAATTGTGTTAACCGGATTACAAATGGCAATTGGTTCAACTGCTTTATGGATTGGGATTTTCTTAATGGCTTTTGCTGTATTATTTTCAATAGTGACATTACCAGTTGAATTTGATGCGAGTAAACGTGCCATGAATCAGATTCAAAAGTTAAGCATTGTAAATGAAAAAGAATATAAACACGCTGGACGCGTTTTAAGAGCCGCAGCAATGACTTATGTGGCAGCAACAGCAGTCGCAGTCGCTGAGCTGTTAAGATTTATTTTAATCGCGCGTTCATCGGATCAATAAAAATAGAATGCAAAAAGAGTTGGAGAAATTGCTCCAACTCTTTTTTGTTATGCTCTAAAAGCAGTGTTATGCCATGGTTGGAGGTGGAATAACATCAATCTCAAATGACCTATTTTTAAATCATGATGTATTGTGTATACGCATTCACTCATTTTTATTTCATTTAAATCGTATTGAGTTGTATCTTAAAATAGAATGAGTTTGATAGATTGCCCAAATCGATTCATTTCATGTAAGATAAAAGAGAATGAATTTAGAAAGGAAGTCATAAAATGACCAAGTCACTCTCTGAAATGCAAAAAGAAGTTGATACATATATATCACAATTCAAAACAGGTTATTTTTCTCCGCTTGCGAATTTGGCACGCTTAACTGAAGAAGTAGGGGAGCTAGCACGAGAAATCAATCATTTTCACGGTGAAAAGAAGAAAAAAGAGAGTGAAGCTGATAATACGATTGAAGCAGAGCTAGGCGATAATTTATTTGTATTACTTTGTTTAGCTAATTCTTTAAATATTGATATGACGGATAGTTTTAATCAAACGATGCGAAAATTTAATACGCGTGATAAAAACCGTTTTGAAAGAAAATCATAAAGGAGATTATTGACGATGAAAATTGGAATTACTTGTTATCCATCTGTAGGTGGCTCAGGTGTGATTGCAACGGAATTAGGTATATTAATGGCCGAGCGTGGCCACGAGGTTCATTTTATTACTTCAAATATGCCTTTTCGACTTACAAAACCGATTCCTAACATTACCTTTCACCAGGTTGATGTCAATCAGTATTCTGTTTTTCAATACCCGCCTTATGATATTTCGTTAAGTACAAAAATTGCGAACGTCATTAATGAGTATGATTTAGATGTATTACATATGCATTATGCAATCCCTCATGCCATTTGTGGTATTTTAGCAAGACAAATGTCGGGTAAAGATATTAAAATCATGACCACTCTACATGGAACAGATATCACTGTTTTAGGATACGATCATTCGTTAAGAAATGCGATAAAATTCGGAATTGAACAAAGTGATGTCGTGACAAGTGTAAGTCAATCACTTAAAGCACAAACAAATGAGATTATTGCGCCAAATAAAGAAATTATTCCTATCTATAATTTTGTGAGAGAATCAGAATTTCCGACAAGATATAATCCATCCTTTAAAGAAAGCTATCATATTGAGCAAGATGAAAAAGTATTAATCCATGTTTCAAACTTTAGACAAGTGAAGCGTATTGACACTATCATCGACACATTTAGTAAAGTTAGAAAACAAATGAAAGCTAAATTATTATTAATCGGAGACGGTCCAGAATTATTAGATATGCGAATGAAAGTACGTGAACTTGGCTTATCCGATGAAGTGCTATTTTTAGGCAAGCAAGATTGTATGAGTAATTTCTATCAAATTGCAGATATTGTTTTATTAATGAGTGAAAAAGAAAGTTTTGGTTTAACTTTATTAGAAGCAATGAAAACGGGTGTTATTCCAATAGGAACCTATGCAGGTGGTATTCAAGAAGTGATTCAACACGAAAAGACAGGTTATCTTGTAGACATAGGAGATAGTGATACAGCTGCGCAATATGCATTAAAATTATTAAAAGATCCAGTTCTTTATCAAACGATGCAACAACACATGCTAAAAGATGTTGAGACACGCTTTCATTCTCAGAATATCGCAGATCAGTATGAATATTATTATAAACAAATGTTAGGAGAGCTTTAATTCATGAATCGTTTTCAATTTGAAGTCGCTCAACCCATTATAAATCGTCTCACAGACAATGGTTATGAAGCTTATTTCGTTGGTGGCTCAGTACGAGATTACATTATGAATCGCTCTATACATGACGTTGACATTACAACAAGTGCGACACCTGATGAAATCGAATCACTTTTTGAACATACGATTCCTATAGGTAAAGATCACGGCACAATCAATATTGTATGGAATAAAGAAAATTATGAAGTGACGACTTTTAGAGCTGAAGGTACTTATGTTGAACATAGACGGCCTTCTGAGGTTTATTTTGTACGTGATTTATATCGAGATGTTGAAAGACGTGACTTCACAATGAATGCTATTGCTATGGATACTTCTTTTCAACGTTATGATTACTTTGACGGTGAACAAGATATTCAGCAGCGATTGATTCGAACTGTTGGCGACGCTGAGACACGATTTAATGAAGATGCTTTAAGAATCTTGCGTGCAGTCCGCTTCAAGTCGCAATTAGGATTTCATATCGAATCACAAACGTATGATGCGATGCAAAAACGGTTATCAGATATACAATTTTTATCAATTGAACGCATCACGGCTGAACTTACAAAATTACTTAATGGTACTTTTGTTGCTGAGACATTCCCTTTATTACAAGCGTTGAACATTTGGCAATATATCCCTTTTTTCAAAGATATGAATATGTCTTCCTTGAAAATCGTCACACCACTTACGTTGGAAGCATTTTTAGCACTGATCCTGTTAAATAATGGGGAAGCCTCTCTAAAATCGTTGAAGCTTAGTAAAGCCCAAAACCATTTGGTCTCAACAATGATCAAAGCGATAAACACAAGTCAATCGATTGAAACCAAAAATGCATTAAAATTGTTTGTTTATGACTTTGGTTTGGATTTATCACTTGAACTTCTGCGTTTAATGGAAATATGGCAAGCAAACCAAATCTCATTACCCTCACCTTTAATTTATAATGAAGGCACACTTCGAACAGTATGGGATGAACTTCCAATAAAGGATCGTCAGTCTATGGCTATTAATGGCGCTATTTTAATGGATGCACTTCATTTAAAAGGTGGACCTTGGCTTAAAAAAGCCTTGCGGGAAGTTGAATGTGCTATCATTAAAGGCCAACTAGGGAATCAACAAGAAGAAATTATTGAATGGGTGAAAGAACATGTCGAAATATCGTGAAACAATATTAGAACTACTTACCGAAGCAAGACCTGACTATATCTCTGGCCAAAGCATTGCGGAAAAACTGAATATTTCGAGAATGACGGTTAAAAAAACAATTGATCAACTTAGATTAGAAGGAATTTCAATAGATTCTGTCCATAATCGTGGGCATAAATTGAATGAGCTTCCAACCCAATGGCACGAAGGCGTCTTAAATGGGCTTTTTAAAGATTCTACATTTATAGAGAAATTCGAGTGTTATTCGACGGTCGATTCCACACAACAAATTGCTAAAAAATCGATTGTTGATTTTGATGGGACTATGTTGATTTTGAGCGATGCGCAAACTGCGGGAAAAGGGCGATTCAAACGCGTTTGGCAATCCCCAAAAAAGAAAGGGTTATGGATGTCTGTCGTTTTACGCCCAGAAATTTCTTTTTCAATGCTTACGACCTTTAATTTATTTATTTCACTGGCCATCTGTGAAACGATACAAACTTATCTCACAGAGCAAGTTCAAATCAAATGGCCTAATGACATCTATATTGGAAATCAAAAAGTCTGCGGTTTTTTAACTGAAATGATTGCCAATGCAGATGGTATAGAAGCAGTTATTTGTGGTATAGGTATTAATATTAATCATGAAGCTTCAGACTTTGACCCAAGTTTAAATCATATAGCAACAAGCCTTAAAATACATAACGGCAAAGACACTAATCGTTATGACTTTTTGAAAGTGTTAATGCGTAATATTGAGCAACGTTATTTACAATTTTTAAATGAGCCATTCACTGCAATTAAAGATGAATACATTGCACATTCAAATATATGGAATAAACAACTGCGTTTTACAGAAGGTTCACAGCAATTTTATGGTAAAGTCGTTGAAATTGATGACCAAGGCTTTTTACATGTCGTTGATCGTCAAGGTGATCTTCACAGATTAATGAGTGCTGACATCGAATTATAAACGACAATCAGAGAAAGGAGGCACCTTTTATATGGCGCAATCGCCTTGTTATGCCGTCATCGATCTTGAAACGACTGGCAATCAAACAAATTATGATGAAATCATACAAATTGGTATTACATTTGTACAAGATAAACAAATTATTGATAGTTATCATTCAATGATAAAAACAGATATTCAAATACCGACATTTATTCAAGCTCTAACCTCAATAGAAGAAGAAATGTTACAACAAGCGCCTTATTTTCATGAAGTGGCAAAAGAAATTTATTCAAAAATAAAAGATTGTATATTTGTAGCACATAATGTGAATTTTGATTTGAATTTTTTGAAACGTTCTTTTAAAAAGTGTCATATTCATTATCAACCAAAGAAAGTGATTGATACTTTAGAGCTATTTAAAGTAGCTTTTCCTACCGAAAAAAGCTATCAATTAACAGAGCTGTCAGAATCTTTAGGTGTGCCTCTAACGAATGCACATCGTGCGGATGAAGATGCCCGGACGACAGCGCGTATTATGATTTTAGCCTTTGATAAATTTGAAACACTCCCGCTCAATACTAAAAAGCAGCTTTACTATTTAAGTAAACAACTCAAATATAACCTGGATGACTATTTTTTCGAATTGGTTCGATTACACCAACCTTCATTAGAACAAAAGCAGTTACAACAATTTGAGCAGATTTTTTATAAGCCGCAACCCGAATTTCATGAAGCGACATTAAAGTTTGAAGGGGACTTAAATGACCTATATCAATTGATTATCGATCATTGTGGTTATCAATATAGAGAAGAACAACTTTATATGGCACAAGTTGTTTTTGAGCAATTGATGCATAATGATAAAGCCTTGATTGAAGCAAACACAGGAAGCGGTAAATCTTTAGCTTATTTGATCGCTGCATTAATGTATTATATCGAAACAGGCGAACATGTGATGATTTCGACTAATACTAAAATGTTACAAAATCAACTTTTATCTCATGATATTCCGATGTTGAATGATGCTTTAAATAGTACGATTAACGCAACACTTATCAAAAGTAAGCAAGACTATATTTCACTGGGACTCATCAGTCAAGTGTTAAAAGATGAAACATCGAATTATGATGTGAATTTACTTAAGATGCAGTTATTAATTTGGATTTTAGAGACACATACGGGTGATATAGAAGAACTCAATCTACGTGGTGGACAAAAAATGTATTTTGAGCAAAAAGTTGAAACTTATGTGCCGATTCGTAAAGATATTCATTATTATAACCATATACGGACAAATGCTTCGAAAATTCAAATTGGTATTACAAATCACGCACATTTATTATATTCTTCACCTGACCATACGATCTATCAATTGTTTAATCATTGTATTATCGATGAGGCCCATCGATTGCCTGATTATGCGATTGATTGTGCCATGCGTGCTTTTGGCTATTCAGACATTAAATATCAACTGGGGCTCATTGGGAAAACAGAAAACGAAAAGTTACTCAAACAAATTGATCAGTTGGAGCAACAACGAATACTCGAAAAGTTAGATATTCCGCCTATAGATGTCTTTAACGTTAAACAAGATATTAATGCAATACATGATATGAACGAACAGTTTTTTGAAACCTTGTTTGAGATGGTCCATAATGCACACATATATGACGATGAAACGTCAAAACTGTTTTATGTTTATGATATTGATGTCAATGTACTAATACCATCATTACATCACTTTATTTCACAGATTAATTTAACACTCGAAAACTTTAACAGTATGAAACATAAAGTGATTAAGACCATGCGTAAACATTTACTTTATATTGTCGATCAATTACGACACATTGAGAATGGTTTGAAAGATGGACATATGGCTTATCTGTCGCTCAAAAATTTACAACAAAAGTCAACCATCAAAATTCATATTAAAGACCACTCTGTGAAACATCTATTATCAGAGAAAATTCTGAATAAATTTGACTCTATTTCGTTTGTATCTGGAACATTAACTTTTAATCAATCATTTAAAACTTTTAAAAAGTGGTTTGAAGATGAAACATCTTTTCAAACCTATCAAATCCAATCCCAACAAGCATTTCAACCGAATGGTCATATCTTTATTCCAAAAGATATCAAGCGTTACAACTATCAAAACCAAGATGAATATATCCAAACCATTGTCGATTATATCGCGCGATACGTGACAACAGTTGAAGGGAAATGCTTAATATTATTTACAAGTTATAAAATGTTGTATACCGTTATGGATTATTTAAATCAAATGGTTGAATTTGAAGATTATGTGATTTTAACGCAACAACAAAACCAAAATTATAAAATTGCTCAACAGTTTAATCATTTTGATAAAGCGATTTTATTGGGAACAAGCACATTTTTTGAAGGGTTTGACTATCAAGCAGAAGGGATTAAATGTGTAATGATTGCTAAATTGCCATTTATGAATCAACATGCAACGAAGCCTATGCTACTTGCGAATGAGTTTGATAATGTCTTTAAGGATTATGTGTTGCCAGAAGCTGTTTTACGATTTAGACAAGGGCTAGGACGTCTTTTACGAAACGAAAAAGATAAAGGCGTCATCGTATCTTTCGATAATCGCCTCGTTCATAGTCAATATAAACAATTTTTCCAAAACACATTAACACATTACAAACAACATCAAGGTAATATTCAACAATTTGAACGATTACTCAATCGAATGCAATCGAATGATTCGGCAGATTAGTCATTAGGTAGAAGTTCGTAATTACTTTTGTTAAAATAGTAACAGTATTAATAAATAGGAGAATGGTTATGAAAACAACGATTAAAGAAGCAAAAAATAAGATTGGCCAAGAAGTAACTATAGGCGCTTGGTTAGCAAACAAACGTTCAAGCGGTAAAATTGCATTTCTTCAGTTACGTGATGGCACAGGCTTTATGCAAGGTGTTGTAGTAAAAGCAGAAGTGGATGAAGAAACATTTCAACTTGCAAAATCTATAACACAAGAATCTTCACTTTATGTAACAGGTGAAATCACTGAAGATCAACGTTCAGATTTAGGTTATGAAATGCAAGTAAAAAAAATTGAAGTTATCCATGATGCTCATGATTATCCTATTACACCTAAAAATCACGGCACAGAATTTTTAATGGATCACCGTCATTTATGGTTACGTTCAAAAAAACAACACGCTGTGATGAAAATACGTAATGAAATTATTCGAGCAACATATGAATTTTTCAATAATAATGGCTTTACAAAAATTGACCCACCGATTTTAACTGCTAGTGCACCAGAAGGGACAAGTGAATTATTCCACACAAAATACTTTGATGAAGATGCGTTTTTATCTCAAAGTGGTCAACTTTATATGGAAGCTGCAGCGATGGCACATGGTAAAGTTTTCTCATTTGGTCCAACATTTAGAGCCGAGAAATCTAAAACAAGAAGACATTTAATTGAGTTTTGGATGATTGAACCTGAAATGGCATTTACAACACACCAAGAGAGTTTAGAAGTGCAAGAAGCTTATGTTGCTTTTATCGTCAAATCAGTACTTGAAAATTGTAAAATTGAATTAAAAGCACTAGGTCGTGATACTTCTAAATTAGAAAAAGTTCAAACGCCATTCCCACGTATTTCTTATGATGATGCGATTAAATTTTTACATGAAGAAGGCTTTAACGATATTGAGTGGGGCGATGATTTCGGTGCACCACACGAAACAGCTATCGCAAATCATTATGATTTACCAGTATTTATCATTAACTATCCAACTAAAATCAAACCATTTTATATGCAACCGAACCCTGAAAATGAAGAGACTGTCCTTTGCGCTGATTTAATCGCTCCAGAAGGCTACGGTGAAATCATTGGTGGATCTGAACGTATCAATGATATTGATTTATTAGAAGAACGCATTGAAGCACACCATCTCGATGCCGAAAGCTATCAATATTATCTTGATTTACGTAAATATGGTAGTGTGCCACATAGTGGTTTTGGTCTTGGTCTGGAACGTACTGTGGCATGGATTTCAGGAGTAGAACATGTTCGTGAAACTTCACCATTCCCACGTTTATTAAACCGTTTATATCCTTAATTAACAATCGAATTGAAGTTGGGCGCACATGGATAAATTCACTTATCAATTTTCTTGCATGATAAGTCAGTTCGTTATTTTCATTTATCGTCTCCATGTGATAAAGGTCTCAACCTCGTTCGGGGGTGAGATGATGAAACCTGTTTTTGAGAGGTTTCTCACTCACTCTTTTTTTATCGCTCATGTTTGATAGATCACCGCGGACTTCATTTAAATATAGTGAGGGGGAAATGGTATGAATGCACGTGAACTTCAAATTAGACCTGTTGTAATTCGATATGAACTCCTTGAGCATTATCAAAATTTAGGTTTGAATGAGAATGACTTAGTGATACTCCTTAAAATTTTGCATGCTTACGAGCGCTCGAATGAACAACCTTCTATAGATATATTAAAAAAAGGGACAACTATGAAAGCATTCGAAGTGACAACCATCATTCAAAAGCTCATTCAGCTGGGTTTGTTAGAAATGAGAGTTGAAAAAAATACAGAAGGTAAATTCACTGAATATATCAACTTAGAAGGTTTCTATGAACAATTTTCGCAAGTATTATCACAAGTTGAACAAACAACACAGTCTACATCTCAAGAAGAGGCTTTTAAACAATTGTTTCGTCGCATAGAAACTGAATTTGGGCGTCCTTTATCGCCTTTAGAAATAGAACATATTAATCAATGGCTAGATGTTGACCATTATGACATCAAAATTATTGATGCTGCACTGAACGAGGCACTTGCACATCAAAAAACATCGTTAAAATATGTGGATAGAATATTATTAAATTGGCAAAAAAATAATGTGACATCAGTAGAAGATACTCAACCCATCCGTGCAAAATTTAAAAAGCAGTCTCAATCTCAGCAACCCATTAAAAAAATAGAAAACCTTCCAAAATTTAATTGGTTGAAAGGAGAGAATCCTTTTGATAAGTAAAAAGAAAGCACTTGAAATGATCGATGTGATTGATCAAATGTTCCCCAATGCAGAATGCGAATTAGTTCATGATAATCCTTTCGAGTTGACCATTGCGGTTTTATTATCAGCGCAATGTACAGATAATACCGTTAATAAAGTTACGCATTCATTATTTCAAAAATATCATACGCCTGAAGATTATTTAGCTGTTGATTTGGAGGAATTACAACAAGATATTCGTTCGATAGGACTTTATCGTAACAAAGCTAAAAATATACAAAAATTAAGTCAATCTTTACTTGATCAATTCAATGGAGAAGTTCCACATACACATGCTGAACTAGAAAGTCTTGCTGGTGTTGGTCGCAAAACGGCAAACGTAGTGATGAGTGTCGCATTCGGCGAACCTGCACTTGCAGTAGATACACATGTTGAGCGCGTATCTAAACGTTTAGGCATTTGTAGATGGAAGGATAATGTAACTGAAGTTGAACGCCGATTAACTTCAATCATTCCAAAAGAACGCTGGACAAAGAGCCACCACCAACTTATCTTCTTCGGCCGCTATCATTGTCTAGCTAAAAAACCGAAATGTGGTGTTTGTCCTTTATTTGATGATTGTCGAGAAGGTCAAAAGCGTTATCGTGCATCGCTTAAAGCAGCAGGAGGGGAATAGGTGATGGAACAGTTAAATCAAATGACTAGTTTAGAAAAAGAATTAGATCAGTTCGCAAAAACTCGTCAAATAGGAAGCGAACAGGCCAAGCCATTACTTGATCATTATTATGCATTATTAATGGACTATTTTTACGTAATTAACCAAGTCGAACCCACTTCATTAGCACAACTTGATTTGGATTCGCTCACAATCGTTCCATTTAATATTGTTGATCGACTTGCATATATCGAAGAAAGAAAGCATCACTATATGGGTTACCAACAAATGAAAACCCTCAAATCAGAACTGATTAAAATGCATGCCGCTTATCGTGCTCGACATCACATTGAGTAATCCTCCTTCTTCATATATTGATTTCAAACATAAATAAAAGACAAAAAATATCCCAGTTTCCTCGCATTGAGTAAACTGGGATATTTGTATGATTTATCGGTTAAAAAGATGACCGAAAAAACCACCATTATTATTTGAGTTATTGTTACCTTGTTGTTGTGGACGGTTACCATTATTCAAATTCTGGCTTTCATTGTTGCTATCACTTGATCCAGATGTTGAATTGGAGTTAGAACCTCCACTTGATTCTGTAAAGTTACTTGTCGTATGGCCATCCGGTGATTTTGATACATATAAACTTTTACCGCTACCACTGACAGAATCAGGACGTTTGAAATCCTCACCATCGTGTGGACTAATTTCACTCATGACATCTTTAAATAGAAGTTGAGGATATTTTTGTTCACTACTGCCGACGAATGAGTTTTCACCATATTGCTTAACTTTGTCAAAGCCCATCCATACTGACATTGTGTATTTAGGTGAGAAACCTGTAATCCAGACGTCTTTAGCGGCTGAGTCAGGTAAGTTATATTGTTGATAGGCTTCTTGACCATATGTGCCTGTACCTGTTTTAGCTGCCATGTGGACACCTGAAACACTGTTACCATAGGCTGAACCATAAGCTTCAAACGTACCTTTTAAAATTTCAGTAATCATATAAGCCGTATAATCACTCATTGCTTTATGGCTTGTATGATCAAATTCAACTGTATCGCCATTTGCCTCTACAACTTTCTTAATAGAGTGTGCTTTATTATAAGTTCCTCCATTAGCAAATGAAGCATAGGCCGAAGCGAGTTGCGTAGGTGAGAATTCAGAAGATGAACCACCTAGAACTTCAGATGGACCAATATTTGAATTTTCATATTCAAGTCCTACTTTCTCCGCAAAATCAGTTGGTGCTTTACTTCCTGCTTGTTCTTTTACTTGTTGCCAAGTTTTTAAAGCTGGAATGTTAAAACTTTGACGTAATGCATCATAAATCGAAACTGTACCGTGACTCTTCTGGTCATAGTTTCGGAATGTACCACCGTCAATATTGTACGACTGCTCATCTTGGATAGAATGGTTTGTCGCCCATTGTAATTTTTCGATAGCTGGACCATAAGCTAAGAATGGTTTCAACGTAGAGCCTGTAGGATGTGCGTCAGTCGCTTGGTTACGCTGAACAACATCTTTATAGTCTCTACCACCAGAAATAGCTGCAAGGGCACCTGTTTTACTATCTACAATTGTTGAACCAACGAGCTGATCATCATTTTTATAATAGCCGCCATTATCAATATGACTTTGTAAAGAATTTTGAGCATCTTTATCCATATACGTATAAATCTTAATACCGCTATTTAATAAATCAGCTAAATTTTCATTTTTAAATTCAGGATTACCCATTAATTCCTGCTTCACAAAATTGACATAAGAATTGTATTGTTGTGAATCATCATCCGGTTTAACTTGACGCTCTTCAGCTGAACGTTGAACTAAGTTCGCTGTAATCGGCGTATCTTGTGCTTCTTTCTTTTGCTTTTCAGTAATACGGTGGTGATAAGCCATTAAATAAAGCACTGTGTCTTTACGCTTTTCAGCTTCTTTAGGATGATCGTATACATTGTATGTGTTTGGAACTTGTGGTAAACCAGCAAGATAAGCAGATTCTGCTAAATTAAGATCTTTCAAGTCTTTATTGAAATAGTATTTTGCTGCGGCTTTAACGCCATAAACACCATCAGAATAATAAATTTTATTCAAGTACATTTGAAAGATCTCATCTTTAGAGTACTCTTGCTCAAGACGATAAGATAAATATGCTTCTTGCGCTTTACGTTCGATGGATTTTTGGTCAGTCAAGAATGTCCGTTTAACAACTTGTTGCGTTAAAGTTGAAGCACCTTGTGAACCAAAACCACCCGATACATTTTTAAGTACAGCGCCAAATAGACGTTTATAGTCTATCGCACCATGGTCATAAAAACGGTTATCTTCAGTAGCAAGTACAGCATCTTTCATCGTATCTGGAACATCCTTTAAATCAACATGCTCACGTCTTGCACCATTATCAAGCGTCTTGACTAAATCGCCATCTTTATCATAAATTTTTGCCGGACTCGGATCTTGTAATTTTGATTCGTTAAAAGCAGGGGCTTTCCACGCATAGTAAGCGAAAAGCAAAACAGCTAATAACGCTAAAATGACAAATGCCAGAACTAAAAAGCTCAGCACCTTAATAATCGTACGCTTAATATTTTTATTCTTTTTTTGACCGGACTTCTTGTTGGCGTGACTAGAAGTCCCTTTCTTTTCCGTCATAAGCGGTCCTCACTTTCATCTAATATCAACTTATCAACTGCATTGAGGTAATCTAATCTGGGTTGATACTGATAAGGAATATAGTAACCATTTTCTTGAATTTCTTCAACCTTAATTGATTTTTTTCCATTTTTTATGTAACGCTCCCAAAATGGAATAAATCGCTTAAACGATAAAAGATAGACTTCATCGATTCCTTTAAAACGAAATAACAAAAATGCAATACCGCCATGCGCCACAACTTGCTCCATATGTTTCACTTGATGTTCATGAATATTTTGTAATGGAAATGACGTTTTATTTTTTGTTTCTTTCGCTTCAAAATCGATATAAAAGCCTTTGTAAACACCATTATAGTCAGTGGTTGAAGGCGTTCTAAAATAAGCCTCTTTTATTACAGCTTGACTCCGCTTAGGATAATCGACTTGAACAATTTGCACAGGTGTCGGTTTCTTGTGTATCACAGCTTTATTCATTCTCAAATAGAACTGATTAGAACGTTCAATGTCATTTTCTAATGTCATCCCACGGCCACCGTATTTTATTTTACTAGAACTATGACGCACAGGGCTTCCGTCTTGAGTCCGACTTGGCTTGAAAGGCTTACCATTTGGATAATTCATTTTTTCACCTACAGTCCATGCTTGCTGTCCTATTAAACATGATAGGATAGGCGTTTTATAAATCAAAAAACGATTCATAAACTGTCATTATTGTAACATAGATAGGTCTTGACCGTTACCCCTAAACATATCTGGTTAAAACTTTGAATTTGAATATGATAAAATCGAGGTAATCTAACATGAGGTGATACCACTTATGCAATCTGCAATCGAAAAACTTCTTGATGACTTGAACCATATCTCTTTACGTTATCAACAGGCTAGAAAAGGACACCAATTTGAATTTTACGAAGACATTGCACCATTTGTTTCTCAAGTTGATCAAGATGTAGCATCTTTAAATTTGTATCAGAATCAAATTCAAAATCTTCCATATTTTAATCGTCAAAAATTTGTGCGTATGCAATCACTTATTTCAGATCTTGCTGTCAGCTGTCACCAATCCACAACAAGTAAAAAAATATTTATAGATCGATTTAAAGCGGTTCAACACGACTTGAATTATCTCATTCAAAATGGTGGTCATAAACATGTATAAAACGATGTATATTACAGGTTATAAATCATATGAACTTCAAATCTTTGATTCTCAAGCAAAAGAAGTGACCTATTTGAAAAAATTTATTACTCAAAAGCTCATTCAATACATTGAAGAGGGACTTAAGTGGGTATTAATACAAGGACAGTTGGGAATTGAAATGTGGGCTGCAGAATGTGTCATTGAACTTAAAAAGGAATATCCAGAGTTAAAACTCGGTGTCATTACGCCTTTTTTAGAACATAACTCTAAATGGAATGAGGCTAACCAATTACAGTACCAACAAATCATAACACAAAGCGACTATGTTAATAGTATTTACCAGTCTACTTATCAAGGCCCTTATCAATTTCAAGCTGCAGATCAATTTATGTTGGACCATACGGATGTCACAGTCTTAATTTATGATGATGAACAAGAGGCAAGCCCTAAGTTCTTCAAGCAGAAGTTAGTTGATTTTGTTGAAAAAACAAACTATACTTGTGATATTGTGACGTTTGACGAAATTATGAGCTTTATCAATGATTTACAATGGTCAGAAGAAATTTAAATCAAATGAGGTGGAACAAATGTCAGATGTTTCGTTAAAGCTTTCAGCAAAAGACATTTATGAAAAAGATTTTGAAAAAACGATGGTACGTGGGTACAGACCAGAAGAGGTTGATGCATTTTTAGACGATATCATCGCTGATTATCAAAAAATGGCAGACCTAAATAATGAAGTGATTAAATTATCAGAAGAAAATCACAAACTGAAAAAAGAAATTGAAGATCTACGTATTCGTGTTGCTTCAAGTAGACCTCAAGATAATAAGAGTTTCGCTAACCAAAGTTCAACTCAAAACAATAACGTAGACATATTAAAACGTATTTCTAATTTAGAAAAAGCGGTCTTTGGAAAATAGTCATTGCTTTTAAGATTAAAAATGCTATAATTTTTAAGGATATTTCGTGTAATCGCTATATGGTTTACATATAGAGGAAAGTCCATGCTCACACAGTCTGAGATGACTGTAGTGTTCGTGCTTGATGAAACAATAAGTCAAGGCAATATCAATGATATTGACGGCAATGAACTAACCTAAGTCATTAGATAAGGTTATATTAGTTTGAAAGTGCCACAGTGACGTAGCTTTATTAGAAATAATAAAGGTGGAACGCGGTAAACCCCTCGAGTGAGCAATCCAAATTTGGTAGGAGCACTTGTCTAACGAAATTCAACGTATAGACGAGGAAAGGTAATTTCCCTTTCAGACAGATGATTACAACTGGCGTACCAGTGCTACTAGTGCACGTAATGAGTACAATAGTACAGAACATGGCTTATAGAAATATCTCAACTAGTTCGGGCTGGGACATCGAGTTCCAGCCCTTCATTTATGTAAAAAATAAATGAAGTAGCTTAATCGTATGTTAAAATAAAGTCGTGTTAAAAATTCACTAAAAAATTTTAATAGATTACAAAATAATAGTTAAAAATAAATCGCATACTTAAAAATGACGATTAAATTTTTAACTTGCTATGTTGTAGAAGGAAAGCGTAGGAAAATAGAGGTTTATAGGACGAGCCTTTCTTTTGAATCATAATATTATTTCAGAAATTAAGGGCCGTTGACTTAATCACGTATACCTTTAAGTCAATCTCTTTAAAATCCTAGTCTTCCTTACATGCCGGGGGAGGACTTGATATTTTATAGGCAGTTTAATTCCAATTATGTATGTTAGGAGAATGATTGTGTATCAATTATTAGCAGTTTGTCCAATGGGGCTTGAATCGATTGTTGCCAAAGAAGTACAAGAGTTAGGATACGAAACGCGCGTTGAAAATGGACGCATCTACTTTCAAGGTGATGCATCTGCATTAGTTAAAGCCAATCTATGGTTGCGTACAGCAGATCGTGTCAAATTAATTATCGGTCAGTTTGAAGCAAAAACTTTCGACGATTTATTTGAACAAACTAAAAATCTTCCGTGGGAAAACTATATTTCTGAAAACGGACAGTTTCCAGTGCAAGGTCGTAGCTTAAAATCGACGTTACATAGTGTTCCAGATGTCCAAGCCATTACTAAAAAAGCAATTGTTGAAAGACTTAAAAAAGCGTATCAAGTGTCGGGCTGGTTAGACGAAAGTGGTGCGAAATATCCTGTAGAAGTCAATATTTTAAAAGACCGCGTTCTTTTAACAATTGATACATCAGGTTCCGGGCTTAACAAACGCGGTTATCGACTCGCTCAAGGTGAAGCACCGATTAAAGAAACATTAGCCGCTAGCTTAGTCAAACTTGCAAACTGGAAAGGTGATACACCATTAATTGACCCATTTTGTGGTTCTGGCACTATCGCAATAGAAGCTTGTTTAATCGCCCAAAATATTGCACCTGGCTTTAATCGCTCTTTTGTATCAGAACAGTGGGATATGATTCCTGAAGGGCTCTTTGATCAACTGAGAGATGAAGCAGATCAACAGGCTGACTATGATAAAGAAATAGAAATCTACGCTTCAGACATTGACCCTAAAATGGTTGAAATCGCAAAACGAAATGCTGATGAAGTAGGGATTGGCGATATCATTCAATTCGAAGTTAAAGACGTCAATACTTTAACAATAGCGCATGAAGGGCCAATTGGACTAATAGGAAACCCGCCTTATGGTGAACGTATTGGTGATCGCGATGAAGTAGAAGCTATGTATCGCTATTTAGGTACATTACTGCATCAAAATCCTCAACTTTCACTGTATATTATGACAAGTCATAAAGCATTCGAACATTTAGTTAATCGTAAAGCAACAAAACGACGTAAACTTTTTAATGGCTATATCGAAACGACTTATTATCAATATTGGGCAAATAAAAGTGAATAAGCAATTCATGAAAACTTTTTTAGAAAAGAGGGACTGATTTGTATCAAGATCAGGCGTTTAAACGTGGGATTTTTTATTCAGTAATATCTTATGTCATGTGGGGGACACTCCCACTCTATTGGACATTAATTCGTGGGATAGATGCGACTGAAACGTTAATGTTTCGTATTGTATTATCACTCATATTTATGGTTATTTTAATTCCGTTAATAGGCCAACAAAAGCAAGTCTATCAAGATTTTTCAAATTTAATCGCTCAACCACTCAAACTTTTTATCATTATACTAGCGGGATATGTTGTAGCAGTGAACTGGGGGACATTTATCTTTGCAGTTAACTCTGGTTATGTGCTACAAACAAGTTTAGGTTATTACATTAATCCGCTAGTCAGTATTTTACTCGCAATGATCTTTTTTAAAGAACGTTTTAATCGTTTAGAGTGGCTTGCAATTCTCTTTGCTGCTTTAGGTGTCGTTTATATGACCATCAAAGTAGGAGAATTCCCAGTCATTTCTTTACTTTTAGCTTTTTCATTCGGCATATACGGCCTACTCAAAAAATTAGTACCTATGCCTGCAGTAAGTAGTATTACGATTGAGTCATTAGCAACTGCACCGATGGCGTTAATCTATCTTATTTATCTTGGACAAACATCAGGGTTAAGTGTCGGAATCAATACGTCATCATTTTGGCTCCTTTTTTCAGGTGCAGTAACGGCGATACCCCTTCTTGCTTTTTCAGAAGGCGCGATTCGTATTCCGTTGTCGCTCATGGGCTTTATTCAATATATCGGGCCGACGCTTATCTTTATACTTGGTATTTTTGTGTTTAAAGAGCCATTTAATATGGATCAGTTTATTACATTCTGTTTTATTTGGACCGGCATTCTGATTTATGTCATTTCCCAATTACTCAAAATGAAACGTCGTCCAAAGCCGCTTGAATTCCAAGAATAGATACTATTTGATGCTGTATATTAACTCATTAGCATATTCAATACGCTGCAACGTTACATTCATGTGACGTTGTTTTTTTAATCTGCATTTTAATACAAAGTAAGCGTTAACGAGATTGGGATTAATAGGATAAATAAAAACCTTTCATAATGTTTTGACTTCATCATAATGTGTTCCTATCGTTATGCAGGATGCTTTAGGTGATAAAATAAGTATGACTGTACAATGTTACAATTAAATTCATATAATAGAACTAAAGAGTGCTTTATAAACAAGGGGAGTCAGTTTACATGCAGAACCAAGAAGAACTAGATATTTTATATAAATTAAAAAAAGAAGTAGAAAAATCAGATCATCATTCTTTCGTTCAGACTATCAATCAAATGATTAAAAAAGTTTACTTAAATCAATATACCGTGACCTTTGTAGGCCACTTTTCATCTGGAAAATCAACAGTCATTAATCGCCTTATTGGTCAGGAGATATTACCCAGCTCACCGGTTCCAACCACTAGTAATACCGCACGAGTGACTGTTGCTGAGCAATCGGGTATGACCGCGAATATTGAAGGTCAAAAATACACCCTCCTTCAAAATTATGACGAAGTTAAAGCGATGAATCGAGAAAATTATCAAGTTGAATCCATTGATATTCAAATACAAAGTTCAAAGTTCAATAATGGCTTCACTTTTCAAGATACGCCAGGTGTAGATTCCAATGTACAATCACATAGTGCGCAGACCGAGCAATTTTTATATACAAGCAACATTGTTTTTTACACGGTTGATTATAATCACGTTCAATCTGCTTTAAACTTCAAATTTATGAAAAGATTAAATTATGCAGGTATTCCGGTTGTCTTTGTTGTTAACCAGATTGATAAACATAATCATCAAGAAATCGACTTTGAAGCTTTTCAACGTCGCGTGCAACAGTCGATTCAAGAATGGGATATTCAACTTTTGAAAACATTTTATATTACTAAATTTGAGCATCCTTATAATGAATTTGATGCCCTTTCATTATTTATACAAGAACAAGATCAACATAGAGAACCCGTCAAAGATTATGTTGCTCGAATGAAAGACTTTATTCAACAGCATCAAACAGATTATTTACAGCAAGAAATGCAGTTGCTTCTAGAACGTTTGAATATCACGCCTGAACAATTTGATCAAGCGTATCAAACACATCAGAAAAATGAAATGATAAGTGAAGAAGCCCAACTTTTAAACACGCCTTCAGCCCTCAAGCAATATCTAAAAGATAAACGCAGATCTATTATCGATAATGCTTATATTATGACGCATGACATGCGTGAAACTATTCGTTTTTATTTAGAAAGTATGACTAAAAACTTTAAAGCAGGGGGACTTTTTAATAAAAAAAGAAAAACAGAGGAAATTCGCTCTACACGCCTTAATGACGTCATGCAACAGCTGCAAAAGCGGATTGCGCATCAAATTGAAAAGCCTATGCAAGATGACTTGTCATTTTTGACACGCTTTATCAATAATACACAATTGAATCAGCAAATTTTAAAGCAACACATTGAAATTCCTGAAAGCCTCATCACTGAACTTTATCAAACACAAATAGAAATTACGAATCAGTATGTGCTTACTTTCTCAGAACACTTAATGAAAGAAATCAAGCAATATATTTTGAAAATGTCTGAGCCTTTAGATGAAGAAATTATTGCAAATGTTCACGCGGAAGAACATTTAGTTGAAGATTCCACTGATATTCAAGACTATAAGCGCTATATAGATTTGCGGAAATTAAAGCAATCACTAGAAACAGAAAACTATCGCCATTACTATATTCATATGTCAGACTCTCTTGACCAACTGATTGATCGGACACGCATTCATTTCCAACCGGAAAAGAACGTATCTGGCTTAACAAATGAAACCGATAATTATCAAGTTGCGATCACAAATGAGCGAACTTTGCATACAACTCAAATCCAACAAGGTTTAGACGTCGTTCGCAACATCCCACTCTTTAAATCGAGTGTCAAAAACATTGAAGATACATTAACAAGAATGACTCAACAAAAAATTAAAATAGGCGTTTTCGGTACATTCAGCGCTGGAAAAAGTAGCTTGATTAACGCGCTACTAGGTAAAGCTTATTTAACAAGTTCGCCTAATCCTACCACTGCCGCTACGACAGAAATATCATATGGGTCCCATCACAGTGTTACATTTAAAACACCTGATGCCTTATTAGCAGACATTAATGATATGACCCAACTGATGGACGATCAATTTGATTCCATCGCTTCATTTTTAAATACAAATCTTGAACAATTAAAAACAAAGATTGATAAAAATAGTCTTGCTTTTATTAACGCAGTAGAAAAAAATTATGATTTATACCAATCCTATATCGAAAAGGGCATAGAACATCCCATAGATGCTTCAGAAATTTCAAAATGGAGTGCGGAAGATGAATTTGCTACCTTTGTACAAATGGTGCACCTACGTCTACCCATACCTTGGCTAAAAGACAAAGTGATAATTGACTCACTAGGTTTACATTCTAATAACCAGCGACACACGAATGAAACTGAAAAGATTTTGACAACATCAGATCTTATTTTATATGTGAGTTATTTTAACCATGCGTTTACACAAAATGATCAAGCTTTCATACAACATATGAAAGATATGAATCAATTGAAAGCCAATCAGTCCTTTAAAATGGTCATTAATGCTGTTGATTTAGCTGAAAACCATGTTGATCAACAAGCAGTATATGCATATGTCAAAGATGCGTTGTCTAAAGTCCAAATGAACCCTGATATCTTTATGGTATCGAGTCGCACCGCTTTAGAGACGGGTGATGAAGGGATTCACACGTTAAAAGAAAGTATCACACATTTTGCTGAAGTCGATTCTAAATCACTTTTAGAACAGAAAATGTATGATCAATTTGCTTATATTAAGGAAGCTTACGAAACAATCATCAGTGATTTTGAAACCAATACGCAACAAATGCATCAGACTAAACAACAACTTGAACACATGCGCCAAGAAAAACTATTTAAAACTGAACTAATTCAATCAATTGCACAAAAGACCTTTAATGAAATAGAAGATCAAATTTATCATTTAAATGAGCGCTTAAAAATCCAATTAGCAGATGATGTTAAAGCGATTTATAATGGCCAAATGACAAATACCAATCATTTTAATGAAGAAAAAAGACGAAGCACAAAATCATACCTTGACCAAATACACCAAAAACTCTTTTTAGAACAAACATTGTTAATAGAAAGAATTAAGCATTTCTTTAATCAAGCATTACAACAAGAAATGGCACCTAAAATTAAAATACTTCAACAGTATCGAATTATTATACCTGATTACGAAACAATCCAGATTGAACCGTATGAAAAGTCCATTTTAACGCTAGAATTACAACAAATGGTTAATCAATTACCTAAGCAGCTGACAAAGCGAAACCTTTTACAGCCTAAAGTACAAAAACAAATCCAATCAGAAATCAAAGTACACACGATTAACTTACTTCAGCCAAAGTTGACTGAACTACGAAAAGTGTTAGAATCGCTGTTAGACCAACTCACTTCAAAAGCAATTGAAGCGATTGAAACGGCAGAATTAGAAGCACAAAATGAAATCAATGCTATCCTTGATTTCAAAGTTGATGATGCACTTATCAATCAATTAAAAATAAACACGCCAAAATTAGCACAAATTTTAAACTTAAAGGACTGAAACGATGACTCAAAAACTTTTACTTATAGACGGCATGGCCTTATTATTTCGCCACTTTTATGCGACGAGTATCCATAAAAATTTTATGCGAAATTCAGCAGGTGTCCCTACAAATGGGACACAAGGCTTTGTCAGACATGTTTATAGCGCGATTCGTGATATCCAACCTACACATGTCGCAATTTGCTGGGATATGGGGAAGGCGACATTTAGAAACGAAATGTATAAGAATTACAAACAAAACCGCCCAGAACCACCAGAAGAATTAATCCCTCAATTTAATCATGTCAAACATATTTCACAATCACTCGGCTTTTTAAATATAGGCGTTGAAAACTTTGAAGCCGATGACATTATCGGTACACTCGCACGTTCTTTTTCAGAGTCTGAAGAGTATCACGAAGTTTATATTGTGACAGGTGACCGCGATTTACTTCAATGTATTAATGAAAATGTCAATGTTTGGCTGATTAAAAAAGGATTTAATGAATATCACAAATATAATCAAGCCCGCTTTGAAGCGGAATATGGTTTAAAACCGCAACAGCTTATTGATGTTAAAGCTTTTATGGGAGACACAGCTGATGGATATCCTGGTGTCAAAGGAATCGGAGAAAAAACAGCTATTAAATTGATTCAACAATATGATTCAGTTGAAAATGTTATCGAAAACCTTGCAAAGTTAACACCGGGTCAGCAGAAAAAAATCCATGAACATTTATCTGAACTTCAACTGTCTAAACAATTGGCAACGATAGAGTGTTACGTTCCTATCGAATGGACTTCATTACTTGAATCTATGGCACATCAAGTCGAACTTAACCACGTCCTTTCAATTTGTGATCAACATGAGCTTTTTGTCTCGAAACGATTTATTCAGCATTTATAGCATATCTTCAGAATGAGGCATGGATGTCAATATTACAAAAAAGTACCGAGATTAACTTATGAAAAACAGTTAATCTCGGTACTTTTTCATTTGGATGAATCAGACTGTTGCTTAATTGTTTGGTATAACTTATCTTGTGCTAATTGATTTGCTGCTTTATTTTGCTTTCTTGGAACCCATTTCACAAAGCAAAGCGCAAAATGGTTTGATTCATTTAAGTAACTCGCAAGATAAGCTTTAAAGCGCTTATTTTTAACATACTCTCGATTCACAGCATCTTCGATAAGTTGTGAATCCGTATAGATCAGTGCAGTCTCGATATTTAACGCTTTTGCCTGTTCCATTGCAAACAGGAGCGCCTCCCATTCTGCAGTATGATTGTCCATCATCCCTAACACTTTAGTGGCTGTATAACGCTCATGTTCATCTACAATCACGACGCCACATGTGCTTAGACCCGGATTGCCTTTCGTTGCTGCATCAAAATGTATTTTCGCCAATAGAGCTCACCACACTTCAACTTCTTTAAGATTAAATACGATATCGTATTACATTATTACAGAAATCTTCACCCGCAAGATTAATGACCAATTCAAAGTCATTTTCAATTTTAAATTAACACGATTGCTGATCAATAGCCATCATCTTTAATTTTACCTTTACGATAAAGTGATTTTGCCCAATAACCAAATGGCACATTCAAAATTGTAGAAAGCAATTTTAATAAATACGTTGTTATAAATATTTCAAATATAACAGGATTAGGTAGACTGCCATAAAAAGCGATGAGCACAAATAACGCAGTATCAAATATCGAACTTAACGTTGTACTTCCATAAGCACGTATAAAAAATGTGCGATCCGATTTAAATATTCTCTTGATGACATTAAATATGAAGACATCAATATGTTGACCAATGATATAAGCAATGATTGAGGCAAATGCAATACGAGGTACGACATCAAAAATAGATTTCAATGCATTTTGTGCCATATCCGCATCACTTGGTTGAAATGATAGGGAGATTTGCATGACGATAATCATCACTAAAGTGGATGAAAAACCTAACCAAACTGCTCTTTTAGCAACTTTACGGCCATAAATATCATTCAATACATCAGTTGCAAGATAAATAGAAGCAAACATAATGTTACCTAAAGTGGCTGAAATCATAAATATATCCACCGTTTTCAATACTTGGATATTCGCAATAATAGTTCCTATCGCGACCCACGCATATAATCCGGCCTTACCAAATAAACGAAACATTAAAACCATTAATATAAATGTAACTAAAAACGCGACTAAACCTAGCCATTCGTTATACAATGAGAATCCCTCCTAAATTTTGTTAAAGCGGGTGTTTAGAAACCGCTCAACGATATAACTTTACTATTATAAGCAAACCCTGTTGTATTTTCAAGATAGGTTTTTCTGAAAGGATTGAGGGAATCGATAAGTTTAAACATTTCAATGTACCTATCAATCATGTTAATATAGTGAATATTGTATGCATTATATTTTAAAGAGGTGAATTTTGTGCTCACTGAATCTAAGAGAAATGCTATTGCCGAGATTGACCAACTCTCTCAGCAATATTGTGAGCAATGTCTTGTTAAATCATACATTCGAAAAGTAAAAGGGAAGACACAAGCACATCACTTCTGCATCAATGAATGTTCAATTGGAAAGCAAATTCGACAACTTGGAAACGAGTTGCAATAAATGTCATGATTTGATGAGGAGGTTTTTTATGGAAATTGTTAAGGTAGAACCTACGCCTAGTCCCAATACCATGAAAATTGTTTTATCTGAAACAAGGGAAGGTCGTCATTCTACGACTTATACGAAAGTTAAAGAAGGACAACCTCCCTTTATCAATGCTATTTTGAAAATAGAAGAAGTTAAATCTGTTTTTTATGTGTTAGATTTTATAGCGGTTGATAAAACACCTAAAGCAAATTGGGAAGATGTTTTGCCTAAAGTCACTGCGACGCTCAATCATGATCAGCAAGATTCTCTTTCTGAAATTCAACCGGACTCACATTTTGGGGAAATTAAAGTAGAAGTACTAAAGTTTAAAGGAATCCCATATCAGGTTAAATTAACTACAGGGGAAAAAGAGTATAGAGCGCAATTAGAGGATCGCTTTGTCAATGCGATGCTTTCTACACAATTACCTGAAGATAACGTCGTATTTTTACGCAAATGGGCATCACTAGGTGTAAGATATGGTGATATCGAAGACGTTATGGCAGAAGTCATTGAAGAAATGCACGCAGTTTATCCTCAACATGTTTTAGACCAATTGGTTGAAGAAGCTAAAAATACTAATATCACCGTTCCTAAAAAGCATTATACTCATGTTTCTTTAGAGACATATCAGCAAACAGTGGATTGGAAAACACGTCTACGGATGCTTAAATCTTTTCCAACGCCAACCGCAGACGACTATCCTTTACTCGATGTGGCATTAACTGAAAGTAAAGTACCATTAAGAAGAGAAGCTGTTGTCTTACTGAGTATGATTGAAGACAAAGCCACACTTCCATACTTATATAAAGGTTTAAGAGATCAAAGCCCAGCAGTTAGAAGAACAGCAGGAGACAGTATTAGCGACTTAGGCTTTAAGGAAGCTTTACCAGAAATGGAACGAGCGCTCGACGATCCACAAAAAATAGTGAGATGGCGTGCTGCAATGTTTCTTTTTGATGAGGGCGGTCCTGCACAATTGGATAGTTTAAAAGCGCATCAAGACGATTCGGCGTATGAAGTAAAGCTCCAAATTGAAATGGCGATTACGCGTATTGAAAATGGAGAAGACGCGCTTGGATCTGTTTGGAAGCAAATTGCAAATCGAAATCAATAAATGATTAAATAGAGGGAGTGTATTTATAATGAATGCATATGACGCTTATATGAAAGAACTTGCTGCACAAATGAGAGGCGAGTTAACAGAAAATGGATTTGAAAGTTTAGAGAGTGAAGCGGATGTTAGTGAATATATGGCAAATGTGGAAGACGATTCAACGACATTTGTTGTCATCAACTCAACTTGTGGTTGCGCAGCAGGACTTGCGCGTCCAGCAGCAGTGGCTGTCGCTGAACAAAATGAAAACAAACCTAATCATAAAGTAACAGTATTTGCCGGTCAAGACAAAGAAGCAACAGCTAAAATGAGAGAATATATTCAACAAGTACCATCAAGTCCATCATTTGCACTATTTAGAGGAACACAACTTGTGCACTTTATGCCACGTGAACATATCGAAGGTCGAGATATTAATGATATCGCCATGGATATTAAAGACGCTTTCGATACACATTGCCAAGCATAACTTTTTAACAAGGATTGAAACATGCCAAACAAATGCTGTTTCAATCCTTTTTGACGTTCAATAGTAGCGACAGGATATTATCATCTAATAACTCATTGCGACAAATGGAAGGTAAGGTTTCATTAATTAGAAGTAAGCAAAGGCGTCAGACAGGCAAGTAAGAGTATACGTTTATCTAGAAACCAATCACTGGCCAGTAAGCATCTCTTGTCAACAACGTTGTTTTTATTTTTCAAATAGTTAAAAATCGTCTATTATATATACTAAGAGAAAGAGGTGAATGTCATGAATCCATTTGATCAAGCGTATCACAGCTTATGTGAAGAAGTATTAAAAATTGGAAATCAACGTGATGATAGAACAGCCACAGGCACCATTTCTAAGTTTGGTCATCAACTTCGATTCGATCTTTCGAAAGGGTTCCCGTTACTCACTACTAAAAAAGTTTCGTTTAAGTTGATTGCTACTGAATTAATATGGTTTATTCGAGGCGATACAAATTTAAGATATCTTTTAAAATATAATAACAACATATGGAATGAATGGGCATTTGAAAAGTATGTCCAAAGTTCAGACTACCACGGTCCAGATATGACTAATTTTGGTCATCGTGTCCAACGTGACTCAGAATTTGCAAAAATATACCAACAAGAGATGAACAACTTCAAACATCAAATATTGAACGACGATGCTTTCATGGAAAAACACGGAGATTTAGGTAATGTCTACGGTAAACAATGGCGTGATTGGATTGGTGCCGATGGGCAGCATTATGATCAACTTAAAACAGTTATTGAACAAATTAAGACGCAGCCTAATTCGAGACGTCATATTGTGAGTGCTTGGAATCCATCAGAAATTGAAACAATGGCTCTTCCGCCATGTCATACACTATTTCAATTCTATGTAGAGAACAATCGATTGAGTTGCCAACTCTATCAAAGAAGTGCTGACATCTTTTTAGGTGTTCCATTTAATATTGCAAGCTATAGTCTGTTGACGCATCTTATCGCAAAAGAATGTCAATTAGAAGTAGGTGAATTTGTTCATACTTTTGGAGATGCGCACATTTATAGCAATCATATAGAAGCGATTCAAACACAGCTTGAACGAACAAGCTATGCACCACCTCAGTTAAAAATTAATTCTGATTGCTCGATATTTGATATAGAATATGAAGATTTAGAGATTGTTAATTATCAATCACATCCAGCAATAAAAGCACCGATTGCTGTATAAATAAAGGAGCAAACAAATGACACTATCTATTTTAGTCGCACATGATCAACATCGTGGTATTGGATTCCAAGGGCAATTACCTTGGCATTTACCTAATGATTTGAAGCATGTCAAAAAATTAACCACAGGGCATACACTTGTTATGGGACGCGCCACTTTTGAGTCAATTGGCAAGCCACTACCTCAACGTAGAAATGTTGTGTTGACTCGAAATAAGGACTTCCATCATGATGGCGTTGATGTGATACATGACATTGATGAGATACAATCCATTAAAGACGAACATGTTTTTATATTTGGCGGACAATCTTTATTCGAAACATACATCGACAAAGTTGACGACATGTATATCACAGTGATAGATGATGAATTTCAAGCAGATACTTTTTTTCCCCCTTATACATTTGAAGAGTGGAAAGTCGTTTCTGCAGAAGAAGGTACAGTAGACGAGAAAAACAAGTACCCACATACATTTTTACATTTGACTCGAAAGTAAATCTTGGAGGTTTCATACTATGCAACAAATTATTGTTACTGATTCAACATCAGACTTAGAACTATCATTTTTAAAACAACATAATATTCACGTCGTTCCATTAAGCGTTACAATTAATGGCGATTCTTACGAGGATCAAACTGAAATTACAAATGAATCTTTTTCTCAATACTTGGGTAATGATGAAAATGATCTTAAAACAAGTCAACCTCCAATCGGAAAATTTGTAGAGAAATATGAGGAACTTGCTCAAACTGGCGCTGAAATTATTAGTATCCATCTATCTTCAGGTTTAAGTGGCACTTATCAAACGGCTGTCCAAGCAAGTGAAATGGTTGATGCTAAAATTACTGTCATTGATTCAAAATCAATTTCGTTTGGTTTGGGCTATCAATTGAAATGTTTAACACAATGGGTTGAAGCTGGCTTTTCAACAGAAGAAATCCTTAATAAACTAAAAAAATTACAAGAAAATATCAAGTTATATGTCATTATCGGTCAATTAGACCAACTGATTAAAGGTGGACGCATTAGTAAGGCAAAAGGCCTGATTGGTAACTTTATGAAAATCAAGCCAATTGGTGAACTTGTAGATGGTAATTTAGAAATGATTCATAATGCACGTACACAAAATGCATGTATTAAATTTATACTGAAAGATTTAAAATCATTTATCGGTGATAATGCTATTGAATCCATTGGTATATCGCATGCAAAAGCACAAGATTTTATGGATAAATTTAAAGAAAAATTAGACGAAACATTTAATATACAAAAATTTGAATTTGGACATACGACGCCCGTGGTTTCTACGCATACAGGTGCGGGTGCAATTGGTTTAGTTGTCTTGAAAAATTCTAAAGACTTATAAAACACGGAGGTGTCAGAAATGGCGATAGCAACATTAGCAGGCGGATGTTTTTGGTGCCTCGTAAAACCATTTACATCATATGACGGTGTTAAGAGCATCACTTCTGGTTATAGTGGTGGCACTGTTGAATATCCAACTTATGAAGAAGTGTGTACGAATACAACCGGACATGTTGAAGCTGTTCAAATTGTATTTGATGAACAAGTGATATCTTTTAGTGATATATTAGATATTTATTTTAAAACATTTGATCCTACTGACAAAAATGGACAATTTTTTGATAGAGGGGAAAGTTATCGACCTGTCATTTTTTATCATGATGAGGTACAGAAAGAAAGTGCACTGAAGAAAATTGATGCGCTAAATGAGGCAAAAATATTCGATAAACCTGTCGTCACACCGGTAGAACCTTATAAAAATTTCTATCCAGCAGAAGACTATCATCAAGATTATTATAAAAAACATCCCGTTCATTATTACCAATATCAACGTGGATCTGGTAGAAAAGCATTCATCAAAAAACATTGGGGTGATCAAGCATGATTAAAAAAGATAAAAAGGATTTAACTGACTTAGAATATCTCGTAACACAACAAGATGGGACAGAACCTCCATTCCGAAATGAATATTGGAATCATTATGAAAAAGGCATTTATGTGGATAAAATTTCAGGGAAACCACTGTTTACATCCGATGATAAATTTGAATCAGATTGTGGTTGGCCTAGTTTTTCAAAAGCCATTGATGATCAAGATATTATAGAACTTGTCGATAAATCTTTCGGAATGATTCGAACAGAAGTCCGTTCTGAAGATAGCAACAGTCATCTTGGTCATGTCTTTAATGACGGTCCAAAAGAACGTGGTGGATTACGTTATTGCATTAATTCAGCAGCAATTCAGTTTATTCCTTATGAAAAACTTGAAGCACTCGGTTATGGTGATCTCGTAAAACTTTTTGATAAATAAAGGAGTTAACAAGATGTTCAAAAAACTTTTCGGTAAGAATAACGAAGCAAGCAAAGATATTACGGTTTATGCACCTATTAGTGGAGAACTTGTAAAAATCGAAGACATTCCAGATCCAGTTTTTGCTCAGAAAATGATGGGAGAAGGGTTTGGCGTGCAACCTATTGAGGGTACAGTTGTTTCACCTATAGATGGTGTTGTAGATAATGTTTTCCCTACTAAACATGCAATTAGTTTAAAAGCTGATAATGGCCTTGAAGTGTTAGTTCACATTGGCTTAGATACTGTTCAACTTAATGGTGAAGGATTTGAAGTTTCAGTTGAAAGTGGTGATCGAGTGAAAATGGGTGATGCGCTCGTATCGTTTGATTTAGAATTTATTAAACAGAACGCTAAATCTACTGTTTCTCCAATTATCATTACCAATACTGCTAGCACGGAATCAATTCAATTTGAAGAGCCATCACATCTGAGCAAAGGTGAAACTTCAGTGATAGAAGTGAAAATGAAATAATGAAAGATGCATCATTTTATCAATTCGCATTAACTGTACGTGGCCGCAAAGATGCACAAGGAACACTCGCAGAAATGATTTTTGAAGATTTATCATTTCCTAAATATGAGAAAAGTTTCGATGTATTGTCCGAATATATTGAAACGGAAGGTAATTATACTTTACCTATGTCTGTCTTTGATGATTTATATGAAGAATATCAAGAATGGCTACAATTTTAATGTGATGTATATCTTTCCACATATGCGTTTTAAGGGTGCGGACGAGCAATGTCTCACCCTTTTTCCTTTTAGTAATCAGAAAATCAAATAAGAAGGTGAATTACGATTGAGTACGTCTAACAACAATAAAAAGCCGAAACGTTACATATCTTTTAGAACCTTTATTTTAAGTATCCTACTCACTTTTGTTTTAACCGTATTAGTCATCGCAGGGGGACTTTTTTACTATAACCATTCATCTCAAAACCAAAAAGTGACTGCGAATGCCCAGAAACTAAGTGACGTATACGAATTAATTGCGAATGACTATTATAAAAAGCAAGATAAAGATCAACTTCTCGATCACGCAATTAAAGGCATGACAAAAAGCTTAAGCGATCCATACACTGAATATTTATCGCAAGATGAAACTAAATCTTTTCAAGAGGATGTTTCTGGAGATTTTGTCGGAATCGGTGCCGAAATGCAACAAAAGGGAAAACAAATTATTATTACAAGTCCAATGAAAGATTCACCTGCAGAAAAAGCTGGGATAAAACCTAAAGATGAATTATTAGCAATAAATGGTCATTCGACTAAAGACAAAGCGCTCAATGCCATTATTCCTGAAATACGCGGTAAAAAAGGAACTGAAGTCAAACTGACAATTAAAAGAGGCAATGACACAAGAGATATTACGGTTAAAAGAGATAAGATTCATGTAAAAAGTGTCGAATACAAAAAACATGGACAGATAGGTGTGTTTAAAATTAATAAATTCCAAGAAGGCACTGCAGGAGAACTTAAATCTGCCATTCAGCAATCACAAAAAGAAGGTGTCACACAAGTATTATTGGATTTAAGAAATAACCCTGGTGGCTTGTTGGACGAAGCTGTAAAAATGGCAAATATTTTCCTTGATAAAGGAGAAACTGTCGTCAAACTCGAAAAAGGCAATCAAAAAGATGCTGTTAAAACCGCAAATCAACCATTAGATCATATTAAAGATATGAAGATTTCAATTTTATTAAATGAAGGTTCAGCGAGTGCTTCTGAAGTATTCTCAGGTGCGCTACACGACCATCATATTGCCAAAATTTATGGTACAAAATCATTTGGTAAGGGTATCGTACAAACGACACGTGAATTTAAAGATGGATCTTTATTGAAATTTACTGAAATGAAATGGTTAACACCTGATGGTCATTATATTCACGGTAAAGGCATTAAGCCAGATGTTCCTGTTAAAGGTGCAGACTATGAAAATATAAAACCCATTCCGACAGATAAAACTTACCAAACAGGTGACCACGATAAAAATATACGCTCAATTAAAATTGGAATGAAAGCCTTAGGTTATTCAATAGATACAGTTGATGAATCATACGATGCGCAATTAACGACTGAAATTAAAGCATTTCAACAAAAAAATCACATAGAGGCAAATGGGATGTTTAACGAAGAAACAAATCGTCTATTTACAGAAAAGCTAGTAGAAAAAGCAACGAGTGAAGATCCTATGCTTGAACAAACGCTAAAGAAACTTGAGGAGTGATTTCATTGATTAGAAAAGCAACATTACAAGACCTTAATCAAATCGAAGCTTTAACAGAAGAAGCAAAACAATTAATGATTGAGGATAACAATCCACAATGGGATCATCGTTACCCACTTAAAACCCATTTTAAAACAGATATTGAAATGGGTGGCTTATACGTTTATGACGATTCAGAAATAAAAGGTTTTATCGTCATTGACCAAAATGCACCAGATTGGTATGATGCGCTTGAGTGGCCTATTGATAAATCGAATGCTTATGTCATTCATCGCCTTGTCGCATCGCCACAATATCGGGGGATTGCACAACAACTAATGCAATTCGCAATGGACTTGGCAGAATCACATCACGTTCAAATTTTGTTGACAGATACATTTTCACAAAATGAACGCGCACAAGGATTGTTCAAAAAATATGGTTTTGTCAAAACTGGTGAAATGACAAGTACTGAGTTTCCTTTTGATAAAGGTAAACCATTTTATGCATATTATAAAAATTTAACAGAATAGAGGGTTAATATGGTTAAAATTGCATTTACAGGTGGCGGAACTGTTGGACATGTGTCGGTCAACTTGAGCTTAATTCCAGCTGCAATCGAGAAAGGACATGAGGCATTTTATATTGGTTCAAAAATTGGAATAGAACGTGAAATGATTGAATCACAATTGCCCCAAACACCTTACTATGTCATTTCTAGTGGTAAATTGCGGCGCTACTTTTCTTTTGAAAACTTGAAAGATGTCTTTAAAGTGTTAAAAGGGATTTTAGATGCACGTAAAGTCTTAAAACGAGAAAAGCCAGACATCGTTTTTTCAAAAGGGGGCTTTGTCTCCGTGCCAGTTGTATTAGCCGCAAAATCATTGAAAATACCTACAATTGTTCATGAATCTGATTTAACGCCGGGTCTAGCTAATAAAATTGCAATAAAGTTTGCCAAAAAACTTTATACGACATTTGAAGATACGCTAAAGCATGTTCCGAAAGATAAAGCAGATTTTGTCGGTGCTACCATTCGAGAAGATTTGAAGCACGGCAATAAAACACGTGGTTATCAATTAACTGGATTTAATCCAAACAAAAAAGTGTTACTTGTGATGGGCGGCAGTATGGGAAGCCTTAAAATAAACGAGACCATTCGTCGTCATCTTGATACATTGCTTGAAACTTATCAGATTATTCATTTGACTGGTAAAGGTTTAGTCGCGCCACATGTCCAAACTGAAGGTTATGTACAATTTGAATTTGTTAAAGATGATTTAACGGATTTACTCGCGATTACAGATACCGTCGTTTCAAGAGCGGGTTCAAATGCGATTTATGAATTTCTAACATTACGTTTGCCAATGCTTTTAATCCCATTAGGTCTTGACCAATCACGAGGGGATCAAATTGATAATGCGCGATATTTCGAAAAGCAAGGTTACGCTACCATGTTAGATGAGTCTGAACTCTCTAGTGAAACATTGATGGCAGCGCTCAATGAAATTGAAAAAAATAGAGCTCAATATATTAACAATATGGAGAATTTCACTGAAAGTTATACGAAAGATGATTTACTTGAAAAAATAATTCATGATGCACTTGGTTAAGGAGGTTAGTCCATGTCACATTGGAAGCGAATTTCACTTTTACTCATTTTTACACTGATATTTTCAATGATTGCCATGTTTCATGAATCTCGCTTAGGCAAGTGGATTGATAATGAAGTTTATTCATTTATTTATTCTTCAGAGAGTTTTATATCCACTTCTATCTTTTTCGGTGCGACTCAAATTGGTGAAGTTTGGGCAATGATTACATTATCACTCATTGTCGTGACTTTACTTATGCTTTATAAATACAAAATTGAAGCGCTCTTTTTTGCACTGACTATGATAATGTCCGGCGTAACGAATCCGATACTTAAAAATATATTCGATAGAGAACGACCAACTTTGTTACGACTTATTGATATATCAGGTTTTAGTTTTCCAAGTGGACATGCCATGGGTGCAACAGCATTTTTTGGAAGTTTAATGTTTGTTGCACACCGTATTTTAAAAGGGAAATCAAAAGCTTTTGTTATAAGTGCAAGTGCACTATTTATCATTTTGATTTCTAGTTCTCGTGTCTATCTCGGGGTTCATTATCCAACTGACATCATTGCAGGAATTGTAGGCGGTGTGATTTGTATTTTACTGTCTCAACTCATCCTACGTAAACAATTGAATTTATAAAAGCAACAAAGCCGCCGCAAATGAATGCGACGGCTTTTATTTAACGTTTAATATCAACGAATTTTTATACGGGCATATAAAAGGGGATATTATTGAAAATGACTCAATCTTAAGAACGAATTGTAGTGGGGGGTCGTTGTGATTGATAATCATTTTCAATTACATTATAACTCATTGAGAATGATTGTCAATTAAAAATGCAAAATTTTTTAAAAAACTTTCCCGTTTTATAGTTTTAGCATATGATTATGGAAGAGGTGACAAACATGAAAAAAGTACTCATTGTAGAAGATGAAAAAAACTTAGCTCGCTTTATTGAATTAGAACTTAAACATGAAAATTATGATGTAGAAATTAGAAATGATGGCGCTTCAGGATTGAATCGCGCTTTACAACATGATTTTGATCTTATTTTATTAGATTTAATGTTACCTGAAATGGATGGTTTAGAAGTTTGTAAAAGATTGCGTACGCAAAAAGATACGCCTATCATTATGATTACTGCTAAAGGTGAAATAGAAGATAAAGTCACTGGGTTAGATTATGGCGCTGATGATTATATTGTCAAACCTTTTGAAATTGAAGAATTATTAGCTAGGAGTCGTGCATTGATACGACGGTACACAGATGAGCATGCAGCTAAATCAAATGTGATAGAAATAGATGGCATCAAAATAGATAAAAATGCTTTCAAAGTATGGTATGAAAATGAAACTCTCGAACTCACTAAAACCGAGTTTGATTTATTATTACTCCTTGCAGAAAACAAAAATCGCGTCTTGCATCGAGAACAAATTCTTGATCATGTTTGGGGTTATGAATCTGAAGTCGAAACAAATGTAGTAGATGTATATATTAGATATTTAAGAAATAAATTGAAAAAAATCGATAAACAAAAGCTAATTGAAACGGTTAGAGGTGTAGGATACGTGATCAGACAATGAAACAATCAACACTAAAAACCAAATGGACATTTGTGACGACACTCATTACGTTTCTTATCATTTTCATATTTTGCTTACTCATTATTTATGCAATTAGTAGTTTACTCAAGCAAAATGAATTTCAAAAAGCAGAAAGAAGTGCAGATGATCTTTACAATCTATTAGAGACAAAACCTGTAAAAAATATTACAGCTTTAGAGTATAGCTCCGTCACAGATAGCTCTCAAAAAGTCATTCTTTATGATGAACACGGACATAAATTATTAGAAAACTCAAATACAACGAATATCCAGTTCTCACCACCTTTTCATCCTCACGAAACACGAAATATTAAAATTATACGAAATGATAAAGGGTCTTATATTACTGTTTCTAATCCTGTAGATACGAGTCACTTTAAAGGATATGCTACGATTGTTCATTCTCTTGATGTTTACGATGATTTGCTCAATTTTATTACCTACTTAGCACTTATATTTGGTTTTATCGCATTATTTGTAACCGCATGTATTAGTTATTTCTTTTCATCGCAAATCACACAGCCGATTAATATTATTACTGAAAAGATGACTCAAATTAGACGTAATGGGTTCCAAGAGAAACTCGAAGTGCCTACGAATTACGAAGAAACAGATGCGCTGATTGACACATTTAACAGTATGATGGTCAAACTTGAAAATTCGTTTAATCAACAAAAGCAATTTGTTGAAGATGCTTCACATGAATTGCGCACACCGTTACAAATCATACAGGGCCATCTCAATTTAATTCAGCGTTGGGGTAAAAAAGACCCTGACATATTAGAAGAATCATTGAATATTTCATTAGAAGAAATGAATCGAATTACAAAACTTGTCGAAGAATTATTATTGTTAACTAAAGATGACTCACGCTTAACTGACAATCAAACAGAAAAAGTAGATGTAAACGAAGAAATTAAAAATCGAATACATTCTTTACAACAAATTCACCCAGACTATCAATTTGACTTTTCATCTAATTTAGATTTTATCTATTTAGATATTAATTCTTTCCATCTAGAACAAATACTTTTAATCTTTCTCGACAACGCAATTAAATATGATACGAAAAATAAGCATGTATCAATATCAACAAAACTGATTAACAACCAAGTCTTAATTAAAATTACAGATAAGGGGATGGGCATACCTCAAGCAGACCAAGCACATATATTCGATCGTTTCTATCGTGTTGATAAATCTCGTTCTCGCCAACAAGGTGGAAACGGACTTGGTTTATCAATTGCACATAAAATGGTAAAACTATATAACGGTCGTATTTCAGTCAAAAGTGAAGTGGGTCAATTTACAACATTTATCATCAGCTTCGATTCATTGTAATAACTATAATTATCCAATTTTTTGCCTTTAAATGTTCACATTTTAATGCTATTATTGACCTGTAAGCGTTTTTATTTTTTTAAATGTGGAGGGTGGATTATGAAGAACGATAAACAGGTGACAGAGGCACCTGTAAACTTTGGAACAAATTTAGGATTAATTTTAGAACTTTATGATCAATATTTAGATGATCCTAGTTCTGTTACTGAAGATTTACAAGTTCTCTTTAGTACAATTAAAGACGGTGAAGCAACAGTTTCATCAAAACATCAATCAAGCTCAGGGGATAGCACGATAAAACGTGTTATGCGATTAATTGATAATATTAGACAATATGGTCATTTAGAGGCTGATATTTATCCTGTAAACGCGCCTCAACGTACGAATATTCCTAAATTAAATCCAGAAGACTTTAATTTAGACAAACAAACACTTGAGGGTATCTCAGCAGAAATCGTTTCTGACCATTTTAAGGATATTTATGATAATGCGTATGAAGCCATAGTGAGAATGGAAAAACGGTACAAAGGTCCTATCGCTTTTGAATATACACATATTAATAATAATAAAGAACGTGTATGGCTGAAACGTAGAATTGAGACACCTTATAAAGCAAGCCTCAACAAAGAAGAAAAAATTAAACTATTTAAACTTCTCGCGCACGTAGAGGGGTTTGAGAAATACCTTCACAAAAACTTCGTAGGTGCAAAAAGATTTTCAATCCAAGGTGTAAATACCCTCGTGCCTATGATTACTCAAACAATTAAACGTGCAGCAGAAGAACAAATTACAAATATTCAAATTGGTATGGCACATCGCGGGCGTTTAAATGTGCTAACCCATGTACTTAAAAAGCCTTACGAAATGATGCTTTCTGAATTTATGCATACAGATCCGATGAAGTTTTTACCTGAAGATGGCAGTTTAAAAATCACTTCAGGTTGGACAGGAGACGTTAAGTATCATTTAGGTGGCATTAAAACAATTAAAGACCATGGCTTTGAACAACGTATCACATTAGCAAATAACCCTAGCCATCTTGAAGTTGTGGCACCTGTTGTCACTGGACGTACAAGAGCTGCACAAGATCGCACTGACGCCTCAAGTCAAATTGAGACAGATTACAATAGTGCAATGCCAATCATCGTTCATGGTGATGCCGCTTATCCCGGTCAAGGTGTTAATTTTGAAACAATGAACTTGGGTAACTTGAATGGTTTCTCCACTGGAGGTACTTTGCATATTATTACGAATAACCGTATTGGTTTTACAACCGATCCAGAAGATGGCCGTTCAACAACTTATGCAACAGATGTCGCTAAAGGTTATGACGTTCCAATACTACATGTGAATGCAGATAATGTAGAAGCTACAATCGAAGCTATCGATATTGCTATGGAATTTAGAAAAACATTCAACAAAGATGTCGTTATTGATTTAGTTGGCTATCGTCGTTTCGGTCACAATGAAATGGATGAGCCAACTCTTACCAATCCATTACCATATAAAGAAATTAAAAAGCATGACACTTCAGAGGTTATCTACGGTCAACAATTGGTGGATGAAGGCGTGATTAGTAAAGACGAGATGGATGAAGTGATTGAAGGCGTACAAAAAGAAATGCGTCAAGCACACGACAAAATTGATAAGAAAGATACAAATAACAATACTGATATGGCAATGCCTGAAAGTATCACAAAACCGTTAGCAAATAATGATTCTGAATTATCGCTTGAAAGATTAAAAGAAATTAATGAAGCAATGCTCAATTATCCTGAAACATTTAATGTATTTAAAAAGTTAAATCGTATCCTCGAACAACGTAGAGAACCTTTTGAAAAAGAAGGCGGTCTCGTAGACTGGGCACATGCTGAGCAATTGGCATTTGCTACAGTGATGCAAGAAGGAATCCCAATTCGTATGACAGGTCAGGACTGTGAGCGTGGTACATTTAGTCATCGTCATGCAGTCCTACATGATCAAGAAAATGGAGAAACATACATTCCGTTACAACATGTACCTGATCAAAAAGCAACTTTTGATATTCATAATTCACCATTATCAGAAGCTGCTGTTGTTGGCTTTGAATATGGATACAATGTAGAAAATCCATCATCGTTCAATATTTGGGAAGCACAATTCGGTGATTTTTCGAATATGGCACAAATGTATTATGATAACTTTATTTTCTCAAGTAATGCAAAATGGGGAGAACGTTCAGGATTGACATTCTTCTTACCACACGCGTTTGAAGGACAAGGTCCCGAACACTCATCAGCACGTTTAGAACGATTCTTGCAACTGGCAGCAGAAAACAATATGACAGTATGTAACTTATCAAGTTCAAGTAACTATTTCCATTTGCTACGTGCACAAGCAGCAAGTTTAGCCACAGATGCGATGAGACCTTTAGTCTTAATGTCACCAAAAAGCTTATTACGTAATAAAACCGTTGCACAGCCTATTGATGCATTTACAAGCGGTGGATTTGAACCTATTCTTACTGAAAATCACGACGCAAATAAGATTAAAAAGGTCATTTTAGCATCAGGAAAAATGTTTATTGATTTGAAAGAACGTCTAAAAGAATCACCAAACGATGAAATTTTAATTGTAGCTGTTGAAAGACTTTATCCATTTCCAAAAGAAGAAATTGAGTCGCTATTAAAAACATTACCAAAACTTGAAACCATTGCATGGGTTCAAGAAGAACCGCAAAACCAAGGTGCCTGGTACTTTGTTCACCCTATTTTAAATGAACTTGCAGGGGATCAATATCAACTCATTTATCACGGCAGAAAACATCGTGCTGCACCTTCTGAGGGTGATGGAGAGATTCACAAACTTGTTCAAAATATCATTATTGAAAATAGTTTAAATATTTAGGGGGCATATTTAAAATGGCAGAGGTAAAAGTTCCAGAGTTAGCAGAATCAATTACAGAAGGTACCATTGCAGAATGGTTAAAACAAGTAGGTGACACTGTTGAAAAAGGTGAAGCCATACTTGAACTAGAAACGGATAAAGTAAACGTTGAAGTCGTTTCTGAAGAAGAAGGTACAATTCAAGAATTACTTGCAGAAGAAGGCGATACAGTTGAGGTCGGTCAAGCAATCGCTGTTGTAGGCGAAGGTGGCGCAAAAGCATCAAATACAGATGATTCTAAAAAAGAAGCATCATCAAAAGAAAAAGATGATAAAGAAGAAAGCCAGTCTGATCAAAAAGCAGTAGCAAAATCAGATAAACAAAATGAAGTCGCACAAACTGCTTCAAATGAACGAATCAATGCCACACCGTCAGCTAGACGTGCTGCACGTGAAAAAGGCATCAGTTTGAGTGAAGTGAGTAGCAAAGCGAACGATGTTATTCGTAAAGAAGATGTTGCTCGTGGCCCTCAAGAACAACAAGCAACAAAATCATCAGATAAGCAAAATGAATCAAAATCACAAGCACCACAAAATCCGAACAAACCAGTGATTCGTGAAAAAATGAGCCGTAGAAAGAAAACTGCAGCTAAAAAATTATTAGAAGTGAGCAACAATACAGCAATGCTGACAACTTTCAATGAAGTTGATATGACAAATGTTATGGAATTGCGTAAACGTAAAAAAGAAAAATTTATGGAAGACCATAATGGTACAAAGTTAGGCTTTATGTCATTCTTCACAAAAGCTGCAGTTGCCGCTCTTAAAAAATATCCAGAAGTTAACGCAGAAATTGATGGCGACTATATGGTAACGAAACAGTTTTATGATATCGGTGTGGCCGTTTCGACACCAGGTGGATTATTAGTTCCAAACGTTCGTGATTGTGATAAAAAGAATTTTGCAGAGATTGAAGAAGAAATTGCACGCTTAGCTGCTAAAGCACGTGACAATAAACTCTCTCTCGATGATATGGTCAATGGTTCATTTACAATTACTAATGGTGGTATCTTCGGTTCAATGATGTCAACACCAATTATTAATGGTAACCAAGCTGCAATACTAGGTATGCATTCTATTATGACAAGACCGATTGCAATTGATAAAGATACGATTGAAAATCGACCAATGATGTACATTGCTTTAAGTTACGACCATCGAATTATCGATGGAAAAGAAGCAGTAGGTTTCTTAAAAACGATTAAAGAACTGATTGAAAATCCTGAAGATTTATTATTAGAATCATAAAAAGAAACTACTTTACACATTAAAATACAACGGTGTCATGCACCGTTGTATTTTTACATTCGACCAACTTAATAAGCTTTATTTTATCTCTATGTCGCTATGCTATTCATTACATTGAATAGTGAAAAATGATAAGCATTTATTTTTAAATGAATAATCATTATATATTCAATTGTCAATACATATTCAAACTTTGCTATATACGTTACAATAAAAGATAAGTGCATTAAGAAAGGATTTGACAAATGAATCGTAAATTAATAGTGCCTGTATTAACAGTGGGCATTTTCCTAATTTTAATCAATATAGGGTTGATGATAGCAAGTCTAGTTGGTTCTATTTATTACTATCCTATTTTCCAAACGATAGGCTTAGCATTACTCGTACTATATGGTTTTGATATGATGAAATACAGTCATGCGAAGTCCATATATTTATGGGCAGGAATTCTTTTTATTATGTTTGGTATTTTCTTTAAATAATAATAGCGATAACGTAACTTTAAGATGAAATTCAAAACGGACTTAAGAAAGAAGGAGAATCATTTATGTCTCATATTCGAAGTATTACACTTGCGACTGAAAATATAGACAAAACGATTGATTTATTTCATAATGTGTTAGGAATGACTTATCAAAAAAAGAATCACACTGTTCAATTTGGTGATGCAGCAATTAATCCAGGAACAAGAATACAATTTGTTGAAGTGAATCAACCTATTCAACCAGAGCATCAGCATTTTCAACTGATTGGATTGCGTACACCTTCAGATGAAGGAATTCGGGAATATGAAGATATTTTTCATCAACATCGTCTTGATTTTCAAGAACCCACATTCATGAATGGTCATTCACACCTCGCTTTTTATGATTCCAATGAACAACGATTTGACATTTTTTCAAATGAAAACAATACGGGTGTGGGTCTAGGTATACCAAATGAAGAGAGTACCGTTAATCCACTTCATCAACTTCAAGGCGTGGGCCCAGTGATTATTAAAACAAATGAGTTGATGATTACGATTGCTTTATTAACGCAAATATTCAATTTTGAAGTTTTTGCAGAATACGTGACACCACAAACACAAATACGCACAGTTGTATTACAATCTCAAAATGGTGGCTTAGGCGCTGAAATTCACGTGTTTGAATCAGAAGAAACCGTAATACTCCCAGAATATGGCATTGTAGAGCAAGTCGAATTTACTGCACAAAATATTTCTGAATTTAATGATGCAATTAATAAATTAAAAGCGCATCAAATGCCTTACGAAAATTTAAAAAATGATCAACAACATACACGTTCTATTCGCATTAATGATGCGAACGGTATTTCATATATCTTAACTATAGAACAACAAGAGGAAGGATGAAATTAGATGTTACACGAAACTTGGAAAGAACAAACACCCCAAAAGCAAGTTAAAGTCATTCATACAGATGCAAAGAAATTTACAGTAAGTGATATGCTAACTATTGGTAATACATATCCAGTCGTTAATGAAACAGAAGAGTATTATCAAATTATTGATAATTCTGGTCATGTCGGTGGATACTATAAAACTTATTTTGAAGAAGTTTAATACAAACGGACATAGAAAATAGATGTGACAAAAAGCGGGGGTATCTTTTTACTCACGTCTTTTTTCATGCACTGAATTAGAAAGGATTTTGGGAATGATGAAAGAACAATTTACAAGTTATATAAACTCAGATGAAACAGTATTAGGAGATGCTGAAAAATTATTTGCTTTAAATAAAAACATTTTACTTAAAGGACCAACAGGATCTGGTAAAACTAAATTAGCCGAAACATTAAGTCATATCACTCAATTGCCTATGCATCAAATTAACTGTTCTGTGGATTTAGATGCTGAAAGTTTACTCGGCTTCAAAACAATTAAAACTTCAGAAGAAGGGCATCAAGAAATTGTCTTTATTGATGGGCCAGTCATTAAAGCGATGCGTGAAGGACATATTTTGTATATTGACGAGATTAATATGGCCAAACCTGAAACACTACCGATTTTAAACGGTGTTCTTGATTATCGAAGACAACTTACGAATCCTTTTACTGGTGAGGTCATCAAAGCCGCACCCGGATTTAAAGTGATTGCTGCAATTAATGAAGGGTACGTCGGTACATTACCCATGAATGAAGCTTTAAAAAACCGCTTTGTGGTCATTAATGTGGACTATATCGATGGAGATACATTGCATGATGTCATTAAAGCACAAAGTCTTTTGCAAGACGACCGATTAATCCATCAAATTATTAAATTTAATGAAGATCTGCGCACGATGACACAACAAGGTCAGCTTTCTGAAGAAGCAGCCAGTATACGTGCTTTAATTGATATGAGTGATTTAGCAACAGTGATGCCAATTGAAAGAGCCATACAACGTACCATTATTGATAAATTAGAAGATGAACGTGAGCAACAAGCGATAATGAATGCAGTAGAACTTAACTTTTAGAGGGTGATTTGATGAGCGATCGTTTTATCATGTTTAATGATGAACAACTTGATGCAATGAAAGTGATGATGCTCCAAGACCTTGCAAGGTTGTTACTGAAAAATGAAGACACGCAAGTAAAAATTCATAAATTTCCATATTATGACGCTATCCAAAATGAAGTGATCTGTAGTTCTTTTTGGGCACATCGACCTAAAACCATCGAACATACAGGCCTGAAAACTGATATTTTACTTGCAACGTATAGTTATTTTCATATGGATCCGCAAGTAGTCAATGAAGTTTTAAATAATGAAGAAGATTTTAAACATCCTAAACTGTATCGTCAATTATTTAAAATGATTGAGGAAATGCGTATTTTAAACTTAATTATCAAACAACGACCGATGACACAACGGATGATACAAGTCAGAAAGCAGATTCGCAAACAGTATTGTGAGTCACAAATCAATGTATACCGCACTAAAACATTATTCACTGACTTACTGTTTCTAAATTTAGAATTATCATTTTTACAAGATGATTTCTACACTGTACCGGATATTCATATTGAGTTAGATGGCATATTAAATAGAATGTATCAATATCTGCCTGATGCTTTTCAACTTCGTTCTAGTGAAGAGACAATGTACCTTGTACAACGGATTATGTTTCAAGTGGACGACTGGCTCAGTGAAGATATGCTCAATGAATATTATCATATTCCTCGCCATATTTATGAAGCTTTATCAAATCTTACACTTGAAGATTTAAAGCGGACAGATGCTGCACAAACAGATGGCCATCGAGATGAAGAAGAGGAAGTTGAAGCAGAGCAGATCGAGTCTAAACATGCAGATAGCGACACTGCTGGTGGTGCCTATCTCGAAATGGAATTACACGAAGGTGAAAACAGTGAGGTGTTAAGTGATAATGACACCGCAAGAGAAGGCGATAGTACAGACGATATGACTGATATGATCAGTAAAAAGGGACGCGGCTCTAAAGATACGAAGGAAAATGAAGAAGGCGGCGAACAAGGTCCATCAAATCACTTACTCAGTTTATCGGGTATCAATCAATATGTTGATATTAAGTGGAATGTACCGGAGATACAACCTGAATATTTCGAGGCTTATCGTCAAGTTCAGAGTGAAGTGCAATATGAGATAAAAGATTTAATTCAAATTATTAAAAAAACTATCGATCGTGAGTATCAAGATGTTCGCACGCATCTCACTAAAGGACGTTTACAACGCAATTTAGTGAATTGGTTTATTGATGATCAATATAAACTTTTTTATAAAAAAGCTGATCAGAGTCGAACATTCGATGCAACTTTTACATTACTCATCGATGCCTCAGCGAGTATGCACGACAAAATGGAAGAAACGATTAAAGGGGTCGTACTTTTTCATGAAACTTTGAAATCTCTTAATGTTAAACATGAAATTTTAGCGTTTAATGAAGATGCTTTTGAAGCAGATGATGAATATCAGCCTAATATTATTGATGAAATTATTCATTATCACCAATCTACGTTTAATACAGAAGCGCCAAGAATTATGTCATTAACACCTCAAGATGATAATCGTGATGGTGTAGCTATTCGAATTGCGAGTCAACGCTTATTAACACGTTCAGAGCAACAACGATTCTTAATTGTATTTTCTGATGGTGAGCCTTCTGCCTTCAATTATAGTCAAGATGGAATTTTAGACACGTATGAAGCTGTAGAAATAGCACGTAAACTGGGGATTGAAGTTTTCAACGTTTTCCTTAGCCAAGAACCTATTACTGAATCTATTGAACAAACCATTCATAACATTTATGGTCAATATGCGATATTTGTGGAAGGGGTTCAACATTTACCGAGTATGTTGTCTCCATTATTAAAAAAATTATTATTGAAATCATTTTAATACAAAACTTGAAGTTACATTTGTAATTTTCAGAAATTTTATAGACGATGGCAAATTCTTGTGATAGAATGAATCATATTTATTTAAAGGAATTTGAAGGAGTAGCAATATGAATAAAAACACTTTAATCATTGGCTTTATGTTATTTGCCATCTTTTTTGGCGCAGGAAATCTTATATTTCCACCAAACTTAGGCCTCGATAGCGGCCAATATTTTTGGCCATCCATTCTTGCTTTTGTACTAACAGGAATTGGTTTGCCATTACTCGGCGTTGTCGTTGGTGCATTAGATAAACAAGGTTATATCGGATCAATTAATAAAATACATCCTGCATTTTCAGTCGTATTTTTAGTTTCTATCTATTTAACAATAGGGCCTTTATTTGCAATACCTCGAACAGCTTCAACATCTTTTGAGATGACAGTAACACCAGTTATCCATTCGAGTAATCCTTTGTGGCTATTCATCTTTTCAGTTATATATTTTCTAATTGTTTTATATTTATGTTTGAATCCAGGTAAAATCGTTGACCGTATTGGTGCCATTTTAACACCTTTACTTTTAGTGACAATTATCGCAATGATTGTTAAAGGTTTTATCGATTTTGGAGGCAAACCGCAAAGTAGTGCAAATCCTGAAACTTACACTTCTGCTTTAGGTGGTTTTTCAAAAGGATTTACAGAAGGGTATTTAACAATGGATGCAATTGCAGCGATTGCATTTTCAATGATAGTGGTGAATGCAGTTAAAGCAACAGGTCTTAAACATGCAAATGCCATTTTCAAACAAACAGCAATGGCAGGTATCATTGCAGCAATTGCCTTAGCCGTTATTTATATCTCACTTGGCTTTATCGGTAATCACATGATTATCCCTGAAGATACAATGAAACGATTAGTAGATAACGATCAAAATATTGGGGCTTATTTATTAATTACAATGGCAGATGCGGGTTATGGTGCATTTGGTAAATATTTACTAGGTATTATCGTTGCACTCGCATGTTTAACAACAGCTTGTGGATTGGTTGTCTCTGTCAGTGAGTATTTCAATAGCATTTTACCTAAAATCTCTTATAAAGCATATGTTTACATTTTTACTTTAATTAGTTTTGTATTATCAAACTTAGGTTTAAATGCTGTAATCAAAATGTCTATACCGGTTTTACTCATTTTATACCCAATCGCGATTACGACAGTATTGTTAATTTTAATCGCACGTTTTATTCCAACACGACGAATTACGCAACAAATCACGGTGGCTGTTGTCACAATTGAATCTGCTTTAAGTGTTATGAATACAAACGGATGGTTAAAATTAAGCTTTATTAATCAACTTCCTTTACATCAACATTCACTTGAATGGTTCCCAATTGCTGTAGTTGCACTAATCATCAGCTATGTCATTGGTGCATTTGTAAAAAGGTCTAATATTATCGTTTACGAAAAAGAATAATCGCGAGTCATAATGAAACCACCGCATTCCTATTATGGATGCGGTGGTTTATTAAATGTTTTCATGCTGATTATTGCTGGTTTCTTTGAACTTTAGCTGTCGTCAGTCTTTCTTTTAAGTCACTTTCTAATAGCTTCAAGTCCGCTTCAGCTTGTTGTCTTTTTTGTCTACCTTCTTCTTGAATTTGCAGCGTTTCTTCAATCGTTTGTATAATGTTATCTTGAGTTGTCTTTAACGTTTCAATATCAACAATGCCACGCTCATTTTCTTGCGCAGCAATATTAGCGTTTTGATGCAACATTTCAGAGTTACGTAAAAGCATTTCGTTAGTTGTATCTGTTACTTGCTTTTGTGCAATAGCGGCTTTATGTTGACGTTGTAAAGTAAGCGCGATCGCCATCTGATTTTTCCATAAAGGAATACTTGTTAAAATTGAACTTTGAATTTTTTCAGCGAGCGCACGACTCACATTCTGAATCATTCGAATTTGTGGCGCCGATTGTAAAGAAATCTGTCTTGATAATTTCAAGTCATAAATTCGCTTATCTAAGCGATCTAAAAATTGTTCCATATCTGCAACTTCTTGAACTTTCATTTGATCAGATGTGCCTTTAGCTTCTTCACGCATTTGAGGCAATAGCTCTTTCTCAATCTCTTTCTTTTTCTGTTCACCAGCTTGAATATATAAGTTTAAAATATCAAAATAATCTTTATTTTGTTGATACAAGCCATCTAACATTTGGATATCTTTTACTAATAGTGATTTGTTTTTATCGAGTTCTATCGAAATACGATCTACTTGAGCACTTACCGATTGCATTCGTGAAAATAGTTGTTGCATTGAATTTTTTGAACGCTTAAAAATTTTCTTTAAAAATGAATCGTCTTTTTGAGATAACGACTCAGGGTCGACTTCTTTAAGTTTTTTCATCAATTGCTCTAGTGTATCACCTATAGGGCCTACATCTTTAGATTGTATTTCATTCAACATTTGATGCGAAAAAGTTGAAAGCTGTGTTTGCGCATTAGCTCCAAATTTCAATAAACTTTCATGATTTAAAGGCTCAATTTGTGCAGATAAACTATTAATCTTTTGACGATCTTGTTCTGATAAATGTTTATCTAACTCTGATGATGTTTCTAAAGCTTGTACCTGACTTTGAGACGTCATTTCTTGGTCAAAAGATTTGAAATAATCATCTAAAGGATGAGCTGTCATTTCTTTAGAAAGGTCATTTTGTGTCATCAATCATTCTCCATTTCTTTCATATTTCTTTTCTGATATAGCTGATTAAGTTTTATTTCAGTGTCTAGTTGATTATAATCTTGTTCATTAATTTGTTTTAGATCAGCAATCAGCGTACGTTTGACTTCTTCTAATGTAATACGCGTTTGTTGTAATTTTTGTTGTTCTTCTGCCGATTTTAAAGGCATTTTCGCAAGACGCGTGTAACTTTCAACAAGATTAAGCGCATTATCAATATGTGAATAATAAAAACTCTCTATTTTATAAAATTGAAAAGGCCGTTGCTTAACGAGCGCGTTAATCGTACGACTCAAGCGAAAGATGTCATTAATCAACTTGAAATCTTGTACAGACCGCACACTTATAAATGTTTTTAAAATTCTTTTGATTTTACTTTGCGCTTGGTGAATTTGATGCACGATATAACGATAGTCTTTGCGCGACAAATTCATTTCTTGTAAATATGCACGTGACGTGAGTCTTTGTGTTGGAACATAACCTACAACAAATCCTGTAAAGCCTATCAACGTGTCTAAAATAAAATTCAAATCTAAGGCAAAAATACTTGTCAGCAGTGCGATGATAGAAACCGGAATACCGACAAAAACACCCCAAATACGAGAAAATATATACTTCATATTCATCTTCCTTTAAGATATCACTTTAAAATCTCTAAAATCTTTTTCTATTTCTAGTTCGTCAACAGAATAGTGTGTAACCCTTGAAGCAGGGGAGGCACCCTTTGATACAGCCTTAGTAAAGCTTTCAAGTTGTGTTTCATTCCCTTGAGCATGAACTTCTACATAATCATCTTTATTTTTTACATTGCCAACGATTTCATATTGCATCGCAAGTCGTTCAGTAAAATATCTAAACCCTACACCTTGCACCCGACCATATACACGGATTAAATAGTGCTTCATTTAACATCACCTCTTACAGTTAATTATAAGGATTTTCAGCCTAAAACTCTAATAATAAAGCTACATCACATGCCTAAGCTTTAAGTCCTTTAACTTGATTTTTAAATTTAAAAATATTATTTTTGATGAAAGGCATTTCTTGTATTTAGGGGGATAATTTCATGTGGGAAGTTGCTAAGATTCGTGCAGACTACGAAGGTTGGTGGTTATTCGATGACTGGCCAGAACACATCGTAGATACACAGAAGTTTGATTCGTACGACGCATTTATACAAGCATACCAACAGTTGATACAACAAGCGAAAGGCTATTATGACAATTACATCGTTGGCAAGCATAATATTTACGCATTTTATAATAATTGTGACATGAACTATTGCGAAGACTGTGAGGAAGATCTTCAAATCTTTTATAGCTATATTACATTAAAAAACGAAAAAATTTATTTAAATTTACCAATAATAGACTAATCGATAAATTTTAAATTCTATATTGCAAATCATGCACAATT
>NZ_PPQN01000011.1:0-74116 GCF_002901995.1 Staphylococcus coagulans | reverse complement strand
GCCTTATAATAAGGTATAAGCAATAGCATTATTCCATATTGCAAAAAATATTTTTTTAGATTATATAAATTAAGAATTAGTATTTTTTGTAATATGCGAATAGCGCATATTGAATTTTAGTCTTGGAGGTTTCACACATTATGAAACAAGGTACAGTTAAATGGTTTAACGCTGAAAAAGGATTTGGTTTTATCGAAGTTGAAGGAGAAAACGACGTATTCGTACACTTCTCAGCTATTAACCAAGAAGGTTACAAATCATTAGATGAAGGTCAATCAGTTGAATTTGAAGTAGTTGAAGGCGATCGCGGTCCTCAAGCTGCAAACGTTGTAAAACTATAATAAATAGATGCAATATTGACTTAGAAAAACAGTGAAGCATACTTCACTGTTTTTTTGTATGCTCAGCGATTCATACAGCAACAGCATGAGACTAGGTCACAATCACAAATTCAATAGCGCTAAGTTGACCTTTAATAGAAAATCATCTTAGCGCTTCCTTTTTATAATAAAACTTCATGTAATATGGCTTCGTTTACCGAGGGAACAGCCTCAGCTTGTAGTCTTAGGCTAGTCCCGTCTCTCATGTGAAGGTTATTAAAAATTTGATGTCCCAACCTCGCTAATTAACAAATCAACGTTATGGATACTATTTAACATCATTAATAATCAGTTGTCTTAAAGATTGGCGTTTAATGACTTCTCTCGCTTTTCCATCTTTCACAAAAAATACAGAAGGCTTTTGAATTTGGTTATAATTCGACGTCATACTATAATGATAAGCGCCTGTTGTTAAAACCGCTAAATAATCGCCACGTTTGACACTAGAAGGTAAATTAGCCTCATGAATGAGAATATCACCGGATTCACAAAGTTTACCTGCTAATGTTACCGTCTCATCTGCTTCTTCTTGACGATTCACTAATAACACTTGATACTGTGCATCATATAAAGCTGTACGAATATGATCACTCATACCCCCATCAATAGATACATATTTATTCACATTTGGAATCTCTTTAATCGATCCTACCTCATATAAAGTGACACCTGCTTCTGCCACAATTGAACGACCCGGTTCAATACTTAAAGTTGGAATAGGGTAGTCAAGTTGATGACATGTTGCTTTAATGGCTTGAACAATTTCAGTAATGCCTGTCTCGATATTGAAAGGGCGATCACTTTCAACATACTTCACACTAAAACCGCCCCCTAAATTAAGCAATTCAATCGAAATATCATTTTCTTTTAACCAATTTAATACCATTTTCGCTGTTTCTATCATGCCCGTTGTTTCTTCAATTTGAGAACCAATATGAAAATGGATACCTTTAAAGTGAAGTTGTTGAGAAGCTTGTATTTTTTTGATAGCTTGTAAAGCAAGGCCATGTTTTAATGATAATCCAAATTTACTTTTTTCTTGACCCGTTTGTATAAATTCATGTGTGTGGGCTTCAACCCCTGGATTCACTCTAACTAAAACCTCGACTGTATCAGTAGCATAGCGCTCAATCAAATCAATTTCATCTAACGCATCAACAACAAAATAACCAATACCACTTTCAATAGCATAGCGAATCTCTTGTTTTGTTTTATTGTTACCATGAAAATGAATACGCTTCGGATCAAAACCCGCTTCTAAAGCTGTGTAAAGTTCTCCTTCAGACACCACATCTAAATCAAAATCTTCTGACTGTGCCAATTTGACCATTTGAATACAAGTGAACGCTTTTGAGGCATATGATAATACGTAACCAATATCATTATGTTGAAATGCGCTGTGATAGCGTCTCATTTGATTTCTTATTTGCGCCTCATCATATACGATAGTGGGGGTCCCAAAGCTTTGGGCCAAAGTTTTTAAACTTGTTCCTGCCAAAGTGAGTTCTCCACTTTTATTATAACTTACTGTCATTTATCTATACTCCTTTATCAGTGAATCCAAATTTAATGCGCTTAACTGCTCCGAATTCGCACCTACGCCTTTAAATGTATAGTCATCGATGCGTAAATCTTCGTTATACAAAATGACTTTGTCTTTGGCTTGTACGTGTTCATCAACTTCAACAAACATATGACTCATCATTAAGGCACGAATAGGGTAAATACGTTGATTAATCATAACTTCATGTTGCGCACGTGTACGTAATATTCCATCTCCATAACCAATATCAACTACGGCTAAACGTGTATTATTTTCCTCCGCGGTATAAGCAAAGCTATAACCACAGTGATCTCCTTGTTGAACCTGTCTCACTTGGATGACGTTTGCGCTTACTGTCAATGCTTGCGGAAATGCCTCCCGAGAAAGTGAAGCATATGGGCGAGATCCATATAAAGCAATGCCAATACGTGCATGTGTATGATGTTCAAAAACATGGCCTTCTCTAAAATAACTGGCGCTATTTTGTGCGTGTATCAAGTCAAACGACATATCCATTTTATTGACTAGAACATCTACAACATTGAACCAAGCATCTCTTTCCTGTTGGTACATCGTAATGTCAAATTCATCTGCATAGCCAAAATGAGTCCAAAGCCCAGTTATTGTCATTTTAGGGCTATGCGTTTGACGATGATCTTCCATAACTTGTATCATTTCATCAATCGTTTTAAAACCAGAACGATGTAATAAGTTTTCGTATTCTAAATGCACTTTAACATCAAACAATGCTTCTTTATATTGTTCATAAAACGCCAAAGAGGGCAATGTCATATGAATATCATATGTACGTAATAACTCAAACTCATCCGTTGCATTCATTAAAAAAATCGTCGCATCAGCATCTATTTTGCGAATCGCAATAGCTTCGTGTAATGACGTTGTGCTAAACGTATCAATCCCCATTTCTTTGAATGTATTGATAGCAAAATCTAATCCGTAATTATATGCATTATTTTTAACAACAGCCATAATCGATTGATTGTCTTTGACTCGTTTTACATTTTCTTTAAAACGCGCTTCATTGATTTGCCAAACTGCAGTCATGCTTCCACCTCGTTATAATTAAATAACAACCTCTCATAATAATCTGCAATGCGAATTAATACATGTTCATCAAAATTTAATTGTGGCGTGTGAAGACCACTTACAAAATGTTTTTCATCATTTCTAGTCCCCACAAATACAAAGTAAGCAGGGGCAATTTGACGATAAAAACTAAAATCTTCACCAAACAAGTAAGGACGTTCATTCTCAATAACCATCATTTGATGATAATTGAGACTTTCAACCACATATTTTTTTAATGCTGGATCATTCACAGTAGGGGGATATCCTTCAGCAAACTTCACTTCGCAAGAGACATCAAATAGTGTATGGGCACTTTGCACAATTTTTTGCATTTGCTTTTGTATTGCGCTCAGATCATCCATATCATAAGTCCGAATTGTACCTTCTAAATAGCCTTTACTCGGTACCGTATTAATCGCTTCACCGGCATGGAAATGCCCGATGTGTACAATATTGCGTTGTAATCCGTTAAGGTGGTATTGTTGGATTTGTGAAACTTGCGTTAAGATATGCTGTAAAGCTTCACCGGCGGATTTTCCTTGTTCTTTATTAGCGACATGACTAGATTCGCCCTCAATAAAAAATCGATATTCTGTCGCACTTGCTGTAATCTCATGATCTCTTATAACAACCGCACCTTCTTCAACAAAAGGCATGACATGTACACCATAAATCGCATCGATCTGAAACTTATCTAAAGCATGAGACTTGATTAATAAATTCGCACCGCCCCCTGATTCTTCAGCAGGTTGAAAAATAAACACAACATGATGGGGTAATTTACCTTCATCAAATAACTTTTTACATCTTTTTACGAATAACATTAAAGCGGTTGTATGCCCATCATGCCCGCAAGCATGCATTTTATTATCCGTCTCACTTCGATAGGCGACATCGTTCTCTTCGTGTATTGGAAGGGCATCGATATCAGCACGATAAGCAATCGTATGTGCACTATTGCCTTCTAAATAGGCGATGATACCCGTTTCTAAAGGCTTTTCATAGGGGACCTCTAAGTCTATCAAAAATTGTTCTAAATAACGTGTTGTCTCAAACTCTTCTAAACTCAATTCAGGATGTTGATGTAAGTATCGACGATGTTGTGTGACAAATTCTATTTCGCTCATAAAAAACTCCTTCCTTTGTGCTATGTATAAAAAGAGGGCCGAGTTGTTTGCTCCGCCCACTCATAGATTACTCGTCTAATTTACGTAATGCTGCGACAATCTCACGTTTTGAATCTTCAACTTCATGTGCTTGTTTAATGACTTTTGCTGGCGTACCAGCAACTACTGCGCCTGCAGGAACATCTTGTGTGACAATAGCTCCAGCTGCGACAATGGCGCCTTCACCTACACGTACACCTTCTAGAATCACAGCATTAGCACCGATCAAAACGTTATCTTCAATGATAACAGGGGAGGCGCTTGGGGGTTCAATTACACCCGCTAATACAGCACCTGCACCGACATGAACATTTTTACCTGTCGTTGCTCGTCCACCTAATGTTGCATTCATATCAATCATTGTACCTTCACCAACGACTGCACCAATATTAATTGTTGCACCCATCATTACGACCGCACCGTCACCAATGACTGCATGCTCTCTAATAAAAGCACCTGGCTCAATACGGGCATTCGTATTTGTTAAGTCTTTGAGTGGTATGGCTGAGTTACGACGGTCCATTTCAATTTCTAAGTCTTCAATTCTCATTTGGTTTTCTTCATAGAACGTTGCCCAGTCAGCAGCCTCACAAAAAATCACTTTTGAATTTTCAGAGCCGAAAACTTTAAATTGTTCTGGAAATGCGATGTCACTTAACTCACCATTAATGTAGACCTTTAACGGCGTAGATTTTTTTGCATCACTAATATATTGAATAATCTCTTCTGCTGTAAAATTTTTAACCATATTGTAAAAACGCTCCTTTATAAGTTATCAAATGTATAATACCCGGGTTGTTGATGAACTAACTTTTCTGCTGCACCCAATGCGCCATTCGCAAAAATATCTTTTGACTGAGCTCGATGTGTCAATGTAATTGTTTCATCGACGCCCGCAAACAATACATCATGTTCACCCACAATCGTGCCACCCCGTACTGTATGGATACCAATTTCATTATTAGTTCTTTTCGCATCTTTTTGACTACGATCATAAACAGGGGAAACATCAGATCTTAGCGATGCAATGACATCATACAATTTTTCTAACGTTCCACTTGGTGCATCTACTTTTTGATTATGATGCGCTTCCGTTAATTCGATATCATAGTCATTTAATAAAGGCACTGCTGCTTCTAATATTTTTGTCAAAGCATGTACACCATAGCTCATATTTGCACTGAAAAATACAGGCATTGTATTGCTGAGTGTTTTTAATTTCTGAGTAATACGTTCTTTTTCTCCTGTTGTCGCAATCACAAGGGGTAATTTAAAATGATCCTCAAGTAATGGCAATAACAAATTAGGATGAGAAAAGTCTATAGCAACATCAGCTTCTGTGACATCACTTATTTTTTCATATAATGGGTACGGTATATTCTCTTTTTTTCGATTGACAACGACACCCACAATTTCATGTCCATTTTCTTCAGCTAATCTAGCGACACGTTGGTTCATTGCCCCATAACCAATAAGTAAAATTTTCATTATTGAACACCTGCTTTAAATTGTTCGTATGCTTCTTTCAATGATTGTTGCTCTTGTTCATTTAATGTAACTAGAGGTAATCTCACTTCATATTGCCCAAATCCTTCTAAAGCACAAAGGTACTTGATCGGAATAGGGTTGATGTCAATGCTCATCGCGTCCAAAAGGGCACGAATCGGTTGGAATAGAGATTCACGCTGTGGCACCTCTGTGTAAACTTGTTGGAACTGCTTCGGAATCACATTTGCTACAACCGAAATCACACCGTGACCGCCTTGTTGATAATACGATAGAATATTGTCATCATTGCCACTATACAATGCAAATGAATCTGTATCAACCCGAGCTTGAATCTCTGCTAAGTAATCAAAGTCATTTGTAGCATCTTTTAATGCAACAATATATGGATTCTGACTTAGACGTTCAATCGTTTCAGGTTCAATTGTAGCGTTCGTACGTGAAGGAACATTATAAAGGACAACTGGCAAAGCTGTTGCATTTGCAATGGCTTCAAAATGAGCAATCAAACCACGTTGACTCGTTTTTAAATAATACGGCGTGATTAACATAATTGCATCGGCACCAAGCTCTTTTGCACGTAAAGAAGCTGCTATTGATTTTTTCGTATTATTTGTACCCGTTCCAACGATAATAGGTACACGTTTATCATTAACTTCAATAACTGTTCGAAGTATTTGGTCTTTTTCTTCATCAGTTAATGTTGGATTTTCGGCTGTTGTCCCATTAACGACAATCGATTGAATACCATTATCGATAAGAAAATTGACATGATTACGAATCGCATTATAATCAACTTCATCGTTTGTAAAAGGGGTAATTAAAGCAACACCTGTTCCTTCAAAAATATGTCCCATTATAATTCTCCTTTCAATTTTAGTACTTGTTCTAATATTTGAACCGCATTCAGTGCCGCACCTTTTAATAAGTTATCTGAAGTTACCCATAAGTGAAATGTATTATCTAAAGAATCATCTTTTCGAATTCGACCAACAAACACTTCATCACGTCCTGTGGAATGAATGGCTAAAGGGTACACATTATTTTCTGGATCATCAACCAAAACAACACGCGGATCTTTTTCAAGTACATCTTGAATTTCTTTCACCGTTGTAGGTTGATCTAAAGTGACGTTGATGTGAACACTGTGACTATCTTGAACTGGCACACGAACACAAGTCGCTGTTACATTTAATTCTGGCTCAGTTAAAATTTTTCTTGTTTCATCAATCATTTTTTGCTCTTCTTTTGTGTACCCATCTTCAAGAAACACATCAATATGTGGTAGTACATTATTATAAATTGGATGTGGGTAAGCTTCAGGCGATAAACCTTTGGCCCCATTTTCTAAATCTTGTTTACCTTTCATACCTGAACCTGAAACAGCTTGATATGTTGTATAAGCAACTCGTTTTAAACCAAACTGTTCTTGCAACGGTTTCAAAGGAACTACCGATTGGATTGTAGAACAGTTCGGATTAGCAATAATACCTCTCTTGAACGTTGGGGCATTCACTTCAGGGACAATCAAATCAACGTCTTCTGTCATACGCCATTGACTTGAATTATCGATGACTGTAGCACCGTTAGATTCAAAAAGTGGGGCAAATTGAGCGCTTGTTCCGCCCCCCGCGCTCATAAGCACATAATCAAAGTGATCTTCAGTGGCTTGCTCCGTTAATTCTTGAACAGTATATGTTTGTCCTTGAAAATCTACTTTTTGACCTGCAGAACGTCGTGAAGAAAAAAGTACGAGTTCATCAAAAGGAATATTTTTTCGGTCAATTGTTTCTAATATTTTTGTACCTACTAATCCTGTTGCACCTACAACTGCTAATTTTGTCATCTTATCTCACTCCAATTTTAAATTCAAAATCATTTTTATTAAAGTCTGATTTAGCATTATCTTCACACAATTCAGATAATAATTGATGTTTTTAATCTTTACTTTACAACGCATCCACTGAATTGACAACTTAAATCAAATAATTAAGTCGAGACTGTACAAAAATGGGGACACATATAAACAAAAAAAGCAAGTTCGGCGTGCGAACTTGCTCAATCTATATACAAGTGATGCACTCCATTATTGTAATAATAATGACAGACTCTCAGCTCTTAACCAAAGAATCCAACAAACGAGTAACTGCAATACTGTTTGTTTCGGCATCTCACCCTTTCGATATATGTGCTTGCAGGCACGCTTAAAATATATCTACTTATGATTGATGCGCCTCATCAGTGATATTCAATTATTATGAACTTCATTATACATATAAACGTTTAATGTGTAAACCTTTATGTGAAAGCTTTTCATTATAAACACATTGAAAGGGAATTAGGCTTTTGATTTAAGTACACCTTTTTCTTGCAAGTATAACTCATAACTTATTTCCTTAGAAAGGCCACCTTCATGATCTAAATCAATCACACGATTGGCAATAGTATTGATAAACTCAAAGTCATGTGAAGTAAAGATCAATGAGCCTTTAAATGTTTTCAAGCCTTCGTTTACTGAAGTAATACTTTCTAAATCTAGATGGTTAGTTGGCTCATCTAATAATAAGACGTTCGCACTTGATAGCATCATTTTGCTAAGCATACAGCGTACTTTTTCTCCACCAGATAAAACGTTCGCTTTTTTCTTCACTTCTTCACCGCTAAATAGCATACGACCTAAAAATCCGCGTAAAAAAGTCTCCGTTTGTTCATCCTCTGGGGCATATTGACGTAACCAATCGACTAAGTTCATTTCCACACCTTCAAAATATGCAGAGTTATCTTTAGGGAAGTAACTTTGAGAAGTTGTCACACCCCATTTAACTGTACCCTCATCAGGTTCCATTTCACCAGCAAGTATTTTTAACAATGTCGTTTTTGCGATTTCACTTTCACCAATTAACACAGCTTTATCACTAGGGTTCATTGTGAAAGAGATGCCATCTAATACTTTTTCGCCTTCAATTGTTTTAGAAACATTTTCAACAAATAGTAGGTCATTTCCGATTTCACGTTCTGGCGTGAATTTAACAAACGGATAACGACGAGATGAAGGTTGAATATCATCTAATTCTATTTTCTCTAATTGCTTCTTACGACTTGTTGCTTGTTTCGATTTCGACGCATTCGCAGAGAAGCGCGCAATAAAGTCTTGTAATTCTTTGATTTTTTCTTCTTTTTTCTTATTTTGTTCTTGTGCCATCTTCTGAGCCAATTGGCTAGATTGATACCAAAAATCATAATTCCCTACATATATTTTAATCTTACCAAAGTCGAGATCAGCGATGTGTGTACAAACATTATTTAAGAAATGTCTATCGTGGGAAACAACAATCACTGTATTTTCAAAATTAATTAAAAAGTCTTCTAACCAACTAATGGCTTGTATATCTAATCCGTTGGTCGGCTCATCGAGTAATAATACATCAGGTTGTCCAAATAAACTTTGCGCTAACAATACTTTAACTTTTTGATTGTTTTCAAGTTCAGACATTTTTTTATCATGTAACTCTGCCGCAATACCAAGTCCTGAAAGTAATGTTGCCGCATCCGCTTCAGCATTCCAACCGTTCATTTCAGCAAATTCACCTTCAAGTTCAGCTGCGCGTATACCATCTTCATCACTGAAGTCAGGTTTCATATAGATTGCGTCTTTCTCTTGCATCACTTCGTATAAACGCTCATGCCCTTTAATGACAACATCTAATACACGTTCATCTTCATACGCAAAGTGATCTTGTTTTAATACTGCTAAACGTTCATCTTTGCCTAACGAAACATGGCCCGTTTGAGAATCTAACTCTCCTGATAAAATTTTTAAAAACGTAGACTTTCCTGCTCCGTTTGCACCGATAAGTCCATAACAATTTCCTGGTGTGAATTTGATATTCACATCTTCAAATAATTTACGATCACCGAAACGTAAACTCACATCTGTAACTTGTAACATGGATTTTCTCCTTTATTTCATTTTCATCTAATGGATGAATTATATCATGAGAAAGGGCTATAAATCTAATTTCTTTAAAAATTAATCGAATAGCACCGCATGACTTTTAAATGTAACTAACCCTTAATGCTTATACCACTATAAGATGCTATAATAGAAATAACTTAATTATAGAGGAGTACGTTATGTCATTTAAAGAAAATGAAATTATAGGGACGATTGAATTTTTAGAAGTAAAAGCCCTTGAAGGTTCTACATATCATTTGGAAGGGCCGAATCAAGAATTTGTGAAATTGAATGCGTCAGAAGTCAATACTGATGATGAATTAGAAATAGGGGAGTCATATAGCTTTTTCATTTATCCAAACCGATCTGGTGATTTATTTGCGACTCAAAATATGCCCGATATTACCGTGGGGCGTTATGACTTTGTTCGTGTACTGAGCACTGATCGTGATGGTGCACGCTTAGACGTGGGGTTACCAAGAGAAGTTTTAGTACCATGGGAAGATTTACCAAAGCTTAAATCGTTATGGCCTGTAAAAGGAGACTACATTTTATGTACATTGAGAATTGACCGTGAAAGACAAATGTTTGCACGACTTGCATCGGAAACAACTGTCCAACAAATGTACACACCTGTTCATGATGACGCACTTAAAAATAAAATGATTCAAGCACGCCCTTATCGTTTATTACGCGTAGGTACATTTCTTTTATCAGAAGAAGGCTACAAAATTTTTGTGCATGAGTCAGAACGTAAGGAAGAACCAAGACTAGGAGAACAGTTAGATGTTCGCATTATTGGCTACAATGATAAAGGCGAATTAAATGGTTCATTTTTACCTTTTGCGCATGAACGTTTGGATGAAGATGGCGAACGTATATTTAATCTACTTGTTGAATACGAAGGCGAATTACCATTCTGGGACAAATCTAGCCCAGAAGCTATAAAAGAAGTTTTTAACATGAGTAAAGGCGCTTTTAAACGCGCTATCGGTCATTTATATAAAAAGCGCATTATCAATATTGAAACTGGCAAAATCACATTAACGAAAAAAGGTTGGTCTCGCTTAGAAGATTAACTCACGTAAATCTTTTAACATAAAGTCATTTCAAATAAAGCCTTGTCGTCATAATATCACATGATGATAGGGCTTTTTTTCATATATTTATTTAATGTCAATGTATCCTTATTTATGTTTCGTCATATTAAATTTATATTGACATTTAAATTGAACAGCTTTATTATTATCATAAAGAACAAAAACGGACATTTTAAAACATTTCCATGGATCGTGACTATTGAATTAGGCGAAACCACAAATCAATTTTGTATCAAACGAATTGATTTGTGGTTTTTTTATTTGAGTTTTGGGAGGTTTATAAATGATTATTCAACAGGTTTTGAACAATAATTGTGCAATTGTCAAATCACACGAGCAAGAAGAACTGATTGTCACTGGCAAAGGTATCGCATTTAAAAAGAAAAAAGGGGACACCTTAGAACGTCAAAGGGTTGAGAAAATTTTTCGTCTAGAAAACGAAAATATGAAGCAGAATCTGACTTTTTTAATTAAAGATGTTCCGATTAAATACATCTTAACTAGCTTTGAAGTTGTTTCAACTGTACAAAAACATTTTAATCTGACGTTTCAAGACTATCTTTATGTAACATTAGCTGATCATTTATATGCAGCACAACATCGTATTGAAAATAACCTTTGGCAAGAAACCGTTATACCAGATATGCAGTCACATTATCCACTTGAAATGGAGGCTGCAGAACTAGGGTTAAAAATCATTAATCAAAACTTAGCGCCATCGTTTCCACAATCTGAAATCGTCAGTTTAGCATTACATTTTCTCAATGCCAAGTTGGATGTAAACACGGCTCAAATAGAAGATAATGCACGATTCATTCGTATCATTAACTTTGTAAATCAGTTTTTAAATGACCACCAAATTGTTCGAACTCAACGTAACCATTATCACTACGACCGCTTTTTCACACACATGAGTTACTTTTATGAGTCTCAAAATGCAAATAAAGATGAAAATCAATTAAGTTCGATTGATGTTGCTATTTTTTCTGGATTAAAACAATCTCATCCAGTCTCGTATAAACTTGCAAACGAGCTGGCAGAAGCTTTAGAAAATCAATTTCAGCTCACCATTCTAGAAACTGATAAATATCATTTTCAATTGCATTTAGAGCGACTCATTTAAGTCGATAAGGGAGGAAAATTTATGTCTAAGGAAGATAACATGATGATTGGATTTACCATTGTTGCTATAGCAGGTGATGCACGCGCAGAAATTATGCGTGCATTCGAGGCGGCCAAAAGTAAAAACTTTCAAGAGGCACAAGCACACATTGAAAATGCGAACCGATTTATTAATGAAGCACATGTGGAACAAACACAGCTCTTAGCAAAAGAGTCGCGTGGCGAAGTCGGAGAAATGAGTTTTGTCATGGTTCATGGACAAGATCATCTCATGACGACAATGGCTTTACGAGATATTGCAAAATACTTTATTGATGTCTATCAGCAATTAGAGCGTTTTGAAAGGTAGGTGGATATATATGAAATCCATTATCAAGTATATAGAACGTATGAAACCTTTTTTTGAAAAAGTTGCAGCTAACCCGTATTTAACTGCAATTCGTGACGGATTTGTCGCAGTTATGCCTGTTATTTTATTTTCTTCATTGTTTATTTTAGTTGCGTATGTGCCTAATATATGGGGATTTCACTGGCCAAAACATATTGAAGAAATCATTATGAAAGTTTACACATTTACAATGGGAATGATCGCCGTTTATATTTCAGGGACTGTCACCAAATCACTGACTGATAATAAAAATATCAAGTTACCTAAAACAAACCAAATCAATGTTATCTCCACATTTATCGCTGCCGAATCAGCACTATTAATTTTAGCGATGAATCCTGTAAAAGATGGTATTAATATTGATATGTTAGGTACCAAAGGATTGATTGCTTCTTTCTTAGTCGCATTTATCGTTCCTAACATTTATTACGTTTGTATAAAAAATAATATTACGATTAAGATGCCTCCCCAAGTTCCAGGGAATATTGCACAAGCGTTTAAGGATATGATTCCTTTCGCCTTATCGGTCTCTTTTTTCTGGATCATTGATATTTTAGTGAGACATTTAACAGAAGGAAATTTAGCTGAGCTTGTGACAATCTTACTTTCACCATTATTTACGGCTGCCAATGGTTACTTAGGCTTTGCCATTATTTTTGGGTTCATTGCTTTCTTTTGGTTTATTGGTGTACATGGCCCATCCGTTGTGGGTCCTGCTGTAGTTGCGATTATGTATAATAACCAAGCTGAAAATTTACGTCTTTTTAGAGAAGGGCAGCATGCAAGTTTTGCATTAACACAATCTACACAGGATTTCGTTGCACTGATGGGCGGTACTGGCGCGACTTTACTCGTTCCTTATTTATTTATATTTCTTTGTAAATCAAAAGAATTAAAAGCTGTTGGAAAAGCATCCGTCGTTCCAACTACTTTTGCAGTAAACGAACCTTTACTCTTCGGTGCACCGATTATCTTAAATCCAGTATTTATGATTCCTTTTATCATTACGCCTATTATTAATTCATGGATTTTAAAATTCTTTGTTGAACAATTAGGGATGAACGGTTTTATGCACTTACTTCCATGGCCTACACCTGCACCGATTGGTATATACATGGCTAGCAACTTTGCGATGCTTTCTCTTGTCTTAATTGCCGTATTATTGATAGTAGATTTTATTATTTGGTATCCATTTGTACGTGCATACGACAAAATCAAGCTTGATGAAGAACACAGTACTGTAACTGCTGAATTAAGCAGTGATATGAAATCTGCCTCTGATACAATGACTGAACAAGAAAATGAATCCTCACATGACCAACAGATTCACACCTTTAGCGCCAATGTTTTAGTCGTCTGTGCAGGTGGCGGAACAAGTGGTATCCTAGCAAACGCACTTAACAAAACAGCAAAAGAAAAAGGCGTTCAGTTAGAAGCAACCGCTCGTGCATATGGTCAAGACATGGATTTGATTCGTGACATGGATGTTGTAATCCTTGCACCACAAATGGATTCAATGAAAGATGAAATGAAGAAAATAACGGATCAATATGATGCGCAACTAATGACTACAACTGGACGTGAATACATTGCATTAACACGTGACGGAGATGCGGCATTAACAAAAATAGCTAATTTGATTCGTCAGAAAAATCAAACAAAATAAATATAAAGGAGCGATTTAAATGATAGCATTACCTAAAACTTTTATCTTAGGTGCCGCAACGGCAGCATATCAAGTTGAAGGTGCAAGCAAAGAAGATGGGAAAGGTCGCGTTTTATGGGATGCATTTCTAGAAAAAGAAGGGCGATTTAGTCCTGATCCAGCGAGTGATTTTTATCATCGTTACGAAGAAGACATCCGTTTAGCTCATGAACATGGCATTACAGCGCTGCGGATTTCGATTGCATGGTCACGCATATTTCCACATGGAAGTGGCGAGCCGAATGCTAAAGGAGTCGAATACTATCGTAAAGTATTTGAAACATGTCTTCGATACAATATAGAGCCTTACGTTACTTTGCATCATTTTGATACGCCTGAAACATTGTTTTTACAAGGAGACTGGCTCAATAAAAATCAAATTTCAGCATTTGAGGATTATGCCGCTTTTGTTTTTGAAGCATATCATGATATCGTTAAACATTGGATAACGATAAATGAACCTATTGCCTATGCACAAGGACAGTATCTTTCTGGTGCGTTTCCGCCAGGTGAAAAGTATGAGCGACTAAAATGTGTCCAATCTCAACACAATCAACTCGTTGCACATAGTCGTGTTGTCAATTTGTTTAAAGAGAAAGGCTATCAAGGTGAAATTGGACTCGTACATGCATTAACACAATTTTATAGTATTGATCAACAACCTCAAAATATTGAGGCAACACGTAAACATGATATTTTCATGAATGGGTTCATGTTAGACGCAACATTTTTAGGAAATTATACGGATGAAAAACTAACAACAATAAAAACTATATTAGCAGATGAATTTGAGCAATTAGATATTCGAAAAGAGGAGTTGGATACCCTTAAAATTGCAGCACCGCAACTTGATTTTATTGGTATAAATTATTATCAAAGCAATTGGATTCAATACCATCAGGATGAAAGCTATATTTTTCATAATGGAACAGGTGATAAGGGGACTTCTGTGTATCGCATCGCGGGCATTGGTGAAGTCGTCAAGAATGATAAAATTCCAACGACCGACTGGGATTGGTATATTTATCCAGAAGGTCTCTACGATATGATTCAACGGATTCAAAATGATTATCCAAATTATAAGAAAATGCTCGTAACAGAAAATGGCCTTGGTTACAAAGATCAGTGGATTGATGAAGAAACACCTATCAATGATCAAGTACGTATTGACTATATAGCAACTCATTTAGAAGCAATTAGTAAAGCGATCAAAGAAGGTGCACGTGTCGACGGTTATTTTGTATGGTCACTACAAGATATGTTTAGTTGGTCAAATGGTTATAATAAACGGTATGGACTATTCTATATTGATTTTGAAACGCAAAAAAGATATGTCAAAAAAAGTGCATTATGGTATCGTGAATTAGCAAAAGCGATTGCACAACAATCTTAACATACGTAAATAAGAGAAGGGATATCACGTGATATCCCTTCTCTTATACTATAATGATTGAATAGGTGTGGCTGTCGTCTCTAATACTTTATTTAAAGCTTCTATATTTTTAACCCCTTCATTTGTAAGCCACGATTGCGCTTGGCTCATGTTTCCATCACGATACCATTGTGTTGCGCCTGCCCATGTCGCTCTTCCACAAAGCACGCCATTAAATGTTGAGCCAGATTTATGAGCAAAAATCAATGTTTCTTGGAACAACTGAGCAGATACACCTGCACTTAAGAAAATATATGGTAGAGGCGTATGATCCGCTTGTGCTTTAAAATGTTGCGCTGCCTCAGATTGTGTATAAACGACTTCTTTTTCACTAAATCCTTCAACAAATGCCATGTTAACAGGAATTTCTACTTTTAAAACATCAACTTGAAAACGTGGTTGACTGTATATTTCCATCGCTCGATTAACTTTATGCGGCTTTAATTTTGCGTATTCAATACTTTGGTTGTCTCCAATAGTCGCATCATAAGTCAATATTTCTAAGAAGAAAGGTATATTTTCAGAATGACACTCTGCGCCCACACGTTCAACAAATGCTTCCTTTTTAATATTTATGGCTTCTGATTCATCTACGTCAACATAAATCAGTAGCTTAATAGCATTTGCGCCAGCCTCTTTTAGACGCTTAACAGACCAATTGTCAAGTAAATCTGGAAGTCGGCCTGGTTCGGTTTTATCATAGCCCGTTTTTTCATAAGCTAACATTAAACCACACGATGCCTCTCTGCTTGTGGCAGCTGGAAGGCCATATTCAGGATCTAATAAAATGCTAGATGCATAAGGTGTCAAAGATTCAGAAACGATCACTTTAAATTGCTTGATGGCTTCATCTGAAATATCATTTCCTAACATTCGCTTTAATGCACCACGTTGATCAATCGCCAATGCTGCAATAAAGCCTTTATCATTCACTAAATGAGATAAGTCTTTTACCATTTTATTTTCCTGCGGATAAAAACATATACAAATCTTCTCAAATTGACTATTGTATAGTGATGCTCGTTTATTTCGCAGGTACCTCCTAATCATTACACGCGCACCTAGTGATATTATTTTACTTTTTCAACTAAAATGTCATAGTAGTCAATAGCGTATCTCCACATCCCCAGAGATATCATTTAGTAACAGTGCTTATTTTAACCGCTATAATCTTTAATCTTGGTAAGCCCCTTCATTCCATTTTTCTAAATACAAATCAAACATATCGTCAGTGTAATGAACATCTTCTGACTCTAACACATGATCAATTTGACGAATCAATGCTTCGTTTTCATCTGTTTGCGTATATGCGGTGTTAATAAATGTTTCGACAATATTTTTGATTAGGTCTATCCCCGTCACTGCACCTCCAACCGCAATAAGGTTACAGTTATATTGTTGCTTTGCAATTCGTGCACTTGTAGTATCACGTACAAGAGCTACACGTGCACCAGGTGTTTTATTCGCAGAAACACTAATGCCAACACCCGTTCCACATAAAACAACACCTAAATCTGCTTCTTGTTTAACGACGCTTTCTGCCGTCAATTTTCCAAAAATAGGGTAGTGCGTGCGGTGCTTATCATAAGTACCAAAGTCAATGACCTCATGCCCTAAATCTTTTAAATGTTCAGAAATTCTCATTTTTACATCTGTAACAATGTGATCACAGCCAATCGCTATTTTCATAATTATACCTCCCAGTTTTTAACACATATGATTGAGCATATCGATTCTGATTTGATGACGACCTGCATCGTAATCAGCTTTAAAAAAGGCATCTGCACAATTTTGCGCAAGTGTTGCACCTATAATTTCTGAACCTAAAACGATGATGTTCGTATTATTATGACGTCTTGTCATTTTAGAAGATTGCTCGTCGGACACACTTGCACAAATAATGTGTTTATATTTGTTTGCAATGATAAAAGGGGCAATGCCATAGTCATCAATAATAATCGCTTTACTTTCTAAATCACTCTGAATCTTCATAACAGTCTGTTGGGTTACTTTGAAAACATCGTCCCCATCCTCTGAACTTGTTAAATCCACGACGTCATGACCTTTAGCTATCAAAAAAGAAAGCAATTTTTCTTTTAATGCTTGTCCTTTTGTTGTCGCATTAAGGTACAATTTCATATCCCTCACTCCTTAAAAATGTTCGATAAAGTCTAATTATGTTCTAAAATGTTTGTTTATAGTTATATTATACACAACAAAGTATTTTTTACAATATTTATTATGCAATACTGTTACATTTTAAGTAGAGGGACAATATTAAAAATTATTTTGTGGTAAAAGTGCGATGAAATAGGGGGGTAATCATTGTTTTTATAAAAATGATGATGAAAATAAGCGCTCAAAAGAAAAAAGAGTATAAGAGAAATCATTTTGCTTTCTCTTATACTCCAGTTCGAGTTAACGTAATGTTTGCATATAGCCACTTTTTATCAAATAAAAAGCGTAGGATTTTGTTCGATTCTCGCAACATCATCTGTGATAACAGCTGTAACTTGATTCAATGTAGCGAATGTAAATAAAGCTTTGACATCAAATTTTGTTCGATCTGCATTAATATAGACTTGCTCAGCAGTTTCTATAACGACTTGATGGCAAGCACCTTCATCTTCATTTGCTGTCGTTATTTCTTGGTTTACGATACCATTTGCACCGATGAATGCCTTTGTAATTTCAAATTGGTGTATCATATTTTCAGCATATTGGCCTACAAAAGTGCCTGTTTTTTCTCGATATCGACCACCAACTAAATACGTATCAATATGGGCCAAGCCTTTATATTGCATAAATATATCCATAGAGTTCGTTACAATCGTTAATCTTTTATCTTTGATATAATCAAAAATGGCTTCATTCGTCGTGCCTGAACCAATAAATACAACTTCCTCATTATCATCAACAACATCATGAATCAGTGTACTACACTTTTGCGCGATAATTTTTTTAGCTGCTGTATTCATTGCTTTCTTATCTTGCCTTGATTGTTCTTTATAAATCGTTGGGTTAGGGGAGGATAAAGCTTTAGCGCCACCATGTATACGTTGCAAATAACCTTGTGACTCAAGTTCTTTTAAATCGCGACGTATCGTCATTTCGGCTACATTTAAATCTTTCGACAAATCTAACACACGTGCGATTCTTTTTTGTTCGATTTGATCAAGTATATACTGATGACGTTCATCTTTCAATTTCATCTCTATATCCTCCGCATTTCTTTAAACATTCTTCTTAAAGTTTATTTTAATATTCTTTTACTTTTCGCTATCAGTTGTAGCCTCAATTTCATTCGTTAATGCTTCTAATTCATCAACTAATTGACCGATATATTGTATCGTTTCTTTAAGCGGTTGATCCGTCGTAATATCGATACCGGCTATCTTCGCAATCTCTGTTGGAGAAACACTGCCACCAGCTTTTAAGGCAGTTAACCAATCATCTACAGCAGGTTGACCTTCATTTTTAATACGTTGTGCCATAATTGTTCCAATTGTTAAACCAGCTGAATAAGTGTATGAGTATAGCCCCATATAATAGTGAGGTTGACGCATCCAAGTTAACTCTGCACCTGGTGTATACGTGACTACGTCTCCCCAGAACGATTTAATCACATCTAACTTTATTTCATTTAACGCAGGTGCATTCAATGATTCACCTTTATCGACACGTTGATAGACTTCTCGTTGATAAGCTGCTTCTAGTAAATGCGTAACCATATTATGATAATATGTGCGTGCTAAAATGGAGCCAATTGCCCAACGTTTAAAACGTGGGTTATGACTATTTTTAAATAAGTAATTAAGCATTAACATTTCGTTCATTGTTGATGGTGCTTCGACAAAATACATAGATGCTTCAGATTGTAAGTAATTTTGATGCGCTTGTGCAAAGGTAAAATGGCCTGCATGACCTAATTCATGAGCTAGCACAAATGCCTCAGTCATTTTACCTGTCCACGAAATAAAAATATAACTATGTGACGCATAAGGGCTCGCACAATAAGCACCCGTTTGTTTACCTTTGTTTTGTGGGAAATCTATCCATCTATCATCATAAGCTTGATTTAACATTTTAACATAATCAGCACCTAAGACATCTAGTGCACCAAAAATATATTTTTTAGATTCTTCAATTGTAATTTCAGGTTCATATGTAGGATCAACCGAAATCTTTAAATCTTCAAATCGAAGCTCGTCTAATTGATTTGTTCTTTGAATGATTTTCGCATATTTACGCATAATAGGCGCTAAATCAGACATAATCGTATCAATTTGGCGATGATACATCTCTAAAGTAACATCTTGTTCTTCTAGTAGGTACTCAATGACTGAATCGTAACCTCTCAAATCAGCTTCTAATTTTTCTCTTTGGACCTGAGCATTGTATACTGCAGCCGTTGTATGTTCATATTTTTTAATCGTGTCACTAAAGTGACGGAAGCTCTTGCGACGTAAATCCGTGTCTTCATGATCTTCATAGTAACCTTCAAATGTTGTGTAGTCCATATCATATTGCTGGCCATTCACTTCAAAACTTCCAAAATCAATATCAAGCATCTTTGTGATTCCATAAATTTCACTTGCTGATGAAAATGCGGGTGCCATACTCGCCAAAGCTTCTTCAGCTTTGGCATGTAATTGATGGGGTTGTCTTTTTTGCAATTGCTTTAAATAATAACCATAAGGCAACTCATTAATCGCAACATCCATCGTTTCTTTATCTAAAGATAGCAACTCAGATTCAACAAAAGACAGTTGGCTTATAATCTTACCATAATTCGTTGAAAATAGGGCGCTTAACCGTTGTCGTTCTGCGTCTGTAGTATCGACACTTAACAATAGTTCTGCATAATTCCCTGCGCGATCTAATTCTATTAATATTTGAGAAAAGGCTTCTAATCCTTTTTTAATGGTATCTAATTGGTTCAATTGCCCTTCATACTGCGCTTTAAAGGATTGGGCATCTTGATATAATGCGTGAATCGCTTTTTCGTAAGCCGCTGAATCAGCGTATAAATCACTTAAATCCCAAGTTTCAGCTGTAGGGACTTCCGTTCTATGTGGTAATTTTTGAGACATATGTCATCATTCCTCCTTTAAATATGTATGTAACCATATTATAACGTTTTTATATGCATAAACGCATGTCTAAAGATTTCGATAACTTAATTTGACTTTTAAAACTGATAAAGTACAGTGATTTTAGTATAATGAAATCTAAATCAAAGCAATTGAAGGAGACTAACCCATATGACGATACTAGAAATGCCGAACTATTTGTGGGTGACTTTACTCATTATGGTCGTCCTCACGTTATTTTGTACTTTAGTGCTTAATAAGTGGTTTTTTGCAGCAATAACCATGTTTGTTGTTCTTGGTGTATTGGCATTTATCATACCCAATTTTTATGACATCACGTATGAACCGTTATTAGGATATGCAGCATTTGTCGCAATTCTAAGTTTAATCATTAGCGCATTGTTATGGTATTTTACACGCAATTGGCGAAAACAGCGTCAGCTTAAAAAATATGAAAAAGAACGTGCACGCTTCGAAAGAAAACATTATCCGAAGTAATATCTAATATCCTTAAACAAGTTGATATATAACATCAGCGGTTTAGGGATATTTTTATAAGGAAAAGGGCCCAACCCCTTTTAATGCATAACTTCCTATAATATATATTATGTAAACTAAAAAAGATTCTTGAAATACAGCGGTCTTTCTATACATATCTATATTGATTTTCGTATTTACATATCAAATACATCATTTGCCAACGTTTATTATGATTTAAGCGCTAGTATTATGTTATAGCGTTTTTCACATGCAGCTTTATCAGCTTAACTATCACTTAAAGATCAATACAGCAAATGAATTTGCTATGAATGCATGGTATATATCAGTTCATGCTTAAAGATAATGAGACAAATTTGAAGCTGAAACCATCCATAGTAGCATAGCCATGTACAAGAACGATGTTTAAACACCGATAAAAGCTTACAAATGTATGATACATCAGACAATCACTGGATTATCATAATAACAGCTAAAAAAACTATTGCTATAGACTTCTAATTTGCGCTATATATAACAGAGCCATACATTATTTAAATACATCCTAAAATGAAAGCGCTGTCAAAAGTCCTTATTTGCGTTTTTTTAAAATCAAACTAATCAATAGGTTTACATAACATAAATATGGTTAATCCTATTTTTGTAAAAAATTCGCGCTTTGAGCTAAAAAGCGCGAATCAATTGTTATTGTTTTTTAATTTTTGTACGTACTTTATTTAATGTATTGAATACAAAGTATTTTACTTTATGGATAGGTTTGTAAAAGTCGCCAATGAGTTCTTCAATTTGCACATTGAAGCCTCTTTTAAAGCGGTATACACCATAATCTTCACTGTTTTCAGTAAAATCACCGGACAATCCGTAGAAGTTGTAACGCTCATATCCATGTTCAAAGCAATAGTTAATCATAAACCAATGCATCGCATACGGTCCCATAAATTGATTATATTTCTCGCTTGAGCCGCCTGAAAAATAATTGATTTCGTAAGCATTTGCAAAATATACACCCGAAGCAAGATGAAGAACTGCACCATCTGTTTGACGTAATTCGCTTGCTCTTAACAATTCTTTTTGGTCATGGTCAATTTGCGTATCTAACTCTGAAATTTTCTTAATTTGCTTGTCTGTTTTATTCTCTTTAGACATCATTTGATCACGTCTTGATTCTTTATCATTCAAGCTCTCCTGTAAGGTCGTTATATACTCATCAAGATCGATGTATGCTAATGGAATCAACACTTTATGGCCATAATGATCAATAAAGTTTTTGAAATAATCGTCTGTTTTTGACACAAAGCCTGCACGTTCTTCAGTTTCTCTATAAAGCTCTAAAAAGAGATTAATTTCATCTTTTTCTAAAAATCTAACTTTCACACCAAAATTGTTCGCTTTATTGATATTTCTTTTACGCTGACTATCAAACGATTTTTTTAATGTTTGTGGCGTTTGATCTTTTAAATCAAGTACGCCCATCCATCTCACTTGACTTGATGTATCGTATGTAGTTGTAAAACCATGATGACGGTAACCTTGTGATTTGAAAAGTTGTACCAGTTTATCATTACGCTCTCGATTTGGAAACGGTTGGATATCTTTATCGTATATTTGGTAAATCCAATATGGATCTATTTTGACATAAAGGCATTTATTTTTCGTTAAATATTGTTCTAATTCTTTTAAATAGAAGTCTACTAATCCTAAATCGCTATAATCCATGACCGGACCACGATTTGAGTAATAAACATAACTACCTGCTGTAGGAATTTTTGAAAATAAGCTGGCTGCAAGGATTTGATTATTGTCGTCTTTCACGCCAAGCAACACAACTTGAAATCCGTCCGCTTCTCTTGTTGCAATATTTTCTTTTACTTGAAAATAGTGGCTTTCTAAAACAGGATTTTGAACAAATTGGTCGTATTCTTCAACTGTTAACTCTGTAAATTTCATACCAATAAATCCCCTTCTCTTTGCTATATCTTATCTTTTTATCTTGTCTTTTAATTGCTTTAATTTTAAGTAGACTGTATAGGCAGGTTTGTGTATAGGCTTAATAAAATCACCGACATATTCTATTACTTCTGCATTATAGCCTTTTTTAAACTTTATCACACCTGCATCTTCTGCCTCTTCTGAAAAATCACCACTAATGCCATAAAAATTATATCTTGGAATTTGATGATCAATCGCATAATTAATCATTTCCCATTGAATTGCGTAGCTTCCAGCAAAATGACGAAATTCGTTTGCCGTACCACCTGCGTAATAAACAACTTCAAACGGATTTATAATAAAGAATCCAGCCGAAATCGGTAATGTATCACCGTGTTTAAGTTGCAATGTTTCTGCTTCTTTTATTTTAGCTTGATTCGCTTCCAGTTGTTGCTCTAAGTTTTTCTTTTTATTGATGGCTTTCTGATTTTCAGGACGCTTGTTGATGTCTTTGTCTGCTTTTGCAATTTCTTTTTTAAAGTCTTGCGCTTCAGCGTTGAGCTCTGCTAAATATGCGTTAAAATCAATATACGCTAGTGGCACGCGTACACGATCTTTATAGTATTTCATACGATGATAATAAAAATCGTCATCTCTATCTACAAAATCTTTTGTTTCAGACGTATCTTCCATAAACGAACGGAAAATATGTAATTCATCTTCGTTTAGATAGCGGACTTTAACACCGTTTTTCTGTACTTTTTTCGTATTTCTTTTCCTTAAATTATCCATTTGATTTAAGATGTCTTTTGATGTTTTATTTTCAACATCGAGCACAGAATGAAAACGAATTTGTCTTATTGTATCGAACCCAGTTGTGAAACCTTCATGTTCAAAGTTTAATTCAGCCATTTTATCAAAAAACCAGTCACTGCCGTATCTTTCAATCACTTCACCATCATGGTTTCGCTTTAACATTGGTAAATAAGGGTCTACTCTCAAATACAATGCATGATATTTCTTAACATATTTTGAAAGTTCATTAAAAAAGAAATGAACGAGCGCTTTATTTTCGTAATCCATAACTGGTCCGCGATTTGAATAAAAATATTTAAAAAACTTCATTACTGGCACCGCTGTCAGTAAACATGCTGCTAGTACGTTATTGTTGTTATCTTTAATGCCGACAAGATGTGTTTCAACACCTTCAGCAACCTTTAATTCATAGTTCCCTACCATTTGCGTGAAATGGCTATATGGCATTTGATCTGTAAACGCACCAAATTCAGCCGTCGTTAAATTTGTAAACTTCATTTTAATACTCCTATTTCTCTTTATATCTTCCAACCATTTTAATTTGTTCTGCTTTCCCTCTTATGGCATACCTAGAAAAAGCAACAGTGAAGTTTTAAATCCCCAGATTGTTTAAATCTCTATCACCGTTGCGATTACGCCATATTCACCCTTTTATTCTTTCTACATTTTAACTTATTCCCTTCAAATTCGCCAATATGATGGTATTAAATTTAAACTAATTCTGAAAAACAGTATGCTTCTAAAAGCGCTTGAGCTGCTTTAATTGAATCTATATGTGTCCGTTCCAATGCATGTGAAGACTCAATTCCTGCCCCAAACAAACCGTGTTTGACATCTGCACCTGCACTTAAAGCGGCAGAAGCATCAGAACCATAATATGGATAAATATCTACTTGATACGGAATGTGGCGTTCACGACATAAAGACACAAGATGATGACGCAACTTTTTGTGGTAAGGGCCTGAAGCATCTTTCGCGCATATTGACACTGTGTATTCATCTGAGGATTGACCGTCACCTAATGCACCCATATCAAAAGCGATAAATTCTTTAACTTTTGGATCAATATTCGAGTTTGCACCGTAACCAATTTCTTCATTATTAGAAATATAAAATTGAATTGTATAAGGGAGCCGCTTCGATTGTTCTTGGTACCATTCCAAAAATTCAATAATAACTGCTACACTCACTTTGTCGTCTAAATGACGTGACTTTACAAATCCTGAAGCTGTAACTTCTGTTCGAGGATCAAAACTGACAAAATCACCGACTTCAATACCTAAAGCACGTGTTTCCGCTTCAGATGTTACCTTTTCATCTATTCTAACTTCCATATTAGTCTCATCACGCACAATTTCATGATTGTTGCGATAAACATGTGGTGTCGTCTCATGGATTAAAATTGTACCTCGGTATGTTTGACCTGTTGCGGTTTCAATCGTACAATATTCGCCTTCAATTGCATTATAACGAAAGCCACCAATAAGGGCTAAACGTAATCGACCATCTTTTAATATCTCTTTAACCATTGCGCCAAGTGTATCTACATGGGCTGTGATACACTTTTTCTTCTCATCATTGTCGCCCTTAACTTCTATAAGTAATCCGCCTTTATTAGTAATATGTGTCGTGTAGCCACTCAATTCCACACGCTTTTTAACATAATCGATGGCACGCTCAGCACTTCCAGACGGACTATTGATAGCTGTTAATTCAGTTAATGTTTCAATAACACGTTCATTCATACTATTCATCCCCTTCTTCTCTTTATTCTATTGTAACGATGATACGCTAAAATCTCACGTATTCTTATCTCACTCTTGCAATTAAACGCGTTAAAATGATAAACTAGCCATTATTTATTATAAACTAAAGGGGGGCTTTGATGACTCACATCTTTTTTGTTGGTCTTGGTTTAATCGGTGGAAGTTTAGCCAGTAATATGAAGTATTTCCATCCAAACGTAACCATTACAGCTTTTGATGCAAACCCCGACCAACTCGAACGCGCACAGTCTATAGGTATTATTGACCATGCCTCTTCAGATTATGAAACGACACTTAAGCAAGCAGATATCGTGATTTTTGCAACACCCGTACAAACGACAGTTAAATATTTAAAAGCGTTGCCTCATCTTGAAACACAACCCGGTTTAATTGTCACTGATACTGGAAGTACGAAAGCAACGATTCAAGCATTTGAGTCGACATTATTAGCTTCTCAAATCCACTTAGTCGGTGGGCATCCGATGGCAGGAAGTCATAAATCAGGTGTGCTCAATGCAAAAAAGCATCTATTTGAAAATGCTTACTATATTCTCGTTCATAACCTTGCAGAAAATAATGATGCACGTCGAGAAATTCAGCAATTACTTGAACCAACGCGTGCACACTTTATACATTTAACTGCTGAAGAACACGATCGTATCATGAGTATCGTTAGTCATGTCCCCCATTTCATGGCCTCTAGTCTTGTTCATCTCAATGCTTTTTTCGCTTCTGAGTCTTCTTTAATTCAAGACTTTGCTGCTGGAGGTTTTCGCGACATTACACGTGTAGCAAGTAGTAACCCCGAAATGTGGCGTGATATTTCAATCGAGAACAAGTCCCATATCATTTCGTCACTTAAACATTTGCAACATCAGCTTTCGAATACCATTCATTTGCTTGAAACCGAACAGCAAGACGCTCTATATGATTTTTTTAATGATGCAAAATCTTATCGCGATGCCCTGCCAATACGTCAAAAAGGGGCAATGGATAGTACTTTTGATTTATATGTAGATATTCCAGACCAACCGGGCATGATTTCGAAAATTACAGAAATATTAAGTACGCATCAAATTTCTATAAGAAACTTGAGGATTTTGGAGGTTCGTGAAGACATTTACGGTGCTTTACGTATTAGTTTTAAACGTCCGGAAGATCGAGATGCAGCGCGCATTGCATTAAAAGACTTTGATACTTACCTAAGCTAAAAAACAGGAAATATTAACGCATTTTGCATTTCTTTCCTGACTCATGTTATAATAAATTCAACAAGAACTTCGTGCATGATATGCACCAATCCCCTCGCTACTTCCGATAGCGAGGGGATTTTTTCGGCGCTAGCTTATCATATCGCCTATTTTTTCTTATTGTTGCGTACACGTAGCCAATGTGCAAATAACGCAACAATACAACCACTGACAACCGTGGTTGTGATGTGAACAAGAACTTCGGTCATTCATATGCACCTCCTCTCTGCGTCGTCATTGACGCCTGAGAGATAGGCGACTTTTTAATTATACCATCTTGATTTTTACAATCCTAGCTTGCTTCTTATCCATCCATAAAATAACAATAAACACTGATATCGCAATAATACAGCCACATCCATACATCATTGATACTTTAATCACACAGTTACATTTTATGCCCTGCCATTAAGCCTAATCTTCCATACTTAGTCCCCGCTTCAGTATAGGATATCGCTTTTGAAACGATGCCTTTACCATATTTCTCTTGTAAATGATCAATCGTTTTCGCCAATTTTTCTTGACGTAGCCTTTGGAATTCATCCGCAAACAAATCTAACTGTCTTTCACTTTCAGGCGACATTTTCGTCAACGCCACACTCAAGGTCCGATATAATTCATTTTGGTCACAATACGTTTCAGCCAAACGCGCAACAACGTTATAAATATCTTGCTCTAAGTTGGTACCGACTTGTAACGTATATTGTTTAGAGATACCACCTCCATCTTTATAACCAAATGAAAAATGAATTGTCTTTGCGAGTTGTTGACGTTCTCGCAAGCGCCGTGCCACATCTTCAATGAGCTCTTGCATAACAACCTTTGCTTCTTGAAATGTATAATCACGCATCAAAATTTGGCTTTTACAAATAGAAGGGTTCATAATTTGATACGTTTCATTCATACGACTTTGATCAATCCCATTCGCATGTAAATGAAGGTCCACACCTATAATCCCAAAGTCTCTTTTTAAGTAAACGTATGGATACTGTGCTAATTGTCCAATTTTAAAGATGCCTCGCGCATTCAATTTTTTCTCCGTTTGTTTACTAATCCCCCAAAAAGAGGTCAAAGGAGAAATCTCCCATACTTTATTTGGCACATCTTCATAACGCCATTCAGCAATATAGCGCGGATTATTTTTAGCTTCATTATCCAATGCGAGCTTACTGAGTAACATATTAGAACCGACACCAATCGCACACTGTACTTTAGTTTCTTCATATATTTCTTTAATTAAACGCTCACAAAATGAATGTAAAGTCGTATTAAAACGATAATAACTCTTCGTCACATCCATAAAAAACTCATCAATACTGTACTGATGAAAATCTTCTGGTGGCACATAACGTAACGCGATTTTAGAAATCTTTAGTGATATATCTAAATACTTACGCATACTTGGATTAATAATATAAATATCGTTGCGATGCGGAATTTCAAATAGACGTGAACCTGTTTGAATGCCTAACTTTTTAAGGGGCTGCGTTGCTGCAAGCACAACCGATCCTTGTCTTTTCGTATCTGCAACCACTGCTAACTTTGTCGTTAAAGGATCTAATCCTTTTTCAATACACGACACGCTCGCAAAAAAACTTTTTTGGTCTATACACAAAATATCCCTGTTTTCTAATAAATGATAATCATACATCTCCATTCACCCTTACCTATCTGAAGTTATATTTCTATCATACACGAACATATGTTCTTAAATCAATACAAATAGTACATACGTTCTAAATAAAGCGTTAAAAAGCGATGTTGCGCCTTTAATCAGAGGCAACATCGCTCAATTGAATCCTTACTGCTTATGAATGATTAACGTCGGTAAGGAATGACAGCTTCCATCTCTTCATCCAAACCGTACTCAATATAAACATGAGTATGCAAATAAATATGGCTTTTAAGTGATTTAAACGTTAATGACTCCGGTTTAAAACTAAAGTCTATTTTTTTATCTTCACCTACATCGATAGTAAATGCTTCATCAATCACAAAGCGGTCTAGTTCATGCGTTAAGTATGAAAAGTCACTCGTTTCATCATCATTCGGATATTTTTCAATCATCGTCAATACAATATGTGTCACTTTTTGATCGCTTTGCCCCGCTTTGAGATGCACACACCCCGAAATTGTATCCGAAAGATCATATTCTCGCTGATTTAAACGAATAAATACTTTCATACCATTGATACCTAAAGAAGTTAATACATTATCAAAACCCATAAAAACCCTCCATGTCTCTTGTTGTTAACCTTATCATAGCCAAAAATGATTCAATCGCGCAACCGATATCAAAAATGCTATAATGAAATAAAAATTGAGGAGGTCTTATCATGCCGATTGTTACAGTTAAATTATTAGAAGGTCGCACGGATGAACAGCTTAAAAATTTAGTAACTGAAGTGACAGATGCCGTAGAGAGAACAACAAATGCGAAGAGAGAAGCAATTTCTGTTATCATTGAAGAAATGAAAAAAGAACACTTTGGCGTTGCTGGTGTACGTAAATCAGACCAATAATACTAAAACCCCTTGTTTTCAATCAAACAGGGGGTTTTAACATCATTTTAATCATTCAAAAATGCTTGAATTCGTTTTTTATTTTCAGCTTTATCTATACCTAAAGCAGAGCCACCATCATTCGTCGTAATATTTTCATAGCTTCCTTTAACAGGAACACTTAACGTCTTAATATCTTTATCACCACGGACAATAAAACTGAAGCCTGTTTGATAGATTGCTGAATCTGGCATGTTCGTACCGACATAACCACGCATAATACCCGCTAATTTAGGCGCCTTCATAATAGATGAAGGTTGTACGAGTTGTTGTTTCAATGCCGACATCACTTGTTGTTGACGACGTACACGTCCAAAATCCCCTTCCGGATCATTACGAAAACGTGCATAACCTAGTAACTCTTTCCCGTTTAGGCGATGATAGCCTTTTTTCAATGATACACCAATTTTGGCAGACATATCTTTTTCAACGTGAATTGGCACACCTTTAGGCTCAAGTTCGTCAATCATCGCTTCAAAACCATTAAAGTCTAGTGTTGCATAATACTCCGGCTCAATACCTAAGTTTGATTTTAACGTCTTGCGCAGTAGTTCAGGTCCACCTAATGAATAAGCCGCATTAATTTTATAGCTGTTATAGCCTGGAATATCCGCATAAATGTCACGCATGACAGACACAATCTTCATATCTTTTTTAATATAGTCGTATTGCGCAACCATAATCGAATCGGTACGAGACACACCGCCGTCTTCACGGTCCGCACCTAAAATTAGTACAGTGGCTTTCCCATCATTTTTAATGGCACCATTAAATTTGTGTATTTTCGGTGCTTGATTATGTTTTTTAGCCACTTCAAGACCTGACTTATAACTAGAAACACAATACATCACAAAGGCAAAAAGCAGAATGATAAACGCCAAGATAAACAAAGGCCATTTCGGTATCTTTCTCTTTTTCTTACGCTTTAAAGTTTTCTCAGAAGCATTCGAGGTACTACGGTTTAAATTGTTTTCATTCATCTTATCAACCTTATATCTTCAAAATTATGTATCTATGTACTATAATAAATACATATTAACGTTATATAAATTTATTTTAAAAATCAAGTGAAAACTATAAAGTCATACCAAGTTCTTATATGGAAGGGTGTTTAAATGAATATCAATACAGCATATTTTGCAGGTGGCTGCTTTTGGTGTATGACCAAGCCATTTGACCAAAACGAGGGCATTGAGCAAGTCACATCAGGTTATATGGGAGGCCACGTTGATCAACCGACGTATCAACAAGTGAAATCAGGAGAAACAGGTCACTATGAAACAGTCAAAATTGAGTATGATGTCGCACTCTTTTCATACCAAAAGCTGTTAGAAATCTTTTTCTCAGTGATTGACCCGACTGATGACGGTGGACAATTCCAAGATAGAGGTTCGCAGTATCGCACTGCTATTTTTTATACAAACGAAGACCAAAAAGAAGTCGCTGAAGCTTATATTGCTTCACTCGAAGGCACTTTTGACCACGATAAAGCAATCGCCACTAAAGTTCTGCCTGCTTCCAAATTTTATGAAGCTGAAGCATACCACCAAGATTTCTATAAAAAAGACCCCGAACGTTTTGAACAGCAAGAAAGAGAACGTGAAGCTTACGCGCAATCACATCAAATTAAGTAAACATAAGCATACCATTGCTAATTTGAATAAAGGTTTTTTATATCCGACTCATCATATATTGGTTTAAAACTAAAAACACCGACAAAGTACTTATGACTTTGTCGGCGTTTTTAGTTTTCAATTACAATTATTTTTTACGTCGGATCACTCTTGTCACTTTAATGAGACTCTCCCAAACACTTTGGCCACGATGATACACTAGAAAGCGTGACTCCCAATCTGGATTGAACTTACTTTTATATTGACGTAAACCTTGGAAACTATACAAACCATTAAAATGTTCATAAAAGCGACCGGCAAATTTCTCTCTAATATGCCCATAAGGCACTTGTCCAACGTTGGATAATGTCGCCATCCCCATATTAAAACGTGAATAGCCTTCTGATTGTGCCCATAAAATCATATTTAAATATAACGCATCCATGAAAGGTAAGCCTAATGATTTATCCCAACGAATCAAATCGACGGAAATGGTGTCTGCACCTTCAACAGGCATCAATGTACAAAAGGCATCAATACGACCTGCTTCATTTTTCAACACCCCAACAGGTGCTGCGTTAATATAGGCAGGCGTGAATCGACCTACTGAAAAGTAAAACTCTGATTGCTGACCTAGCCACTCTCGACTAATTTGATGCAATCGATCATACGTTTCATCGTCTAACGGCGTCTCTAAAATTTCAAATTGATAACCTAATGATTCGAGTTTATTTAATGTCGCTCTAAAACCACGCCGTTTTTTACCTGCAACTGTAAAGTCTGTCGCGTTGATTAACGCCTCTTCACCCAATTTGAAGAATTGGTTACCAAAGTCATGATAAAGCGTCAAATAATCTTCAGACACTTGATAAAAAATAACGTCTCCACCTAAATATGTGGCATACTCATAAAACTCCGTCAGCAACGAACGGAAATCTGATTCTAAACCTACAGGATCACCTAAAATGATATAGGCACTTCGGTCATAACGATACATAACGAAAGCCGTTTGTTGTTCATTAACAAATACAAGCTTATCGCCACTATATAATAAATGGCTTAATAAATGCCCACCATATTGTTTCAAAATTTGACTGGCCACTTCTTTATCATGATGTTCTCGAGGACGACGATAATTCCATTCGAAAAGATAAATAATGACAACAACAATTAATGTCATACCAATGACAGACAACCAAAAAGTTGAACGTAATAAGAAAAAGTCAATTTTAGGCGGTTGTATTTCGATTAAGTATAAAAATTGCTTCACTAATAGCTGATTGAAATAAAGGACAATCGCACTAATGACTAAAATAATCGTTAATTTTTGAATACGGAGCGGTCGTTTAAGTACACGTGCTTTACGATAAGCAAAGATCAACGCTGCAAGTATTAAAGCAATAACGAGTAATAATAACGTCGCACCGTAGACGTAAAAATTAGATAATAATAAGATTACGAGTGCTACAATCGCAAACAATATCGATCGCTTACTTCTAGCAATAATCCCACGTAAATTCAACAGTAAAATCAAACTTGCACTGACATTTAAAATATACAATAAAATAAACAGTGTATGATGCTTCGTATTTAAAGCATCGAATATAATGGAGAAGTTACTAAAGAATAAAATCGAACTCATCATTAATACTAGAATACTCAACGCAAGCGATGGCACTAACGCAACAAAGTCTTTTTGGAAAGACATTAAAAAGCCTGAGACCTCTTTTGCTGGTAAAAAGTATTTTGATTCAGAAACATATTTTTTCGCAACTGAACCAAATTCAAAAACAGTTAACACAAGTGCAATTAATAATGGGAAGAAGTAATATGCAAAACGATATAAAAGTAACCCTAATACAACTTTTTCTTCCGCAATACCTAAATGTTGTAGACCTAACAGAACAATTAAATCAAATGCACCGAAACCACCCGGTATGAATGAAATAAGCCCTGAAATCGCCGCAACAATAAAGACACTGAGAATCACTGGATAAGAGACGTGCACACCTACAAGTTGGAATGCACAGAACAGAACGATACTTGCTAATAACCATTCTGAGCTAGACACAAGTGTAAAGATAGAACCTAACCAACGTGCCGCACGATCAATAGGCCAAATCCATGAAATAATGATAAATACAGGTAATAAAAAAGCGATAACGTATAAAAAGACGGTAAACCAAATCGATGTCCGATATAAAAAACTAACGTCTAACACATGTGTCACGATTAATAGTGACAAAAAACTTAAACCTGTTAGCATCGACGTCAACATATAAGAGACAAATTGGACGAGTTTTTTACGCTCATTTGTATAACTTCCATAAAACCACATACGAACACTAGCGCCAATAAAACCACCGAATCCAATAATATTATTAAACGCATTGATAATATAGCCAACGCGCAACGCTTTAAAAGGAGAAAGATCTAATTTAAAACGACTAGTCAAAATCACGTCATAAAGTGATAACAAAATGACGGAACTTCCCCCTAATAAGAAGAGAATAATCATTTCCATTGGGCTAATATGATTGAATAATAGGAAGACTTTCTTAAAATCAATAGCCGCAAGTTCTTTGACTAAAATCACTGTAATCGTTGTGATTAAAAAAATGATAAATGCAATTTTAAGATATTTAAGCAAGTGATGTTTTTGTTTTATCATGCAAACTGTTCCTTTCTCTAAGTGTGAATCCATGTCTTAGAAAAAGAGATTGAGACACTTTATGATTGCTCAATCCCTCTACCTTTTATTGTTCTTTATTATATTCTTCCTCAGGCATCTCGTATCCACCTGCATCATCAGCGTAATATTTGTTATAACGACGCTTGAATAATAAGAAGATGTGAGAAACTAAAACTTTGATAATCGCATAGGTTGGAATACCTAAAATGACTCCTACAATTCCTAAAAGATTACCTGCAGATAAAAGGACAAAGATAATCGTTAACGGATGAATTTTAAGTGTTTTCCCCATAATATTTGGCGAAATAAAATGACCTTCTATAAATTGAACTGCAGTCCAGACAACAATCAATTTTACCAACATAAACGGAGAGGTAATAATAGAAATAATAATCGCTGGTGAAATCGCAATCGTTGGTCCTAAGTAAGGAACAACACTTGTTACTGCGGCTATACTTGCCAAAATCAAAGCATAATCTAAGCCGATAATGGAGTAACCGATAAATAATAAAATCCCTATACAGAAAGAGACAATAATTTGTCCTTGTATGTAAGATCCTACTTGTTCACTCATTTTATCTAATAAATCATGCACATCTTTACGAAACTTTGGTGGGACAATTCTGTTAGAAAATTCTTTAAAGCGATGTCCATCTTTTAACATGAAAAATAAAACAAAAGGAACTGTCACAATGACAACTGTGATATTCACAACGGTTTCAGCAAAAACACGTATTTTTGAACTTAAACCATCCGCTAAGCTTGGGATTTTTTCTTGTAAACCATGCAGTGTTTTTTCAATTTGCGAATAATAATCAGACAAAAATGGAATGTGCATCATATTATCGGCAAAAGAACTAAGTTTACTAATGTACTTTGGAAAATTATGCATTAAGCGTTCAAATTGAATCGTGACAAGTGGTATTAATAAATTAACAACAATAGTAATAATACCCACGATACCTAGAAATAATATTGTAATTCCCCATAACCGATTAATATTATAACGTTCCATCAAATTGATAATCGGATTAAACAAATAGTATAGGATGAGCGCAATAATAATGGGCGCCGCTATAGTATTAAAAATAATGATGAAGGGTTGGAAAATATAAGATACACGATCAAATATAAAAATAACAACCCCGATTAAAATAAATACCAATAATGCAAAAATTAAGTCTTTGCCACCGAAAAATTTCATAAAGCGACTTTCATGTATGTTCAAATTTCGATGTTCTAATTGATCTTTTTGTTGCTGTTCGGTCATAGATTTCACCAAGCCTTTTAGAAATTAGTTATAGTTTATCGCTTTTCCACAAAAATTTAAACTTAAATCTATAATAACAAACTAACATACGAATTTGTCGCAATGATGTGTAAACATGTCTTTAAATTTAATTTTACCCAAACGATGCCCTTAATACGCCCCATTATACCATTAATATTGCCAATACTCCTCAGACCTTAAGCCGAAAAATTCAAATAATAGGAAATGATTTTCTGTTGAACGATGTTTTCCATAGAAAAATAAATCACATGGATAACATAAAAAAGCTCTAAGATGATTATAATCAAATACCATCTTAGAGCGATTTCTACTTAACGCATCTGTTAATATGCAATTTCGAGTAATGACATCAAGTCAAATGCAACTTAATCCTTATACCAAACTTATCTGTTAAATTTCAAAAATTTTGTCACCATGTTGCACCGTTTGCGCATCTGTAAAATTAAGATGTTTAATTTCAGATTGCGTTACAATGATTGGCGTAATATCGCTTTTCGCTGATTTTCTAATCAATTCTAAATCAACAGTCATTAAATGATCGCCTGCTTTAATTTCTTGTCCTTCTTCAACATGAACAGTAAAGCCTTCACCATTTAACTTCACCGTATCTAAACCAACATGAATGAGTATTTCTAAACCATTGTCTGAAACGAGGCCTAGTGCGTGTTTAGTTGGGAATACGAGTTGAATTTTACCATCAAATGGTGCATAAATTTCACCTTCACTTGGACGAATCGCAATACCTTCACCCATCATTTTCTCACTAAAGACTTGGTCAGGCACTTCAGAAAGTGGCACAATTTCACCACTCATTGGTGCGGATACAAGACCAGAATGAGTCACTTCAAGATCAGATTGTGAACCATCCACAACAACTGCTTCATCACTATCATCCAGTGTCACAGGATCTCTGACCACTTTACCGTCCATAATTTGTTGCATTTCATGTTTAATTTGATCTGATTTTGGACCAAATATCGCTTGCATATTATTACCGACTTCGAGTACACCTGATGCACCTAAATCTTTCAAACGTGCGACGTCTACTTTAGACTTATCATTCACTTCTACACGTAGTCGTGTGATACATGCATCTAAATGCTTGATGTTGTCTTTATCACCCATTGCTTCTAAAACTTCATAAGGTAAATCACTTGTTGATGTTGTCGTTGCTTTCGTTTGTTTATCTTCACGTCCAGGTGTTTTGTAATTGAACTTGACGATAAGGAAGCGGAACACAAAGTAGTAAATCACCGCATACACTAAGCCGACTGGTATAACAAGCCACCATTTCGTTTGATTTGGTAAAATACCTAATAATAAGAAATCAATAAATCCACCAGAGAATGTATAACCTAAATGTAAGTCAAGTAAGTATAAAATTAAAAAGCTGAAACCGTCTAATACAGCATGAATAAAGAATAATAAAGGTGCCACGAATAAGAATGAAAATTCAAGTGGTTCTGTAATACCTGTTAAAAATGATGTTAAAGCAGCAGAGCCCATTAAACCTGCTACAACTTTTTTGTTCTCCGGTTTAGCTGTATGATAAATCGCTAACGCAGCTGCCGGTAAACCGAACATCATAACTGGGAACTCACCTTGCATAAACTTACCTGCTGTTAAGTTCGCACCTTCACGGATTTGTTCAATAAAGATACGTTGGTCACCACGGAAAATTTGACCTGCACCGTTTGTATATGACCCGAATTCAAACCAGAATGGTGCATGGAAAATATGGTGTAAACCAAATGGTATTAGTAGTCGTTTAATAAATCCAAATAAGAATACCGCTAAGCCTGTATTTGAGTCTAATAGCCCTTCACTAAAAGCATTTAATCCAGTTTGAATAATAGGCCAAATTAATGCCATTGGAAATGCTAATAAAAATGATGTTGTCGCCATCATAATAGGTACAAAACGTTTACCTGCAAAGAATCCTAAGTATGATGGTAGCGAAATATTATAAAACTTGTTGTAACACCAAGCCGCAAGCGCACCGATGATGATACCACCAAAAACCCCTGTTTGTAGCGTCGGAATACCGAGTACACTTGCATATCCTTTTGCAGTGTCGCTAACATTATCAGGTGTAACACCTAAAAATTCACCCATCGTTTTGTTTAAAATAATAAAACCTACAAATGCGGCAATGGCAGCTACACCATCTCCACCTGCTAAACCAATGGCCACACCCATCGCGAAAATGATAGGCAAGTTATCAAAGATAATACTCCCCGCCGCAGCCATCATCTCAGCTACATTTTGAACACCATGGTTCTGAATAAAAGGTAAATAAGATTGTAACTGATCACCTTGTAATGCCGCACCAAATGCAAGGAGAAGCCCTGCAGCTGGTAAAATCGCAACCGGTAACATTAACGCTTTACCAATACGTTGCAATTGTCCAAACAATTTTTTTCTCACTACATAAACCTCCCTATATTTATGATACATCACACTTCAAACGACATAAAAAAAGGCATGAGTCAACGACATGTGAAAGCTGTTCACAATGTTTAAACTCATGCCTAATCTAACTTAGTAACACGTTTTTATGCTTGTTTTTTTGACGCGAGCGACAGCTGATGAATATGCATTGTTAAGTATGCCACTTCAGCTTCATAGACGCGAACATCAATTTGTGATTGAATCATTTTAACTATTTTAACAGCTATATTGTAACATAACGGGTATTGTGCCTTCAATAGATTTTCAAAATTCAATTCAATGGTTGTGCCTTCACCTTTTTTCAACCGTTGCAACAAGAAATGGATATGTCTTACAAAACGTTGATATGGAATAGATGCTTCTGGAATTTCAATCCCCATATCATGTTCAATCATTCGAATAGCATTATTAATTAATTTCGGAACGGTTTGCATTTCTCCAAACTCAACATCATTGATCTGCGAAGCGATATGAAGTGCAATAAAACCAACTTCATCTTCCGGAAAATCAATATTCAGTTGCAAGTTGATTCGCGTCACCACTTTTTTCGCAATTTGATAGGCTTCAGGATAACTATATTTTGTCTCGCTTAAAAATGGATTAGTAATTAATTGCCCATTTTCCATGCGCTTTAATGCAAAAATCAAATGATCTGTTAATGAAACAACAAAAGATTCTTCATGACTCAAATCAAAATGCGTCATAATCATTTGAACAGAGTCAATGACAACACGCAACACTCGTTCATCAGTGTGGGCAATTAACATTTTATAATGATCTTGTTCAGATTTACTTTCTAATTTGAAAACTTTCTCAATCGTTTCTTGATCCCGAATCGTCATGCCTGGCTTTTTATTAAACCCCAATCCTTTTCCGATGATAATCACTTCAGATTGTTGATGTTGGCAAATAAGTACATTATTATTGAGGACTTTTTTAATTGTATATTGATTCACTGTCTTCACCTCTTACATCCAATTCAAATCATACCGCTTATTACCGAAGATGGAAAGCACAAAATTATGGCTTATTCACAAAAAGATACGTTTAAATGATTAATACGATACCATTTTAAATAGCGTCTTCGCTTTTATCTACACCACACTAAAAATTTTGATAATAAAGGGCTGTAGACATTCATGCCTCAGCCCTTATTGAAACTAATCGTGTTTTTTATTTTTATGAATTTCGTTACCCCAACATTCAATACCAAATAAATTAATTTCTAATTCTTCTGGTCTGAAAATCGGGCGTTTCCCTGCTTTTCGTTGCTTCTGATAATCTTTCATCACTGCAAAAGCAATATTAGAAAGCCCAATGATCGCCACGATATTAACGATTGCCATTAATCCCATAAAGACGTCTGCAGTATTCCAAACCGTCTCAGTTTTAACGACTGCACCAACAAATACAAGTAAAACAACAAAACAACGAAATACAAAAAGTACCATTTTATTTGTCGATAAAAATTCGATATTGGATTGACCATAATAGTAGTTACCAATTACAGATGAAAAAGCAAATAATGTAATCGCTACTGTAAGGAAAATTCCACCGGCACTACCTAAATGCTCGTTCAATGCTGATTGTGTCACAGCCACACCTTGTGGTTGACCTTCACCGAACCTCAAACCTGTATATAACAAAATCATAATCGCTGTTGCAGTACAAACTAAAATCGTATCAAAAAATACACCGAGTGATTGAATTAATCCTTGCTTAACCGGATGTGAGACTGCGGCTGTTGCTGCAGCATTTGGTGCTGAACCCATACCTGCCTCATTTGAAAACAGGCCACGTTTAACACCCTGTAATACTGCAAATCCGACAGCACCACCCGCTGCTTGATCAATACCAAAAGCACTTTTAATAATCGTTGAAATCATCGGCAAGATTTGATCAAAGTTTAATAATAAAATAATTAATACCATGAAAATATAAATAATTGCCATAATCGGAACGATAAATGATGATAATGTTGCAATACTACGCACACCACCAAAAATAACAATCGCAGTAATGACTGCTAAAATTATCCCTGTAATCACAGGACTTACGTTGTATTGCGTATTTAACGATTCAGCAATTGTATTGGATTGCACTGTATTAAAAACAAATGCAAATGTAATTGTAATTAATATCGCAAACAAAACACCTAACCAACGTTGATTGAGTCCTTTAGTAATATAATATGCAGGGCCTCCACGGAAACCGCCTTCTTTATCTGGCACTTTATATACTTGTGCTAAAGTGGCTTCAATAAATGCACTCGCTGCACCTATGATTGCTATAATCCACATCCAAAAAACTGCACCAGGGCCACCTAATACGATTGCAGTTGCAACACCAGCGATATTACCCGTTCCCACTCGAGAACCCGCACTGATTGCAAAAGCCTGGAATGGTGAAATACCTTTTTCACCACTGTCTAAAGTTTCCGATTTTTCAGTTAAAGCTCTAAACATTTCTGGAATCCATCTGATTTGAACAAACTTAGAACTAATTGAGAAAAATAAACCTGCTGTTAAAAGTAAACCAATTAAATACTGAGACCAAATCAAATCATTCCCGACATGTATAAAAGCCTTAAACCACCCCGGAATTAAACTATCAAAATCTCTCACACAAATCCCTCTTTACTTTTTAATTTCAAAATGTAAACAATCAAGTTAAAACAACTAGTCCCATTTTATCATCAAAGTATAACAGTGACTATAAATTTTTTAGTGCTTATTCAACAAATAGATTCTCTATCTCGCCAAATACTGTGGTATCGACAACGAAGCTACCGTTTGTATATTGCTCTGATAAATGAATGTCTTTAATTTCGCCTTCAAAAGTATCATTTTGAGAAATAAGTTTGTAGCGACTTTGATCAGGTTGACATACGCGCGCTGACACAATACGATGCGGCTGTTTTTTTAATTCTTTCAACAGTGTAATCCCACGTTGTGCACGTTTCGCTTGTTGTAAGACTTTGAAAGCGATACGCTTGAGTGAACCGCGCTGAGTTGCAATTAAAATTGTGTCTTGTGGTGAAACGGTATTAACCATTACAACATGGTCATCATTTTTTAAATTAATTCCTTTAACACCTGCAGCACGTAAGCCCGTATCAGGTAATTCTTCAAGTGCATATGTGAGTGACATCCCTTTGAAAGTTAAAAATGTCAACAATTGCGAAGGTATCTTCGTTGACACATGCATGACTGAAATCAATTCATCGCCATCTTTAATTTTAGCTGCTACGAGTGGTTTATTCGTGCGTGTTGATTTAAAACCAGAGAGCAAGCTTTTTTTAATCATACCTTGACGTGTCGCTGTAATGATGGCACTTTGATCATCGAACTCAGAAACAACATAGCAGTCAATAACTCGCTCATCCTCATCAATCGGCACAATCTGAGAAACATGTTGTCCTAAATCTTTCCATTTGATATCTGCAATTTTATGAACAGGAATGAACAAGTAACGCCCTTTATTTGTAAAAACAAGCGCATTGTCTTGCGTATTGACTTCTAAAATTTTAAGTACACCATCTTGCTCTTTCAATCCGATTTCATCTTTACCACTTGCATTGAAACTACGTAATGATGTTCTTTTAATGTAGCCTTCTTGCGTCATACTCAACATGACAGTTTCACTCGGTACAATGACTTCTTTGTCGATTTTGATTTCTGCTATTTTTTCTTCAATCACTGAGAGACGTGGTGATTTAAATTGCTTTTTAATCGCTGTAAGTTCTTCCTTAATGACATTTAACAATGCATCATGGTGATCCAGAATGTGGCGTAACGCATCAATTTTTTCTTTTAACTCTGCATGTTCTTCTTGAAGTGCCACAATGTCCGTATTTGTAAGGCGATATAATTGCAACATCACAATCGCTTCAGCTTGAGCTTCTGTAAAATCGTATTTTTCAACTAAATTATCTTTAGCATCACGCTTATTTTTTGAATTTCTAATTAACGCAATCACTTCATCTAAAATCGATAAAGCTTTCATTAGTCCTTCTACAATATGCATTCTCTCTTCCGTATGTTTCAAATCATAACGTGTACGTCGACTCACGACTTCGATTTGATGGTTTAAATAACTATCGATAATCGATTTAATACCCATTAATTGTGGACGTCCTTCGCGTATGGCAACCATATTGAAATTATATGCAACCTGTAAGTCCGTATTTTTAAATAAAAAGTTTAACACTGAAGTCGCATTGACATCTTTTTTAAGTTCGATTGCAATTCGAAGACCGCTTCGATCCGTTTCGTCACGTACTTCAACGATGCCGTCGACTTTTTTATCAGCACGAAGCTCATCTATTTTTTTAACGAGACTGCTTTTATTCACTTCATAAGGAATTTCGGTAACAACAATTTGATGACGTCCATTTCTCAACGTTTCAGTTTCAGTCTTCGCACGGACTACAACCTTGCCTTTACCTGTCTCATAAGCTTTTTTAATACCGTCAATCCCTTGTACTATACCACCAGTAGGAAAATCAGGGCCTTTAATATGTTTCATTAACTGATTCACTGTAATATTAGGATGATCGATATACTTTAACGTCGCTGTAATCACTTCTGCTAAATTATGTGGTGGAATATCTGTGGCATAACCTGCAGAAATACCTGTTGAGCCGTTGACCAATAGATTTGGAAAACGTGCCGGTAATACCATAGGCTCCATTTCAGTATCATCATAGTTCGGAACAAAATCCACTGTATCTTTATGAATATCACGCAAGATTTGTTCAGAAAGCTGACTCAATTTCGCTTCAGTATAACGCATCGCTGCAGGCGGGTCATTATCAATACTACCGTTATTCCCATGCATCTCAACTAATACATGGCGTAATTTCCAGTCTTGGCTCAAACGTACCATAGCATCATACACAGAGCTATCGCCGTGTGGATGTAATTGACCTATCACATCACCGACTGTTTTAGCACTTTTTCGAAAATGTTTGTCATACGTATTGCCGTTAGAATACATCGAATAAAGGATACGTCGCTGTACTGGTTTTAATCCGTCACGTACATCAGGTAAAGCACGCTCTTGAATAATGTATTTACTATAACGACCGAATCGATCTCCAATAACATCCTCTAAAGGTAAATTTTGGATGATTTCACTCATTATGCATCCTCCTCTTCAACTGTCTGGTCTGACAAAACTTGAATCTCATCATTTTCTAAAATGCTTTGATCTTCCTGCATTCCAAATTGAACATGACGTTCAATCCAATCTCTACGTGGCGCAACTTTATCACCCATTAATGTTGAAACACGTTTAGATGAACGCACCTCATCATCAATTTGAACACGAATCAACGTTCTTGTCTCTGGATTCATCGTTGTTTCCCACAACTGGTCTGGATTCATCTCACCTAAACCTTTATAACGCTGTAAAATAAAACCTTTACCCATCTCTTGTTGTAATTTTTCTAGCTCTTCATCTGTCCATGCATATGAGACCTGTTTATTTTTACCTTTACCTTTTTCCAACTTATAAAGCGGTGGTAACGCAATATACACACGTCCTGCTGCTACAAGCGGTCGCATATACTTAAAGAAAAATGTCAGGAGCAGTACTTGTATGTGGGCACCATCCGTATCCGCATCAGTCATAATAATGACGCGGTTATAATTACTATCTTCTAAACTAAAATCATTACCGACGCCAGCACCAATTGTATGGATGATCGTATTGATTTCTTCGTTTTTAAAGATGTCTTCTAACTTGGCTTTTTCTGTATTAATAACTTTACCTCGCAAAGGTAAAATAGCTTGAAATTTACGATCACGTCCAAGTTTAGCAGAGCCCCCTGCAGAATCTCCTTCGACAAGATAAAGTTCATTTTTCTCAGTGTTTTTACTCTGTGCTGGCGTTAACTTACCAGACAATAATGTATCTTTACGTTTATTCTTTTTACCTGTTCTCGCTTCTTCTCTCGCTTTACGTGCTGCTTCTCTTGCTTGTTGTGCCTTAATCGCTTTTTTAACTAACGATTTTGACAATTGTCCTTTTTCTTCTAAGTAATATGGTAACTTTTCAGAAACGACAGCATCAACCGCACTTCTTGCTTCGGGCGTACCTAACTTTGATTTTGTCTGTCCTTCAAATTGCAATAAATGCTCAGGTATTCGTACAGAAATAATCGCAGTTAAGCCTTCACGAATATCATTACCTTCCAAATTTTTATCTTTTGCTTTTAAATCACCAATACGTCGCGCATAATCATTAAACACACGTGTCATAGCTGTTTTAAAGCCCACCTCGTGTGTACCACCATCTTTCGTACGGACGTTGTTAACAAAGCTCATAATACTTTCAGAATATTGATCGTTGTATTGAAAAGAGACATCCACTTCAATTTCATTAGCTGTTCCTTGAAATAAAGCCACATCATGTAAGACTTCTTTGCCTTCATTCACATAGCTTACAAAAGCTTTAATCCCTTCTTCATAATGATAAATTTCGCTGCGTTCTTTTCCTTTACGTTGATCATCCAATGTAATCTTTAATCCTTGTAATAAAAAGGCAGATTCTTGCAAACGTTCACTTAACGTATCAAAATTAAAGCTCGTAGCATTTTTAAAGATTTCAGAATCCGGTTTGAATGTCACTTTTGTTCCTGTCTTTTTCGTTGTGCCTTTTTGAACTAATTTTGTCTGCGGCACACCTCCATGGGCGAAGTGTTGCTCAAAAATTTTTCCGTCACGATGAATTTCAACGCTGAGCGATTCACTTAACGCATTCACAACTGACGCCCCTACACCATGCAAGCCACCAGATGTTTTATAACCACCTTGTCCAAATTTCCCGCCGGCATGGAGCACTGTGAATATCACTTCGACAGTAGGCTTGCCAGAACGATGTGTTCCTGTTGGCATGCCACGTCCATTATCGGCTACAGTAATACTTTCATCTGCATTGATTGTGACGTTAATTTCGTCACCATAACCATTTAAAATTTCATCAACAGAGTTATCAACGACTTCATATACTAAATGGTGTAAACCACGTTTATCTGTAGATCCTATATACATCCCCGGTCTTTTTCTTACAGCTTCAAGTCCTTCAAGTACTTGAATTGCATCATCCGAGTAATTATTAACTTTCTTTGCAGACACTCAATTCCCCTCCTACAAACATACGTTCGTTCATCAAACTATACAATAGCTATTCTTATATAAAATCATTGAAAATGCAAGCGCGAATCTATATCATGACTAAAATAAATATTATTTTTATCAATCCTGTCATCTATTTAGAAATTAGGGAATATGTCAAAAAAACAATGGTTTATTGCCATTTTTTTAGTCCGACTTTTGATTAAATGTACAGAAACGACTATAAAAATACATGACTCTTTGTGAAATTATGTTAAAATAAGAGCAGGTACTAAAAGGATGTGAATACTTATGGTGATAGCCCTACTATTCATTGCAAGTTATTTAATTGGTTCTATTCCAAGTGGTTATTTAATTGGGAAGATTTTCTTTAAAAAAGATATTAGGGAATATGGGAGCGGCAATACAGGTGCAACAAACAGTTTCCGTGTACTAGGTAAACCAGCTGGGTTTGCTGTCACATTTTTTGATATATTTAAAGGGTTCATCGTTGTATTCCTTCCAGCATTATTCAATGTGGAAATACACGGTTTACTCGTAGGAATTTTTGCAATTATCGGTCATGTTTACCCTATCTACTTGAAATTCAGAGGGGGAAAAGCAGTAGCGACAAGTGCCGGTGTCCTACTCGCTGTTAATCCGATTTTACTATTAATACTTGCTTTGATTTTCTTTATCATTTTAAAATTAACAAAATATGTTTCATTATCAAGTATCATTGCAGCAATTTGCTGTGTGATCGGCTCATTTTTCATTAGTGATTATGTATTATTAATAACGAGCATCGCTGTTTCAGTTTTACTCATTTATCGACATAGTAGTAATATTAAACGCATTATTAAAGGCACTGAACCTAAAATCAAATGGATGTAATACTTAAAATTTGAATTTAGTTTAAAACCCATTAAAATAAGGTAAACAAATCATATCCTTATACTGGGAGGAGAATTCAACATGAAAATAGAATTTACGAATGATGCCATTACTTGGTTTAAAGATGAACTTGACTTACCAGAAGACGGAAAAGTGTTACGGTTCTTTGTTCGCTATGGTGGAGAGTTCCAATTAAAACAAGGATTTAGCCCAGCTTTTAATGTAGATTACACACGTGATATAGATGAAATTGGATACGAAGAAAAGTTTGATGGCATACATGTCATCGTAGCAGAAAAAGATGTCTGGTATTTTGAAGATCATCATATAAAAGTAGATATTAAAAATGATGATGTACTCTATGAAGCTGAACTTATTGAATCATAATTGAATTAACAAAAAAATCGAGGTGGAATCGTAATTTCCTAACCTCGATTTTTTTGATGATTACGTTGAAACAATTTCTATGACGAAATAATTAAGACAACAATAATCATTGCTATAAATTTTAACAACCTTATTTGACACATAATATGCTAATGCACAAACGAGATGATAAAAACAAATTGATGTTTTTAAATAGTTGAATCTTGTGTGACTTCTAACTCTTCACCTGCTTCATTTCTTTGCTGAACTTCATGATAAACTTCATACCAATTTGGAAAAGCTCTATCTAAACGAACAGGTTTGCCTTCATTTTTAGTGATAATGACATTATCTGTGTAACCCGTAGTCGCAAGTTCACCGTTTTCATTATAAACTTCATATTGATAACGAGAGCGTAATTTTGAAAATTTAGATACCCATGTTTTAATTGTTACTTTTTCTGGATAACCAATACTCTTTTTATAATTAATATTGAGTTCTGTTACAGGAGAAACAATCCCCGCCTCTTCCATTTCTACATAGTCTAAGCCGAGTTTACGTATGTAGTCTGTACGTGCAACTTCAAACCATGTCGCATAGTTACCATGGTAAATCACACCCATTTGGTCTGTCTCTTGATAGCGTGCTTCGATTTCAGTTAATGCGTAGATCATTATTTTACCTTCTTTCTCTTAGCGCTCATGCCACTCATTTTACCATAAAAAAACAACCCAGAAACTTATAATGAATTCTGCAATAGATGTAAAAAGGATATTAACCTCTTCATTTCAAAAAAAGAAAGCCCGGTACATCAAAATGACCGGACTTGATATAATATTTTCTTAGCTATTCATTAAAGCGAAATAAAATTATCACATTTTCTAAAATTGCTTAAATCACCTTATGAAGAAGCTAATTTTTTACGTAAAACAAGTTGTAAAATACCGCCATGACGATAGTAATCAATTTCTACATTAGAATCGAAACGCGCAATGGCTTCGAACTCAACAGTAGAACCATCTTCTTTCGTTGCAGTCACTTTCACTGTATCTCGAGGTTGAACAGATTCGCTAATTTCAACTGAAATCGTTTCTTTACCATCTAAACCTAACGTATCCGCTGATTCACCTTGCTTAAATTGTAATGGTAAAACACCCATCATGACTAAGTTAGAACGATGAATACGCTCATAACTTTGCGCAATAACTGTTTTTACACCTAATAAGTTTGTACCTTTCGCAGCCCAGTCACGAGATGAGCCCATACCATAGTCGTTACCTGCTAATACAACAAGGCCAGTGCCATCTTCTTTATATTTCATAGCTGCATCAAATATTGGCATTACTTCTCCAGTTGGCCAATATGTTGTGAAGCCACCTTCTGTTCCTGGTGCTAATTGGTTTTTAATACGAATGTTGGCAAATGTACCACGAACCATGACTTCGTGGTTACCACGACGAGAACCATAAGAGTTAAAGTCACGTGGAGAAACACCATTTTCTGTTAAGTAATGTCCTGCTGGCGTATCTTTACCAATTGCCCCTGCTGGAGAGATATGGTCAGTTGTAACCGAATCGCCAAATTTACCCATGACACGTAAATCTTTTAATGGTTCAATGTGACCTGGTTCTTTAGATAATCCTTGGAAGAATGTTGGGTTTTGAATGTACGTTGATTCAGGATCAAAATCATACAATGGTTGATCTGTCGTATCGATTTGGTTCCATAATTCGTTGTTATCATAAACACTCTTATATTCTTCTTTAAACAATTCTGGTGTAACAACGCTTTCTACAGCATCTGCTACTTCTTGAATAGAAGGCCAAATATCTTTCAAGAATACATCATTTCCTTGTGCATCTTGACCTAAAGCTTCTTTGTGTAAATCAATATCAACAGTTCCCGCTAAAGCATATGCCACAACTAATGGCGGCGAAGCTAAATAGTTCGCTTTAACAAGTGGATGGATACGTCCTTCAAAGTTACGGTTACCTGATAATACAGAAGTCACTAATAAATCTTCTTTAGCAACAGCTTTTTCAATTTCTTCTAATAGTGGACCTGAGTTACCAATACATGTTGTACAGCCATAACCGACTAAGTTGAAACCAAGCTTGTCTAAATAGCTTTGTAAACCTGAGTCCCGCAAATAACCTGTTACAACTTTAGAACCCGGTGCTAAAGAAGTTTTAACATAGGCTGGAACTTCTAGTCCTTTTTCAACTGCTTTTTTAGCTAATAACCCAGCACCTAACATCACATAAGGGTTAGAAGTATTTGTACAAGAAGTGATCGCTGCAATCGCAATGTCGCCCGTCGTCATTTCAGTTGTTGAACCATCTTTAAATTCGATTGTTGCCTTTTTATCGAATTCTGATGCATCTAAACCATGACCTTGGTTACCTGCAGGTGCAGTCACTGATTTTTCGAACTCTTTTTTCATATCGCTTAAGAAAATTAAATCTTGTGGACGTTTTGGACCCGACAATGAAGCCTCAACTGTAGATAAATCAAGTTCCACTACGTCTGTATAATTTGGCTCTTCATTTACATCAAAGAACAGATGGTTTTGTTTTAAATACTTTTCAACTGTTTCAATATGTTCATCAGAACGACCTGTTAAACGTAAATATTTTAACGTTTCGTCATCAACAGGGAAGAAACCACAAGTTGCTCCGTATTCTGGAGCCATGTTGGCAATTGTTGCACGGTCAGCTAAAGGTAATTTATCTACACCTGGACCGAAGAATTCAACAAATTTACCTACTACCCCTTTTTTACGTAATAACTCTGTTACGCGTAATGCTAAGTCTGTCGCATTTGCACCTTGAGGCAGTTCATTGGATAAACGTACACCAATAACTTCAGGAATTGGAAAGTATGATGGCTGACCGAGCATGCCCGCTTCTGCTTCGATTCCACCGACACCCCAACCTAAAACGCCAAGGCCGTTAATCATTGTAGTATGTGAGTCAGTTCCCACTAATGTATCTGGAAATGCAACGTCTTCCCCATTTTCTTCACGTACATGAACAACATTAGCTAAATATTCCAAGTTAACTTGATGTACAATCCCTGTTGCTGGAGGTACAGCATTATAATTTTTAAACGCTTTAGTAGCCCAGTTCAAAAATTGATAACGCTCATAGTTACGTTCGAATTCTAATTTCATGTTGCGCTCTAAAGCTTCTGGATTTGCGTAACTATCAACTTGTACAGAGTGGTCAATCACTAGGTCTACTGGAACTTCTGGGTTGATTTTAGACAAGTCTCCACCGACATCGTCCATCGCTTTACGTAAAGAAGCTAAGTCTACAACCGCTGGTACACCTGTAAAGTCTTGTAAAATAACACGTGAAGGTTTGAATGGCACTTCACCTTTACTATTTTCTTTACCAAATGTTGAAAGCGCTTTAATATGTTCGTCTGTAATAACAAAACCATCTTCTTGACGCAATACTGATTCAAGTAATACACGAATAGAATATGGTAAGCGACTTACTTGAGTAAGTCCTTGTTCTTCTAACGTTTTCAAATCATAGTACGTTAAGTTTTTTCCGTTTAATTGAAATGACTTTTTAGCTTGTTCTTTTAATTTTGAAGCCATCGAATATCCCCCCTGATATTTTTATATGCCGTTGATTTAATTGTATAATTAACGCTTTATGAAAACAACTAAATGATGATTAAAACTGGGGTTTTGAAGTTTTGACTTTCTAATCGGTTATTATAACTAAAACTTATGACTTTCGTCAGGTGTAATAAGTATATATTATTAATTGAGAATGATTTTCAATCAAGTATTGGTCAATTAAAAAAGACAGGTCAATTCACTGTATTTTCATTTCAGTGAATTGAAACCTGTCTTTTAATTAAATAAATTTATTTTTCTTGATCTCGCAACGCTTTACGTTTTGAAATTAATTCTTCTTCATAATCTTGTTGTGAACTTGCGACATATTCTTTCAAACGATGCTTATTAGGTGTTAATGTTAAGCCCAAGAACTTACGCTCTTTATTCGCATCTTTATAGAAACTAATCATCATCAGGATGACAATCAATGAGAACGGCAAAGCACTAATAATCGCTGCACTTTGCAACGCATTTAATCCTGCCGCACCATCGCCTCCGCCAGATAATAATAACACAAATGCGATAAGTGATTGTGCAACACCCCAAGTCACTTTAACAACAGCACTTGGATTGAGTGAACCGTATGTCGTCTGCATACCTAGCACAAATGTTGCTGAGTCAGCTGATGTAATAAAGAATGACGCAATTAAAAGTAGTGCGATGATTGAAAGCACCATGCCTAATGGCACATGATGAAAGACACCGAAAAGCTGTGTTTCAGGTGACATTTTGAAAATTTCTGTATGTTTTTTAGCCGTTTCAATACCTAAAACGCCAAACACACTAAACCAAACGAAACTTACAATAACAGGCACTAACAGTACCCCTGAAATAAATTCTCGAATTGAACGCCCTTTTGAAACACGTGCAATAAATACACCTACGAACGGGCTCCAGCTTAGCCACCAGCCCCAATAGTAAAGTGTCCAATTTGTCATCCATTCACGTTTTTGAGGATTTGTTGGTGCTGCATCAAAACTGTTAAATAAGAAAGAATTTAATAAGCTTCCTGTTGAACTTGTAAACATGTTTAAGATTAAGATTGTCGGTCCTACAATTAATCCGGCAATCAATAATAAAGTCCCTAAACCGATATTCAAGTTACTTAAGTATTGAATTCCTTTACTTAAACCGGACCAAGCACTCATAATAAATAAAATCGTTACGACAACAATGATAATAGATTGCGTAACAATATTGTTAGGCGTGCCGAATAGGTAATGTAAACCACCTGAGATTTGAAGTGCACCCATACCTAGAGAAACGGCTACCCCAATAACTGTCGCAAATACGGCTAAAACATCAATGATCGTACCAACGAGACCATCTACATGATCCCCTAAAATGGGACGTAATGTTTTAGATAATAAGCCCGGTTCACCTTTTCTAAATTGCGCATAAGCTAATGCAAGTGCGACAACACCATATACTGCCCATGCATGGAATCCCCAATGAAAGAACGTCGCGCGTAATGATTCAGTAAATGCTTCCGTTGATTTCGGATCAGCGTTAGGTGGTGCCGCAAAATGAGAAATTGGCTCTGCTGCACCATAAAAGACTAATCCAATCCCCATTCCCGCGCTGAATAACATCGCAAACCAAGAAATTGTGTTGAATTCCGGTTTATCGTGTGGTCGGCCTAACTTCAATTTCCCTATAGGGCTGAAGATTAAGAAGATACAGAAGAATACGATAATCGTCGTTAAAATAAGATAGTACCAACCCAGTTTATCTGTAATCCAAAGTTTTATCGTATTCGTAAATTCACCAAACTGCGTTGGAATGAACACACCGACTAACACAATCGCAAAAACGATAATTGCACTAATCAGGAATACCGGAGAAAACTTCTTACCATTTGGTTCTGGAGTTGAAGAACTCATAAAATAACATACTCCCTTTCATATATTAAATTTTAAATAATCACGCACTTTATATTAACAATGTACAAATATTTTAAAGCGCAATCGACATATATACAATAACAAAACATTATCGTATAATCAACGAACTAAGAAACATATCAATTTCTTTATTAATTAAATGTTGCAATATTTTATGAGTAATGTATAATCGGTGTGCCATTAAATATGTTTATAGGAGGGGAAAACGTCATGTTAAAAGAATTTAAAGCGTTTGCATTAAAAGGTAACGTGCTCGATTTAGCTGTTGCTGTTGTAATGGGTGCTGCTTTCAATAAAATCGTGTCATCATTAGTCGAAAACATCATTATGCCTTTAATTGGATTACTATTTGGCGAAGTTGATTTCGCTAAAAATTGGGCAGCGTTCGGTATCAAGTATGGTATATTTATTCAATCTATTATTGATTTTATTATCATCGCTTTTGCATTATTTATCTTTGTTAAAATTGCAAATACGCTCGTGAAACCGAAAGCAGAAGAAGAGGAAGAAGCTATCGAAGAAAACACTGTACTCTTAACTGAAATCCGGGATTTATTACGTCAAAACCAAAAATAAGTGGGCATTAAAAATGACAGGCGATAAGGTAGAAAAGAAGCTCTATCTTACCGTCTGTCGTTTATATTTTAAACCAATTTCATAATATAAGTCGTATACTTATTCATTGTAGCGTAATAAAGTTGTACTTTGATAATTTTTAGAAACCACATCCAAAATAACAGGAATCCGATTTTTTAATTCTGTGACATGAGAAATAATACCCACTAATCGTCCACTCGATTGAAGTTGAATTAATGTATCTAACGCTGTCTCTAAAGTTTCTTGGTCTAGTGTACCGAAACCTTCGTCAATAAACATTGCATCAAGCGCAATGCCCCCTTGCTCATTTTGTACCACTTCACAAAGGCCCAAAGCTAGCGCCAATGACGCTTGAAATGTTTCTCCTCCAGATAATGAGGTGATATGACGTGATTGGTTTGAATAATAGTCAAAGACTTCAATTTCTAAGCCACTAAAACCTCTCCCTTTTTTCTCATTTCTAATCAATTCATACCGCTGTCCTGTCATACTTAACAATCTTTGATTCGCTTTAACGAGAATTTGTTCTAGAAAATGCATCAGTACATAATTTTCTAAAGTTAAATTATGCTCATTTTTTCCATTTAAAATTTCGGCAAGTTGAAAGAGCTCAATTTGTGCTGACACCGTCTGCTTTAAATGTGCTATCTCCCGTTCTATTCGTTGTATCGTCTTCTTATTTTGATCTACTTGAAAAGCAAATTCATTCAACCGCTTTTGTACAGAATCATATTGTATTTGTATTTCTCGTTGCTCTTTTTTTAAAGTCTCTATATTATTTGGTTCAATATTTAAAATTTGAGTCGTAACATCTTGAAGTTTAAATTGAAGCGCTTGTATTTCATGGTGAAATTGTTCTATTTCAGACGTATAGTCTGATTTATTTTCACTTTCGTTTGAAATGGTCATTAATGCCGCTTCATCCGCAATATCTAATTGCTTCATTGCTATTTTCAACTCATCGTCGAGTCGATTGAGTTGAGTTGTAACATCATCGATTTGTTGTGCAATCAGGCGCAAATCATAATGATGATTTTTCACTTTATTTTGTGTATTTTCTAATTGTTGTGTTAACGCTGCTTTTTGTGCTTCAAAGTCTTGAACTTCAGAATCAATTCGCTCAAATACGTTTTGAAACTTCACAATATCATCGTACCCTGTTATTTGTTGAAAATTTTCTAATTGTTCTTGAATATGTTGTTGTTCTTTTTCTAAAAGTTGCTTTTGACGCGTATTTTCATCTAATACCTTATTAATACGTTCAACTTGTTGTTGTAATGCTTCAATCCGTTTATTTTCATGATCAACCGCTTCTATATCATTTTTAACATTTAAAAGTTGTACTTCATTTTCATTTAATAAATTTTTATTAAATTGAATTTCTCCAATTTCATTTAATCTTTCCTTTGTATTCGTGATATCCGCTTCGCAATGAATTTTTTGCTCAGTGAGTTCTCGAATTTGAGTTTCAATTTTCACATTTTCACTTTGCAATGATTTAATGGCATCGATTTCCGGACCATAATCGACATGTGAAACGTTTTGTCCACAAACAGGACAAGGTTCATCAACTTGTAAAACTGTTCTTAAAGTAACGACCGCTTTTTCATGATCGAGTAAGTGTTGATCTTGACTTGAAATCGTATGCAACTGTGCACGCTGTGCTTCAATTTCATGCGTTAAATTTTCATATTGTTTGTTTAGTTGTTCAAGACTTTCTTCATGTTTTAACTTGAGATGCATACGCTTTTCAGATTCTATAAGTGACGTATGCTGTTCAGTGAGCGTCATTTGCATATTTTGTAACTGTGATTTTTTCTCATAATCCGGTTTTTTCTCAATATCTTCTTCACTCATTTGTTGTAATTCATTGTTCGCTTTATCCATTTCTTCTACTACTTGCTGATGCTGTGCATTGATTTGTTGATCACGCTGTTCTTTTTGTTTGAGCTGATCGACTTGTTGAAAATAATGTCTTGTATTTTGGATGAATTGTGATTGTTGGTCTATCCGTTCTTGTTGAGCTAAATGATTTTCAAGCAAAGTTGCATCTTGTACTTCTATCTCTTTCAATGCATCAAATTCTGATGTTAAAGTAGACTGTTTACTTTTTTGGGAATTGAGTGTTTTTTCGTATTCAAGCTTATTTTGATATGTTTTGATAGCGAATTGACTTTCAGTTATCAATTTTAATTTCTTTTCTAGCTCTGTAATTCGAGGTCGTTGTTCATTTAATTGATTTAATTTGTGTTCTAAGTCCGCTTTTTGTTGCTTTAATTGTTGACGTGATTCTTCACGTGCAACCGCTTCATTTATCTTTTTCAAAGCGCCTTCACGCTTACTTTTCTCCACTGCTGTTTCGTCAACCTGTTGTTGTCCTATACGTTGAAACATCGGCAATGCATCAAGGATCAATTCATATTGTTCACTTTTCAACTGCTTTTGTGCTACCAATTCATCATTATCTAATGTATACATTTCATCCCAACTGCTTTGGATTTTTGTATAGATTCGATCAATTTCATTCTTCATATTTTTAGTTTTATCTACCAACTCATTTTTAAGAACGTCATACAATTGCGTATTAAAAAGCGTTCTCAAAATCGCCTGCTTATCCGTGCTATTTGAAACTAAAAAGGATTTAAATTCACCTTGTGGCAAGATAAACAGCTGTCTAAATTGGTCTTGCTTAAGCTTTAAAAGATTTAAAATAAATTGGTCTCCTGCTTGAATTGTACTTTCAACTAGCTCAAAAACTTCTCCATTTAAATGGTAAACTTCAAGTTTAGGTTTTGTCTCATTTTTATTTCCCGGCTTCAAAAATGAAGCTTCTCGAACGACCTTATAACGACCACCGTTGATTTCAAATTCAAAGGTAACCGTTAAAGGTTCTTTAGGTTGCGCAAAGTGACTTCTCAAATGTTTCACTTCTCTTTTTTCAGTAGACGCACGTCCATATAGCGCATAAACCATTCCATCAAATATCATCGTCTTACCTGAACCCGTTTCTCCGCTAATTAAGAAGAGTTGATTCGATTGTATATTTGAAAAATCAATGGTTTCATCTAAAAAAGGACCAAAATTTTTAAGATGGAGGCGTATCGGTTTCATCTTTTATTCCTCCCCTTTTATTTTTTCTAACAATGCCACTACATTTTCTTTTTGCAATTCCGATAACTTCTCAGTCGTCATTTCACTATAGAACTTCTCTACAATATCTATTGGATGCATTTTTTTTACATCTTTTAAAGCTTTAGATTTGTATTGGGAAGTCTGTACTTGTTGGGTTAATGATAAAGTGTTGGGATAAATTTGTTTTAACTTTTGCATTGGATCTTTTACATGACTGAGTTGTTCAACAATAAAGTGAAAATAACTTTCGTTACTTTTACGCTCAAATTCACCATTCATTAAATCATCAAATCTTGCTTCGACTACTTCTAATTCATGCTTAGGTTTCAATGGGACAAAAGACTGTTTTATTTCATGAGGCTGTACGTCAAAGATTCGAATCCCTTTTGCCTGGCCAGCTTCCGAAAAAGAATATTGCAAAATTGAACCACTATAGACGATATGCTTAAATGGCGTCGCAAACGGATGATGAATATGACCTAACATTACGGCATCAAAATCATTTAAAAATTGGGGCGTTACCGCTTCAATAGTACCTACAGTTATTTCACGTTCTGAATCACTTTTGGGCGCACCATTTAAAGTGAAATGTCCCACTAAAATATTCGTCTTATTTTGGTCTAGATGTGGTTGAATACGTGCAATCAATTTCTTAACAGCTTGCTCATATGTTTCAATCGGTTCATTCAGAAATTCACGCGCTTCCGATACAGTAAAAAAAGGCATAGTATAAAGTGCAACATCATCAAATATGTAGGGCGTTAAGCACTGCTCTAATTCTGTAGCAATGTAGAGTTGATTGTGCTGAAACCATGAGGCGCCATAACGTAGACGCTCTTTACCATCATGGTTGCCATTAATCATGACAATAGGAATTCGTAAATCTAGATTTATCTTTGCGATAGTATTTTCCATTAGTCTAATCACATACTTATTAGGGTATGTTGTATCATAGATATCACCAGCTATAACAAGTAAATCTGGTTTTTCTTTTATAAGCACTTCTATCAATTGATCTACAATATACTGTTGATCTTCCAAAAATGAATGGCCATTTAATACTTTTCCTAAATGCCAATCCGCTGTATGTATTATTTTCATATTCATCACCTCAGAACAAACGTTCGTTATTATTGTATAGGTGTTTTTATTGGATTTCAAGCGTCCAATTCTAATTTATCATTTCATCATTTAACGATGATATCAATGTACTCGCTTTAACTCAATAAAACTAAAAAAAGAATGAGATCGAAACCAATAGATTTCATTATCCCACTCCAGCATATTGATTATGATTAAAAAATGGATTGAGGCTGAAACATTCAACTCAATCCACGACGGTTAGTTTATAAATAATAGCGATTCAACGATGTATGAATATATCGCTAAACTGCAAGCATTTTTTATTAAAACAAACGACACTTACTATACATAAATGAAACTTTTCATTTTAATAACATGCTCTTTATTGTACAAGTTGGTGCTTAATTTTGCGATAGCGACGTAACATCGCAAGGCGCCATGGCAATAACATACTAAAAGCTAATAAAAAGAACATACCTGCTAACTCACCCGGATCAATATTACTGCCTATAAACACTTTTAATACTGTTCTCACTAATAGAAGCGTGATGAGCACAAGTGGGAAAGCTTTAGATTTTTTTAAATAGATTTGACTCCCTTTTGTTTCAAAGTGTGATGTCATAATGAGTACACTCGAAAAAATCACACCTAATACAACTGACTCTAATATTTCAAAATTAGAAAGTCTAAAATAGGGAACGACGTACATTAATGCACCTGTTGCCATAAAAAAAGGAGGTAAAAGAATTTTCTTTTCATTCACTGGATATTTTTGCGCTTTCATTCTAATTACAATGACCGCTGCCCCCATGACAAATGCAATAAGAATCGATAATACTAAATAAGTCAATGTTGATCCTCCTCATTTCTCATTCGATACTCAATAGTATAGCACATGACATTTAAATTCGTTAATTTTCTTACTTCGACGCATTACTTAAGATTTCACTTCTAATAAAGTATTTTTTCATAACTCATCTTATACACACGTCTATCAATGTCTTTTATTGAAACTACTGACTTATCTTATAATAATATATGTAAAAAGAGACCATCAATAATAAACTTATCACGAACAAAATAAGACTAATAAAAAGATGTGTTTCGATTAAAGCAATTGTCAATATAAGACTTAAACTAGTCAACCATAACATTACTATAAACAAATAAATCAATTTAGTTTTTAAATGCGCAGGCACCTTTTGCGCATCAACTGAAGCGATAATATTCACATCTTTTGTTATACCCAAATAAATGGTCACGATCGTTGATATAACAATAATGAGTATGATACCTATCATAGATGTCACACCTCCTCTTATCCATTAAAAAAAACTAAACCACGGTTTAATCACATTTATTTTAAAATCTTTCTATATGAATAAACTGGACCTACACCATTACTCAATTTGGTATAACATAGACCCTACCTCTTTCAGTTAATAGAGTGGAAGCCACTTGTCTTAAAATAAAACCAAATGTCTGGTATGGCCATGCGCTTAAAGTCCTTCTTTATTTTAACTTAAAAAAATAGCAAAGTTTAGTACGATTTTTATTACCGTACTTCTCTTTGCTATTATCAACATCATGGACATTACATTTTTTTGTCCATGTTTTTATTCATCATTGTCATCATTTGATTAATTTTCTTTTGAGATGGTTTTTGACCCATTTGCATCATCATCATGCGCAACATTTCTTCATTAATAGGTGGGTTCTTTTTTAAATAGTCCATCATATATTTACGTGCTAAGAAAAAGCCCCCCACTAATCCACCGATAAGTGCAATAACAATTAATAAAATTGCTAACCATGTAGCCATAGTTTCACCCACTTTCTGTATCCTTTTGCATTTTACTAAAATTATGTATTCTTTTCAAGATATGAAAGCAAACTTATATGAATAACTAAAAGAAAAGCCGAGCTCAATTTTGAACAATTCAAGCTCGACTTTTAAATGTGATCATCAATTATAACTTTTCAATTTCAGATAATATGTTTTCTTTTGTAAAACCATATTTTTCGACAACTAAGTCGCCAGGGGCACTTGCGCCGTAACGATCAATACCTACAACAAGACCATGCATACCTACATATTTATGCCAACCGAGTGATGATGCCATTTCAACAGCAACACGTTTTTCTACTTGTGGCAATAAAATTTCGTCTTGGTACGCTTTTGATTGCGCTTCAAATGCATTCCAGTTTGGCATTGAAACAACACGAACACCTTTACCTTGTTCTTCAAGTGCTTTTGCAACTTCAACTGTTAAACTTACTTCAGAACCAGAAGCTAATAAAACATACTCAGGCGCTTTTTCACTTTCATAAACGACATATGCACCTTTTCTAACGCCTTCTTCTACTACAGATTCTTCTACATCTAACACTGGTAAACCTTGACGTGTTAATACTAAAGCAGTTGGGATACCGTTTGATTCAACAGCAACTTTCCAAGCAACACGTGTTTCATTACCATCAGCTGGACGAATCACGTTAAGATTTGGAATTGCTCTTAAGCCTGCCAATTGTTCGATTGGTTCATGTGTAGGACCATCTTCACCAACAGCGATTGAATCGTGTGTAAACACAAACGTAGAACGAAGTCCCATTATTGCTGCTAAACGTAAAGCAGGTTTTAAATAATCACTAAATACAAAGAATGTTGCACCGTATGGATGTAAACCACCATGTGCAGCCATACCATTAACGGCAGCAGCCATCGCAAATTCACGCACACCGAACCATACATTTTTACCTTCGCCATTTTCAGCTGAGAAGTCTGTTTCTTCTTTTACATTTGATTTATTTGAAGAAGCTAAGTCAGCAGAACCACCAAATAATGTTGGAACAGCTTTACTTAATGCTTGAATTACATCTCCAGAATCTGCACGTGAAGCGCCTTTATGACCTAATTCGAATTTTGGAAGTTCAGCTTCATAACCTTCAGGTAAACGGCCTTCTAAAGCGTCTTTAAACTCTTTGTATAATTCAGGATATTGTTGACTGTAGGCTTCAACTTTTTTATTCCATTCATCTTCATTTTCATTGGCACGTTTAATCATTGTTGAATTGAAAATTTCATAAACTTCTTCGTCAACATGGAAATATTTAGAACTGTCTAATTGATAGTTTTCAAATGTAAGCTTACGTTCTTCTTCGCCTAAAGGTGCACCATGAACAGAATTGCTATTTGATTTATTTGGTGAACCTTCACCAATAATTGTTTTAACTTCAATGATTGTCGGACCATTTTGTTGTTTAGCTTCAGAAATGGCTTTGTCGATAGCCTCTACGTCATTACCATCTTTAACAAGTATATGGTTCCAACCATATGCCTCAAAGCGTTTTTTAATATCTTCAGAAAATGATTTATTTGTCTCACCATCTAAAGAAATGTTATTAGAATCATAAAGCGTAATGAGTTTATCTAGTTTTAAATGTCCTGCTAATGATGCCGCTTCATGAGAAATACCTTCCATCAAATCTCCGTCAGAAGCTAAAACATACGTATAGTGGTTGACTACTTCGATATCTTTATTAAATTTAGCCGCCAAATGTTTCTCAGCCATTGCCATACCTACAGACATTGCAAAACCTTGCCCTAGTGGACCAGTCGTAATTTCTACACCTTTAGTATGGTGATATTCTGGATGTCCCGGTGTTTTAGAACCCCATTGTCTGAATTGTTTAAGCTCTTCTAATTCTAAGCTTCCTGAAACATGTAGCAAACTGTACAATAATGCTGAACCATGACCCGCTGATAAAATGAAACGGTCTCTGTTGAAATATTCATTTGAATTAGGGTTGAAATTCAAATGACGTGTCCATAAAGTATAAGCCATTGGTGCTGCGCCCATTGGTAATCCAGGGTGTCCTGAATTCGCTTTTTCGATGGCGTCAATACTTAAACCACGTAATGTATTAATCGCAAGTTGATCTTTTGTTTCTGTCATATTATTACTTCCTTCCTTTCGAATGCTCATCATATTTTCATTATAACCGAAATGGTAGTATAAAGCCTAATAAATCAGCACGCCAATCACCAAATATAAGCCTAATTTTAAATTAGTGACGTAAATGATTTTTCTTTTGGATTTCTTTAAGTTTTTCAGGTGTAACATCATTACCCTCTGGATCAATGACCTTAGTGTTCTCTATTTGGCTTTTGAAGCTACTTCTAAACATCTCTAAGTACTCACTTCTTAATTGTGATTGCTCTTTTGCTTCACTTTCTGTTAAGCCCTCTTGCTTTTTCTTATTAGCTAATTCATTGATTCGATTCAATTTTTCTTGAGTAAACATCATCAATTCCCTCCGTCATTTTCTTTACAAAAATATAACAGATATAATGGATAAAACCAAACGCTTAAACTTGTATTACAATTAAAGCGGAATAGCGTCCGTTTTTTTAGCCGAAACTTTCTTATCTTGTGGAAAATAGGCATATAGAAAGAAACAATTTATTAAAAAATTAAAATGCCTAATTCAAAAAGAGGTTGTCTTTTACATTTATTGAACTTATCAAGAGTTCGTCTACAAGTCTAATTGACCTCGAGCATATTTTGACTCGAGGTTCAAATGAGACTGAAAACTTCGAAGTGTCATAATATATGGGATATCTAATTGGAAAAAATTGGAAGTAAAAATGGAGATTGAAAGTATTTCGTACGCAGAAAAAGTTGATTTTGATTAACGGCCAAGTGTTGTCGCAATCGCTGGCTGATTCGTATCGATGTGTTCGTGTTTTTGAACTTTTTCTGTTTGGTTTGTTTTCAATTGGTGATCTGTCATTTCGTACGTTTGTTCTGTATGACTGCTATCGCTTGCTAATACAAAGAATGTAAAGAAAAGTAGTATAGATATGATAAATACCGTCAAAAACAGGTATATTTCTGAAATTTTAACATGAATCATTACTATCACTCCTAGAACGTTTGTTTGTATTAACACTCTAACAGAACGAATGTTCTATGTCAACACCAAAACGAACAAACGTTTGTGATTATTTCATCAATATGTTATACTAACCTCAAACCAAACGAAGAAGGAGTGTGCGAAATGAGAGAACTCACAAAGAGACAAAGCGAAATATTTGAATTTATAAAGCATGTCGTGCAAACAAAAGGGTATCCACCGAGTGTTCGAGAAATCGGTGAAGCAGTTGGTTTAGCTTCTAGCTCAACTGTGCACGGTCATTTATCTAGATTAGAAGAAAAAGGGTATATTCGACGAGATCCAACTAAGCCGCGTGCCATAGAAATTGTGAATGAACTCATGGGAGAACCTGTAAATATGGAAGAAACTATCTATGTGCCTGTCATTGGTAAGGTCACAGCGGGGACACCTATATCTGCTATTGAGAACGTTGAAGAATACTATCCATTACCAGAACATTTCACTTCAACACATAATGGCCAAATATTCATCCTAAATGTTATCGGAGAGAGTATGATTGAAGCTGGTATTTTAGACGGAGATAAAGTTATTGTTAGAAGCCAATCAATCGCTGAAAATGGCGACATCATTGTAGCTATGACTGATGAAGATGAGGCTACAGTAAAAAGATTTTATAAAGAAAAAAATAGATACCGTCTTCAACCAGAAAATAGTAGTTTAGAACCTATTTATTTAGATAATGTCACTGTACTCGGAAAAGTTATTGGCTTATTCAGAGAAATGTAAAAATGGCATTTGATCACTCCTTCTAAAAAAAGCAAGCGACTTAATGAAGCACATTCACTAGTCGCTTGCTTTTTTTTATTTTTTATTAAGTAATTTTTTTATACGATCTAAAATATCTTCCGATTGATTTAAAGGGGAGTTATTTTGTTGATTAATTTCATTTTTCCAAATCATATTCACTGTTAATCACTTCCAAAGAAGCTATTCCCCTTTATCTCAGCATCAAACATTAACCGATATAATTTTCGGTGAAAAACGGTTGGCGCTCTGAATTAAAATCAACACCAATACCTATTGTTTTCACACTTCTATTTAATATATTTTTCCGATGTCCTTTAGAATTCATTAATCCATGATGGGCATATATAGGACTCGTTTGACCATATGCTAAGTTTTCCGCAGCAACTTGATATTGATGACCATCAGCTTTAATACGATCAAATGGTGTTTTACCGCTTAAATCATTATGATCAAAGTAATGATTTTTTGCCATATCAGTACTATGTTTTCTAGCTGTTTGCGCAAGAGAATCAGAATAAGCTAATGGCTTTAAGCCTTTTTGAACTCTTGTAGCATTTAACAAGTTATAATCACCTTTTTCAAAACTATCATTCAAAAATTTTGAAGGGGCAGCGTACTGCGCCTTTAATTTATTTTCCATCGTATGACTGATTTGCATCAATCCCATGAGTTGATGGTTGTCATATTTATCATAGAAAGCAGTCGTGTAGATGCCATCTTTATCAAAAATATCATAATCTTGTTGTTCTTTTTTATAAATGGTATGACCTTTTTTAATTTCATCTACAGGTGTTCCTAGTTTTTCACGGACAAAATCTTTAGGGCTTCCATATTTAATCCCATTTTTAGAAGTAATCATATTTTGATTCGTATACAACCCGTGTACTTTATCATTGATAAAACTGACCATGACAAACTCATTAAAATCATGATGATAAACATACCAGCGCGTACCGTATTCGTTGCCTATTTTGGAAACTGGTTGCCCGAGTTTTGCATCAACTTGCTTTTTGGTCATATTCATTTGAATATTTCTCATCGCAAAAACTTGCTGTTCTGGTGTTTTTAACGTGGTTTCATTTGTTTTGCCATCGACGAGTTGATCAATTTTTTCATTAGCTGGCTTTACAAAATCAGATATTACTGTACTCGGTTGAATTGGGACAAAAAGAATAATTAGCAATCCTAAAAGAAAAAACAAAAGGAATTTACGGATAATCAACAGCTCCTTTAATCTCTGTCACCATTAAAAATAGAATTGCGAACGATGACGTAGTCTACTTTTCTAAGCGCATCAATGTCTTTTCCACCTGCATATGAAATCGAACTTTGTAAGTCTTCTTTCATTTCAGTGAGGGTATCTTTTAATGCACCTTTATGTTCGACAAACATTTTTTTACCCTCAACATTTTTACGTTCACCTTTTTGAAATTCTGATGCACTACCAAAGTATTCCTTGTATGTTTTACCGTCTATTTCAACCGTTTCCCCTGGTGATTCTTCATGGGCAGCAAATAATGACCCTATCATTACCATTGAAGCACCAAAACGGATTGATTTGGCGATATCACCATGTGTACGAATACCACCATCTGCAATAATCGGTTTACGCGCTGCTTTACTACAGTGATTCACTGCTGCAAGTTGCCATCCACCCGTACCAAAACCAGTTTTAATTTTAGTAATACACACGCGACCTGGACCGATACCTACTTTTGTAGCATCTGCACCTGCATTTTCAAGTTCTCTTACACCTTCAGGGGTACCTACATTCCCTGCGATAACAAATACATTCGGCAATTGTTTTTTAATATGCTGAATCATTTCAATAACTTGATCTGAATGACCGTGTGCAATATCGATTGTAATATACTCAGGAGAAAGACCTTCTACTTTTAATTGATTGATAAAATCAAATTCACCTTGTTTTACACCTACTGAGATTGATGCAAAGTATCCTTTTTCATGCATTCTTTTAACGAATGGCAGGCGTGCTGCTTCATCAAATCTATGCATGATATAAAAGTAATCATTTTGAGCAAACCACTCTGCCAATGATTCATTCATCACGGTTTGCATATTTGCTGGGACAACAGGTAATTTAAAACGCTTCGGTCCAAATTGAATGGAAGTATCGATTTCTGAACGACTTTTAACTACACTTTTGTTAGGGATGAGTTGTATATCTTCATAGTCAAAAATTTTCATAAAAAAAGCCCCTTTATATATTTATTCCTATGATAATATACTATCTTTAGGAAACAAAGTAAATAAAGGGAGATCGGTTTTACCAGCTTGACTTTTTAACACCAGGGATTTGTCCTTTGTGTGCATGTTCTCTAAATGCGATACGAGACATTTCAAATTTACGCATAACACCACGAGGACGACCTGTAACTTTACATCTACGAGTTAAACGTGTAGGTGATGCGTCTCTAGGTAATTTTTTAAGACCTTCATAGTCACCTTTTGCTTTTAATTCTCTTCTAATTTCAGCATATTTAGCGACCATTTCTTCTCTTTTTTTCTCTTTAGCTATTTTAGACTTCTTAGCCATTTATATGAACAACTCCTTTGAATCGTAATTATTACGTTTTACATCATAGCACATTCTTTTCCCTATTCGCAAGCCTTTAAAATATAAAAAAGTAAAAAAGAGTTGGCAAAAATGGAGTGACATGCTAAAATATTAAATCGTAATAGTTTCAATTTGAAAAGGAGGTCCTACCCATGCGCGTTAACGTTACTTTAGCATGTACTGAATGTGGTGATCGTAACTATATCACAACTAAAAACAAACGAACTAATCCTGAGCGTATTGAAATGATGAAATACTGCCCAAGATTAAACAAACATACTTTACACAGAGAAACTAAATAATCGTAGTGCTTATATCATAACATTACGATTATAAAGTATAAAAGAAAATGAATCTATCATTTCTTTAACTTAAATCACAAGTGTCATTGCCTTGTCATACTTTCGAGGCAATTAGACATTCATTGAGAATTTCTATATTTAAACGATTTGATTATTAATTTTGAGTTGAATTATTTATGTCCTAGGCTCGTTTGATAGTAGAGCAGGATACCTATCTTTTATTTAAAATACGACACCAGTCAAATTACGTTACACACGCGAATACGTAATTTGACTTTTTTTATGCGCTTTAAAGGCTTACTTAGGTCAATTGAGCCACTTCAAATTATCTTCATAATGCATTTATTTTGTAATACATACCATTTTAAATTTTGAGGCTCCTCATATTTTATTTAAACCATTGAATGAAATGTTCGTTTACTATTTTAATTTTGTAAAAGTAAAACTGAATCGTAACTTTAACGCCATCCATGCTATTTGTCATATTCCACTCTGAACGTATATCTCTAAAAACCTTATTTTCATCACTTTAAAGTCTTAAATTCCTATTGAAACTATACTATTTTAGAAGTAAAATAAATGAAAATCTAAATTATGAGGAGAAATTGTTTATGGAAGAAAAGAAATTGAGTAGAACCCTCCAATCAAGGCATATCACAATGATTGCCATTGGGGGCGCTATCGGAACAGGATTGTTTGTAGCAACCGGTGGCGTTATCGCACAAGCTGGCCCAGGCGGTGCCATTCTCGCGTACATAATTATAGGTATTATGTTGTACTTTTTAATGTCATCAATCGGAGAAATGGCAACATTTTATCCAGTGTCAGGTGCTTTTAGTAGTTATGCAACACGTTTTGTTGATCCGTCACTTGGTTTCACGATGGGATGGCTTTATTGGACTATCTGGTCGTTGGTTACAAGCGTAGATGTCATCGTCGCATCTAATGTAATTAGTTATTGGGATACCTTTCATTTCTTCTCACCTCTTGTTTGGAGTTTGCTTTTTCTAACATTACTATTCTTAGTTAATGTATTCACTGTAAAAGCTTTTGGAGAAGCTGAGTTTTGGCTCTCATTAATCAAAGTCATTACAATTATTATTTTCATAATACTCGGTATTTTAATGATTTTTGGTATTCTAGGTGGGCATTACTATGGTCTTAAAAACTTTACGGTTGGAGAAGCACCGTTCGTAGGAGGCATTTCAGGATTCTTAAGCGTGCTGTTAATTGCTGGATTTTCAGTTGGTGGTACTGAAGTTGTTGCGGTAACTGCAGGGGAATCTGACAATCCGAGAGAATCTATGCCTAAAGCGATTAAACAAGTGTTCTGGCGAATTTTACTGTTTTATGTGTTATCCATCGCTGTCATTTCAGCCATTTTAGCTTATACTGATCCTACATTACTCAACGAAAATGGGTCAATTGCGCAAAGTCCATTTACGATTGTATTCGACAAAGTAGGTATTGCTTTTGCTGCTTCTGTCATTAATGCGGTCATTTTAACTTCATTACTTTCAGCAGCTAACTCTGGTGTTTTTACTACAAGTCGTATGCTTTATTCATTAAGTCAACATGGGCAAGCACCTCAATTTTTAGGCAAAATTCATCATCGCTCAAAATTACCTTTAAATGCTTTATTTACAACTTTTGTTTTTATTGCGATTGTTACTCTCTATGCCAACTACAATCCAAAAAGCGTCATTGGGTTGCTAAATATTATTGGTGCACTTGTCACATTTGTATGGGGCTCAAGTTTAATTGCACAAATCCGAATGAGACGTGCAATTAAGAAACAAAATAAAAATATTGATCAACTACTTGCATATAAAGCACCATTCTTCCCTGTGGGACCTATTATCGTTATTGCAATCTTGTTGTTCTTAATATTTGGTAGCTCAGCAGAAGCTATTGTTCATTTTGAAGTTTCTAAATTACTTCAAAGCTTTTTACCTATCATTGTGCTAATTGTTGTTTATTTCGTACACAAAGCAATCAATAAAACAAAAGTGATTCCTCTTGAAGAAATAGATTTAAGTGAGCATGAGTCCTATCGTGAATCGTAAATATCACTTTAATCACTTTTTTGTATTACAACCTATACACGATGACTATTTTCAGTAGTCATCATACACTATCATGGAGTGAGACTTAAAAAGTCACGCTCCATGTTTCTTTTTATCCCACTATCTCTTTTAACTGCCCTATATTGATGTGAAAACCTATTTATCTCCCATTTACTATAAATCGGTAAATAATGTATAATTAAGTTAATAAATTGTAAAGGTGGTTATTGTATGGTCGGTCAAACAAACCTTTTCGATGATGTTTTAAAGCCGGATGAACGTTTTGTCATCGTCGTTCAAGCTTTAGAAAATAAAAATGGGCAGTTAGCAAAACGCACATTAAGAGAATATAGTAGCTTAACCCATGATCAGATGAACAATTTATTTCAACATTTAAAAGAATTATATTTAGACTCTGAGTTTGAAGCGAATCAATCTGCATTCACAATTACGGTCTATACGAACTTAGACTATACAGCGGATCAAGTGTATGCCCATATTAAACGTCATCGTGGCAAACACGAGTGGACACATACTGCAAAATAGCATCATCAATTTGTTCCATAAAAAAACAACACAAGTTACAACGATAACAGTTGAATTTCACTTTATCTTCAATGTGTTTTATCGTTATCTAAAGACTTGTGTTGTTTTTTAAATTTTTATATGAAAACAACAAACGACTTTAATCTATTAAATCTCACGAGTCCGAGTGTTGCTTATTTGTTTATAAGTTGCTCCAACGCGTATGGAATTCCATCCTCATCATTACTTTTGGTTACCATATCTGCTTGTTCTTTTACTTCATCAGATGCGTTATCCATTGCAATTGCAGTACCGGCAGTTTTAAACATTTCTATATCATTGGCACTATCACCAAAAGCAACAATATGATTCACATCAATATCCAACCGCTCCGCTAAAGCTTCAATGGCTGCACCTTTTGAAACGCTTTTTCTCATGAATTCTAGGAAAAATGGTTTACTTGTCGTCATGTCAATAGCTTTATTAAATTCATTTCCAAATTGTTTAATTATTTTTTCAATGTTTTCTTCAAAGTCAACACCCATTACTTTCGGAACTGATTTTTGAATGTAACTTTTCAAATCATCTACTTTTTCCATTTCTAAACCAGTCAGTTCAGATTCTCGATTCATATATTCATGTTCACCATCATAGATAATCTTTCCGTGATCATACGTAAGAACAAATAAATTTCGTTCTCGACAAAAATCTACAATTTTATCAAATTCTTCCTTCTCAATATCTTTTTTCGATACAATTTCATTAGCGGCTAAATCTGTTGTTTGAGCACCGTTATAGCTCATTATATAACTGCCATATTGATCCATTTTAAGTTCTTTCGCTATCGGTAACATGCCTTCAGTCGGACGACCTGAAGCTAAAGCAAGTTTATAACCTTCATTTTGTAGATTAAGCAAATAAGATTTTGTTTTTTCTGAAAGATGGTTTTCAGAAGTCATTAACGTATCATCCATATCCATTACAATTAATTCAATTTTCATCTAACAATCTCCTTTCAACTTGTTTATATCTTACAATAGTCTTCCGAACATATACAATAAAACCGTTTGGTAACAACAAATAAAGCCCTTTTATATTGTACAAATGAATCAATGAAGATAATAAAGAAGAGTGAGACAGAAATCGATTTGGATTCGTCTCACCCTTCCCTAGCTAAGATGACTAAGTATGTACAAACTTTCATACAAAAGCGCTCTTAAACAGTACATTTATGCACCTTATATTTAAAATTCTCTTTTAGACTAAATGTATTATATTTCAATCTCAACTTTCCATCTTATTTGATATGTAAATCAAACGCGACACGATACATGTTTAATAATGATGAATGACGTCACTCACCACACCTGTTGTATTAACAGTTGCTAATTCTGAATGACAACTTTTAACTTCTTTGCGTAATGCACGCACAAGTGGACCGCTGTTTTCTTTTTTTACCATTGTTAAAATAGTTGGTCCCGCCCCGGATAAAACAGTGGCATAAGCATGATAGCGATGGGCAATTGTTTTAATTTGATCAAAATCTTGAATGAGATGTTGACGAAACGGTTCGTGCAGGCCATCTTGTTCCATCATTTGACCCGCGAGAACATAATTATGCTGAATTAACGCACTTATCATTGTATTGCTAATAGCGCTATATTTCACCGCTTCTTTATGCGTCAATGTCTCTGGCAACACTTTTCGTGCTGTTGTTGTCGCTAACTCATAACTTGGTATTGTGACAATAAAATCAACATCTGGTACATCAATATGTGCAACACTTGTGATATGAGTTTCTACATTATGATAGCCCACTACTAATCCGCCATAAATCGTCGGTGCGACATTATCAGGATGGCCTTCAATATTAGTGGCAAGTTGTAAAAGCTCATACTTAGATAACTCTATGTCTCCAAAATAATTGGCGATGTATAAAGCAGCAACAAGTGCAGATGCCGAAGAGCCAAGACCTCGTGCTAGAGGGATATCACTAAACATTTTTATTTCTAAAGCAGGTAAGGTCACTCGATACTTATCCGCCACTTTTTGAGCAATCTGATACATATAGTGCGCCTCATCTTCAGGTAAACCAACCAAATGCGGTCCTTCATGAACAAAACGCCATTTTTCGCCTGAAATGATTTGCGCCTCAATATATAAAAACTTGTTTAATGCCATACCAATTGAATCAAAACCACAACCTAGATTCGCAGTCGATGCGGGAACTTTCAAGCTCAATTTATTTTTTGTCATTGTAACGCATCCTTAATATATTGAATAATACTTTCCTTATTATTTGGTAATGCTTGAATTGGGTTCTCCAATAAACCAATCGCAGTGTCTGGGTCTTTTAAACCATTTCCGGTCAATACCGCAACAACACGTTGACCTTGTTTGAGTCGACCTTGACGATGTAATTTAATCAGACCTGCAATGGATGCATTACTTGCTGGCTCACTAAAAATACCTTCTTTAGACGTCATCAATTGATAAGCTTCTAAAATTTCTTCGTCTGTGACAGCATCAATGAGCCCATGTGACTCATCAATAGCTTGTACCGCTTTGTCCCAACTTGCAGGATTACCAATACGAATCGCCGTTGCGATAGTCTCTGGATTTTTCACTACTTTATTTTGCACAATAGGCGAAGCGCCTTCTGCTTGAAAGCCAAACATCTGTGGCAATTCAGATTGATTTGCATCATGATAAGTTTTAAATCCTTTCCAATATGCGGTAATATTGCCTGCATTACCAACAGGAATCGCTAAAACATCAGGTGCTTGTCCTTCAAGTTGGTCGACAATTTCAAATGCTCCTGTTTTTTGACCTTCAATACGGTATGGATTGACAGAGTTTACTAATTCAATTTCACCGTCCTGCGCTACTTCTTTTACGATTTCTAAAGCTTCGTCAAAGTTTCCTTCAATAGAAACAATTTCTGCACCATACATCACAGCTTGTGATAATTTACCTAATGCAATTTTGCCTTCTGGAATAACTACAATTGCTTTTAAACCTGCTCTTGCTGCATAAGCGGCTGCCGAAGCGGATGTATTCCCCGTTGATGCGCAAATTACAATTTTACGCCCTTGTTCCTTGGCTTTAGTGACTGCCATTACCATACCTCTATCTTTAAATGAACCTGTAGGATTGGCACCTTCATATTTGACATAGAGTTCAACACCTAACATTTCTGAAATTGTATCGCAATAAATTAAAGGCGTATGCCCTTCATTTAATGTCACTTTAGGTGTATCATCTGTGACTGGTAAAAATGATTGATATTCTTCAACAAGACCTTTCCATAATTTCATTCTTATCAAACTCCTTCAACTGGATATACTTTTTGTACGTGATAGCCTTCTTCTGATTCGACGTAAGTTGTTGGATGTTGATCAACACCAACAACAACCACTGCTACACTATTAGACGATAACGTTTCAATCTGAAGAGACTTATGAAAAGGTAGCTTGCTTTTCAATGTCGCTTCGACTTGCTTTTGTGAAACTTCAGGTGTATTAATCACTAAATAATAACTTTCCTTTTCTTTTATCGTTACTGTTTCGCCATCGTCCATCATTTCTTTTGTTTTATCAGTTTTTAATTCAAAATGCGGTGGCAATGTATGAAGATCAGACTCAAATTGAAGTGCAACATTTAATAAGTCACTCACGACTGCTGAGCCTGTTGCTAAACTGCCGGCACCTTTTCCATAAAACATTGTTTCTCCTACAGCGTCTCCGATAACATATATCGCATTGTATTCATTTTCAACCGCTGCAAGTTGATGTGAATGCGCAATTAAAGTTGGTTTCACGGATGCCTCCACTTTACCGTTGACATAGGCACCCTTCCCGATAAGTTTAATCTTGTAACCTAAAGCTTTTGCAGCATCTATATCGTGGGTCGTTACACCACTAATCCCTTCAGTTTCAACATCTTTTAAATTAATGACTTGGTTAAATGATAAATAGGAAGTAATAACGACTTTACGCGCTGCATCGATTCCCTCAACATCATCTGTTGGATCGGCTTCTGCAAATCCTAAATCTTGCGCTTCTTTTAAAGCATCTTCATAAGGCGTGCCTTCTTCTGTCATTTTAGTTAAAATAAAATTCGAAGTACCATTAAAGACACCCATGAATTTACTGATATTATTTGCATTCAATCCATTATTAATTGCATTGACAATCGGTATACCCCCAGCTACACTCGCTTCATATTTAAGCGCCACTGCATTTTGTTGTGCCAGGTCTTCTAAAACACGTAAGTGAACAGCCAATAAATCTTTATTTGCTGTAACGACATGTTTCTTTTGAGTCAATGCTGCTTTTAACCAATCCACAGTCGGCTCAATCCCACCCATTACTTCAATAATAATATCGACATCATTGTCATTTAAAATGTCATTGATATCCTCGGTTAAGTGATATCGAGAAATGTTCAATGGACGTTTTTTTGATGTGTCTCGGACCAAAATATGTTTAATGTGGATATCTTTTTGGATTGTATCTTTAATTTGTTGATGGTTCTCTTCAATGATTTTTACGACACCTGAACCGACAGTACCTAATCCTAATAACGCAACATTGAGTTGTTTCATCTAAATCCCTCCGCTTAAATTCTCTCAAAAATTATTCAAGTACAGTTGAAATATATGTAAATATGGTTTAGTATAAATTCATTCACAAAGTTTGTAAAGTTCTAAAAATTTAGAAATATACCTTTATATTACCATTAGTCTTTATCAAACTAAATAGGCAAAGCATCATTAAAGAAAGGTTGTCAAAATTTATGAAAGTATCAAAATTTGGGGGAAGTTCAGTAGCGTCTGCTGAACAAATCAAAAAAGTTTTAAACATTGTAAACAGTGACAATGATAGACGCATCATTGTTGTTTCTGCACCTGGTAAACGGAATGATGATGATATCAAGACAACCGATCTTCTCATTAGGTTGTACGAAAAAGTAGTTAACGGGTTAGATTATATACATAAAAAAGAAGAAATATTAACACGTTTTCAAGATATTATTGATGGACTGTCACTCAAAACAGACGTCCTAAACGAAATCGATCAAACATTAGAACACCATATTTCTACATTAAAAGACCAGCCTGCACGTTTATTAGATGCGCTGAAATCTTCAGGAGAAAATTTCAATGCACAAATCATCGCTGCATATAATAATGAACAAGGGATTCCAACGACGTATTTGTCACCAAAAGAAGCGGGTATTATTGTGACAGATGATCCGGGTAATGCTCAAATTCTTGAATCAAGTTACGATCAAATCAACCAACTTAAAAACTATGATAAAAAAATCATTATTCCTGGCTTTTTTGGCTATTCTGAAACAAATCATATTGTGACATTCCCTCGCGGTGGCTCTGATATTACTGGTGCCATTGTTGCTCGAGGTGTTAAAGCTGATTTGTATGAAAACTTTACGGATGTTTCCGGAATTTACCGTGCAAATCCAAAAGTGATTTCAAAACCAGAAATCATTAACGAAATCACCTATCGTGAAATGCGAGAATTATCTTACGCAGGATTTAGCGTCTTTCATGACGAAGCATTACAACCTCTTTATCATTACCGCATACCTGTCGTTATTAAAAATACAAATCGCCCCGATGATCCAGGGACTTATATTGTGCATGATCGAGAAATTGATCGAAAAAATGTCGTAACCGGTATCAGTTGTGATAAAAACTTTACAAGCATTAACATAAAAAAATATTTAATGAACAGACAAGTGGGCTTCACAGTGAATATTCTTGATATTTTGGCTAAACATCATATTTCATTTGACCACATGCCATCTGGAATCGATAATATTAGTATTATCATGCGTTCAGCACAACTCGTTGGAAAAGAACAAAAAGTATTAGAAGAAATCCGTCAACGTTGTGAAATCGACGAGTTAAGTGTTGAAAATGATTTGGCCATTTTAATGGTTGTCGGTGAAGGGATGAGTGCAGCGGTAGGCACAGCAAATAAAATCACTGACGCCCTCGCACAGGCCAATATCAACTTAAAAATGATTAACCAAGGTTCATCTGAAATCTCAATGATGTTTGGTATATCTACTAAAGATGCCGATGACGCAGTCAAAGCGTGCTATCAACATTGTTATCAAAAATAAGTAAAGAAGAAGTACTTATCCCCCCTCTCTAATGAGGTGTTAACGATAAGTACTTCTTTCTGTAAGTACCTTTCTTAATAAATCTTCACCTACTGCCACTTTTAACGTAATAAATTGATAATAACTCATGCGATCTATTAAGTGACGATAGTATTGAACTTGTTTTTGATTTAAAGGTTCATGTAATATATACATTAAAACTATTTCAGGTTTTATATAATCCACATTCCATTTTAATGAATGATAATATATTTGTTTTTCAGGAATTCTAATATTATTATTTAATCGAAACATCCACTCTTCATTATATACATCATAAACAATTATATTGAGTAATAATATTTCATTTTCATAAACTTCTACAGATGCGATTTTGATGTAGACGATGTTTCTCACAATTCAGCATTTTCCCATGTTTATCCAAACCCTTAATTCGATAATTTTGAGGAATTACACTTAAAACAGTCAACAAATCCATTCTGTTGACACAAATTTCTATCCCATCTTCCAAACATAATTGATCATTTAAAAATAAATTAGTCGCTGCTTCTCCGTGAAATTTAAAATCATTCGGAACGCGTTCAATTAATGTGTACATCAGTTGGTTGACATGACATTTCTGATTTTCTTCCATTAATTCACACCTCCATAGAAAACGCTTACACATGACAGTAATTATACAAGATAAGCTTATACCTGTCTCTTATACACATCT
>NZ_PPQN01000104.1 GCF_002901995.1 Staphylococcus coagulans | reverse complement strand
GAGGGGTTAGGTTATGGAGTATAATGTACAATTAAATAAATTATCTACGTATATATATAGAGGGAAACAACCTAAATATGCGACTGAAGGTATACCTGTTATAAACCAAAAAGCTATTCAATGGGACACTTTTGATAAATCCGTATTAAAATACCATGATGAAAATAAAAAAGTAGATAAAAGACATTTTATTAAAAAGAATGATGTTTTGATTAATTCAACAGGTACTGGAACAGTGGGCAGAGTTTATCATATTAACTATGAACCTGATTTAATGTTTGCAGATTCTCATATAACTATTGTAAGGACTAACGAAGAATTACTAATGAGTAGATTTTTATATTATCAAATGAGAACAACTCAATTTCAAGCGATGATTTTAAACGAATTTTTAGCGGGATCTACTGGTCAAGTTGAGTTTAATAAATCTATGATTGAAAAATTACCTATAAATGTTCCTTCAATTTCTTATCAATATAAAGTTGTGAATATCTTAAGTAAATTAGATAAAAAAATTGAAACCAATAAAAAAATCATAGCAAACCTTGAAGAACTTTCACAAACACTATTCAAACGTTGGTTTGTTGATTTTGAATTCCCAGATGAAAATGGCAACCCATACAAATCAAGCGGCGGAGAGATGGTTGATAGTGAATTGGGTGAAATACCTAGGAGTTGGAAAGTTGATGAATTAGGAAATTATATAAAAATAAAAAGTGGTAAAAGACCTAAAAATAAAGTTGATAAAAAAGATATAGAAAATGTGGTGCCAATAATTGGTGCTAGTAAAATAATGGGTTATACCAATGATTATTTATATAATGAAAAAATTATTATAATTGGAAGAGTAGGAACTCATGGTGTAATCCAAAGATTTTCTACAAGAACATGGCCATCAGATAATACTTTTGTAATAACAAGTGATTTTGAAAGCATTATATATCAAGTACTTAAAAGTATAGACTATATATCATTGAATAGAGGTTCTACACAACCTCTATTATCTCAAAAAGATATTAAGAATACTAAAGTAGTAATGCCAACCAATGCAACTTTGCTTTCAAAATATCAAAAGGAAAACAATCATATTTTAAAAATGATGGATCAAAAAAATATAGAAAATCAAAAATTAGCACAACTCCGTGACACACTACTACCTAAATTAATGTCAGGTGAAATTGAGATACCTGATGACATTGAGGTGATGGAAGATGAGCTTTCAATTTAGTGAAGATGATTTAGAACAGGTGGCATTGAAGTGGTTTGAGGGTCTTGGCTATTCTGTCAAAAATGGTCGAGATAGTAGTGAAAATGGAATTATGAATGAACGGGAGAGCAACAAAGATGTTGTGCTTGATAATCGTTTGGAAGCGGCTTTAAGACGTATTAATCCTGAATTAAACGATAATGCGATTGAACAGGCTATACGTGAAATTTCTATTGTGAAGTCGCCTAGTTTATTAGAGAATAACCGTTCTTTTCATGAAATGATTACAAATGGTATTGAGGTTGCACACTATAATAATGACGGTGAAACGATTAATGATTTGGTGTATGTATTCGACTTCGAAAACCTGGAAAATAATGATTTCTTAGCGGTTAATCAATTAACTGTTGTGAATGGCGATTATAAAAAACGACCTGATATTGTGTTATTCATAAATGGATTACCAGTAGTGGTCATTGAGCTGAAAAATTCTACAAATGAATCTGTTGGTATTGAAGACGGGTATCATCAGTTAGAAACGTATAAAATGAGAATTCCACAATTATTTAATCATAATGCAGTATTAGTAACGAGTGATGGTGTTAATACAAAAGCAGGTTCTTTAACTGCTGATTATGACCGTTTTATGACTTGGCGTACCAAAGATGGAAAAACTGAAGATTCATCAACGTTTCGTAGTTTAGATATATTAATTCACGGTATGTTAAATAAAGAAGTACTATTAGATTTAATACGTCATTTTGTTTTGTTCCAAGATGATGGTAAAGGACATATAGTTAAAATATTAGCTGCATACCACCAATACTATGCAGTAAATAAAGCTGTTGATCGTGCTATGGAAGCAACATCTGAACATGGTGATGGTAAGGGTGGCGTTATTTGGCACACACAAGGTTCTGGTAAGAGTTTGACAATGGTTTTCTTCTCAGGAAAGTTAATTCAAAAATTAAATAATCCAACATTAGTGGTTGTAACTGACCGTAATGACTTAGACAATCAATTGTATGGTACTTTTGTTAAGTCCAAAGGACGTTCAGGTAAAGGATTACTAAGACAAACACCTAAACAAGCAGAATCACGAAAAGAATTGAAAGAGCTATTATCTGTAGAATCAGGTGGTATCGTATTTACAACTATGCAGAAATTCGAACCTGAAGAAGGTCAAGTGACAATGGATGCATTAACAGAACGTAAAAATGTAGTAGTTATGGCAGACGAAGCACACCGTACACAATATGGCTTCAAAGCAACTTACGATGAAAAAGGTGAAGGTATTAAATATGGATATGCAAAATATTTAAGAGATGCTTTACCTAACGCTTCATTTGTTGGCTTTACTGGCACACCTGTATCTTCAACAGATAAGAATACGCAAATGGTATTCGGTAATTATATTGATGTGTATGATATGACCCAAGCTGTTGAAGATGGAAGTACGGTTAAAATTTATTATGAAAGTCGTATTATTCCATTAAATTTACCAACCGATTTAGATATTGATGAAGCATATGATGTCATTACTTCTGGTCAAGAAGAAGATACTAAATCTCGATTGAAATCTAAATGGTCACGTATAGAAGCTCTATCTGGTGCAGAACAACGTGTACATGCTTTAGCGACTGATATTATAAATCACTTTGAAACAAGACAGAAGGCTATGAAGGGTAAAGGTATGATTGTCACAATGAGTCGTCGTATTGCAGTCGATTTATATGATGAAATTGTAAGGCTTAAACCCGAATGGCATTCAGATGATGATGACAAAGGTGTTATCAAAGTCGTTATGACAGGTTCATCTAGTGATCCGCAAAACTTCCAAAAACATATAGGTCCGAAAAAGCGAAGAAATCTTCTAGAGAATCGTATGAAAGACGTTAATGATGAATTACAACTCGTAATTGTGCGAGACATGTGGTTAACAGGATTTGATGTCCCTTCAATGCATGCAATGTACATAGATAAACCGATGAAAGGTCATAATTTAATGCAAGCTATTGCACGTGTTAATAGAGTATTTAAAGATAAACCAGGCGGATTAATTGTTGACTATGTAGGTATCGCTGAAAGTCTGAAGGAAGCATTAAAAGAATACACTGATTCTGATAGAGAACAAACGGGCATAGATACAGAGAAAGCACTTGAAGTTATGCTGATGAAATACGATATCATTCAAGATATGCTGTATAATCATGACTATTCTGATTTTGAGTCAGAAGATCAATTAAATCGCTATAATGTTATCTCAAATACGATGGATTATATCATTGGATTAGGTGAGAAAGAAAGAGAGCGATTTATAAAAACAGTGACAGAGCTTTCTAAGGCATTTGCATTATGTGCGACAGAGAAAGCAGCACAAGAAATGAATAGCGAAATTGCATTTTTAAAAGCTGTAAAATCTGGTCTTGTTAAGTTGTTAGCTCCACCTACTGATGCAAGTGAGCGTAAAAAGACATCTGCTGAAATAGAAGCAGAAATAAATCAATTAATTTCAAAATCAGTGGTGACTGAAGAAGTTGTAGATATTTATCAAACACTTGGAATAGAAAATCCAGATATCTCAATATTGTCAGATGAATTCTTAAAAGATGTAGAAGGACTTCAACAAAAAAATGTAGCGGTTGAATTGTTGAACAAATTACTTAAAGGACAAGTTAAATCATTAATGAAAACAAATACTACTGTATCTAAGAGGTTTTCTGAGATGCTAAGTAAATCAATACAAAAATACAATAACCGCTCTATTGAAGCTTCAAAAGTTATAGAAGAATTGATTCAAATGGCGAAAGAAATAAATCAAGAAAAACAAAGAGGAAAAGACTTAGGTCTGAGCAAGGAGGAAATTGCTTTTTATGATGCATTAGCCTCTCATGAAACTGCAAAAGAAGCAATGGGGGATAAAGAATTAAGGGCTATTGCACATGAATTAACAAAAACGGTCAAGAATAATATGAGTGTAGACTGGTCAAAACGTGAGAGTGCAAAGGCTAAAATGAGAGTCCAAGTAAGACGACTATTAAAGAAATATGGGTACCCACCTGATCTTCAAAAAATGGCTGTAGAACAAGTTGTTGAGCAAGCAGAATTAATGGCAGGTAACTTATGCGTATAGTTGAAATAATAATCAAAAAAATTTTATTAGTATACTTAATTCCATTGTTTATAATCAAAAAAATTACTAGTTTTTGCTATATTTTTTTATTGTCAATTTCTTTATTTCCAATTATTTTTTTTCTAATTAATATTAGAGATTCTATTTTAGGTAAAAATACGTTTTTCTTCAAAAATTCGCATAATAAATATTATAAAGTTCCTTTAATAACATATTTTTCGTCATTCACTACCATAGGGATATTAGTAGGTTTAATTACAAGTATACATGTTGACTATATAAGCAAAACTCATCAAATAGAATTATATATAATTGTAAATTCATATTTATGTAGTGCCGTTGTTTATTTATTAGCATTTTATTTTGGTATGTATAGAAGATTTAGTGAAGATAAAAATAGTGACGCAACTAAAAGTGTCTTTTTAGAAATTTTAAGTATTCATAGACAATTTTTAAACTTATCCTTTATCCCTCTTACTTTCGTAATAACACTTATTGGGATTATTAGCTCTTTAAAAATACCTATAAATATAAGTATTCATGATATAAACTCTTATATAAACAATATATCAAACTATATGATTAAATATCTTAATAG
>NZ_PPQN01000103.1 GCF_002901995.1 Staphylococcus coagulans | reverse complement strand
GTTAATTCACGTACTTTTTCACAAATGTCATACAATTCTTCAAGTGGAATAATCTCTTCATGTGCGGCAATTTGAAGCACAGGGTCTGCGGATGTGTACACAATCAAATCCCCTGTTTTCATTTGATGTTCGCCCCACTCGTCAATTACTTGTGTGCCTGATGCCGGTCGATTCACAACGACTTTACGTCCCGTGATCCGTTCGATTTCATCAATTAATTCTTGTGGAAAACCGTTTGGATACACTTTGAATGGCTGCATGATATTCAAGCCCATCATTTCCCAATGGCCTGTCAT
>NZ_PPQN01000102.1 GCF_002901995.1 Staphylococcus coagulans | reverse complement strand
GTGATGAACACACTTAAAGATCATGACTATGATGTCATTGCCATCGGTAAAATCAATGATATTTTCGATGGAGAAGGTGTCACAGAAGCAGTACGTACGAAAAGTAACATGGACGGGATGGATCAACTGATGCAAATCGTACAAAAAGATTTTAAAGGTTTAAGTTTCTTAAACTTAGTCGATTTTGATGCGTTGTATGGGCATCGTCGTGATAAACCGGGTTACGCACAAGCCTTAAAAGACTTTGATAATCGCTTACCGGAATTAATGGACGCGATGCGTGAAGATGATTTACTCATCATTACAGCCGACCACGGCAATGATCCCACTGCAGAAGGCACAGATCACACACGTGAATACATTCCAGTGTTGATGTACAGTCCAAAATTTAAAGAAGGTCAAGCGCTCGATACGGATACAACGTTTAG
>NZ_PPQN01000101.1 GCF_002901995.1 Staphylococcus coagulans | reverse complement strand
CTTCAACAATTAAAGGTATGAGTGATTCTAATCTGACAATTAAGCGACTATATTCATGATCTAAATCATATGCAAACTCTATATTTTTAATAAAGGATTTTATATCAAATCGCTTTGTTTTTAAGGGTAAATCACTTTTAACAAGGTTTAACAAATCTTCTAATAAAACGTTAATAGAGTTCAAATAGCTCTCTCGTTCATATTGTTCTGATAAAAGCCGATTGATTTTTTTAGTTATTAAAGCATTGGCAGACAAAGTATGTTCCTTATTAATTTCTTCATGACTTAACATGTAACATTGATAAAGAGTGTAAGGCAATTGTTCTTGGTTGATTCTTTCATAAATGCTTACTTCATCCTTATTTGAATGACGCTTTTGAAAATAATCACATATGATATTTAATATGTCTTCTTCCTTAGTCTCAAATTCATTGTATATTGATGTGTACATCCCAATGTTCATTTCAGTCTTTGGGATAAGCGTACTTTTTATCTCCCAAATCATATTGTTCATTATAATTATCCTTTAAAATATTATTGTTCGATTATCACCGAGTAAAGCTATGTTTTGATCTTCCTTACCTAACAAAATTTGCATTTTTTCGTATTGTTTCTCGGTTATAATTAAAGATCTTACATGGCCGTCTTGAGGTAAAAATTGTTTTACTTGTAAAACTGAAAAATCTGCAGCATCTTTATTGGCAACACTTTTAATATAAACTGAATATTGCATCATCAAAAAACCATTTTCAAGTAACCTTTTTCTAAATTTACTATAAATTCGCCTCTGCTTTTTCGTCTCAACTGGTAAGTCAAACATAATCATGACTCTCATAAACCTATAGCTCATAGAAAGTAAATTGCTTAATATCTGGAAATTTAAGCAATTGTTTTTGACCTTCTCTAAAATAATCAATGATAGATTGTATCATGATTTCAATAGCGCGTATAACTGTTTGCATCTTACCATCTATAAGCACTCTAGCATGTAACAAATTCACAAGCTTTAATCGATATGCTTTTGTCAAAAAATCTTCAGGCGGATGTTTGAATAAGAATAAATCTACTAAAGGTCTAAAGGGTTCAATAAAGTCTGATGCGAGATTAAAATGATTTCTTCCACCTATATGGTGAATACCTAACGCGGGAATGAGCCCTTTTGCTACGATAGTTCTTGCAATAGCTGCATTCAAAATCGTGTATCCATAATTAAGAACTGCATTCTCTAATGAATTGTCATCGTCACGTCTGAATTCTTCAAAAAAGCTATTAAAATAATATTTTGCAGCTTGTCCTTCAATATTGTGTTCATCTTTTAATTGAACAACATCTCTCAATTCATGCATTTTACGAATCCTAGCTTCGTCTATATTATTATGTTCCATGCACGTAATTTGATTCAATATTTTTTGCTTCACTATTTGCTTCCATAGTTCTTCTTTACTTAATTCATCCCACGACAATTGCGCTTTCATTTGTGCATACTGACTGAAATGACCAGAAATAGGTTGTAATACACATTCTGGCAAATGCTTTTGATTGCAAAAAATTACTAAAATATTATAATCAGATAATTCAACTAATAATCTAGCTGTTACCGTAACAGTCAAATCTTCAATGACAACCGCAAAAATATCACTCAGAGGTACTTTAATCTCCTGGTCTCCCTTAGCAATTTTCAAGCTATTCAATGATAAAGATAACTTAGTGACATCACTCGCATAAACGATACGCCAAGACATTATAAGACACCTCTTTTAAAGATAAGTTGTGGACTTTTTGAAGGTTTAACTTTAAATTGATTACCTAAAATGTCAGTTGAATATTTTTCAATCTTTCCAGTTTTTTTAGTTATTGTTTTAAAAATACGTGGTGTTTTTTTAATTCCCATCAGGTCACAATAGTCTTTATAATTAATATCAACCATATTTAATTCCACTACATTTCTTGTAGAATTGTTTACTCCAATTACTCTGAACAGTTCATCGTTAATAGAAATCAAGTCATTATAATAAAAACTACCAATAAATTGAGCATCACTCGGTACTTTATATCTTTCTTTCAATGCTTGATATTCATTTTTTAATATTTGATAATGCTTCTCTTTTTTCTTTATATCCATGTAAGTTAAAGTAAGCATATGATAGCCTGCTTTTGAGTGAAATACATCGAAGCGAAAAGGCTTAATAGAGAGCTGTACGACCTTTCTTTTTGCGCCCGAAAAATTTGTGCTTATATCTAGATGAGTCCCTACTTTTTTTCCAATATACTTTAATCTTTTAATAGTGGGTCCTTTTTCATTTTTGGCATATTTAGTAAGGTATTCACCATTTTCTTCATAATACTTAGCAAATGGATTTTTCTCTTCTCCATATTGTTTAATCACTAGCATTAATTTTTCAAAAGTTTGAGGATCATGTTTATACATAAGTAACTTCTCAGGCGTTTTTAAAAATAAATCTTTAATTTTAGTATTATCTTTGGCATATATATCTTTAACAGTTTGAACAATATAATGGTTTTCATTCACTTCTCGTGTAGAATACAAACTATCATTAATCAATTGTCTATTTGGCTTCTTATCTACTCGATGTGAATATTTAAAATCTTTATAATCTTTAATATCTTGGACTTGCTTAGGAATTTCAAACATTTTGCGATAGTCTTGTTCAGTTAGTAAATTCTTAGAATCTTTATTTTTATTTAAACTTAAATTATTATTTTCTAAGATAGCATTAGCTTCTTTAAGTTCTTTAGACTGTTTGAATAAATAACTTACATTGGCAATAATTAACGCATCTTCCGCATGATGTTTAAAACCTTTATTTCG
>NZ_PPQN01000100.1 GCF_002901995.1 Staphylococcus coagulans | reverse complement strand
TTTATAAGATAAAAAATATGTAAAATTAGTATTATATTATCTTTAAAGTGTAAGCGTGTCAAAATTTGTGTGAGGCCGTTGTGCACGTTACAATTTGTAAGAGGCATTGGGCTATAATAAAGAGAAAGAATGGAGGGTTATCGTTTGGATATCAAACAAATGAAATACTTTGTAGAAGTTGTACGTCAAGAAGGGATGACACGTGCAGCGGAAACATTGTATATTGCACA
>NZ_PPQN01000099.1 GCF_002901995.1 Staphylococcus coagulans | reverse complement strand
TAAAAGAATTTTATATTACAATTGTAATATAGAATGATTTGTGACAGATAATGATTTGCTATCAAGGGTTTATAAATTAAAAACGTATTTCCAAAAGTATTGTACGATTTCAAAAAAATCCACTGCACAGACTGGCTGTGAGTGGAGAACCTGTTAAAGATTGAGTTGTATCATTTGTGCGTTTAAAAGTGTAGTCTTTTCTTATGATTTATACATATGTGTGTTCAGTTATAGTTTAAGTGAACTTTTTATGGATTATCATTGTATTTACTGACGATGTTTTTGGTCAGCGTCATGATTTTGATCTTTAGGCATTAAAATTTGTGTGATAAAACCACCTAGCATGCCGAGGAAGACACCGATGAATGCACCAGCAAATAGTGGAAGGTTGAATTTATGTTGTAAAAAGAAGCCGATTAAAATGGCTACAATGATAATCACTAAAGATAGATAATTATTTTTAAATGTTTTCATATTTTTTCACTCCTAATGTCAACATTATAGCATTTGTAGATAAAAAGTCACAATTAGGGCAAGAAAACTTATGGAAAATTATATATAAATATAATAATATAAAAGTATTAATTTATAAATAATAAGGAGGAAATGATGAAGAAATTTACATCTGGTTTATTAATTGTTGTAGTAGCAATCTTTGTCTTAACATTACAATATGTAAATGGACAAGGACCGTTTAAAACGACGGAAGGCAGTACAAAAGGTGACTCTTACATAGTTACACGTGTCATCGACGGCGATACCATTATAGTCAATAAAGATGGAAAAGAAGAACGTGTGCGTATGATTGGTGTTGATACCCCTGAAACGGTTAAACCTAATACGCCAGTTCAACCTTATGGTAAAGAAGCATCTGATTTTACGAAAAAGCATCTTACAGGTAAACGTGTCACTTTAGAATATGATCGCGCGCCGAAAGACAGATATGGACGTACACTTGCTTATGTTTGGGTAGGCGATAAAATGTTTAATGTCAGACTTGCAAAAGAAGGATTAGCACGAGCAAAATTCTATTCACCAAACTATAAATATCGTCCTCAAATCGAACAAGCACAAAAAGAAGCACAAAAGAAAAAGCTCAACATTTGGAGTGAAGCGTAATTGGATAAATTGCTCATGTGAGGCCGATTTTTAAATCACAAGACGAGCGGAATATTTTAATTTTTCATGTGCAAATTGACAAATAAGCTGAGTTATCTACAGATTGAGTTTATACTGTGATAACTTCAGCTTTTTGTTTTATAAACACTTACACATTGAACGGTTATTGATAAAAAATGAAATATCTGACTTAAAAAGTCAGAAAAATCAGAAAGTTTTATTGACAAAATCGACACCCACATTATAATTAAAATAACTCAATTGTAATGGAGGGATGTATATGGTAGCTATAATAGGAATTACCGCCAATATTTTACGTGATAAAGATGGTATGTTTCCTGGGTACGAACGTTGCTATATCAACCAAGATTATGTTTATTCTGTTACTAAGCATGCAGGTGTGCCAGTTGTACTTCCTATACATTCAGATAAAAATGCAATCGTAAAACAGGTCGAACAATTAGATGGTCTGATTTTGAGTGGTGGTTATGATGTCAGTCCTCATTTGTATGGAGAAGATCCGAGAAACTTAATAGGAGAAACGTTATTAAAGCGCGATTTATTTGAATATACGGCATTAGAACAAGCGAAAAAACGTGGCATTCCTATTTTAGGTATTTGTAGAGGGGCTCAACTGATCAATGTATACCATGGTGGTACATTGTACCAAGATGTTTCTTATCGTGAACGCGAAACATTAAGACATTGGCAAGGTGTGAATCCGACTGAAAAAACACATCGTATCCAAATATTAGAGCAATGTCATTTAGCTCGGGTGTTTGAAGAACGAGAGATTTTTGTGAATTCATTTCACCATCAATTAATTAAAGATATTGCACCGGACTTCAAAGGTACTGCTAGTTCAAGTGACGGTGTGATTGAATGTATCGAAGCTCAGAACTACCCTTATTTAGTGGGGGTGCAGTGGCATCCTGAAATGTTATGGCGAGAAGAAGCAATGGATAAGTTATTTATAGATTTTATTAAAAATGCGAAAGAAAGTGGTTAAAAATGAAGAAATTAGGGTTTTGGTCAATCGTCTTATTAGCAATTAACTCAATTATCGGATCAGGGATCTTCTTATCTCCAGGTGCAGTCATATCCATTGCCGGGTCATACACGCCCTATGTCTATATATTAGCAGCTATATTTGCTTCTATATTGGCAGTAACATTTGCCGCTGCTTCAAAATATGTAAATAAAAGTGGTGCGGCGTATGCTTATGCAACTGCGGCTTTTGGCAACAATATTGGTTTCTATGTAGGTATTACACGCTTCATAGCGGCATGTATCGCATGGGGAGTTATGTCTACAGCAGTTGTGAAAACAGTCATCACAATATTCGGGGGTGACAATACAAACACCACACTAATTACAATTGGCTTTTTAATATTAATGGTAACACTACTATTAATTAATATTACAGGGAATAAACTCTTTGAGATTATTAATAATTTATCAACGATTGGTAAATTACTCGCACTCGTTACAACAATTGTAGCTGGTATTGTTGTAATTGTAACAACCGGTGAAGTTCGTTTTTCGGAAGTTACGCATATCGTCGACACTTCTAAAATCGATACCACAACTTTTGTTTTGGCGATTGTTGCTGCATTTTATGCTTTTACGGGCTTCGAAAGTGTAGCGAGTGGATCTGAAGATATGAAAAATCCAGAGAAAAATTTACCACGCGCTATCCCAATAGCTATTCTTTCGATTGCTGCTGTTTATTTAGGGATTATTTTAGTTACAATGGCATTGAACCCACAAGCGTTAATTGAAACAAAGCAAGTTGTTTCCTTAGTAGCTGTTTTTCACTCACCAATCATCCAAAATATCATCTTATATGGTGCACTTATATCCATGTTTGGAATTAACGTAGCTGCTTCATTTTCTACACCAAGAATCATTGAAGCCATTGCGAATCAACAACAAATTTCCCCATGGTTTAAAAAACGTACAAAATATGATTTTCCGTTTAATGCCTTTATCGTTACTTTTTTAATTGCTATTATTATTCCTATGGCGTTTCAATATAATATGACAAGTATTATTGTGTTAAGTTCAATCTCACGTTTTATTCAATTTTTAGTCGTTCCAATAGGGGTGATTGTATTTTATTACAATAAAAATAAAGGGACAGTATTAGAAAACGTTAAGAAAAATGTCTTTACAGATGTGATACTTCCTACCATTTCATTTTTATTTACAATCATATTATTAGTTAAATTCAATTGGAAAGGGCAGTTTTCAATCGTTGAAGGCCAGCATACCACTTTGAACTATTTCGCAATTACAGCTATGGTCATTGGTTATATTGTGTTACCAGCTATTTTATTTATACTTAACAAAATGAGATATCAGCAAAGTGACATAAAATAATGAAAAATTTCTTGAAATGATTTAAATCAATCGCATCATAAT
>NZ_PPQN01000098.1 GCF_002901995.1 Staphylococcus coagulans | reverse complement strand
GTATTAATAAGGATAGAATACTATAAATTTGTATATGGATAGTTATATATAAATAGTTAATTAAAACAGTAAATGTACTTTATTTTAGAAAATTTAATAAATAAACTTCTAAGCTGGAAATATTCTTAGGAGATGAAGATGCCACTTCATATGACTTGATTAAAATACACATTTCAATCAAGCTAATGTGGTAATTATAAAAAGAATAAAGCAGGAGGTTAGGAATCATCCTCGCCTCCTGCTTATATTCAAAATGAAAGTGACGCGCTAGTCTGTGTATGGAATCGCTATGCATTTTCCTCACAAATATTTAAAATCCTATTATGCCTTTAATGCATCATCAATTTTCTTAAATACCTCATCTTTGTTTAATGGATCACTCACTTCTTCACCGTTAATTTTTAAAGTAGGCACCAATTTAATTTTCTCGTTATTCGCTTTAATAATGTCCTTTTCTGCACGTTTCCACGCCTCACTATTTTTACTTTTATATTCATTTTTGATTTTATCTTTCTGTTTTTTACTAATGGATAAACGATTGATTTGCTGGTCGATTTTATTGTGCGTAAGCCATTTCCCTTCATGATTCGGTTGTTGCTCAATTAAATGATGATGAAATGTCATAAACTGTTGTGGGGCTACGATTTGCACAGCCTTTGCCGCTCTTGCCCCCTCAATTGCATCGTTACCTAAAAATGCAACATCTATCAATTGATAATCGATTCGCTCCGTTCCATACTTTTTCTCTATTTCTGTCATAACCTTCTGATCAAACACCTTACAATAAGGACATTTATAATCAAAATACTCAACGATTTTTACTTGTTTTTCACGATGCTCCCCTTTTTGACAAGCAGTGAAAGCGACAAGCACTAAAGCCATCATTAAAAAATAAAATATTTTCTTCATTACTGACTCTCTCCTTTTTACACTATCCTGTGTATTACTTTAATAAATATAACTGTTAATAATTATTTTATCAAATATATTCCAAAAT
>NZ_PPQN01000097.1 GCF_002901995.1 Staphylococcus coagulans | reverse complement strand
GATTTATATATATCTTTATGAATTGAATTATTGGTATATATGTCTTTTGTTGATGTATTATTATAAAATACAGGTACATCATTATTTAATAATGTAAAAAATATAATAAAGTTAATGTTAACTTCTCAGACGACATCCATCAATCCTATCACGGACAGAACGAAGAAAAACACCATTTTAATCATTTTGAATTGAAGCAAACTGTATTGTCTTCAATCGACAACACACGAATTTCTGGGTTCTCACTAATGAGACGTACAATGTTATTCGGCAAAATACTGATACCCATTTTTGCGGTAATCAAATGTTCGATAAATTGCCATTGCGAAATTTTAGAAACAATATGCGGTACGAAGCCTGCTTGTCGTGTTAACGCAATGATTTTGTCATTAATGTAAAAGTCTTCATTAAACATAATAAAGTCTTTATCTTTTAATGCTTTAAATGCCACTGTTTGTTGTTGGGCCAGTGGATGGGTATGATGCATTATGACTTTGAACTCCTCTGAATACAATGGAAATGAATCGAACATTTTACTATCCACAGGTAAAGAAGTTAATCCGAGGTGAATTTCATTGTTGCGCACTTGATTTTCAATCGTTTTACCCCCATTTTCATCCAAATTAAAAACGACATTCGGATACTGTTGATGAAACTGTGCGAGTACTTGAACTAAACGTTCCATGTCTATCAACGCAGAAATACCGATAGAAATATAACCTTTCTCAAGACCAAGCAGACTACTGATCTCATTCGGCAAACTTTCGTATAACTTTATAATTTCAACGGCTTTATGGTAAAACACTTCCCCCACGTCCGTCAGCAACAATTGACGACGTGTGCGATCAAACAACGGCTGACCAATCTCAGACTCGAGCTCTTTAATCGCTTTACTCATCGTCGGTTGTGCAATATACAATGTTTCCGCTGCACGTGTCATCCCTTCTTGACGTACAACTTCTACAAAGTATTTCATTTGTTTGATATCCAAACGATAACCCTC
>NZ_PPQN01000096.1 GCF_002901995.1 Staphylococcus coagulans | reverse complement strand
GGACAGAAATCGAAAAGATTTCGTCGTCCCGCCCCGGCAAGGATGAGTAGGACTGTTCGAGCTTGAAAGCGAAGAAGCGTCCACTCATCTACTGCGCTCTCAAAGATGTCTAGAAGCATATCATGCGGGACAGAAATCGAAAAGATTTCGTCGTCCCGCCCCGGCAAGGATGAGTAGGACTGTTCGAGCTTGAAAGCGAAGAAGCGTCCACTCATCTACTGCGCT
>NZ_PPQN01000095.1 GCF_002901995.1 Staphylococcus coagulans | reverse complement strand
AAACACGGCTTTCGTAAAACGAAAGTTTATATGGGATTAATTTTTGAAAGACCTGCCTATTTAAAATTGAAGAAACAGCGCTTTTACTGTAAAGCTTGCCAACAAACCTTTACAGCTCAAACACCCTATATTCAACCTCGATGTACCATCTCAAATGAGGTCAAACGCATGATGACGCGGAAACTATCTAAAGTCATCTCTGAAAAGGATGTCGCTGAAAGTCTGTGTGTATCACCTTCAACTATCCATCGCCATTTAAAAGAGGTAAGTGATTCAGTGAAGACGCAGGCGCATCATGTTTTACCTGAGCACTTAGCTTTTGACGAATTCAAATTAACGAAAGATGTCGAAGGTGCGATGAGCTTTATTTACTGTGATAGTGTAACCCATGATATCATCGATATTTTACCTGATCGTCGCAAACATAAATTAG
>NZ_PPQN01000010.1 GCF_002901995.1 Staphylococcus coagulans | reverse complement strand
GATCTTAGGTATTCTATCTTATTAATATAAATCAATGAATATAAAAATAATCAAAATACTTATACTCTATATACAAAATCCCTTGTTTGCTAATTAAAGGGATTTGTATTTTATATCTAAATGTTTATATAATTCGGTCCAGCCTATGTTGTTTTTTGCTTTTATCTCTTCTAAAGTATATTTCTTACTCATATATATTTCTGTTCTACTATGTACCATTTAAAATGCAAAAATTTTGTCATATCACTCCAAAACAGATACTCCTATGGAACAGAACGAGCCGAAGACTACAGGCTGAGGCTGTCTCCTCGGAAAGTAGAATTATTCAATACGAAGTTTTATCATAAAAAAGAAGCGCTAAGACGATTCTTATAATCAATCATCTAGCGCTATTTATTTTGGAATTGATCACAGCCTCAATGAAAATGAGACTGTGAGAACTGAGTCGTGTATAGCTTCGTAATTTAAAACATTTCCAATTCAATTTTAAGTTGATCAACGTACTCTTTCGTACCTGTAACAATAAGGCGATCGCCATATTGAAGTTGAGTATCCCCGTGCGGTACGATAGATTCATTATTGCGGATAATTCGTACAAAGATAATATCGCCACCAAATGGAAAGTTACGCAATTGCATTTGATCAAATGCATAATTGTACATTCCAATTTCATAAAGCGATGTTTCCACATTGCTTAATAAGTTCAGCATGTTTGGTGTTTCGATCATACCTTTTAATAAAATCTGATTACTTTGGAAATTACTGAACAACTCAATACCTTTACTACTTAATGTTTGTGCTTCATCACTCGCTTCAAGGCGACATATCACACGCTCTACGCCATGATCTTTTGCCATTAATGCGACGCGTCGGTTGATTTCATCATCATTAGTCGAACATACAACGATATCACTATCAAAAAGACCTAAACGTTCTAATATTGCAGGGTGATAATCTGCCATCTCAATCATCGTGATATCATCTGATAATGTGCGATGATCTGTTAAATCTTTTCGGTAATAAAGTGAAATCTGATATAACTGAGATCTTAAACCTTGTGCAATTGGAATAGAAAGTTGGTTTTTACCTATCATTGCGACTTTAATAGAACGTTGCATCTCATCTGGAATAGGTATAAGTTTTTTAAACACTATAGGTACAAAAACACATGTGATAACCGCACTTAAAACAAGGACACCCGAAGTTTCTTTACTAATCGTGCCCAGCTTTTCTGCGATTTTAGCTGCTGCAATGACGAGTGATAATGTTGAAGTCAGTAAAAAGGCAGATGCAATGGTTGTTTTCATATCAAACCATTTTTTAAGTAATAATACAGGAATCAGTTTTGAAATAATAAAGGCCCCTATTAACACAGGAATAATTAATAAAATCATAGGATCCTTAATCAAAGATGGAATATTTAAATCGACACCGACCATGATAAAAAATATTGGAATAAAGAATCCGTAACCAAATGAATCTAACTTCTCAACAAGATCTTGTGTCGGTCCTAATAAAGAAACGACAACACCCGCTAAGAAAGCCCCTAAAATATTTTCTGCGCCGACACCTTCAGCAAGTGCCACGAGTAAAATAATAAGCGCAAACACGGCACGAATACCAATTTGCGTCGTTCCATCCATCAGTTTTTGTAAAAATGGTGCTTTTTTGAACAATCCGCCTAAAAAGTAAAATACAACTGTAAAGACGACTAATATTCCTATAAGCCAAAGCGTTTCAGCACCTGATGCATGTACGGCCCCATAAACTGTGAGTAATAACATCGTCGCTAAATCTGCAAGCACAGCGACTAACAATATCAATTGTCCAATAGTCGTACTCATCAAGTTCATTTCTTTTAAAGTAGGAACGACAACACCAAGTGAAATGGTTGATATAATAATCACCATTAATAGCACATCATCAATAAGCCCCATCCATTTGAATGCGAATGCAAGAGCTATGGAGATAATCATGATAAGCATAAACACAGACAAAGCGATGCGTAAATGGTTCGGAACCTTTGCATCTTCTTTCTTTTTATTCGATTTATCTTTTTTAAATGTATTGAAATCAATTTCTAAACCACTTAAAAACATAAGAAAAATAAAACCTAATGTAGATAGAATGTTCAGTACTTCGTCACGATGAACAAGATTTAGAAATGAATTACCTATCACGATACCCATTAAAATTTCAGCTACGACGACAGGTAAAAATGAAATTTTCAATCTGTTAATCAATATTGGTGTAATCATAGCCGCAACTATGACAATGACTAGTGATACAAATTCCATGAGTACCCCCTTAGGTTAAAAATGACGTTGCTAATCCGAAATAGATTAACATACTTACTATATCATTAATTGTAGTAATAAAAGGTCCGCTTGCAACTGCAGGGTCAATGCCTATACGATTCATTACAAGTGGAATGACAGACCCAATCGTTGTTCCTACTGTCATCGCAATCGTTAAACTCGTTCCAACAATGAGGGCAAGATAAGGTTGTCCGTATAAAATGATAATAATAAAGCATAAACTCGTTGCGCAAGTAATACCTGTTAAGAAACCACTCCCGGATTCACGCAAGGCGAGTTTGATTTTACTTTTTTCTTTAATATCACCCGTGGAGATATTACGTACAGCTACGGCTAAAGACTGCGTTCCAGAATTCCCAGACATCCCGCTAATAATTGGTATAAAAGCAGCAAGTAAAGCCACTTTTTCAAGCGTTTCTTCAAAAGAACCTAAAATAGATGCTGTAATCATCCCTAAAACTGTTAAAATCAGCAACCAAGGCAACCGTTTAAATGCGGTTTGAAAAATCGAATCATCTGTAGAGTCAATGTCCGATACACCGGCTAAACGAGAGTAGTCTTCACTTGCCTCTTCATCCATAACGTCCACGATATCATCGATAGTAATAATCCCTAGTAAATGATTTTGATAATCGAGTACGGGCATAGCAATAAAGTCATAGTCTCTCATTGTCTGTGCGACGTCTTCTTGGTCATCAGCAACATTAGCACTGATGACACGCTCATTCATAATATCTTCAATATAAGTATCATTTTCAGCTATAATTAAATCCCTTAATGATAAGACACCGACAAGTTTTTTCTCTTCGTCTACAACAAATATCACGTAAATGGTTTCCGCATCTGGCGCTTGTTCTTTTACCCTCATTAACGCTTCGTGCACCGGGGTATTGATTGTCAAAGAAATAAATTCCGTTGTCATGATACCGCCGGCAGTATCTTCATCATAATGAAGTAACGCTTTAATTTCTTTAGCGTCCTCACGATTCATCAACATTAATAAGCTTGCAATTTTCTTTTTCGATAGCTGATTTAAAATATCTACCGCATTATCGTACGACATATGTTCAAGTACTTTACTCGCATAGGCCGCGTTCATTTCTTCAAATAAATCTTCATATTCTTCTTCATCAATTTCTAAACTCTCGAAAAACTCAGCCACTTCATCGGGAGATAAATATCGATACATTTTTTGACGTATATCGTCATCACTCACTTCAAAGTATTCACTTTGTTCATATGAGTGCAGTGCTAAAAATTCTTCTCTAAAACCATCAATATCCTCATTAGCTATTAAGTCATCCAACAAGTCTTTGTCGAATATTTCTTCGTCATCTAAAATGATTTGTTCATTTTCATTAGCCACATTTGCCACCTCCATCAATCCGTATATCTACAAAGTGGTTAAAACTTGCTCGAAGTTTGGATGTTGATTCCTGATGTTTATTTCTTTATTTGTCAATGGATGTACAAACCTGACTTCTGCGCATTTCAATAATTGTGTTTGATAAGTAGGGTGTGCTCCTCCATATAATGTATCCCCTACTAATGGTGCATTGATGTATTCGAAATGAACACGAATCTGATGCGTTCTACCCGTTTCAAGTTTAACACGGCACCATGTATAAGTCTTGAAATTTTTAATAGGTGCATAATATGTCAGTGCGGACTTACCGTCTTCAGAAACCATACGTTTAATAATGCTTTCTGTATCCCGAGCGATGGGTGCATCAATGAAACCATTTTGTTCTAGCACCCCATGACAAATACACTCATAGTATTTTTCAATCTCAATATGACTCATTAAATGATGCACATGACGTGACTTCGCAATAATAACAATTCCTGTTGTATTACGATCCAACCGTGTAACAACATGAGGGATGCCCCGTTCATTGTGTAGCTGCATATATGCTAAAACCTGTTCAACTAAACTTTCATGAGGATGTTCTCGTGAAGGTGCCGTATTTTGTTGTTGTGGCTTCACGACAACAAGTAGCCATTCATCCTCATACAAAATATCCAGCGGTGCTAGAAAAGGCTGAAGATACGGACTCGGAAGCTCTTTAGGAAGATGTACTTCTAAAGTATCATCACTTTGTAACGTATAACGTACAGTCTTCGGATCACCATTAACAAGTAAAGCGCCATTTTGTTTAATGGCGCTAATCGTCTTTTTAGAAAATTGTTGTGCATATAAGAATGACTTTAGTGTCATAGACGTTTGGATATGATATTTAAATATCACGATTCATCACCACTAGAAATAAATGAATCGTGAACACGTTTCCAGAATGGGAAAGGTCTAAAGCGTGCAAAACGAATCTTTTCGTTAGCAACACGGTATTGAATCGCATTAACATTTTTATGTTTAACACTCACATGATCAATGGTCGTTAAAATGCTATCGTGATTGACCGGTTTCACATGACATGTATGATGTTTAGGTAACACTAAGGGAGAGCCAACCGTACGGAAAACTCGGTTATTGATTGATGCAATTTCAGCAATTTGAATTGCTTCTAATGAAGGATGAATCAATGCACCGCCTAATGCTTTATTGTAAGCGGTCGAACCAGAAGGCGTAGAGATACATAACCCGTCCCCTCTAAATCGTTCAAAGTGTTGACCACGAATGTCTAAATCTACAACAAGCGTTGTTCCATTTTCCGTTTTCATAGTGGCTTCATTAAGCGCGAGGTAGCGTGTTTCATAACCTTTATCATTGTAGCGAATAACAATCTCTAGCAATGGATATTCAATGACTTGGAATTCAGAGTTATTAATCTCTATAATTAATTTTTCTACCTCATGTGGCAACCAATCCGCATAAAATCCGAGATGACCTGTATGTATCCCGACAAACGCACATCGAGACAGCATATGACTATAATGATGAAAAGCTTGTAATAAAGTTCCATCACCGCCTACTGAAATAACGATTTCAGGATTTTCTGGATCCTCGATCATTTTAAAATCTTCCATATGGCACATCATTTTATGTTTCAGTGCTTCAGATTTTGAATCTCCTTTAGATAATATAACGTAGCGCATCAATCCACCCCGCGATCCTCATGCTTGTTTGCACGTTTTTTCGAATAATATTTTTGAGCTTCTTGAATCTCTTCTTTAATTTCTGACATTTCTTCATCTAATAAGAAAGCGGCTTCAGCTGCACGTTCTAATCTCGTTTGAATTTCGGGTGGGTAATCCCCATCATATTTATAACGTAGCGTATGCTCAATCGTTGCCCAAAAATTCATGGCTAAAGTACGAATTTGAATCTCAGCTAAAATTGACTTTGAACCATCTAATGTTTCAATTGGGTACTCAATAATCACATGATATGAACGGTATCCACTTTGCTTAGTATTACTAATATAATCACGCTCTTCGATGACCTTAAAGTCTTGACGTTGACGTAGTAAATCAACCACAATGTCAATATCATCTACAAATTGACACATCATTCGTAAACCGGCAATATCATACATTTCTTCACGTAAACGATCGAATGGAATACCCCTTTTATTCGCTTTATCAATAATGCTCGTAATGGGTTTAACACGCCCTGTTACGAATTCGATTGGTGAATGATGTTCTGCAACTTCATATTGCTTTCTTAAGCCTTTCAGCTTTACTTTTAATTCGTCAATCGCTTGTTGATATGGTGCTAGAAAAATTTCCCATTGGTTCATCTCACTTCACTCCGCTTCATACGAGTTCAAATGTTTCTTCTACGGCAGTCACAAATTCTTTTCCATAATTGGAATTACCTTCTATGTTTTCTAATAAGTAGTCCAACTCAGGAGAAAATTGCGTTAACGTTAATTCATCGTTAATCACGACTTCTTTGCCCCGATGTTCATGAAGCATTGGCCAAGTTTCTTGTACAAACAATAAGTACGAGAACGAAGATCCATCATCTAATAAATAAACAAAGGCGTGACGATCACTATCAGCAAGCATTTGTCCCGCTTCAGTAAAACCTTTCGTAGGTTCATCCGTATAACATAAGATACGATTATCTTGAATTTTAACTTCGTTGACATAAATGCGCATATCTTTTCCTCCTCATCACGTAACATTTTAACATAATTTAACGTGACACTCATCGTTCAAAACAAACTCATGTGAATTACTTTCAAAACATCACATACTTCGGCATAATAAGTCAATAAGGAGTGATCATCAATGTCAATTGAACGAGAAATTGAATTTAAACAACGACTCAATAAAGCGCATTACGAGAAGATTAAGGCGCATTATTTTTCAAAGCAATCCCCTTTTAAGCAAGTTAATTATTACATTGATACACCAGACTTTCAAATTCAATCACAGAAAATGGCTTTAAGAATACGAGAAAAGCAAAACGCTTCTAATGAGATGACGTTGAAAGTGCCCGATCAAGTTGGTTTATTAGAACACAATGCACAAGTGACTTGGTCACCTAAACAAGATAAACGTGTCCCTGTTGATATCATTGACTCATCCATACAAGAAGTTCTCGAACTACGTCACGTAGCTGTGCAAGATCTACTAGTTCTAGGCGCATTAACAACCTATCGTCTTGAAACTGAAACAGCACACGGTTTACTTGTCTTAGACCATAGTACGTATTTAGATACTGAAGATTACGAACTAGAGTTTGAAGTATCAGATTTTGAAACAGGAAAACATGCATTTCATCAATTATTAGACCAATTACAATTAGAACCGGATACGCCAAAAAATAAAGTACAACGCTTTTTTGAATACAAAAAACATAATCAAAACATAAATAAGAAGAAAAGATGATTGTAAGTTATACAAGCGTTGTTTCATTCAATTGATGAAGAATCCATTCACAAAATTCAATAGTATGACATGTAAACAGTTTATGTACAAGTGTTTTTGCTTTGAAATGTAAAAATTCATGTTATCATTTATATATAATACGAAACTTGAGCGGTGATGAAGATGGCACAGACACCTTACGAAGTGATTGGGCAAGAAAAGTTATACGCCTTAATTGATCATTTCTATAGACTAGTAGAACAAGATAATAGAATTAATCATTTGTTTCCTGGCGATTTTGCAGAAACGGCACGCAAACAAAAACAGTTTCTAACGCAATTTCTAGGTGGACCGGACTTATATACGCAAGAACATGGGCATCCGATGTTAAGAATGCGTCACATGTCTTTTCCGATAGACCATCAAGCAAAAGCCGCATGGTTGGAAAACATGCACATTGCTATTACAGAAGCACAACTTCCGTATGGCGTGGGCGATTACTTGTATGAAAGACTAAGTTTAACTGCAAATCATATGGTCAATATAGAAAATTAATTGTAGGTGAAATAACATGACGAAAGAATTGAGAGCTATCGTGAATACTTGTCGTGAAGATTCAAATCTTTCACCTGTAAGTAAGATTGAAATTTACTCTTTTTTTGATCCATTTAGTATGGACAGCTTTAAACTTTCTGCGATTTTGTCAAAGTTACGCATTGAATACCATCAATATATTCGTATTCGTCATATATTAAACCCTTCTTTGCGTGTTTTAACAAAATGTCAAGCACAAAGCACTTCAGATCGGGATAACATTGCACTTGCATTTAAAGCTGCCGAATTACAAGGACGTGCACGTGCACATCGTTTTATGCATTTAATTCAAAATGAGATTATCCCCAAGCCCGACATTGTTACAGAAGAAATGATACGTAAATGTATAATTAATGCAGGTTTAGATTTAGACGTTTACAAAGATGATTTAAAGAACGGGCAGTTGCGTGAAAGTTTAAAAGTGGATCTCCATATCGCTCGAGAAATGGAAGTTGAACAAGCCCCTTCTCTTGTCTTTTTTAATGAAGATATTCAAGAAGAAGGTTTAAAAGTAGAAGGCCTGTACCCATATCATATCTATACGTATATTATTAATGAAATGATGGGAAGCCCTATCGAAAAATCTTTACCGCCGAATTTAGCTGATTATATTCAACAAAAACAGTTGGTGACAGAAGAAGAGTTATTGACAATTTATGAATGGCCAGAGAAAACTTTAAAAAAAGAATTAAAAAAATTAATGTTGCAACAGAAGATTACGAAAATGACTTATCCTGAGGGCGTCTTTTGGAAATCAAAGATGTAAATATGACTATTATTAATAAATGAAATGACACTAGACAAATTTGACGTTTATAGCTAGGAGCTATTAGGCGACAACACTTGTCTAGTGTTTGTTTTTGCTTCACGCTATCAGTGTTGATGACGCTTCATTTTGTCGATTGCTATCGCAAGACAGACTTTAACACTATCGGTGACGAACTCCTGAATAACGTTAACATGACACGCTCTTAGTTATTGAATATGTAATAAAGGCATAGTACAGAATTTAGAATAAGAACATAGCTAAAAAAGGACAAATAAAAAACGCCGTGTTTCGACACGGCGCTAAACAAAGGGGATGGGAGAAATTTTTCACTTCAAACAAAGGGGTATGTTTGTTATGTGATTAATTTCATGCTCATAATATAACACGAGTGTTATATGGTTTCAACCATTTAAGGACTAAAAATTAAAAATTTCACAAAACCGTCATATTGTAAACGAATTCATATCTATCAAGCTTTCATTAATTTTTCAAAGGCATCCAATTTTTGTTCAAAGACTTTACATGCATCCTCAATCGGTTGTGGTGTTGTCATATCTACACCAGCATTTTTTAAGATTTCAATTGGATAATTTGAACTTCCTTTTTTCAAAAATTCATTGATGTAACGTTCAACGGCTGGTTGACCTTCAGTTAAAATTTGGTGACTTAAACTTTGTGCAGCGCTATAACCTGTTGCGTACTGATAGACATAATAGTTCATATAGAAATGGGGGATTCTAGACCACTCTTTACTAATGTTTTCATCTGTTTCTACTGTGTCACCAAAGTATTGACGATTCAATGTAGCGTATTCTTCATTCATACGATTAGCTGTTAATGGCTCCCCTGCTTCCTCAATTTGATGAATTTTATGCTCAAACTCTGCAAACATCGTTTGACGGAAAAGCGTGGCTCTAAAGCGCTCTAATTCTTGGTTTAATAATAATAGACGGCGTTTATCATCAAGGTGTTTATCCATGTAATGGCTCATTAATGCTTCATTACATGTTGAAGCAACTTCAGCTACGAAAATAGAATAATCACTCATATTAGATGGTTGATTTTGACGGCTAAAATAACTATGCGCCGAATGACCGAACTCATGGACTAACGTGTACAAATCGGAAACAGTGTCAGACCAGTTCAATAAAATAAATGGATTCGTTTTATGTGCACCCGATGAGTAAGCACCTGAACGTTTCCCTTTATTTTCATATACATCTACCCAGCGATTGTTTAAGCCCTCTTTAATCACATTTAAATATTCTTCGCCCATTGGTTCCAAACCTTTTAACATCCAATCAACCGCTTCATTGTAAGGCATTTCGAACTTGATATCTTTAACCATTGGTGTATACATATCGTACATTTTTAAATCGTCTACACCTAACAATGATTTTCTTAATTTTGTATATCGATGTAATAACGGCAAATATTCATGGACTGTTTTCACGAGATTATCATAAACTTCTTCTGGAATATTGTTATTTCCTAAAGCTTGCGCACGGGCACTCTCATAATGATGTGATCGTGCATTAAATACGTGCTTTTTCACTTCCCCTGCTAGCGTAGCACCTAACGTATTGTTGTAGCTTCCATAGGCTTTATATACATTTTCAAAAGCAGATTTGCGTAGTACACGATCATCAGACTCTAAGTATTTAATAAATGTTCCTTGCGTTAATGGATGTTTTTGACCCTCTTTATCCGTAACGTCTTCAAAAGTAAGGTCTGCATTATCAAACATACTAAATACATTGCCTGGCGTTGATAGCGCATCTTGAGCCTCAGTTAATAATTTTTCTTGCTCAGCATCTAAAATGTGTGGACGTTTTTCATTGATTAATTGTAAATCAAATTCAAAACGCTTCAAACCTTCATGAGAGGCAACATAAGATTCAATTGTTTTCTCATCTATTTGAAGTAATTCAGGTACTAAAAAGCTCCAAGCTGAACTTATTTTAATTGCTAATTGATGTGCACGTGCTTCAAAACCAGTATATTGATCGTTTGCTGTATCTTGGTCTTGCTTTAAATGTGCATAGACGTATACAGATTCAAGTTCAGTTTCAATTTCATCTTCGAGTAATAAAGCTTGATATAATGTTTCGGCATCATCACCTAAGTGACCTTTATATTGAGTTTCTTTTCCTAAATAGCTTTCAACTGTTTTAAATGCTTCTTCCCAAGCTTCATCACTTTCAAAAATAGTTGTTAAATCCCATGAGTATTCAGGATATTTTTGTTCTTGTTGTTCTCTTGTGAGCTGTTGTGACATTATTTTTCCTCCTCTTGGCGTTAATATTAATCTTATTTTCTCATTTTTCTTACAATAATGCACACTATTCACTTATAAATTTAAAAATTTAATATATCGCGCTATTATGCTATTGATTATTTTTGATGAATCCACTTCTATCACAGCAAATTGCCGCAATTTTATGTTTTTAGCTAGAAGTGCGTGGCTCGGCACTTGACTTTGTATACTCTTCAATATCCATAACTGCCATAAAACAGGATGCGTACGAATATAAATTTGTTCTGGAAATAAAAATCCAGTTAATTTAATAACTTGTTCATCTGTTAATTGTAATTGGTACATTAACGATATTGTAGGTTCTCGCACATTGTTTTTTTGACGACATTGTCTTATATAGCTTAAGATTGTCGCAGTCGATAATTTATGAACAACCATTTCTTCAACCGTTTGATGACTTAAATATTGGCAAAGCTGTGCGACAGGAATCATGGTCATTTCTCCATAAAATTGTGTTGCTGTAAGCGGAACAAGTTTTGAAATTCGATAAATACGATTAGTCTTCGTATTGATACAAAAGAGTGAATAAGACTCTGGTAAAATTGCTTGTTGATGAAGTTGTGTCAGAATGAAGCGGCCTTGTTTAATTTTAGGCAATGCTGTAAGCCATAAGACACGATAGCCTAGCTGCGTTAACCCTATCGTACGTTGTCTCATTAGTTCGTAAGAAATCATACTTAATTGTATTTCTAATGCCCAATGTCCTACGATTAAGTCTGGAATTTGATTAATTGCTTTCAAATAAGGTTCTAATCTAACATCAGTATGTCGCTTTTTTAATTGAAGATATAAATGAGATTTACAACGATGATGCTGTTCAGATTCACCTTGCATCTGACGTTTCAAATGGGATTTGGTTTGATGGGCAAAATGGGCGCCTTTAGTGGCCCCTTGTTTTAAAACGACAGCCGCTTTACAAATTGGACAAAAATACTGCTCTTGTTTGGACGCATGTTGTGCGAAAACTTGCTCTAATTGCTCATTGTATGCTGTTAACATCTCGTCACCTCAATAACATACACGTACAAATATTAAGAATTACTTCAAATATTTTTTCAGCGTCATCTTTTTTAAACTCAACTCGTTATAAATAATCGTGTTATCTCTGATAGTAAATCATTACAAGTCATACAGATTGACTTGATATATTAAACGCATCTTATAAACCAGCGTGCGGCATAAGTTTTAAACACGTTCAAAAAGGTAATTAAATTCATACTGTGGTTTAAAATTTGAAGTCAGGTGAAGGAACATGCTTACATTTTTAGCAATTGCGATTTTCGTTTAACTTTAGTTTTTGTCATATGGTAACCGAAAGGATTAGACATTGGTATAACTGCTTTAATAGCGCGGGTATTGCGCTGCTTACAAGTGTTGTTCAATGGGGCAATGCAGGAGAAGTGACGCATATCGTTTGGAATGTGACTTTAGCTTTTATCTCGATTATGATCATTTCACTTATGTTAGATGAGATTGACTTTTTCGAATGTGCAGCCATTCATAAGGTAAAGGCTTCAAACGGCTATCGTTTAAAAATGTTTGTGTATTCATCATGTTATTAGGTACTGTTGTCGCTGCTTTCTTTGCAAATGAGGGTGCAGCCTTAATTTTGACCCCCATTGTATTAGTGATGGTTAAACATTTAGGTTTTAAAACTAACATGATCTTTCCATTTATTATCGCCTGTGGCTTTGTCTCAGATACGACATCTTTGCCTTTAATTGTCGGCAATTTAGTGAATATTATTTCTGCTGATTACTTTTGCATAGATTTCTTACAATATTTAGGTCGAATGTTCATCACTAATCTTTTCGCATTAATTGCAAGCATTTCTTTCCTGTGGCTTTATTTTAGAAAGTCTATTCCTCAAACTTTTAATATTTCTCATTTAAAAGCGCCTAAAGATAATTATAAAAGATTCAAGATTGTTCATACTGGCATGGTTCATCTTAGTCGCATTGTTAGCTGGCTATCTCTTTGGGGGCCTTATCCATTTTCCAGTCTCCATCATCATCGGGATGATCGCACTCATATTTCTGGGTTGCACACATCAATCTGAAGCTGTTCGTGCTAAGCAAATCATTCTAGGCGCGCCTTGGAATATTGTGCTGTTTTCAATAGGGGTGTACCTGGTCGTGTTCGGTTTAAAAAATGCCGGAATTACATCCCTCTTAGCTCACGCGTTATCTTATATTTCAAATTATGGCTTATTCAGTAGTGCCATAGGTATGGGCTTTATAGCTGCGTTTTTATCCTCAATCATGAACAATCTGCTAACAGTTTTAATAGATGCAATTGCTATAGGACAATCTAAAGTAACCAGCTTCATAAAGTAAGGCATGATTAATTCAGATGATTAAAGTTTGATACAAACTCTGACCATTCTTAGTGCCTATTGTCATTGTAATATTTAAAAAAAGTTCTCGATGATTTAATCGAGAACTCTTTTGATAAACAAAATAATTTTTAGTTATTAATTAGTCACTTAAAGGAAAGTAACGTTTCACTTGTTCTGTTACATTATGACTCATTATAATTTTACCATAATCATTTAGATAGTACGCTGTTCGATCACTCGGCATTGCAAATTCTAATATTTGACCATAGAAATCATGAATTTCTTCTTCTTGAACAGATTCATCAAAATGAACTGCATAATAATACGTTTGATCTATCATATAAAGTAAATCTTCAAAATCAGTCAATTGTTGATCGTTACGATGTGCGTATTCAATGATATTTTCTAAATCTTCAAATTTAAAAATCGCAGTACGAGGTGTCGGCGCTTTAGTCTTATGCGTACGTTCTCTTTCATTTTGACTATCTGATGTTTGGTCATCTTTCAACGACTGTGATAATAATTCGTTCAATTGGCTATCGAATTCATCAAAGGTACTATCTTCTTCAGACATTTGCATCAAATCATCATTTTTAGATTTTGAAATCGTTACTTCGACGCCTTTTTCAAAGGCATGTACTTGTATCCATAACGGTCCTTCAACGACAAAATCTTCTTCTTCATTGATTTCTTCCATAACAGACCAGAAAAATTCTTCGCCTCGTTTACGGTTAGTCCAAAGATCTTCACGCTTAAATCCACGCGCCTCAATATCTGTATATGTGATAAAAAGTTTTACAGTCATATCGTCTATACGTTCTATTCTCATATCATCTCACTCCTTACAGTCGATGAATAGTAACCCTATTGTATTAGACAACCAATAAAAACACAATCTATTTGACTGTATCAAATAAAATTGTGTACCTTAACACTTTCAGTATAACATATATCCCTTACATGACACCTGTTAGGCACACACATTAAAAATGGAGGAATATATGATGGTTTATAGTTAGCTGCAATCCTTTTGACACTTCTCAGTCATCATAATTAAAAGGACTGGAAGTGATTTTCCAGTCCTTTTAATATGCTAACGCTCGCCTCACATTAGTGATTACAAACGCTTATATTTAATCAACCATACGTTGTGCTTCTTGCAATTGGAACGTACGTACTTTACGTGGTAAGAAACGACGAATTTCGTCTTCGTTATAACCTACCTGTAATCGTTTATCGTCTAAAATAATTGGACGACGTAAAATACCAGGGTTGCCTTGAATAATTGTGTATAAATCTTGAAGTGGCAATGCATCAATGTCCACATTTAATTTTTGGTAAGTTTTAGAACGTGTAGAAATAATTTCATCCGTTCCATCTTCAGTCATTTTCAAGATTTGTTTAATTTCATCTAAAGTTAAATGTTCAGAAAAAATATTACGCTCCGTATACGGAATGTCATGTTCTTGTAACCATGCTTTCGCTTTACGGCAAGATGTGCAACTTGGTGAAGTAAATAATGTTACCATACATCTCACTCTCCTAATTTAATGAATGTTATTCATTGTAATTTAACGCTTCAAGATTAACTGCTTAAACATATATAAACAAGTCTAACCTTAATTTATCTTTGCTTCTAACGCTTATGTTTATATTATACACCCGAAACATTAAAATTAAATGAGAAATCTGTAAAATAATCAAATGATTGCAATAATCAGACTTTAGTATGATTTTTTCAATTTGGTTACTTCCTTAATATTAACATAACTTACAAACAAAGAAAATACTGTTACAATAGTATTGAATAACCAAGAAAGAAAGTAGGCTAGTCATTATGAAAACATTATTTTCGGGAATTCAACCGAGTGGTATTCCAACAATCGGTAATTACATTGGGGCGCTTAAGCAATTTGTCGATATCCAAGACGATTATGAGTGTTACTTTTGTATTGTCGATCAACATGCAATTACAGTTCCTCAAGATCGGTTGAAACTAAGAAAGCAAACACGTCAACTTGCTGCCATTTATCTTGCTTCCGGTCTCAATCCAGATAAAATCACTTTATTTATCCAATCAGAAGTGCCTGCACATGTACAAGCAGGCTGGATGTTAACAACCATTTCTTCAATTGGTGAGTTGGAGCGTATGACTCAATTTAAAGATAAATCACAAAAACAAACGGAAGGTATTCCTGCAGGACTCTTAACTTATCCACCTCTTATGGCTGCAGATATTGTTTTATACAACACTGATATCGTTCCCGTGGGTGATGATCAAAAACAACATATGGAGTTAACGCGTAACCTCGTTGACCGCTTCAACTATCGTTACAATGACGTTTTAACTAAACCAGAAGTCCAAATGCCAAAAATAGGTGGACGCGTTATGAGTCTTCAAGATCCAACGAAAAAAATGAGTAAAAGTGATGACAACCAGAAAAACTTTATTTCACTACTCGATGAACCTAAAATCGCAGCAAAAAAAATTAAAAGTGCGGTCACAGATTCTGATGGTATTATTCAGTTTGATTCAGAACAAAAGCCAGGTATCTCTAATTTATTAACCATTTACTCTAGTTTGACTGGAGAATCTATTTCTAACCTAGAAAAACGCTATGCAAATGAAGGCTATGGGACATTTAAAGGTGATTTGGCCGAAGTGGTCGAAAACTTTTTAGTCGACTTCCAAGAAAAATATCACCACTTTTTAAACTCAGACCGCTTAGATGAAATATTAGACGAAGGACGCGACAAAGCACATCGTGTTTCATCTAAAACATTGAAAAAAATGGAAAAAGCAATGGGACTAGGACGTAAACGTAAATAAGAAGTGCTTCATTCCTTACGAAAAAAAGACGTCTGACAAAGACTGCATGCACAGTCTGTCAGACGTCTTTTTCTATCCTATTAATCTTTTTTCTTACCTGTTTTTCTATCAATATCTTTGTCGATGTAGACATATTTCAATGTCGTATCGCCACCGATATTATGATATTGAAGATTTTTAACTTGAGGGTTTGTTAAGTGCGCTTCCCCTTTTTGATAAATAGGCGCTATTGGCGCTTCGTTTAACAATAATTCTTCAGCTTTCACTAAAGTTTCATTACGTTGATCTAAATCATTAAGCAATTTGTTGTTTGCATCTTTAACCATTTTATCGTAGTCTTTATTACTCCATCCCGTTTTATTCGATGCATTACCCGTAGTCATAATGTTTAAGAATGTTAAGGCATCAGGGTAGTCTGGTCCCCAACCGGATAATGAAATTTCATAGTTTTGACTTTGTTCACGTGCGACACGTTGTTTAAACGGTAACTGCTGAATTTTCACTGTGACACCCGGCAAGTTCTTTTCGATTTGTGCTTTAATAAATTCTGCAGATATTTTAGATGCTGGCGTATCCTCTGTATTCAATGTAAACGTAAATTCCTTTTGACCGAGCGCTTTCTTCGCTTTGTCATAGTGTACTTTCGCTTGTTTAGGATTATAGCCTAACGGTGATTTAATTTGATCCGCAAAATCTTTACCTTCTGGTGTTTTTGCTGTGGCTTTCGCTGTAAACCCATCACTTGGTGCAGAACCATTATTAAGCACTGAATCTACATAAGCCTTTTTATCAATCGCTTGTGAAAAAGCGATACGCATATCTTTATTTTTAAAAGCTGGTACTTTATCTTGGTTGAGCTTCAAATAGAACGTCGATGCGAGCAAGCGTTTTTTTAATGCAGGCGAATCTTTATATTTATCGACTTGTTCAGATGAAATACCTGTATCATCAACTGAACCAGTATCGTATAAAGAAGCGCCAGCTTGACCATCTTTTAAGATTTTATAATTGACTTTATCAAGTTTGACGGCTTTTTTATCCCAATAATCGTTATTTTTAACTAATAAGATTTTATCTTCAACTGCCCATTCTTTCACTTTAAACGGCCCATTGTAGACTGCCTTATCGGCTTTCGTACCGTAACGATCGCCGTACTTTTTAACAATCTTTTCATTTTGTGGCATAAACGTACCAAAGGCTAACATTTCTTTGTAATATGGAATTGGTTTTGTGAGTTCAAATTGTAACGTATGGTCATCTAAAGCTTTCACACCCAATTCTTTTGGTTTCTTTTTGCTCATATTAATCGCTTCAGCATTTTTTAAGTCATACATGATATAAGCATATTCAGAAGCTGTCTCGGGATCTAAAACACGACGCCATGCGAAAACAAAATCATGTGCAGTGACTGGGTCTCCATTTGACCATTTGGCGTCTTTTCGTAATTTAATTGTCCAAGTTTTTCCATCATTTGTGATTTTAGGTTCACCTTGTGCTACCCCAGGAATCGCTTCATCTTTAGCGTTTAAAGTATAGAGCCCTTCATAAACTTGATTGAATTTATCAAAGCTAACACTATCTGTAACTTTAGCAGTATCCAATGATGTCATATCCTGTGGTATCACTTTTCGAAAGACTTGTCCATCACCATCATAAACACTTTCAGCATTCCCACAAGCTGATAACACAAGTACTGCTGCAATAGCTGTCATTAATAGTTTCAATGTGCTTTTAATATTCAATTGTCATTCCCCCTTCCCGCCATTATAAGCCGACTAAACCGTGGGCTTCACGGTATTGTTCAAATTCTTCATCTGTTGCAAAAACAAAATGACCTTCTGTAAATTCTTTTAACGTACGTTGATCATTTTTAGAAGCATCTTCTTTATACTCAACACGTTTTCTTGTCCGTTCACTATCAGGATCAGGCTGCGGAACAGCTGATAGCAGTGATTTTGTATATGGATGAATAGGATGACTATATATCTCATCTGCAGTCCCTAATTCGACAATACGCCCTAAATGCATAACAGCAATACGATCTGAAATGTATTTCACCATTGACAAATCGTGGGCGATAAAAAGAAATGTAATATTCCGTTCGCGCTGTAATTTTTGCATTAAGTTGACCACTTGTGCTTGAATCGATACGTCTAATGCTGAAATCGGCTCGTCCGCGATTATGAATTCTGGTTCAACTGCTAATGCACGTGCGATACCGATACGTTGACGTTGACCTCCTGAGAACTCATGTGGATAGCGGTTCGCATGACTTTTTCTCAAGCCCACTGTCTCTAATAAATCATAAACCCGTTTTTTTCTATCTTTTCGATCGGACGCTAAACCGTGGATATCAATCCCTTCAGCGACGATGTCCATCACTTTGAGTCTCGGATTTAGGGAGGCGTATGGATCTTGGAAAATCATCTGTATCTTTTTATTAAATTTAAGTAAGTCTTTATGCTTTTTAATCTCTTGGATGTTGACCCCTTCGTATAGCACCTGACCTTCTGTCACATCATTCAACTTGATAATGGCTTTACCTGTTGTAGATTTTCCTGAGCCTGATTCTCCAACCAAGCCGAACGTTTCCCCTTTGTATACTTTAAAAGAAATATCTTCAACCGCACGCACTTCATTACGCTTACCACGATTAAAATATTGTTTTAAATTTTTCACTTCAACTAATACTTCTTTTTCAGCCATTAAAACGACACCCTTTCTACACGTTCTGGTTTCTCAAGATTATTTGGCATTGGACGTTGTTTACGTTTAACTGATTCTGGTGGTTCTACGTGTGGTGCACGTTCATCCAACAACCATGAACGAACAAAATGTGTCGGTGATACTTTAAACCATGGGGGTGCTTCTTTAAAATCAATCGCTAAGGCATATTCACTTCGTGGTGCAAAAGCATCCCCTTTAGGCGGATGAATCAGATCTGGTGGTGATCCTGGAATTGCTAATAATTCGGTATCATCCCCAGTTTCTAAATCCGGCATAGAAGATAATAAGCCCCAAGTATACGGGTGTTTTGGGTCATAAAAGACTTCATCAACATTGCCTGTTTCAATCATTTGACCGCCATACATGACAGCAACACGATCTGCCACGTTAGCAACTACACCTAAATCATGTGTTATAAAAATGATAGAGGTATCAATTTTTTGTTGGAGCTCTTTCATCAAATCTAAAATTTGTGCTTGCATCGTCACATCTAATGCAGTTGTCGGCTCATCCGCGATGAGTACTTTCGGTTCACATGCGAGTGCAAGCGCAATAACGATACGTTGACGTTGACCACCAGAAAACTGATGTGGATATGCATTGAAACGTTCTTCCACACGTTTCAATCCGACTAACTTCAACAATTCAATGGCACGTTTTTTCGCCTCAGATTTACTTAAACCAATATGTCTAATAATCGGTTCCATGACTTGCTTACCAATTTTCATTGTTGGATTAAGAGAAGTCATTGGATCTTGGAAAATCATCGAAATCTCTTTCCCACGCAATTTCATTAATTCTTTCTCAGATTTTTGAGTGAGATCTTCGCCATTAAAAATAATACTCCCTTTTTTAATTCTTCCAGATTTCCCTTGGAATAATTTTGTAATGGCTTTAGTCGATACAGATTTTCCTGAACCTGATTCTCCTACAATTGCCAGCGTTTCTCCTTTATTTAAATAAAAGTCAACGCCTCTTACCGCTTGCACTTCCCCAGCTTCAATATCGAAGGAAACATGCAAGTCGTTGATTTCTAATACACGCTCAGACATTGTACATTCCTCCTTTATTTACGCATTTTAGGGTCAAATGCATCACGTAATCCATCACTAAAGAGATAGAAAAATAAAATTAATAAACTTAAAATGACAGCCGGAATAAACAATTCATGTGGATGAATGAGTAACATCGCACGGCCTTCATTTACAAGCGAGCCCAATGATGTTCTCGGCGCCGGCACACCAATACCAATAAAGCTTAAAAAGGCTTCAAAGAATATTGCATTTGGAACAGTAAACATCGATGTTACGATGATTGCACCTAACGTATTTGGCAAAATATGTTTAAAAATCAATCTGAAGTCGGATGTCCCGAGCGTTCGAGATGCTAAAACAAATTCTTGGTTTTTTAACTTTAAAAATTCTCCTCGTACAACACGACTCATGCCAATCCAACCTGTAATGGTCATGGCTAATATAATTGTCCAAATAGAAGGCTCAAAAATTAATACGAACAAAATCACGACAATCAGTGTTGGAATAGACGAAATAATTTCGATAATCCGTTGCATAATGTCGTCAACACGACCACCAAAATAACCTGAAATTGCCCCATAAATTACGCCGATAAAAATGTCTAATACAGCTGCTACAAATCCGATAAATAAAGACACTTGTGCGCCTTGCCAAGTTCTAGACCATAAGTCACGGCCGAGTTGGTCTGTCCCAAACCAAAAGTTTTCTTTCACATGTGCTTTTTCATACGCATTGCCATCTACACCTTCACCTGTGAATGGCAAGAACGGTATTTGATCTAATACTGCAACTTTAGGTGGCAAGTTACGTCGCTGTACATCTTGCTCAGCAAAATCATGACTATTTAATAAAGGACCAATTAAGGCAAATAAAATAATGATAATCAGACCAATCATACCCACAACGGCTAATTTGTTTCGAGTGAGTTGTGCCCAAGCATCTTGCCAAAATGTACGTCCTTCTCTTTGAAACTCTTGCTCACTGCCATCAGGTGCACCTGTACGAACAAAGTCTTCACTCATTATGCCTGATGTTTGAGCGACTGTCGCACCTGAATGATCGTCTTGTGGTAAATTGCGTTCTTCATTTGACATCATTTTTTACCTCCCTGCAAACGGATTCGTGGGTCAATTAAGCCATAAAGTACATCGACAATAAAGATGGAGACAATGAACAATGTACTAAACAATAACGTAATGGCCATAATGACAGAAAAGTCATTAGTCGTAATAGAACGAACGAATTGATCCCCTAAACCTGGTACACCGAAAATATTTTCAATCGTCAATGTTCCAGTTAAAATACCCGCTAACATGGGTACAAGAATTGTTACTACTGGAATTAACGCATTTCTCAATGCATGTCCAAATAAAACTTTTGATGTTGAATTACCTTTTGCTCGGGCAAGTAATATGTAATCTGAACTCAACACTTCTATCATTTCTGCTCGAATATAACGTGCAACTGTAGCGAGTACAACTGCTGATAATGCTAACGATGGTAATATTGCAGTAGAGATACCTTCCCAACCCGCAACTGGAAACCATTGCAAACGCACTGCGAATACATATTGTAATAACACCGCTAATACGAATGATGGTACCGAAATTGCAATAACTGAAATAAAGGTTGCTAAATAGTCAACCCAAGTATTTTGCCGGGTGGCGGCGATAACACCCAAGATGACACCTGTAATTACACCTATCACCATTGCAAATAGCCCCATTTGCAACGAAGGTACTAATCTCGGTTTAATTAGATCCCAAACCGGTTGGTTATCGTATTGAAACGAGTTACCAAAATCTCCTTTGACAACATTTTTCATGTAGTTTGCATATTGAACAGGTAATGGATCATTGAGTCCATATTTTTCATTCAATATTGTTTTTTGCTCATCGCTTAACTTTTCGTCATTAAATGGTGAGCCTGGCATTAACTTCATTAAGAAAAATGTAATGGTAATGATAATAAACAACGAAATGACCATATACAATAAACGCTTCAAAGTATATCTAAGCATCAGCGTAAACCCCCTAATCTAAATTAACATTCCCTTCTAAATTTTCAGAAATATTAATGTCATTATAGACTTTTCGCAAAATTTAATCAATAAGATTTTGATTTAACACAATAAAAATTTTTAAATTAAACTCGTCTTTTCATTGTGCTTTATAATGATATTCACACTTTCAGAATAGATATATAGGTGTATAATGAAGGGAATTAAGTTACAATGATTTCAGTAAATACTAAATAAGGAATGAAACTATGAAACGTATAAACAAAAATGCTTTAATTTATATCTTATTTACACCCCTTGCAAGTTTAATTATATGGCTTTTATCTATCCATACATGGACACACTTCATCAATATCTTTTTCACCATAACAATCATGGTCTCGATATTACTATTCACATTCTTAATTATTCAAGAAGGCATACTCGACGTTACAAGTTATGGATTTAGAAAGTTCCGTTATCAAATGATGCGTAAAAAGAATCGCTCACGCTTTGAAGATGACGCTTTTTTTAATCCAAAGCATGCTAAAAAATCGGAATACTTTGTAGCACCTTGGATTATGCCTGCGCTTCTTATTCATGTCGCTTACTTTGTCATCGCTATTGTACTCGCATATCTCGCATAATAAAAAATGAATAAATTTAAGGCGAGTGTTCTCCTAGGAAATACGATGATTTCAGATAATTCAATTATTTTATGATGGAAATTTCAGTTCAAATTGATCATTTATTCTGCAGTCAGTTTTATCTCATGTAACAAATTTATACTTTTGCTTTAAAACCGTTTACTTTTAATCAATGGTTAATATTTTACAGATACATTTATTTGAAACGTTTTGAACCTTTTAAATAAACGTATACAATCATTTTGAAAATATCTATAACTTGTCAAATCTTTACATATATTAGCATAAGGACATTATCTTTCTTAATTGTTATATTTTATTATTGCTGACAATATATCGTACGTAAGTATATCTCTTTGCCGTGTTTCTTCTATTATATATATTAGATAATATGAACACTGTATTTGTAGAAAAAACATCTTTGAATAAGTATTCGGCATCATTTTATGTTGCTTGTTGATTATTTTCTTATTATATTCATAAATTAGACGACACCAATAAGAGAGAAAATTAAAAAATGCGTTCACCCATCAATGATTTTGAGAGTAAACGCATTTTTTGATTTAAATTCTCTATTTTATTCGCTATATTTTTTGAAAATGAGTACTGCGTTATGACCGCCAAAGCCAAGGCTATTACTCATCGCGTATTCAATTTCATGATCTACAGCTTCATTTGGCGTAATATCTAAATCAATTTCAGCATCCGGTGATACAGCGTGAATAGTCGGCGCAATTTTACCATCACGAATTGATAAAATTGAGAAAATCGCTTCAATACCACCTGTTGCACCTAAAAGATGGCCCGTCATTGATTTCGTCGAACTAATTTTCAGTGATTTAGCAGCGTCACCAAATGTGTTTTTGACCGCTTGAATTTCAGATAAGTCACCAACAGGCGTACTTGTACCATGTGCATTCAAGTATTGAATATCTTGAGGCTGAATGCCTGCATCTTGAATCGCTGCTTCCATTGCACGAGAACCACCTTCACCTTCTGGCCCCGGTGCAGTAATGTGATATGCATCTCCAGTAGCACCATAACCAACAAGCTCCGCATAAATTCGAGCACCACGCGCTTGTGCTGACTCAAGTGACTCAAGTACTAGAATCCCTGCACCTTCACCCATTACAAAGCCATCGCGGCCTTCTTGGAAAGGTCGACAAGCTGTTTCAATATCGTCATTCGTTGTTAATGCACGACTCGCACTAAATCCAGCAATAGCCATATGTGTAATTGGTGCCTCTGTTCCACCAGCAATCATTGCATCAGCGTCACCACGTTCAATAAATTTAAAAGCTTCACCGATAGAGTTTGTTGCTGTCGCACAGGCTGTAACAGTAGCACCATTAGGCCCTTTTGCACCTGTATCTATTGAAACTTGACCTGAAGCCATGTCCGGAATTAACATCGGTACAAAAAATGGACTCACACGACGTGGACCACGTGCTTTTAATTGATCATAGGCTTGTTCAAAAGTTTCCATACCACCGATGCCAGAACCAATCCAAACGCCTACACGATCTGCATTCTTTTCATCAATAGTTAAACCAGAGTCTTGTAATGCTTCGCGTGCCGCTACAACGGCATACTGTGTAAAACGTGCCATTTTTCGTGCTTCTTTTTTAGGAATAAAATCTTCCACGTTAAAATCTTTTAGTTCTCCACCAATGTGCACTTGATAAGGTTCTGTATCAATTCTAGTGATTTTATCGATACCATTTACGCCATTCAGGGCGCTGTCCCACATTGATGGGACGTCATTTCCAATAGGTGACAAGGCACCAAGGCCTGTAACTACAACACGATGTTTTTTTGTCATGTTCATTTCCTCCTCTGTTATTTACCCCATCTGAGTACAATCGAACCCCAAGTGAGTCCGCCACCAAATCCAACAAATACAACAATATCATCATCTTTAATACGTCCATTCTCTAATTCCTGCTTCACACTGAGCGGAATAGACGCTGCAGAAGTATTCCCGTATTTATCAACTGAGACACTCATTTTTTCTTTTGGCAAATCTAAACGCTGACGCGCTGATTCCATAATGCGAATGTTTGCTTGATGTGGTATAAACATATTAATATCTTCCGCATTCAGATGTGCTTTTTCAACTGCACGTTGTGAGGATTCTCCCATTACGCGTACAGCAAATTTAAAAACTTCACGTCCATTCATACGGATAAAATTCGTCTCTTGGTCTTGATAGAGGTATTTTCCTCCAATGCCATCAGAGCCTAACTCATAGCTCAGAATACCACGATTTCCGGATACTTCGCCAATAATAACTGCTCCAGCGCCGTCACCAAATAAAATAGCTGTTGAACGGTCGTTTAAATCTGTAATTTTAGAGAGTTTATCTGCACCCACAACAAGTACATTTTGATATTCTCCAGAAAGTACGAACGAACGTGCTGTCACAATACCATACATAAACCCAGAACAAGCTGCTAATTGATCCATAGATGCAACTTTATTTAATCCTAAACGTTGTTGTAACATATTAGCTACTGTCGGAAATCGGTGATCGCCTGTAGATGTTGCAACAATAACCATGTCTATATCTTGCGCATTAATACCTGCATCTTCAATCGCTCTCACACTTGCCTCGTAAGCTAAATCAGAAGTATCTTGATCTTCATTAGCCCATCTACGTTCTTTAATCCCAGTCATTTGAGAAATCCATTCATCAGATGTATCTAGGTACGATTCAAAATATGCATTATCAACAACTCGATCAGGTGCATAAGCGCCAAATCCTTTAATACCTACATTCATGGTTTGAACACCTTCTTTTAAAATTTTTAATACCAGGTATTAATTTACCACAATGTGATAAAAAAAGACAAGCGAGATGCTAGGATAGCTATACAAATCACTCCAAGAATATTATAATGAAAATATCAATCATATGGAGGCAATATAAAATGAAATACTTCATCACATTGATTTGGGCTATTTTACTTTTAGAAATGGTCAATTTTGTTTTAAATAGTCTTAATGGTGGAGGGCCAATTAACCTTATCACACCAATTTTTCTTGCTGTAGTTATGGTTATTGTTATTGCACTCTTGGATGCCGCTGGTAGACCAAACCACGATTCGCATTAGCGATAATCTTATTGAGTAGGGCATTGAATTTGCCTTTACTATGCAAGAGACCAACGTTCTCAATCATCGATAAAGCCCGAGTTTTTCGCATTCTATACGAATTCATCTCGGGCTTCGTTTTTATCTCTTTAATATTATGAAGTATGTTGAATTACTCAGTCTCCATCGTTTAACCTCAACCATACAATCGTAATTTGTTTAAATATAAACCGAATAAAAATAGCCATGAAATCATCTTATTCACGATTTCTAATGGCTATTTTTTTCTATACTTATTTCATATCAATTGTTTTAACTTTGTTTGTTTTTTGATCGAAATATTTAAGTGATTGTTTACGTTTTTCTAATTTTTGTTTCGCGCTGATACTGTAGTCATTGTTGTACAATGTTGCTTCCCAGCTACCATACATTGGGTTAGGGAAAATAATGTATTTGCTTCCAAAATCGTCTTCGTGTTGTCTTACAAGTTCTTCACGTGATTTTGCTGTCGGTTGTTTTGGCTCATCAAAATCAAGCAAGTTATCACCAAATAACATCACTAAGTTGTAATCAGTGCGTACTTTATCACGACGCTCTGTTTTACCCTTTTCGCCTTCTTTTTTCAACAATACATGTTTTTTGTCAGCTTGTGGTAATTTTTCTTTTTTCAAGTTTTTAATCGTAGCGTCAAGCTCTTTTTCATGTGAACGGTCAGAGACATAGAATATTTCTACATCATGCTTGTCCGCATATTTCAAGAAGTCTTTAGCGCCATATACTGGTTTTGCTTGTGCGCTTTTTACCCACTCATGCCAACCTTCTGGGAATGTTTTACCATTTAAAACACTTGCAGCTTGGTAAGGTGAATTATCAAGTACCGTTTCATCAATATCAAGAACGATGGCTAATTTTTTACCACCTTTATGATTTTTAATTTTTTTGCTCAATGTTTCTTTAGCTGTATTATAACCTTGCGCATATAATGCTTTAGCTTCAGCAGAATTTTGATACCATGAAACACTCATCATATTTTGTTGTGCTAGTTCTTTTGTCGCTTGAGTTTCTGCTTGTGTTGCCGTTTGTTGTGCTTGAGTCGCTTGGCCACCTCCTGCATACGCTTGATAAGGTACGCTTGAAGAAGCAATGCCTAAAGCTAAAAGTGCTGCAGTCGTCTTTGTCCATTTATTCATGTATTTTGTCACCTTTTTCCTATGTATTATGTGCGAAACAGAAATAAAAAGTCATTATCTTATCCACACATATATATTATATGCTTTTATAGTAAATCTCAATATTTCTATAAAATTTTTAACATTTTTTATAATACATCTGTGCACAATTAAAAAAATAAGAGTAGGACATGAAAATAAAATTGCTTTCAGTCCTACTCTTACGTTTCAGTTATATTAGATGACGCTTTATGCTTCTACTTCATTCGTCGGTTTTTCTACTTTAAATTGTATTTCATTGTTTTCTAAATAACCATACACTTTTGTACCTTCTGGAAGATGATCTTTAATCATCATTCTTGCTAAAGGTGTTTCGACATGTCTTTGAACAAAACGTTTTAATGGACGCGCACCAAACTGTGGTTCGTATGCTTCTTCACCCATCCATTTTTCAGCTTCATCACTCATTTCGAGTTGGATGCGTTGATCCATCAAGCGCATGTTTAAATTGTTGAGGATTTTATCAACAATCATTTTCATATCATCAATAGAAAGCGGTTTGAATAACACAATATCGTCCATTCTGTTTAAAATTTCTGGTTTAAAATATGCATTCAAACTGCTAGTGACTGCTTTTTCTGTTTCTTCAGTAATAACACCTGTATCTTTTACATTTTCTAATAAAATTTGTGAACCAATGTTACTTGTCATAATGATGATTGCATTTTTGAAATCTACACTACGACCTTTAGAATCAGTAAGTCGACCTTCATCTAAAATTTGAAGCAACACATTAAATACATCCGTATGTGCTTTTTCTATCTCATCTAACAAAATAACTGAATAAGGGTTCCGTCTCACCGCTTCAGTTAATTGTCCACCTTCATCGTGTCCAACGTATCCCGGAGGTGCTCCAATTAACCTTGAGACAGAATGTTTTTCCATGTATTCACTCATATCGATACGAATCATATGCTTTTCTGAATCAAACAATGACGAAGCCAATGCTTTAGCAAGTTCTGTTTTACCAACACCCGTAGGTCCTAAGAACAAGAATGAGCCAATTGGTCGGTTAGGATCTTTAATACCTGCTCTTGCACGTACAACGGCATCTGATACAAGATCAACGGCTTGATCTTGTCCTACCACTCGACGATGAAGGATATCAGATAAGTGCAATAATTTTTCACGTTCTGTTTCAACAAGTTTTGAAACTGGAATACCTGTCCATTGACTTACAATTTCTCCAATTTCTTCATCAGTTACAACTTCACGTATAATGCGATCTGAATCTTCACCTTGTGCTTCTTGAAATGAAGCTTCGAGCGCTTTCAATTCTTTTTCAAGTTCTGGTATTTTACCGTGTTGTAACACCGCTGCTTTTTCCAAGTCATAATTATTTTCTGCATCTTCTAAAGCTTTACGACTTTCATCAAGTTCTGCCCGTTTTTCTTGTACTTTAGCAATTTTTTCTTTTTCATTTTCAACACGCGCTTGTAAAGCCGCTTGTTTTTCTTTTTCTTCAGCGAGTTCTTCTTGTAACTCTTTCAAACGAATACGACTTGCTTCGTCTGACTCTTTTTTCAATGCGTTTTCTTCAATTTCTAATTGCATCACACGACGGTTCGCTTGGTCTAATTCAGTAGGGTTAGAGCCCATTTCAGTTCTGATTGTTGCTGAAGCTTGATCGACAAGGTCAATAGCTTTGTCTGGCAAGAATCGATCCGTAATATAACGATCAGATAGCTCTGCAGCAGCAACGAGCGCACGGTCTTGAATGCGTACACCATGATGCACTTCATAACGTTCTTTTAAACCACGTAAAATAGAAATCGTATCTTCAATATTAGGCTCAGCAACATTCACTTTTTGAAAACGTCGTTCTAAAGCTGAATCTTTCTCAATATATTCTCGATATTCATTCAAAGTTGTGGCACCGATACAGTGCAACTCTCCTCGTGCTAACATTGGTTTAAGCATATTACCTGCATCCATAGCACCGTCTGTTTTTCCTGCACCTACCAGCATATGAATTTCATCTATAAATAACAGAATACGCCCATCTGATTCTTTGACTTCTTTTAATACTGCTTTTAATCTTTCTTCAAATTCACCACGGTACTTTGCCCCAGCCACAAGTGCGCTTAAATCGAGCTCGAATACCGTTTTATCAAGCAATGAATCTGGAACATCTTTTTTTACAATTCGTTGTGCTAACCCTTCAACGATTGCTGTTTTACCTACACCAGGTTCTCCGATTAATACTGGATTATTTTTTGTTTTACGGCTCAAAATACGGATTGTGTTACGAATTTCTTCATCTCGTCCAATAACAGGATCCATGTTACCTTTACGTACTTCTTCCACTAAGTCACGTCCATATTTTGATAATGCTTCATAGTTGACTTCAGGGTTTTGTGTAGTCACATGATTCCCTCCTCTTATCTTTTTAATGATTTCGACAATCACTTCTTTTTTATGTTCTACAAAACGTTTCATCGTTTCATCAATATCTATCGCTGCTAGCAAAATGTGCTCCATTGATATAAATTGATCATCATACGTTTTCATATAATTTTCTGCAGTTGTAAAAAGTTGATTCGTTTGTGGCGAAATATACTGACCATATTGTACTTGATCGCCTTTCATCGTTGGATAACTTTTCAATTTATTATCTAAAGCGCGTTCTAACTCTTCTATATTAATATTTGCACGCTCTAATACACTTTTAAATAAACTATCTGGCTCTTCGATAACTGCTTTAAGTACAGCTTCTACTTCTATATTGGTTAATTGATAGGTTTTCGCATAATCAATTGCTTTCTGAAGTGCATTTTGAATTGCATGTGTCATTTGATTAATATCCAAAATGGCTCACCCCTCTATTAAAATAGGTCAACGTTGACTTTGACTTTCTTTGACCTTAGTTATATTATAACCCTCACTATCGAAAAAATCAATGCTTAGTTTGACTTTTTTTGACCTTTTTAAAAATTAAATTTACAGTGCTTTGAATGCTACATCTATGCATTTGCCTGATATTTTGAATTTAAAACATTACAACTGGTTACTTATAAAATAAGTCGCGACAAAACCCACCTGATAACTAGGCGTTTCATCGCGACTGTATTACAGCACTCTGTTTTATCATCCTTTTTTCGATCCTATTTTTTATCTGTAGGATGATTTTGTTCTATTTCATGAATGATACTATGCGTTAATGCTCTCACACCCGGTGGCTCTAAATGAATGCCGTCTGGTGCAAAATATTCTGTATGATTTGCAGATTTTTGATACCAATCGACTAATGTGACGTTTCCACGTTTTTTAGCTGCCTTTTTCAATACATCATTGACATGTCCTTCATAAGAACGCGGAACTCTTGTATTGACAACATAAATATCTGCTTTATCAAATAAGTCTAATAGTGTATCAAGCTGGTCTTCTGTAAAGTCTCCGTTTGTTCCTAACTCTAAAACGATAATATCATCTTTGTTTTTATATTGCTTGTAATTCTCTTTGACTAACGGAATCGCTTGAATGAGATTTCGGCCGACCTTACCATTAATATCTGCATTGGATACATAAGATTTAAAGTAATCCCCAATATCCACCATAACTGAATCACCAATAAGTAATGGTTTCCATGAAGCATACTGACTATGATCTCCTTTAACAGTGAAACCATTGATTTCAAGTTGTGGCAGAGGTAATGGTCTGACAATAAGTTTATCTAACTCTTCAGTATTGACCTCAGTAACATGCTGTGCTTTATGGTTTGATAGTGAATTAAATGCACCAGCAAAAACGAGCACACTCGGTAATAGTAAAATAAGTACAAGCCAAGTCCGTAAAACTTTTTGTGACCGCCAGTTTCTAAGTTGTTTAAAAGTAAAAGCATGGAACCCCATTTTTCTGAAAGGTTGTTCAATGAAGCGATATGAAAATTCTGCCATGCCAAACATTAGGAGAAGCTCGATTAAATAGACAAACATCGGTATTTGTCCTTGTACAAATTGGTGATGAATAAATACAATGATTGGATAGTGCCAAAGGTATAAACTATATGAGCGACTTCCAATATATGTAAAAACCCGATTGCCTAATAATTTAGCAAAATAGCCTGAAGGATGTACACTACTTGCAATGATGAATAAAGTGACACCTGATATAAGAAAAAAGCCACCATAATATAACCAATTACCTGCTTCTTCAACATTTTTAAAACATAAGATTAAAATCACTAAGCCGATTAATCCAATGGCATCTATCACACTTTTTAAAGTTTGATTGATTTTAGCACTCAACTTAAAAGGTGGCCATATCCATGCAAGAATAACCCCCATTAATAAAGTTTGTAGACGTGTATCCGTACCAAAATAAACACGTGCGACATTTTCTTGTGGTACATATAACACAGCCATTGTCACAAGTGATATAAAGAGTAATGTATAAAAAGTGATACGAATCCATTTTGTTCGTCGTACGAAAGTCAATAATCCTAAAAGGACAAGTGGAAAAACGAGATAAAATTGTTCCTCAATTGCGAGTGACCATAAATGTTTAAAAGGGGCAACCGCAAATTGTTCAAAATAATCTACATTCTGAATGATATACCACCAGTTTGAAACATAAAAAACCGCAGCAATCGCATCTGAACGAATCGGTTTGATTTCTGAAGGCTCAAAAATGAGCGTCAACAGTAAGACACTCATAATTAGAAAAAATACCGCTGGAATGAGTCGCTTAAACCGTCTCAACCAAAATGACTTTAAATCAATTTTGCCTGTATTGTAATATTCTGTTAGTAATAAACTCGTAATCAAATAACCTGAGATAACAAAAAATGTATCTACCCCTAAAAAACCACCTGGTAACCATTGTGGATTGAGATGATAAATGATAATAGCGATGACTGCCACAGCTCTTAATCCGTCTAACCCTGGCATATATCGTGATTTTAAATGACGTTTCCCTCTATGTTCAAAATCCCACACACGCATCATTCTTTCCAAATTAATGTAATATTGTACAAACTATGTATTGATTATTTATTGTATACTCTTATTTCAAATCGCGCAATTCTAATTTAGCCTTCAAAAATAAAAAAATTTATATGCCAACAGAGGTTTGCACATCAACCCCAAAATAAATAGCGCTCAGATGATTTTTAATAGAAAATCATCTGAGCGCTTCCTTTTTATGATAAAACTTCGTATTGTATGACTTCGCTTTCCGAGGGGATAGCCTTAGCCTGTAGTCTTTGGCTCGTCCTTTTCCCTCAGGCGTCTCGTCAACAATACTTCGTTTATGCGTGTTATAACTCACTGTTATAGTTATAAATAAATCACTTTCGCAACGTTTAATTAATAGCGACAAGAACTAAATTAACGGTGAATTGATTTATCCACTTTATAAACGTTTAGGATTTAAAATATATCCATATCGAAATAAACGATATTTATTTGAAAATTCACTTCGATGCTTCTCTATAATTTTTGCGGTTTTGATTTTCTAAAAAGCTTTCATCGTCTCGTAAAATTGACCTCTTTATCTTCATGATTACAACATGATTATCATAATTAACAAGAAGATTACATGAGATTTCTGTATTACACCCAAAATCCAATTTGGCTTCATCGTAGTTTGTGCTTCAATTAAGTCAAATTGAGTTGAGACTTCAGCTCCTATGCAAGAACGTCCAGGAAGGCATAGTTACCTATGGCTTTATTTTCAGAAGTCTTTATAATGATGTTTCACCTTAAAACGTGCTTAGCTTACACCTAGTGCAATTTTTGCGTAACGTGACATCATGTCTTTGCTCCATGGTGGATTCCAAACAATATTCACTTCTGTATCTTGAATTTCTGGAAGTTCTGCTAATACTGTTTTCACTTGATCTACAATTTGCGGTCCAAGTGGACAACCAATTGAAGTTAATGTCATCTCAACAGTACACAATCCATCATCATCTAAATCCACTTTATAAACAAGTCCTAAGTTAACGACATCTATACCTAATTCAGGATCTATTACATTTTCTAATGCACCAAGTATACTATCTTTAAGTGCCTCTTCCATCCGTATCACCTCTTTAATCTTATTACTAGTAACAATATATCAAAATCCCCACTTTTCGACAATAAAATGCTATGATATTGATACATTGAAACTTGGTATTAAGGAGAATTATGAATGAAGCAATTTTTAATTTGTTTAGATTTAGATGGGACATTATTAAATGACCAAAAAGAAATATCACCCTACACTTTCCGTGTTCTAAAAACGCTTCAACAACAGGGACACGCAATTATGATTGCTACAGGTAGACCTTACAGAGCCAGTCGCTTATATTATGAACAACTTGGCCTCAATACACCTGTAGTGAATTTTAATGGTGCCTTTGTACATCACCCGCATGACCCCCAATTCCAAACGCAACATCATCGTTTGGATGAAGGAATTGCAACAAGTATCATCGAATCACTTAAAAAAATGGAAATTCAAAATATAATTGCTGAAGTTAAAGACTGTGTATTTATAGATCAACCTGATCATCGCCTTTTTGAGGGCTTTAGTATGGGAAACCCCGTCACAAAAGTGGGAGATTTAAGAGAAAATTTAAATGAAGATCCAACAAGCTTACTCATTGAAGCAGAGGAAATGATGATTCCACGTATTAAACAAATGCTCACACGCTTTTACGCTGAAAATATCGAACATCGTCGTTGGGGTGCCCCTTTCCCAGTCATTGAAATTGTTAAAAAAGGGATTAGTAAAGCTGTCGGTATAGATTACATTAAAGATTATCTTCAAATCGATCACGACCAGATTATCGCATTTGGTGATGAGGATAACGATATCGAAATGATAAAGTATGCTAATCACGGTGTCGCAATGGGAAATGCAATAGATGAATTAAAACATGTTGCAAAAGAAACAACTCTGTCTAATAATGAAGATGGTATAGGTTTATATTTAAATGAATTTTTTAATTTGAATATTTCGAAAGAATAAAAATTGAATTCAATAAAAAGACACAAAGGAGAAAAAAGATGTCCAAAAAAATCATTGTTGTCGGAGCTGTCGCTGGTGGCGCTACATGTGCAAGCCAAATACGACGTTTAGACAGAGAAAGTAGTATCACAGTATATGAAAAAGACCGCGATATGAGCTTCGCGAATTGTGGTTTACCTTATTACCTCGGAAATATTGTCGAGTCCCGTTCTAAATTGTTAGCAACTAATCCGGAACAATTTAAAGAAAGCAAAGATATAACGGTAAAAGTGCATCATGAAGTCATTCAAATTAATAGTGCATCTAATAAAATTCAAGTTAAAAATCATTTAACGGGTGAAATTTTTGAAGATGACTACGATATTCTTGTTTTAAGTCCAGGTGCACGCGCGAGTCGCCTTAACTTCGAAGCGCCTCACCTCTTTACATTACGTAATATGGAAGATACAGATAAAATTGATACTTTCATTGAACAAAATAACGTTCAGCGTGTCCTTATTGTAGGTGCGGGTTATGTTAGTCTAGAAGTGCTTGAAAACTTGTATGAGCGTGGCTTACAACCTACACTCATCCACCGTTCCGAAGCGGTTAATAAATTAATGGATCAAGATATGAACCAAGTTCTATTTGATGCATTAGAAGTACGAAACATTCCTTATCGTTTGAATGAAGAAATTAAAGCTATTTCAGGAAAAACAGTCACATTTACTTCTGGTGCAGTAGAAGATTATGATTTAATCATTACAGGCGTAGGCGTGACACCGAACTCTGAATTCATTCAAGATTCAGGTGTTCAACTTGATGCGAGAGGTTATATTCCAGTTAATGAACATTTCCAAACAAATATTCCAAACATTTACGCGCTTGGGGATATTATTACGAGTTTCTACCGTCATGTTGAACAACCTGCACATGTGCCATTAGCTTGGGGTGCACATAGAGGCGCTAGTATTATAGCTGAACAAGTTGCAGGTAATGATGCGATTACTTTTAAAGGGTATCTCGGTGCAAGTATCGTTAAATTCTTTGACTATACTTTAGCAAGTACAGGCCTTTCACCAAGAGAACTTAAAAATTATGATTATGAAACGGTCGAAGTGAATAGCCCTGCATGTGCAAACTATTATCCTCGTAATGCACGCATTCATCTTCGTGTTTATTTCGATAAAAATACACGTCAACTCTTGAGAGCAGCAGCTGTCGGAGAAATGGGTGTCGATAAGCGTATCGATGTGCTCACGATGGCCATGATGCATCGTATGACTGTCGATGAATTGACGGAATTTGAAGTTGCGTATGCCCCACCTTTCAGTCATCCTAAAGATTTAATCAATATGATTGGCTATAAAGCAAGAAATCTTTAATAAGTTAATAAAAAGCGAAATAGATTCACAATTTGTCGTTTGAAGCACAGAGTAGGACAATGCAATCAATTTAATTTTGTTGGCCTGCTTTGACAAAGATAATGTGGATTGTACAAAGCTTAAAATAAGCGCAGGCGCAATCCAGAAATCTTTAGCTCTTTACTTGTATAAACCTTGCGATTAAGCAAAAAAGACGCGGTAGGCATATAACGACCCATCGCGTCTTTTGTTTAATCTTTTAAGTTTCTTATTATTTAAAAAGTGCCGTAATCGGACCCCATGGTAAAATAGCGCCTAAAATAATCGTAATCACTGCTACAATCCATGTCGCAATAAACAAACCACGACTTGGCGTTTGTTTTTTCTTACGAGCAATCGTCACTTCCATTAATCCGACAACAGCAATGCCGCCTATCATTTTTAAAGTTAATAACATATGACTTGCGCCTGCTGTAGTAAATGCCTTAATTAAAAGCCAAAAACCAGTAATCAATACAAACACCATAAATAAACGTGTAGCCATATGTAACGATTTAAATAAAGGTGTTGGCCCTTGTTTACTCGAATAGTTTTCATAAGCCGCAAAGAATAAAATCAATAAAATAATCCAGCTAATAATATGCAAATTAACTAAAACCATATCCATGTAACCTCCTTAATTAAACAATCTTCCCCATCTCAACCTATAGATTGCTTCTATACATTTTAAATTGCCTATTTTATCAATTTCAAACCTTAGGCAAAATAAAACATTTCATCTTTTATATTAAAACGATTTAAAACAAAATACAAATAAACAGGAAGCGATGCGCTGTACGAGCATATGAGAAAAATCGGCTATTTAAACACAAAAAGAGCGAGACAAAAGTCGATTTGACTTCGTCATCCCGCTCTAACATAAGTGACTTAAATAGCGCTAGTGTGTCGTTGAAAGGCATATAATTTTTAACGTTATTTTACAGTTTCAACGCTGCATAAACGCTATTAGATTTTTAATCTTCTTGTTTAGCAATGAAATTAGTTAATGTACCGATATTATCGATTGTAACTTTCACTTCATCACCTGGTTGTAAAAATTTCGGTGGATTCATCCCCGCACCAACACCTGAAGGCGTACCTGTCGCAATGATATCTCCAGGGTGAAGCGCTACATATTTAGAAATCTCTTCAATTAATTCATCAATTTTAAGAATCATTTGAGAAGTGTTGCCATCTTGACGAATCTCGTTATTGACTTTCGTAACGATGTTCACATTCTCAGGTGTAGGCATCTCATCTTTTGTAACAATATAAGGACCCATTGGGCAGCCACCTGTTAAACTTTTTGACAAGAAGGCTTGATCATGTGCTTTTTGCGCTGTACGATCTGTAATATCATTAATAATTGTATAGCCATAAACATAATCTAAAGCTAAACCTTTAGGGATTTTTTCACCTGATTTACCGATAACGACACCTAACTCACCTTCATAATCTAATGCATCAGTAATATCTTTATGATGAGGGATCGTACTTTCATCACCAGTTAATGAAGAAGCTGCTTTCGTAAATACATATAAACGATCGACTTCATGATCTAACTCTTTTGCATGTGCTTTATAATTACGACCAAATGCGATCACATTATTAGTTGGTGTGACTGGAGGTAAAAATTCAATATCTTCAAACTGTACTTTATATTCTTCACCTTTACCACTATCTTCTGCAGCAACAACTGCTTTACGCACTTGTTCTTGAAAGTCTAATGTTTGGTTTTGTTGTAAACCTTCAAGTAGTGTTTTTGGGTGAAAGTCACCTTCCGCAAAATCAGCGAATACTTTCTTTAAATCCCATGCTGCTTCTTCTCTTTTTACTTTCACTCCGTATGAAGTTTCATCTTTATGTTTGAATGATAAGAATTTCATTCATCATCAGCTCCTAACGTATATCTTAGTGATATTATAACGAAAAATTTAGACAAATCACAAATTTTTAAAGGTTAATCAAGTTAAATCTTTAATTCACCATATTGAAAGAAATACAGAGAGCCCGACACTGGACTTTTTAATAATGTCTCTAATGCACGTTGATAATAAGTCATCTGTACACGATACTTATTTTTTAAACTCTCTCCGAATGCTTCGTCTGACATCCCTTTTCTCTTCATTAATGCATCTGTTTTATAATCAACAAAATAGTATTGTCCGCTTTCTTTAAAAACAAGGTCAATCATACCTTGAATGATTGAAGGCTCCTCTTGATTTGCTTTTGATTCAACATGTGCTTGATTCACAACGAATGGAATTTCAGTATAAACTTCATCACTCTCTGCAATACGGCGATACAGCTTACTATTAATAAAGGTTTGAATATCATTTGTTTTGACCAAACGTCGCGATTCATGGTCGATAATGGATTGCTCAACAAGGCTGTCAAGATAATGATTTAAATCCACTTCTGACAAACCTTCTTTTTTAAACGGAAGGTGTTGCATAACTGTATGCATCAAAGTCCCAAATTCTGCTGCCGTTTGTTTTTCCTCTTGTAAAAACTGAGGACGCTCATAAGTCGCAACACCCAATCGGTATTGTCTAACCCTTTCATAATTCGTATCTGCCTGTTCAGTTTCTAATTGTCGTTTTAATTCTGAAACCGACTGCTTCGATGCTTTTAATATCGCTTCTTGATAAGGATAAGAAAATAAAAGTTGTTGCTCTATTTGCAGTTGTATTGCTTCATTAGATGGTTCTTGGGCTAGTTTTGTTTCTAATGCTTCTAACGAATGATCAAATTGTTGAGGTGATTCCGCATCAACAGGAAGTATTTCCTCTGCTAAAATGTGTTGCTGTATCACTTTAGGTTCAATAGAAGCATCTAAAGTTTTATTGTCAGACTCAAATCTTTGATGTTTTAGTAAAGCATTATTTTGATATTTACTCAACACACTGTAGATGAGAGAAAATGGATTTTTCGCATTAAAACGATCAATAGCGGTTAATTTACCATTTGTAATCGGAGAAGTCGCCAACTGTTGCAAATGCTTTTCTTGCTTGGCTGTTCCAATTAAAAACAATTGCTCTTTAGCACGTGTTAACGCGACATAGATTAATCGCATTTCTTCCGAGATTAGCTCTTTTTTATTGATTAAATCAATGCTCATAGATATCAAAGATGGATAAAAAAGTCCTTTAGACTCATCATAATATTGCAAACCTAACCCTTCATGTTGATTCAATACAACAGGTTTACCTAAATCATTCGTATTAAATTCTCGTGTCAAACCAGAATAAATTACAAATGGGAATTCGAGCCCTTTACTGCTATGGATTGTCATCATGCGCACGACATTGTCGTTTGGACCGATGACATTTTCTTCCCCGAAGTCTTTACCTCGCTCAATCATTTGATCAATGAAGCGAATAAATTGGAACAAACCTCGAAAGCTTGAATTTTCGAATTCTACCGCTTTATTAAACAAGCCATGTAAATTGGCACGTCTTCCTTTGCCACCAATCAAACCACTGAAATACTGAATGATGTAATGGTCATTGTATAATTTATCAATCAATTGATAAACTGGGTGACTCAAACTAAAAGATTGATACGCTTCTAAATCACTTAAAAAACGCTCTAATTTACCTACAAGCATAGGTTCTGCATCTTCGTATTGTAAATACTGTTGAATGGACTGATAAAAGTAGTCTTCTTTCGGTGCCACGACTCTAATTTTCGCAAGCTCATCCTCTGTGAACTGGTATATGATCGAACGCATTAAACCGACTAAATAAATATCTTGCAAAGGATTATCGATTGTTCTCAAGAAGGATAACATCAGTCGAATTTCAGTTTGTTCAAAATATCCTTGCTTACTGTTAACAAATAAAGGTATATCTTTATCTTTAAACACTTGCTGAATATTGCGTGCATTGCTATAACTTCTTTCTAATATCACAATGTCTTTATACTGCGCAGGTCGATATGAACCTGTTTTCATGTCATAAACTTTTTTAGTTTTAAGTATTGCTTCAACTTGTTCAGCAATCCCATACGCTTCTTGTTCGCTCGCGGTGTGTTCAATATTTTCATCTACCATAAAAATATTGAACTGTACTGGCATATCGACTTCATCATATGGTGCACCGTAATACAATTTAGCAGCTGCATCGTATTCTATCTCTCCTACTTCCGTGTCCATCATATGTTCAAAAAGATAATTTGTCGTTGCTAAGACTTCTGAACGTGAGCGGAAGTTTTGAGATAAATCGATACGCCAACCACTTGATTGATCCTGCTGATTGAATCTTTGATACTTTTCGATAAAAAGACTTGGATCGGCCTGTCTAAATTTATAAATGGATTGTTTTACATCACCGACCATAAACAAATTACCATTTGATTCATTGCCACGCTTAATACTCGCAATAATTTTTTCTTGGACACGGTTGGTATCTTGATATTCATCCACCAAGATTTCATCAAAACGTTGTCGATAAATTTCAGCGATTTCAGATGGCGTGCCATCTTCATTAAGCAAAATTTCTAACGCATAATGTTCATAATCAGAGAAATCCAAAATATTACGCGCCTTTTTCGCCTCACGAAAAGCATGAATCACATCTTGTGTCAGTATAGATAAATATTTAACACGCGGTGCTAAATCCTTTAATTCTTTTAATAATGTGTCATCTTCACGGCCTACAAATAAAGTTTGGACTTGGCTCAAATAGTCTTTAAATTGATCATAGTTACTTTTAAAAATATCATACGCTTCATTTAAAGATTCATCTTCTCGAACTGCTTTAGGCTTAGTTGGCATACGCCCGAACTGATATTCAAAAATCAACTTTTTATTTAGCTGATCATCTAAACGTATTTGACGAATAAATTGGCGATGCTGATCAATAAAATCAGTGTGTTTTGGGTAATCACCAATCATTTCAAGTTGTTGGTAAGCTTCTTCAATTGCATTTTGAGCCGCTTCTAAATAAAGCAAGATATACTTATTTAAAATATCTAAATAATGTTGTTGTAAATGCGCTTCAAGATATGGCCGTTCCAGACGGTCTAACCAATCCATTGGATCTGGATTCGCAATACTAAAGTAATAGAGATTTTTAACCATTTGTCTTAATGCAGCGTCATCTCGATCTGTCGAAATATGTTCTGCTAATGTGACAAATGTAGGGTCCAACCGCGTATAATGCGTTTCGAAAACTTGATCAATCACTTCCTCTAGTAGCAAAACGTTTTCTACTTCACTGGCTGTTCGAAAATTTGGGTCAATTTCCAATTCATCATAATGTTGTTGAATCAGTTTCAAGCAAAAACTGTGTAACGTTGAAATTTGAGCTTGATGTATTTTAGCACGTTGATTCTTCAAATGCTGATTGGTCGGATCCTCTATCGCAGCTTGCTGAATGCGTGCTTCTACACGTTGTTTCATCTCTCGCGCACTAAGATTCGTAAACGTAACAACAAGGAGGCGATCCACATCAATATGATCCCGTAAAATCCTTTGAATAATACGTTCTACCAGTACCGCGGTTTTACCGGAACCCGCTGCAGCAGCAACGAGTACATCTTGACCTTTAGCATAGATACTTTCCCACTGTGCATCTGTCCATTGCACATCATTTGGCTTTTTAGGAATCATGATTCATCCTCCTCTGCTGCTAGTATTTCAAGAGGGTCAATTTTTTCATCGACACGTCGGTATTTAGGGCTATCAATCATACTATCCACATGGCAGACAGATTGATACTGACAAAAAGAACATGGTAGTTTCTTTTGATATTGCATAGGTGCGACTTCATTATGACCATCCATAATGCGACTCGCAATATCTATAAAATTACGTTTATTATGATGAATCAATTTATAAATGGTGTCCTCATTCGTAACTCGGCTCGTCGCATATAATTGACCATCCTTTTTCATACCTAAAGGTACAATATCTGATTTGAAACTGTTCGTCAGTCTTTTATCATAGGCATCAATTACATCTGCATCTTGATTTAATAACCCTTGGAGTTGATAAGATTTTAAAAATTCAGCTTCTATTTGATCATCATTTACATTATTCCAGGCACGTTTTTCATCTTTGAATTTGTGCACAAACATATATAAAAAGCCACCCGGTTTTACTTCATCTATTAAGCCTAAGCGCTCTTTATTTTGAAGTGCAATATCCATATAAGTCATCATTTGCATTTGTAAGCCATAATATACTTTTACCAAGTCCAAAGAAGCAGCTGTTTTTGATGATTTATAGTCAATAATATTGATAAAGCTTTTATTATTTTTATGAAAAGTATCAATACGATCAATCTGACCTCTGATATAAATAGGTACACCTTGTTTTGTTTTCAACGTCTCAGCTTGAAGTTCATTGCTATTTTTTGGCGTTTTACGAAATGACTTTTCAAATGCAATCGGTCTGAATTGAGAATGCTCGGTCTGATGTTTCATAGCCATCAAGGTCGCTTGAATGATTGTGCCAATGCGTTGCGATAAATAACGATAGTACGACGTCGAATTCAATAAATTAAATTGCACTAATGGAAGCAATTCATCTAAAGCTTCTTGTGTTAAACGTGCAATCTGACTTTGCGTCAACTGATTGAAATGGCCTTCTACCTTTTCTGCAATATATCGCAAAACATCATGAAAAATCGTACCTAAATCAAAACTTTGCAATTGATATTTTGATCGCTCATTTAGCCTTAATCCATGTGAAGCATAATGCTTGAAAGGACAACTTTGATAACCTTCAAAACGCGAAACACTAGCATGGATAGATTGACCATACAATTGTGAAGTTAATTGTGCATCTAGTTGAACCGTATCGTTATTGTAGCTTAACGCTGTTTTTAAATGACTAAGTCCTTCATTTAATTGTTCATAATTTGACATCACATGGTAAACCGTAAACCATATATCTGACACGAGACCATCATCCAACCACGTTTTCAGCGCTTCAAATAAATGAACTTTTGTCTGATGCGGGTGTTCAACTAAAGTTAACGCTTCTCTCTCATGAACTTTTGATAATGGTGTTGTTTCTAAATGAGGAAACATCGCAAAGATATCACTCAAAAATGGGCTTTTTTCTCGGTCTCCTCCACTTGTATCCATCAAACTATAAGAAAAAGTGACTTGCTCACATGCACGCGTCATTGCATGGTAGCATACAAATGCTTCGTCCATTTGCAAGATATCTGCTGTAGGGCTCAACTGAATCCCAGCATATAATTCGAAATCTTTTTTCTCTTCATCAGAAATTAAACTGGTCCCATTGATGGGTTGAGGCATAATACCATCGTTCATCCCAATTAAATAAACATGCTTTTTATTATCCACTTTAGCAAGATCCATTGAACCAATAGTCACTTGGTCAATTGTCTGTGGAATCATAGAAAATTCAAGTTCATTCAGCCCAACGTCTAAAACTTCTAAAAATCGATTCAAAGTCATCTCACGTGTATCAAAGACTGTCACAATATCATCAAGAACACGAATAAAGCCGTTCCAAATTTGATCAATTTCTTCTGCAGATTCATGTTTATCTTGCTGATCTAACCTATCACGTTGCGTCATGAGTTGGTTAGGTACTTCGAAGTCTTCTAAGGTTTCATAAAAATAAGTCGCAAATTCTCTCGCATTTTTCCCTTGTGATAACTTTTCTTGAAACTTCAAAAGTTTATTAAAAACATTGTTTTTTAAATCGATTACACGTTGAAACATTTCAGCTTCTTCATGTGTCATTTTGTCATGTCTACGAAGCCCCATTTTACGAAATTGCTCTAGCTCAAAATATTTTGGATCAATCCAACGTTTGCCATAAATGCCTCTTTCAATCGCAAAATTTTCAAGAATATCAATTAAATATCGACTACGCGGAATGGATTCAGTCAGAATATTCGTTTTTAACAAGCGCATTAACGGCTCAAACTGCCACTCTGTTTGAATGACTTCTGCTAATGCACGTAACATTTCCATAATAGGATGGTGCGTCATTGATTTTTTCACATCGATATTAAAAGGTATATCGAATTGAGGCAATATCGATTCCATCAAATAAACGTAAGACGGATCACGATACAGTATCGCTATATCTTTATAGCGATACTGTTTTTCTCTTACATCTCTTATGATTGTACGCGCAATGTCATTCACCTCATCGCGCGTCGTTGCTGCTTCTCGTATTTCGACGCTGCCATCTGCGAATGGATGTTCTAACGGTTGAAGCGCATCAAATTGTGATTCGAGTGTTTTTAACATGTCCGTTTTAAATCGCATCGGCTGATTGAAAAATTGGCGTTGTAGGAGTTGATGTGTGTCCTGCGCAATTTCTTCTAAATGTTGCAGTGATTCAGAGGGTTTACGGAACATACTAAACCTGTCTTCATCACCATTCGTCGTCAGTAAAACTGTAACAGCGCGTGTATGTCGAACAAGTGCTTTAATCACTTGATATTCTTGTGTGGAAAAGTTGTGAAATCCATCGATATATATTTCCGCTTCTTTTAGCCAATTTGAATTCGGAATGAGATCAACAAATCGTGTCATTAAAGCTTCACTCGAAATATATTCCGATGACATCCGCGCTTTCAGTTGATTAAAAATAAGACCGATGTCGTGAAGTTTATCACGCGTACGTGGCTCCAATTGTTGGTCTTGAGCCATTTCCATAACAATTTCTGGCGTGACTGCATATTTTTCGAAATCTTGAATTTGCTCTCGTACTTTCGTACTAAAACCTAAGTATTTAACTTGAGAACGGTATAATTTCAGTTGTTGTTGATACGCTTGCAAAATATCATAAATCATCATTTCTATGGCAATAGAAGATAATTTTTTCTCATGTACACCCCCCAATTCTTGAAATACACGATGACTCAATCTCTCAAAATGCAACACTTCTGTTCGGAGACTTCCCATAAGTTCAGTATCGCTGACTAATGACTGCTCATATAAATAGGTCCCTTGCATAGGTGTAATGATGATAATAGGGTGCCCTAATGGTTGTTCTTTCATTTTCTGCTTGATTTCATTTAACATTTCAGTACTTTTCCCTGTACCTGCACGTCCTATAAATGTTCTAAACATCGAATCCCCCCTCTTATCCGTGTTTGATTAATTACACGTTCAAACATTCATTTTTACTTCTGTAAAATAGGTTCAAACTAATCGTTCACTTGTACGCTTTAAAATCTTAAGGCCATGACCTTGAGCGTTGAGTATACGACTCATTATAGCATTATCTTCTACTCCATCTCTATTAAATCCAACGCGCAAAATAACTTGTCCTGTTAACATCGTCTCAAATTTTGACTAAGCGAATATAGGTCCTTTTTTCAATATTTTAAACGATGCAAGCTACGATTTAATAAAAAAAGCAGAATGACTTTTGCCATCCTACTTTTTAAGTAATTTTTGCTTTATCCATTTTGTGTGTCTGTGTGATCGGGATTAAAGTTAATTTTAAATTCACTAAATGGCCAAAATCTAATGGCAACTTTCCCTACTATTTGATCTTCATCAATTAAACCAAACGCACGGCTATCTTTGCTGACTTCGCGGTTATCACCCAGAACTAAATATTTCCCTTTAGGTATCTCTTTTTGACCATCACTACCTGGTAAGTCTTTAGAATCAAATGATCCTGTAATTTGGTCATATGTTTTATGTTTTAAATTATAGTCTAAATAGGGCTCTTTTACTTTTTTACCATTTAAATAAAGTTGATCATCTTTATATACGACATGATCTCCTGGCTTACCAATAATTCTTTTGACATAATCACTTTTCTCGTCAGCATGGAAAACAATAACATTGCCGTCTTCTAAATGACCGAATGTTTTACCAATTTTATTAACGATAACACGTTCGCCATCTTTTAATGTAGGGTCCATGGAGTCCCCTTTAACATTATATGGTTTAATGACAAATGCATATAATAAACCTACAATCAATAAAGCTAAACCTATAGAAATCAACCATTCAACTGTTTCTTTTTTCAAAGTTTACACCTCTTGTTTCAAATTAATCGTAATATTATCAAAAGGATAATAACGCATAAATACTTTCCCTTCAATGTCGGACTTGTTAATCAACCCTATCTTTCTAGAGTCATTTTGTTGACCGCGGTCATCATTAAGAATCAAGTAAGTATTGGGAGGAATAATATCACTTTCCGCATGCGGTAGTGACCTTAAAGACCACGATGCTTGATAATGATGACGAAGATAAGGCTCAGCAACGGGCGTATTATCCAGTTGCAATTGGCCGTTGTGATACACAACAGATTGTCCAGGTTTACCAATCACTCTACCTATATGATATTGATTTTTATTTTTATAGACAACGATATCAGCATGCTTGATATCATTAAATCTCGTAGCAATTTTGTTAACAATCAGTCGATCATTAGGATGAAGTGTGGGTTGCATAGCATGCGTTTTAACTTGATAAGGAATTGCGACAAATAATATTAACAACGCTAAAATACCCCATGCCAGTAGACCAGCAAAAACAGTTCTAATTAGAAACTTCAATTTCGCACATCCTATCGTACATCATTCACTGCAACAAAGTTTATCTTATCATAAAAAAGCATATTTACGTACATTTTTACATACGCAAAATAGTTTTACAATGATATCTTTAAAATCGAACACTGTCATCCTACTCAAGTCTGAAGTCATCTCTTTAAAATCGATACACCTTCATTATTGACCCAAAAATTTAGGGACGAGTGCGAAATCTAAATTACCATTAGATTTCAACATCCCATCCCCATTGAAAGTAGATTACGAATGAATTAAAAATGGATTATCACCATATGCGTTGTTCATCTGCTCAAAGTCTATTTCTTCATATGCTTGATTTACCGACTTTACTTCGGCAACAATGCATTTTTATTTATAAACGTGCTTCTAAATCTTTTTTCTTATCTTCGTAACCAGGTTTACCTAAAAGTGCAAACATATTTTGTTTGTATGCTTCCACACCTGGTTGGTTAAATGGATTTACACCCAATTGATAGCCGCTCATCGCAACCGCTAATTCAAAGAAGTAAACCACATAGCCATAAGTTTCTGCGTCTAATTTTGGTAAAGTAACAACCAAGTTAGGAACGCCACCATCAGTATGTGCAAGAAGTGTACCTTCGAATGCTTTTGTATTAACTTCATCCACTGTTTTACCAGCAAGATAATTCAAGCCATCTAAGTCTTCTGCATCTTCTTCAATTGTAATATTGTGTTCTAGTGTTTGAACTTTTAATACCGTTTCAAATAAGAAACGACGTCCTTCTTGAACATATTGTCCTAAAGAATGTAGGTCTGTTGTAAAGTTTGCGCTTGAAGGATAAATACCTTTCAAGTCTTTACCTTCAGATTCACCAAATAGTTGTTTCCACCATTCATTAAAGTATTGCAATGAAGGCTCATAGTTAATCAACATTTCAGTTGTATAACCTTTTGCATATAAAATATTTCGTATTGAAGCGTATTGATATGCAATATTTGATGACAAGTCATCAGAAGATAACTCTTCACGTGCTTTCGCTGCGCCGCCCATCATTGCGTCAATATCAATGCCTGCTACAGCAATTGGTAATAAACCTACTGCTGTTAAAACAGAGAAACGACCGCCAACATCATCAGGTACTACAAATGACTCGTATCCTTCATTTGTAGCTAATTGTTTTAACGCACCTTTTTCTTTATCAGTTGTCGCAAAAATACGTTTAACTGCTTCTTCTTTTCCATATTTTTCTTCTAATAATTTTTTGAAGATACGGAAAGCAACAGCTGGTTCAGTTGTTGTACCAGATTTAGAAATGACATTCACTGAGAAATCTTTATCTGCTAAATAATCGATTAACGATTGAATATATGATGAAGAAAGATGGTTACCTGCAAAGATAATTTCTGGGTATGATGTGTCTTTTCTAAATGCTGGTGTCAACATTTCGATTGCTGAACGTGCACCTAAATAAGAACCCCCGATACCAATTACTACAAGGACATCAGAATGTGATTGTACTTGTTTAGCTGCTTCTTTAATACGTGAAAATTCTTCTTTATCGTAATTAACAGGCAAGTCAACCCAACCTAAAAAATCACTTCCCGCACCCGTACCTTCATGAATTGTACGGTGAATTAACTTAACAGCATCTTGTTGTTGCTCTAACTCATGTTGATCAAAAAACTTTAAAGCTTTTTGGTAATCTAATTGGATATGTGTCATGCATTTTACCTCCTATATTTACTAAACTCGGTTTTATTTTACTAAGTTATGTGAACAAATTCAATTGTGTTACAACTGGGACGACAAAAGTCACAAAATACTAAATGTATATTTATTTAGATATTTGCATATTAAATCATTTGTGTTATAGTGGTTTTAACAAATATTAAATTCAACACAGAGGTGAACGTTTATGAAGAAGAAAGTTGTTTTAGCATATTCAGGGGGATTAGATACGAGTGTCGCGGTTCAATGGCTTATTGAGCAAGGCTACGAAGTCGTCGCATGCTGTTTAGATGTCGGCGAAGGCAAAGACTTAGACCTTGTATATCAAAAAGCTTTAGACATGGGAGCGATTGAATCACATATCATCGACGCAACAAAAGAATTTGCAGAAGAATATGTAAGTTATGCGATTAAAGGAAATTTAATGTATGAGCAAACGTACCCACTTGTATCTGCATTGTCTCGTCCTCTTATTTCAAAAAAATTAGTTGAAATCGCACACGTAACTGATGCGAGTGCAATCGCACATGGTTGTACAGGTAAAGGAAACGATCAAGTTCGTTTTGAAGTTGCTATTAAAGCTTTAGATCCTACTTTAAAAGTGATAGCACCTGTCCGCGAGTGGGGATGGAGCCGTGAAGAAGAAATTGATTATGCTAAAAAACATCAAATTCCAGTACCAATTGGAAAAGAATCACCTTACTCTATTGATCAAAATTTATGGGGACGTAGTAATGAATGTGGTGTTTTAGAGGACCCTTACGTTGCGCCTCCTAAAGATGCATATGATTTAACAAAAGAGCTCGAAGATACGCCAGACACACCTGAAGAAATATTGATTACTTTCAAAGAAGGGCTTCCAACTCATGTTAACGGCAAAAGTTATGTTCTTGATGATTTAATCTTGCATTTAAATGATTTAGCTGGAAAGCACGGTATTGGAAGAATTGACCATATTGAAAACCGTCTTGTAGGCATTAAATCTCGTGAAGTATATGAAACGCCTGGCGCGACAGTTATTCTTAATGCACATAAAAGTTTAGAAACCATTACTTTAACTAAAGATGTTGCACACTTTAAACCTATTATTGAAAAGCAACTTGCTGAACAAGTGTATAACGGGCTGTGGTTCTCACCTTTAACTGACGCACTTAAATCATTTATCGACCATACACAAAAATATGTTACTGGTGAGGTACGTGTGAAATTATACAAAGGTCATGCGATTGTGAATGGTAGAAAATCTGAATACACATTATATAATGAAAAACTTGCAACTTATACAAAAGAAGATGCATTCAACCAAGCTTCAGCTGAAGGGTTTATTGAACTTTACGGATTACCTACTCAAGTTAACGCAATGCTTCACGGGGGGTATGCGCATGAGTGAAAAAGCATGGGGCGGTAGATTTGAAGAAAAACCAGAAGCATGGGTCGATGCGTTTAATGCATCCATTCACTTCGATCAAACACTAATTGATGAAGACATCCAAGGAAGTATTGCACATGCGACAATGCTTGCTCATCAAAAAATTATTACAACCGAAGAAAGCCAGGAAATTGTACGTGCATTAAAATCGATTCAGCAAGACTTTCATAATGGAGAGATAGAATTTCAAGAGTCATTAGAAGATATTCACTTAAATATCGAACATGAATTAATTCAACGTATCGGTGCTACAGGTGGAAAACTACATACAGGTCGTAGTAGAAATGATCAAGTCGCAACCGATATGCACTTATATACTAAAAAAGAAGTACAAATCATCATCGACATGATCCACTCATTTCAACAGACGATTTTGGAACTAGCTGAAAAGCATGTTGATACCATTATGCCTGGTTATACACATTTACAGCGTGCGCAACCTATTTCTTTTGCGCATCATATCATGACATATTTTTGGATGCTTGAAAGAGATCAATCACGCTTTCAAGATGCACTTAAACGCATTGATTTTTCACCTTTAGGGGCTGCTGCCTTAAGTGGCACAACTTATCCGATTGATCGTCACGAAACACAAGAACTGCTAAACTTTAAATCTCTGTATGAAAATAGCATCGATGCGGTGAGTGACCGAGACTATATTGTCGAGACTTTGCATCACATTAACTTAACTATGGTCCATTTATCACGTTTAGCTGAAGAAATCATTTTCTGGTCTTCTGAAGAAGCTCAATTTATTACTTTATCTGATGCTTTTTCTACTGGGTCATCCATTATGCCACAAAAGAAAAATCCAGATATGGCTGAATTGATTCGCGGTAAAGTTGGACGTACAACGGGTCACCTTGTAAGTATGTTGGTAACATTAAAAGGCTTGCCTCTTGCTTATAATAAAGACATGCAAGAAGATAAAGAAGGTTTATTTGATGCAATGCTTACATTAAAAGGGTCGTTACGTATTTTTGAAGGTATGCTATCGACTATGACAGTGAATGAGGAGCGCTTAAACACCACTGTAAAACAAGACTTCTCAAATGCCACTGAATTAGCTGACTATCTCGTTGTCAAAGGTATCCCTTTCAGAGATGCGCATGCGATTGTTGGAAAAATTGTATTGTGGTGTATTCAAAATAAGATGTATTTATTAGATGTACCGCTCGATATTTATCAATCGCACCACGAAAGCATTGAATCTGATATTTATCAATACTTACAGCCAGATGAAGCGGTAAAAAGAAGAACAAGCTATGGCTCTACAGGCCAAGAAGCTGTTAAGCATCAACTCAAAGTTGCACATCAGTGTTTAACTCAAAAGCAATAAAAATATGCCAATGAGGTCTCATCTATTGCGATCTCATTGGTTTTTTATGTAACAAACGAAACGTCAACATTTCAGGTTTCTATAAAAGCTATGTAACCTATTCTTAATTTATATAAGCTCTTCCAATTTTGTTTGAGACGGTGCAAGAACGTCTAAGACAAAGCATAAAAAGATAAATTTTACACTTTTTCATTTTATAATGATGATATTAATTATTTTTAAATTTTTTAAATTTTCAATTAAAAGTATTGTTTTTTCTTCCCCACTCCTTTAACTTGGAATTATACACATAGTGTAAGGAGGGTATTTATGAGAAAATTAACGACGTATGTCGTCACTACCACTTTAATGTCAGCGATGCTTTTAGGATCAGCTTCCTATACTGCTGAAGCGAATACATCACCACAAGAGACGCCTCATCAAGCGAAAGCAACCCCATTGTCTCCATCATTACATAATATTTTAAACAAACCTCATGTTAATATCGGCCATCGGGGTGCGAGTGGCTATGCACCTGAACATACCTTTGCGTCTTACGATAAAAGCATCAAAGAAATGGGCGCTGATTACCTTGAGATTGACCTACAAATGACAAAAGACGGTCATCTTGTTGCGATGCATGATGAAACGGTCAATAGAACAACCAACGGTAAAGGACGCGTTAATCAGTATACACTTAAAGCGCTAAAAAAATTAGATGCAGGCAGTTGGTTTAATAAAGCACATCCTAAATCACAAAACCCGCAATATGTCGGCCAAAAGGTGCCTACTTTAGATGAAATATTTAAACGGTATGGTCACCATGCCAATTACTATATCGAAACAAAGTCACCTAACGTTTATCCTGGTATGGAAGAAAAACTTCTAAAAAAATTGCATGAATATGGTCTAGACCATCAATGCCAATTACGTAATGGAAAAGTTGTTATACAGTCTTTTTCATCAGACAGTTTGAAAAAAATACATCGCCTCAATCCAAATGTCCCGCTGATTCAACTATTGAATAAAGGACAACTGAAACATCATTATCAACGACATGTACACACATGGCGGAGTTATTCAGTAGGTCTTGGTCCTGATTATAGAGATTTAAATCCTCAAAATACAAAAGCTTTACGTCAAAAAGGTTTTTACATCCACCCATACACTGTCAATGATCGTCAAACGATGCAACGCTTAAATCATTACGGTGTGACAGGACTCTTTACGAACTATCCAGATGTCTATCGTGCTGTGAATCAATCGACTAGCGTGAAACAAGTTAAGCCTTCGTCATAAGTTAGGCCTTTCATCACTCAAAAAATAGCTAAGTCAGATTCTCTAACAAAAGCTGTCGTCATCGTTATAGACTTTATACTTATTTTTTAAAAACGAGAAACCGAAAAACCCCTGAACATTTAGAGATTGGCGGCTCTATGTTCAGGGTTTTTTTCAAACTTTATTGACGTCAAATACAACACAATGAATGCTGCATGATTATTTACTTTTTTGAAATTGAAAATATCATGCTTAATACGAATTTCAGTCCAGTTTTAAATCATGAATTGGTGCGCCTAGTCTTATGCCCAACCACGGTAACGTGCAGCTTCAGCGGTACGTTTAATTCCTACAATATAGGCTGCCAAACGCATATCAATTTTACGATTTTGAGATAAGTTATAAATCGTATCGAATGCATTCACTAATTTTTCACGTAATTTTTCGTTAACTTCTTCTTCAGTCCAGTAGTAACCTGTATTGTTTTGTACCCACTCAAAATAAGAAACCGTCACGCCACCAGCACTTGCTAATACATCAGGTACAAGTAATACACCACGATCTGTCAATATTTTAGTTGCAGATGGTGTTGTTGGACCATTTGCCGCTTCTACAACGATTTCAGCTTTAATATCAGCCGCGTTATCAGATGTGATTTGATTTGCAATTGCTGCAGGCACTAAAATATCACAATCTAATTCAAACAACTCTTTATTAGAAATTGTATCTTCAAACAAGTTTGTCACCGTACCAAAACTATCACGACGGTCTAATAAATAATCAATGTCCAAACCTTCTGGATCGTGTAATGCACCATACGCATCAGAAATACCTACAATTTTAGCACCTTGATCATACAAGAATTTCGCTAAGAAGCTACCTGCATTACCAAAACCTTGAATGACAATACGTGAATCTTTGATTGTTTTACCACGACGTTTTGCAGCCTCTTCAATCGCGATAACAACACCTAATGCTGTTGAACGATCTCGACCTTGAGATCCCCCTAAAACAATAGGTTTCCCAGTGATAAATCCTGGAGAGTTAAAGGCATCCATTTGACTGTATTCGTCCATCATCCACGCCATGATTTGTGAATTTGTAAATACATCTGGCGCTGGAATATCTTTTGTCGGTCCAACAATTTGTGAAATCGCACGAACATAGCCACGTGATAGTCGTTCTACCTCATGAATACTCATTTGACGTGGGTCGCAGACAATACCACCTTTACCCCCACCATATGGTAAATCTACAATGCCACATTTCAATGTCATCCACATTGATAATGCCTTTACTTCTTCTTCATCTACATCAGGATGAAAGCGTACGCCCCCTTTAGTAGGTCCTACAGCATCGTTATGTTGTGCGCGATAACCCGTAAAAGTTTTTACTGTACCGTCATCCATTTTTACTGGAATACGGACAGTTAAAAAACGTAAAGGTTCTTTAATTAATTCGTACATGCCATCATCAAAACCCAGTTTGTGCATTGCTTCTTTTATGATACCTTGCGTTGACGTCACTAAATTATTTTTTTCAGCCATGATCCATTTCGCCTCTTTTTCCTACTATAATGTTTTCGTTTACATGAGTATTGTAACACAAGCAATTTTATTTTAAAGTTCTTTTCACTCTACATGTTTAGGAGTCACTTTATCCCTCAGAAAACACTTTTTTCACTTTTTCAATGGCATAGTCCAATTCTTCCTTTGTAATTACTAATGGCGGTGCAAATCGAATCACTGTATCATGCGTTTCCTTACATAACAGCCCCTCTTCTTTAAGTCTTTCACAATACGGACGTGCATTTTCATGCAGTTCTATACCTATAAATAAACCACGTCCTCGCACCTCTTTAATCGCTGGATGATTGATTTCAAGTAATGCCTTTTTAAAGTATTCTCCCAATTCTAGTGAACGACCTGGTAAGTCTTCATCAATAATTACATCTAGCGCAGCAATTGAAGCCGCACAAGCTAAAGGATTGCCTCCAAAAGTAGAACCGTGTGAGCCTGGTGTAAAGACATCCAGCACTTCGCTATCAGCTAATACAACCGAAATTGGTAAAACACCGCCTCCTAATGCTTTACCTAAAATATAAATATCTGGTTTAACATTGTCCCAGTCTGTCGCAAACAATTTACCAGTTCGCCCTAAACCTGCTTGAATTTCATCAGCAATAAAAAGAACGTTATGCTCATCACATAAGGCTCTCACTTCTTTTAAATAGCCTTCAGGTGGAATATTAATACCCGCTTCCCCTTGAATAGGTTCAATTAATACAGCTGCCGTATTTTCATTGATCGCGGCTTTTAATTGTGCAATATTTCCAAATTCAACATTTTGGAAACCTTCTAAAAGCGGGCCATACCCGCGCTGATATTCTTTTTCTGATGATAAAGAAACTGGCGCCATTGTTCTACCATGGAAATTCCCTTCCATCGCAATAATCTCCGCTTCATTTGGCTTAATCCCTTTGACTTCATAAGCCCAACGTCGTGCAGCTTTTAATGCGGTTTCAACTGCTTCTGCACCGGTATTCATAGGTAATGCCTTTTCTTTACCTGATAATTGGCATATTTTTTCATACCATTCTCCTAAATTATCACTGTGAAATGCGCGTGACACAAGTGTAACTTTATCGGCTTGTTCTTTTACTGCTTGAATAATTTTAGGATGTCTATGTCCTTGATTCACTGCTGAATATGCGGCTAGCATGTCCATATAGCGATGACCTTCAGGATCTTTAACCCAAACCCCTTCAGCTTCTGAAATCACGATAGGTAAAGGAAGATAGTTGTGTGCACCATAATGATTTGTTTTTTCGATAATTTTTTCAGATTTTGTATTCATGCCGTCTCCCCCTTTTCTGCAATTCTGAAATTTTTTATATGAAAGTATAGGGTAAATCGATAAATGTCATTCATGGCCTTTTCATATCTAAGGTTTGAACGTCTTTCTTAATGATTTACCCTACAGTTGATATGAACCTCTTTAGATTTCATACCCTTGTTATTTAATTAAATGTTAGAGATGTTCTGAAACTGAACGACCTTGCATGTGTAAGACTAAATAATCTGGTCCGCCTGCTTTAGAATCTGTTCCTGACATTTTAAAGCCGCCAAACGGTTGATAGCCGACAACCGCACCTGTACAACCACGGTTAAAGTACAAGTTACCAACCATGAAGTCACGTCGTGCTTGCTCTAGTTTCATACGGTTATTTGAAATGACGCCACCTGTTAAGCCATATTCTGTATCATTGGCAACTTGAATAGCCTCATCAAAATCTTTTACTTTTGTAAAACCAACGACAGGTCCAAAAATTTCTTCTTGCATGATACGTGAATTAGGATCTAAATCAGCAATAATCGTTGGATAAACAAAATTACCTTTTTCTTCATCTGTATTACCGCCTGTTACGATACGTCCTTCTTCTTTACCAATTTCGATATATTTTTTAATTTTATCTAATGATTTTTGATCGATAACAGGCCCAACATAAGTGTCTGGTTCTGCAGCATTACCTACTTTAATCTTTTCTGCTGCTTCTTTAACACGTTCTAACAGCTCATCGTAAATATCTTGATGTGCAATGACACGAGAACATGCTGAACATTTTTGACCTGAGAAGCCAAACGCAGAATAAACAATAGCATCTGTCGCAATTTGTAAGTCGGCTTCGTTATCAACTACAATGGCGTCTTTACCACCCATTTCAGCAATTACACGTTTAATATGATTTTGTCCTTCTTGTATCACAGCTGCTTTTTGAATAATTTCTTTACCTACATTTTTAGAACCTGTGAATGAAATCAAGCCCACATCTTTATTTTCAATCAAGAAATCTCCAATCTCGCTTGATGAACCAGGAATCCAGTTAACTACCCCTTTTGGTAAACCTGCTTCTTCAAGAACTTCCATAAATTTATAGGAGATAATAGGTGTATTGGATGAAGGCTTCAGCAATACGGTATTTCCTGTTACAATTGGCGCTGAAGTTGTCCCCGCCATAATAGCATATGCAAAATTCCATGGCGAAATCACGACACTGACACCCACCGGTAAATAATCAAATTGATTGTATTCACCTGGACGACTATGAACATGCTTGCCATCTTTTAATTCAAGCATTTGTCGACCATAGTATTCCATGAAGTCAATCGCTTCTGCTGTATCTGCATCCGCTTCTTTCCAAGGCTTACCGCCCTCTTTAGAAAGTAATGCAGAAAATTCGTGTTTACGTTTACGTGTAATCTCTGCAGCTCTGAATAAAATATTTGCACGCACTTTAGGGTCTACAGTTCTCCAAGTTTTGAACGCTTCTTTTGCTGCTTCTAATGCTTTTTCTGCATGCGCTTGTGAAGCTTTAGACACGTAACCGATTGTTTCTTCGCGATTAGAAGGGTTGTAAACACGTGTTTTTTCTTCTGTAAAAACACGTTCTCCTCCAATGATTAATGGATACTCATTACCAAGTTCACTTTCCACCTTTTCTAATGCTCGAAAATATGCCTCACGATTTTCTTCTTTAGTGAAATCTGTAAATGGTTCATGTTGATATGGAATCATTCAAAAATCCTCCTTTGTTTATTTTAGAAAGCCCTTACATATATCATGACATATGAAGTATCTGTTTGTAAAAGAAAATCTTTAACCAAACCATTCATAAAAAAACGATCACTTAATCTCACTTTAAAAACACACCTTTCAATGAACAGAGAGATGTTTTTAAGTAAATGTTAAGCGCTTTCATTCACTTGCATTATAGCGTGGATGAAACGTCGTTTGCAACTATCCGATATACAACTCCAGTCCTCTTACAAAGCTTCACGAATATGGCATAACACACATCAAATATCGTTCAATATTTTATTATTGAAGACAGAGATGCGTATGAAATGACTAGAAAGAGTCAGTCTTGCACCGAATAGTTAGGATATTAGAAAAATGTATGCTATGATTAAACTGTTAATATCAATTCAATAAGGGGTTATGAATGTTGAAAAGACAGTATCGTGTTGGACAACATGTCAAAGTGCGTGTGACTGGTATACAACCCTACGGCGCTTTCGTTGAGACCCCTGACAGTACTGAAGGACTTATTCATATATCCGAAATTATGGATGATTATGTGCATAATTTAAAAAAGCTTTTATCACCTGGTCAAATTGTGAAAGCAAAAATCATTTCCATTGATAGTAATGGAAAGCTAAATTTATCACTTAAAGATAATGATTACTTTAAAAATTATGAGCGTAGAAAAGGAAAATATTCAGTATTGGATGAAATTCAGGAAACTGAGAAATATGGGTTTCAGACTTTAGAAGAACGCTTGCCTTATTGGGTGAAACAGTCAAAAAAAAGAATGCAATATGAATCAAAATAATCAAAAACCGATGTATAAGCGAGACTTGTATATCGGTTTTCTATTTTTTTACCGGTTTGATTCATAAAAACCATTCCCTACTTATACCACTAGTTGCTATACAGAGGTGCTCATCTCTTCAAATCTATGTGGTGTATGTACTTCCATTTTTAAAGCCTTTTCCTTAGATACACTTGCTTTCTTAACCTCTATTTTTAAATTTTAAAAAATAAAAGCTTTACTTTATTGATAACCACGTGTATAGTTAATACCACGTAATAAAAGATCTTGAATTTAATTGTAGTGTATTTTTTAGAATATCCTCTTTTTTAATCAATCAATTTATTGCAAATATTTGTGCAAAAGCACTTGGAGGTATTCTTTATGAATAACGGTACAGTAAAATGGTTTAACTCAGAAAAAGGTTTCGGCTTCATTGAAAGAGAAAATGGAGACGACGTATTTGTACACTTCTCAGCAATCGTTGGAGATGGTTACAAAACTTTAGAAGAAGGTCAAAGTGTAGACTTTGATATCGTTGAAGGCGAACGTGGCGCACAAGCGGCGAACGTTGTTAAAATGTAATTTAAACCTTTATATATAGAAGAGACGGGGAGTGACTTCCCGTCTCTTTTTTGTGTTATTTCATATTATTTTTAATGTCCTGCCATCCATGGTCGTGTAACTTGTGGTGATTGAGTTATTTTTTTAGGCAAATCTTCTTTTTTGACAAGACGCGGTTGTTGACCTTTTTCAATACGTTGTTTAACATTGGCATTTATTTTGTACGTTTGAAAGACGACAAATTCTCGCTTTGCGATTTGCCGACACGACGGACATGGCGCAGTTTCATGCTGCTCTGAAATGTGTTGCCGAATCGTAAACGTACCACAGTTCGTACATGTATAGGAATAATTTGGCATTAGAATTCATCCTTCTCTGGCAAGACGCCTGGTTTAAAAATTTCTCGTGGTATGGCTATCGTACAGCATGCATTGGGAACGTCAACAATGCCTCCAACAGTTCCTTGCACGGGCGCTGACCCGAGTAACATGTATGCTTGCTCACCTGTAAAGCCACGTGCTTTTAAAAATTCGATCGCATTCAAGCAAGCGTTGCGATAAGCTGTATTAGCATCTAAATATGTTTGCTTTCCTGAAAATTCATTGACCGAAATGCCTTCAAACACTATATAGTCCGAGTAGTTCGGTAGCACAGGGCTTGGGTTAAACGCTGGATTCTTCTTAATTTGATACTTTTCCATGCCCCCTTTAATCACATTCACTCTTAAATCAATCCACCCAGGCATCTCGATACCGCCACAAAATGTAATTTCACCGTCTCCTTGTGAAAAATGCAAGTCACCTACTGATAATTTTGCACCTTTAACGTATACTGGAAAATATATTCTCGAACCTTTCGATAAGTTTTTAATATCACAATTCCCACCGTTTTCACGTGGTGGTACTGTACGCGCCCCTTCTTTAGCAATGCGATCAAAGTCCTTCCCTTTTAAAGTGCCAAGTACCACCGCATCTTCAGTCGGTAAATTCGCAAGCGGTGGCTCTCGACTCGGGTCAGTATCCACAAGTGCTCGTTCTCTTTTATTCCACTCTGCTAGCATGTCGTGAGAAGGTGCAACACCAATTAAACCAGGATGAATAACACCTGCAAATTCAACACCAGGTACGTGTCTGCTTGAAGCAAAAATACCTTGGAAGTCCCAAATCGATTTCTGTGCATTCGGATAATGATCGACTAAAAAACTGCCCCCATTTGTCTTGTCAAAAATACCGTTAAATCCCCATTCGTGTTCTGGGAAAGCCCCCACATCCAAGATATCAACGACTAACAAATCACCTGGCTCGACATTGTTTACATAAACGGGACCACTTAAAACATGAACACGGTTAAGATTCACATATTTAATATCACTAGGATCATCATTATTTGAAATTTGCCCATCTGTCCAGTCTAAACATTCCATACGAAACGCTTCACCTGGCTCAACTGAAAACGCTGCTGGAATATCTGGGTGCCAGCGATTGTGTCCAGGTTGTGCTTGTTGATCCATTTTCTTACTCAAATCAATACTAAATAGCTTTTTCGGCATGACAAATCCCTCCATTGATTGAATATGACAGAATCTTCCGTCATTTAAGATTATTTTACCATAAAAATTAAAAAGTACACTATTTTAGCCATTGAATTAAATCACATTCTATACACACTATTTGCTCAACAAAGAAAAAGTCGATAAAAACCACTTTCGATTTTTACCGACTTTACTATTCTTTATGAAATACTACATTCTATTTTCATGTTGACTGCTGCTGTCGATTCACCAAACAAACATCATACAGGAACGTTTCAACAAAAGAAAGTTAATAAATCTGTCAAAACGCTTTTGCAACGAGTTCTGCCTCACCCATTTGATGTACTGCAACCATCATTTCGTTAACTTCTGCTTCTACCATTGTTGGGTCATCAAATTGTGAAGTGTTTAAATCCGCTAAATAATGATAAAATCGAATATTCAAATCATTATTTACCACATGATGATCCCTATTCATGAATTATTCTTCAACATCGATAGATTCAATCACAACGTCATAAACAGGTTTGTCTTGTGCACCCACTTTTACATTTGCGATATCTTCTAAAGTCGCTTCACCTTCAACAAGTTGTCCAAAAACAGTATGTTTTTGATCCAACCAAGGTGTACCTCCTTTTTCTTTATAGGCTTCAGCAATTTCTTTTGGCCAACCGCCATCTTCAAGTTGACTCGCCATTTGAGCTGGAAGTTCTTTCATTTGTACAATGAAAAATTGAGAGCCGTTTGTACCTGGTCCTGCATTCGCCATTGATAATGCACCATAAAGGTTAAATGCATTCATAGAGAACTCATCTTCAAATGGTCCACCATAAATACTTTCGCCACCCATACCTGTTCCAGTAGGGTCTCCACCTTGAATCATAAAGTCATTAATGACACGGTGGAAAGTGATACCATCGTAATAGCCTTTTTGTGCTAATTCAATGAAGTTTTTCACTGTTTTAGGTGCAATGTCTGGAAATAGTTTTAATGTCATATCTCCTTTGTTTGTATGCATTACAACTTTAATTTCGTTTTCTTGTATTTCTTTTGTCAATTGTGGATAGTTAGTCATTTTCATACTCCATTCGTGATAAACTGATATATACGTATCATTTTAACATATTTGAGAGAGGATGGAATTATCATGCTTTACCGATTTGCTCACAAAACGGGGGTTTATGTTGTAGAAATTGTTGAAGAAGGCTCAGACCAATGTTTAGTTCAAGTATTACAAGTTATTAAACATCCTAAACAAGGTGACCTTCATCATCCGAATGAAGTGGAAGGTGTATTTTTCCACGAGCGTAAAGCTTTAAGTTTGTACGAAAAAAGATACACACCTCAAAGTCGATTGAAACCTTTTGACGGAGAGGTTGAAGACTACACCGTAACATTACAACGTGCAATCACTAACTTGGAAACGCAACTCAGTGAATTGGATACCGCTTATGCGCATGCATCTTTAGATTGTTTAACACGTTTAAAGAACGATTATTCACGTCAGTATAAAATAAATTTTGTTTAATATAGACGGGTTTCTTCTTATTTAAAAGGATATGAAAATCAAGCCAACCATTGGTCTGCCATGTTTTTCACAAGTTTCATAATCATGTATAATATTCTTATCGTAGTTTTTTTAAAAGGAGGTCAATCTATGAGTTGGTTACATATTGCGGTCCTTTTACCGTTAATATTCGCAATACTCATTCCAATCTTATATCGTTTCTATAAACGAATTCATCTAGGTTGGTTTGTATTACCTATACCGGTAGTATTGTTTGTTTACTTTTTTTCATATATTAAACCAACAATGTCCGGGCAATTTACTGAACGATCAGTTGCTTGGATGCCACAAATCGGAATGAACTTTGATGTTTATGTCGATGGCCTTGGCTTATTATTCAGTTTGCTCATTACTGGCATAGGGAGTCTTGTTGTACTATATTCAATTAGTTATTTAAGCCAGTCTGAACAACTGGGTAACTTCTATTGCTATTTATTAATGTTTATGAGTGCGATGTTAGGCGTCGTCCTTTCTGACAATTTACTCATACTTTATTTCTTTTGGGAATTAACATCATTTTCAAGTTTCCTATTAATTTCATTCTGGAGACATAAAGAAAGATCATTATATGGTGCAATGAAGTCTATGATGATTACCGTTTTTGGCGGTCTTTCATTATTGGGGGGCTTTATTTTACTTTACCTTGCTTCAGGCACATGGCGTATTCGTGAAATCATCGCGCATGTCGATCAAGTTCAGTCATCTCCTATTTTTATATTGGCAATGATTTTTGTCATTATAGGTGCAATGACTAAATCTGCACAGTTTCCATTTTATATTTGGTTACCGGATGCGATGGAAGCACCGACACCAGTCAGCGCTTATCTTCACTCGGCAACAATGGTAAAAGCAGGAATTTATCTTGTAGCTCGCTTAACACCGATTTTTGCTGTGTCACAAGGTTGGATATGGACTGTGACGCTATTCGGTTTAGTGACCTTATTTTGGGCATCACTGAATGCGACTAAGCAACAAGATCTTAAAGGGATTTTGGCATTTTCGACTGTTTCCCAATTAGGTATGATTATGGCGATGCTCGGGGTGGGTGCCGTGAGCTATCACTTTGAAGGTGCCGACAGTAAGTTGTACATTGTCGCTTACAGTGCGGCGATTTTTCATTTAATCAACCATGCAACTTTTAAAGGTGCTTTATTTATGATTACAGGTGCCGTCGATCATGCAACTGGTACGAGAGATACGCGTAAATTGGGCGGCTTAATGACGATTATGCCTATTTCCTTTACGCTTTCCATCATTACTTCTTTAAGTATGGCTGGTGTACCACCATTTAATGGTTTCTTATCTAAAGAGCAATTTTTAGAAGCAATGATTGGTGTTACACATGCATCACTATTTAGTTTGAATACAATTGGTATTTTAATTCCAATTGTGGCAGTCGTCGGAAGTATTTTTACTTTTGTTTATTCATTCAAATTTATTTCTGAAATCTTTTTAGGACAACATCATCCTGATGCATTGCCTAATAAAGCACATGAAGCACCTATTCTGATGAATATTCCACCAATTATTTTATCTACATTAGTGATATTGTTTGGTTTATTCCCAAGTATTGTGTCTTCTCCATTAGTTGAACCCGCTGTTCAATCTATTGCCAATGTTGATAAAGTTGAAGCCACATTCCACTTATGGCATGGCTTCACACCAGCATTTCTATCAACGCTAGTGATTTATATTGTCGGCGCTGGCTTATTACTCACATTCAACTCTTGGGCACCTGTGTTGAGACGTATACCTAAATGGTTCACATTAAACCACTGGTACGATCAAACAGGTCGTTATACACCATATTATGCGACTCAAATTACACGCACTTATATGACAGGCTTCAACCGTAATAACCTAGTCATTATTTTTTCAACAATGATTCTCTTGACTTTCATCACACTCGTATCGTTACCATTTTCTTTTGATTTTGTGAAAGTCTCACCTATTAGACCTTACGAGTTTATTTCAGTGGTGACGATTGTTATTGCTGCAGTCATGATTATCTTTGCTAGATCACGACTCTTTAGCATCATTATGTTAAGTGCTGTCGGTTATTCTATGGCGATATTCTTTATTTTCTTTAATGCACCAGACTTAGCATTAACACAATTTGTAGTTGAAACGATTTCAACAGCACTCTTCTTACTTTGTTTCTATCACTTACCAAATATGAGTCGCTACAATGAGTCAGTGAGATACAAAGTCGGTAATGCAATTATCTCTATTGGGGTCGGTGCTGTGGTCACTATCCTTGGCTTGATTGCATACGGTAATCGTCATTTTGAATCTATTAGTGCTTTTTATAAAGCACATGTGTATGACTTGGCACAAGGTAAGAACATGGTCAACGTTATACTTGTAGACTTCCGTGGTACCGATACATTATTTGAATCTTCTGTGCTCGGTATTGCTGGTATGGGGATTTATACATTAATTAAATTACGTGCGAAACACAAAAATGGATACGAAAGGGTTGAGAAGATTGAACAGACAGAAAAATGATCTCATTGCACAATATTCATCACTGATTATCTTTTTCTTGATTATGATGTTTGGCTTCTCACTTTTCTTAGCCGGACATTACACACCTGGAGGCGGCTTTATTGGAGGACTTCTCGTTTCAAGTGCGCTCGTTATTATTGCTGTGGCATTTGACGTTAAGACTTTACGTAAAGTGTTTCCATGGGACTTTAAAAAGCTTATAGCACTAGGCTTAACATTTTGTGTCGGTGCACCAATGTTAAGTTGGACATATGGTAAAAACTTTTTTACTCATCGTGCTTTCGAAATTCCTTTACCATTGTTACAACCTATGCATGTTCATACAGCTGTTATTTTTGATACAGGTGTATTGTTTGTAGTAGTAGGCACTGTACTCACTATAATTTTAACGATTGGAGAGAATGAGTAATGGAAATTGTATTGATTATTGTTTGTGGCATACTGACTTCAATCAGTGTCTATCTCATTCTTTCTAAAAGTTTAATTAGAATTATCATTGGTACGACATTGCTCTCACATGCTGCAAACCTATTTATGTTAACAATGGGTGGGCTTAAAAACGGAAATGTACCGATTTATGAAAAAGGGGTTACAGATTATGTTGATCCCATTCCGCAGGCCCTCATCTTAACTGCAATTGTTATTTCTTTTGCAGTGACAGCCTTTTTCTTAGTATTAGCTTTTAGAAGTTATAAAGAATTAGGTACGGATAACGTTGAAAGAATGAAAGGAGTGCCACAAGAAGATGATAACTGAGAATTTACTCGTAGCGGTTTTAGTGGTCCCTATTATTACCGCGATACTCTTAATTTTTAGTGGCCTCCGCCCTTTTATTAAACGCTATATTGCATTAATCGGGACATTAGTGACATTAGGCTTTTCAATCCTCAATTTAACTCATGTATGGCAAGCCGGTCATCCGATTATTTTAGAATTAGGTTCTTGGAAAGCCCCATATAGTATTGTTTTTGTTTTAGACTTATATAGTGCTTTACTCGTTACAACGAGTACAATTATCACGATGATGATTATACTATTCTCATACCAATCGATTGGTTTACATCGTGAAACGTATTATTACTATTTCACTGTCATGATGATGCTCACTGGAATCAACGGGGCATTTATCACAGGTGATATTTTTAACTTATTCGTATTTTTTGAAGTATTCTTAATGGCTTCTTACGGTTTAATGGTGATTGGTGGGACAAAAATCCAACTTCAAGAAAGTGTTAAGTATCTTCTTGTCAACGTGGTTTCATCTGCATTTTTCGTTATCGCAGTTGGTATCTTGTATTCAATTGTCGGAACGTTAAATTTAGCCGATATTAGTCAAAAGCTATCTGTTGTAGGTAAAGATCATCCAGGCTTACTCAGCATTGCATTCATTCTTTTTATATTTGTATTTGCTACTAAAGCGGGCGCTTTCCCTATGTATGTATGGTTACCTGGTGCGTATTATGCACCACCATTTGCGATCATCGCATTTTTCGGTGCCCTATTAACAAAAGTCGGTGTTTACGCATTGACACGTGTAATGAGTCTATTTTTCCATGATACACTTACATTTTCACATTACACAGTGTTAGCTTTAGCCCTATTAACCATTATTTTTGGTTGTGTGGGGGCTGTCGGTTTTAGAGATACCAAACGTATTATTTTATATAATATTATGATTGCTGTAGGTGTTATTCTCGTTGGTGTCGCTATGATGACCAAGTCTGGCATTATCGGTGCCATTTACTACACACTGCACGATATGCTAATCAAAGCAGCATTATTCTTTTTAATCGGTATTATGTATAAAATTACGAAGACAACTGATTTAAGAAACTTTGGCGGATTAATCCACCATTATCCTGTTTTAGGATGGACTTTCTTTATTGCTGCGTTGAGCTTAGCCGGGATCCCGCCGTTTAGTGGTTTTTACGGAAAACTCTATATCGTACGTGCAGCATTTGAAGAGGGCTTTTATGCCTCAGGTATCATTGTCTTACTTTCAAGTCTTGTCGTGCTCTATTCCGTGATGAATATCTTCTTAAAAGGATTCTTCGGAAAGAGTTATGGCTATGTCTATAATCCAAGACTGCATCACCGTGGATTACTCGCTGTTGGCATCCTATCCGTTGTCATTGCTGTTGCTTTCGGTTTAGGTGCTGGACAATTATACCCTATTGTCGCAGAAGCAGCTAAGTCGTTCTATCAACCTGACACATACATTCATAGCGTATTGGGGGTGAAGTAATATGGCAGTACAAATAGTGATTAATTTGATTTTAGCAATATTTTGGTTGTTTTTATCAGATAGTTATACGATGAATTCTTTCGTCCTAGGCTACCTTTTTGCGTTACTATTAGTTTATTTGATGCGTAAAATCTTGCCCGGCCGTTTTTATATCATTACGCTATACAAAATCATTAAACTTGTCTTTGTTTTCTTAATCGAATTAATTAAAGCAAATATCGACGTATTGCGTATTATTCTTCAACCGCGCATTAAAAATGAATCTGCTTTCTTTGTCTATGAGACAGATTTACAACATAAATGGCAAGTCGCGTTACTTTCCAATCTCATTACATTAACTCCAGGTACGGTTGTTATCGGAGTAAATGATGATATGAAACGCTTATATATTCACTGTTTAAACTTCTCTACAAAAGAAGAAGAAGTGGCAAGTATTAAAGGCTCTCTTGAAAAAGCAGTGAGAGAGGTGGGTGAATCGTAATGAACTTTGATGTTTTTATTATTATCGCATTAGTTATTGTCGTCCTTTCGATTTTAGCCATCCTTGTCCGTGTAATTTTGGGTCCAACTTTACCTGATCGCGTTGTAGCGTTAGATGCGATCGGTATACAGTTAATGGCTATCGTCGGTCTGTTTTCAATCATACTCGATACACATTATATGATTGTTGCGATTTTATTAATTGGTATTCTCGCTTTTCTAGGCACTGCTGTTTTCGCGAAATTTATGGATAAAGGTCAGGTGATTGAACATGACAGAGACAATCGTGATTAGTATAGGATTGATACTTGTCATCATTGGTGCATTATTTAGTGCATTGGCTGCGATTGGGATGTTAAGACTTGACGATGTTTATTCACGCGCACATGCAGCGGGTAAAGCAGCAACTTTAGGTACGATGCTTTTATTAACAGGAACTTTTATTTATTTTATCGGTAAAGAAGGTTACGTTAATTTTCAACTTTTAATCGGTATCGCATTCGTATTTTTAACTGGTCCGCTCTCAAGTCATTTAGTCTTGAAATCAGCTTATAATCTCAAGACCCCCGCTTCAAAGCGTTTAAAGCTAGATGAAGTTAAAGATGACATGAAAGGTACGAAGTTATAGTTCCTCATTGATTCAATTTGATTATCTATTGAGGATATGAAAGACATTAAAAAGCCCGAGATTTTTCGTGAAAATCACGAAATCATCTCGGGTTTTTATTGATATTAAGTAATTAGTGCATACACATATTTTCAATACAGCAAGAATGTAAATGTGACCTAACTTGCATGTAATTCACATTTGTAAATTTTAGACCTCTAAACTGACTCCCGTTTAATCGGTTTAATTGCGAGTGTTCCGCGCATTACTGATATCAGTTCGTCATCTTCATTCGTCATACGAATATCCCAAACATGCGTGGATCGCCCTTCATGTAAAATACGCGCCTCAGCATAAATCATACCTTCTCGTGCAGATTTAATATGATTTGTATTCATTTCTAAACCTACAGGGATACCTTGACTCGGTTCTAATAAATTGAATGATCCTATTGAACATGCCGTTTCACCTAACGCCATTGTCGCGCCACCATGTAGATAACCGAAAGGCTGCTTTACCTTATCGGATACCGGCATAGACAATTTAACATAGCCTGGTGATTCACTCACTTTTTTAATCTCTAGTAGTTCCATAAGATGTGTCATCTTATTGTCCCCCTTTCTCGTTTATTATAATATAAGTGCAGCAATCGTTCCCATAATAATCAACGGCACATTATAAAAAACAAAGTTAGGAATACATGTATCTCGGATATGGTCGTGCTGACCATCTATATTTAATCCTGCTGTCGGTCCTAATGTTGAATCACTTGCAGGTGAACCTGAATCCCCTAATGCACCTGCTGTACCAATTAAAGCAATCAATGCCATCGTACTCATCCCTAAAGATTCTCCGAAAGGAATAAACAATGCTGCAAGAATCGGTATCGTCGCAAAAGATGAACCGATACCTAACGTCACAACAAGTCCAATAATATACATTAAAATAATACTTAAAAATTTATTGTCCCCTGCGATAAGTGTCAGACTATTGACCAACTTTTGAATATCCCCTGTTTCATTCATCACCCCAGCAAAACCATTAGCAGTCAATATAACCACACCAATATAGGCCATAATTTTAATACCATCGACAAATTGATCATCTAAACTCTTCCATGAGTATAGTCCTGAAACAAAGAAAACAAGGACACCAGCTAACGCTCCAAATATCATTGAATCCGTCAAAGTTTGAACGGTAAACGTTGCAAGTATCGCGACAATGGTTACAACAAGCACATACGGCTTAAGTTCTACAGTTGCTTCAGCTTGATTAGTTTTAATTTCTTTATAAATTCTAGGTTTACGATAATATATCATTGCAGCAATTAAACCAATGATATAACCAGACGCTGGGATAAGCATCGCTTTCCAAATCGAGTTAAAAGCAATTGGATGATGCGCTTTTTCAAAACCTTTTTGAATGATTTCATGAAAGATGTGACCAAAACCAAATGGCAACAACACGTATGGGAAACAGAGACCAAAACCAATAATCATTGCAATTAAACGTCGATCCATTTTCAACTCATTAAATAAGCTGAGTAAAGGCGGAATAACAATAGGAATAAACGCAATATGTACTGGAATGACATTCTGACTCATAATACTAAGCATCAGTAAACTCACAATAATTAAGACTTTTATCTTAATTCGGGATACCTTCGTTTCTTCTGCACGAATCGATTGAATAATCTTTTTTACAAGATAGTCAGTAATACCACTATATGAAATTAGGGCAGCAAAACCACCAAGTAATGCATAACTTAACGCCACTTCTGCGCCATCTACAATATTATCAGTGAACGTAGAAATCGTATGATGCAATGGTAAGCCTGCAAGCAAACCACCTATGAGCGCACTGATAAACAAACTGATGACAACATTTAGTCGGCATAAGCAAAGTATAATCATAATGACGACTGCAATTAAAACAGAATTCATTCCAAAATCTCCTTTAGTTCATTATCGAGTTAAAGTGTATGTTTAATATACTAACAGTTATTATACATTTCGTCAATCGACTATAAAATTTAAGGCTGAGCTAAGCACTAAAAAGCTTTTACGTAATCAAAAAGCCATTAAAACTTAATATAGCTGATCTATAAGTAAAGCCTTTTTCAGTCATTTATAAGATTAAGCAGTGATAAATATTTCAAACAACAAAGAGAGCAAGAAGAGATATCTTATATATTTAGATATCTTCTCGCTCTCATGTCTATTAATATGTGAATTAAAGCTTTTTCGGATAAGATATACGTGATGACTCGTGTTTGATAACGTACCAATATACATCAGGTCATCATGTCTCAAACCTAATCGTTTTCCTCAATAATCTTTACTTAGATTTATTCACTATCAATTGTTCCGTATTTCGTTTTTAACCAATCCACAACAGTTGGAATCATGTAACCTGTTGGTCCTTTAGGTCCTCTATGTGATGCTTTTTCGGTTGTCGCAGGCCCTGCAATATCGAAGTGTAAGTGTGGTGTTTCACCACTAAAGTGTGTCACAAAAGCAGCTGCAAATAAGGCGCCACCTGGTGAATTCACATGGTTCGTTAAGTCAGCAACATCTGAAGATTTTAACTTTTTACGTTCAGTTTCAGTAATAGGCAGTTCAAAAACAAGCTCTTCATATCGTTGTGCTGATTGAAGTACTTCTTCTAATGCTTTAGGATCAACATTCTTTTTAAATACTGCAGCTTTATCTTCACCTAGTGCTGCAATCGCTGCACCTGTTAAAGTCGCAAAATCTAAAATGATTTGTGGTTGGTATTGATTCACAAAGAATGTCGCATCCGCTAAAACAAGTCGCCCTTCTGCGTCTGTGTTTGGAATTTCAACCGTTTCTCCACTTAATGCAGTAAATACATCATCTGGTTTCATTGCATTGTTCGCTACCATATTTTCTGCAGCTGCAACGACTGCGACGATATTGACTTTTAGTTTAAGCTCTTTTGCCGCTTCAATCATACCAATGACATTTGCTGCACCACACATGTCAAACTTCATCGTCGGCATTGTTGTACGTGTCTTAATGGTATAACCACCTGAATCATAAGTAATCCCTTTACCGACTAGTGCGACCACTTGATCTGAATTGTCAGGGTCACCATAATATTCTAAAGTGATGACTCTAGGTGGATTAATTGAACCTTTACCGACAGCATGAACTAAACCAAATCCTTCTTGTTGAATAGCTTGCTCATCTTTAATGTCGACTTTAACAGCCGAATCTTTAAAGTATTGTTCCACTGTTTCAGCTAAGTATTGAGGTGTCATAATATTAGGCGGAATATTACCTAAATCGCGCGCTTTATTAATGGCACGTCCTAATTTTTGACCCGCTTCAATCGCTTTCTTTTCATCTTGCAAATACTGATCAGTCGATGTCATTTTTATACGGAAAGCGGGTTTCTTATCAGATTTATAATCATCAAATTGATAAATTGATTGCTCGCTTTGTACTCCCATTAAATTAAAAACGGTACTAGGTTCTAAAGATTTTGCTAAAAACGTATTCGCTTTAAGCTCTATTTTAGAGATAGATTTCTTTTGTAAGTATTGGAATAAATTACCCCAAATTTTTAAATAATCTTTTTCTTCCATTTGATTGATATTCCCTAACCCAACAGTAATCAAATGGCGTACTTCATTATCAATCGATACCGCAGTTGAAGCAACCTCACCGCGTTGAGAACTGATAATATGACTCGCTTTCAAATCACTTAATGCATCAAAAAGTGATTGTTCTTGCTTTACTTCATCAAAATATTGATTTAAATGTTCTGGGATTCCTGCAACAATAACTGTCGCATGCGCTGTATTTTGTGTTCCCACTACATTCACTCCTTTCAAGTATGTAAATAGGGGGGCGGAAAAGAAATCCTATCATTGATTAAGATTCCTAACTCCCGCCCCCATGTGGCTGACTATTTTAGTCTTTGTATAGGCAAAGGACTTCTGCTCTCATTTGCATATACTTTTTTATGCTTCATCAAACAATATATTCATTGTCATTATTCTAAATATAATTGTGTCGTTACCGGTGATGATAAGCTTATGACAACTCAGCAACTTAGCGCATCACTTAATCTGACTGATGAAAAAATATCTATGAGCCACTGATACCATGAAAGAGACAGGTAAGTTGTGTTTGTTTTAGCATTTAAACAGTTTGATTTCAACTCAATCTATTAAAATTTACCTTTTTTGTATGCTAAACCGATACCACCTAATTTGAAAATAGCACGTGTATCAATCACACGTTTTAAGAATGCAGCTTTTTTACCAGTGATTTCGCGACCAAATACAACACCTACACCGTCACGATGACCTAATGAACATACTGTACCACGATCATGGTATACAAATGGCTCAGTAGATTCACCTTTCAATATTTTAGCAACGTTTGTTGCTGTTTTTTCACCTTGTTGCATTGCAAGTTGTGCTGTTGTTGGTAATGGACGTTCTTCGCCTTCAGGAATAAATGCAGAGACATCACCAATAACAAAGATATCGTCGTAACCTTCGATTGTTAAATCTTGTTTTGTTACGATGCGACCACGTTTTACACCTTCGAATGATTTTTCCATTAAATGGCTACCTCTTACACCTGCAGCCCATACAACTGTATTCGCTTCAAGTTGTTGTTCTTCATCGTTTACTTTTACAACGAATCCTTTTTCATTCGCTGCTACAATCGGTGTACCAACTTTAAATTCAACGCCACGTTCTTCTAAGTAGCTCACAGCATAGCTCACAAGATCATCAGAGAACATTGGTAACATTTTTGGTGCGGCTTCAACACAAGTCATTTTAACTTTACTTGGATCTACACCATATTTATTCGCTAATTCTGGAATACGATCAGTTAATTCACCTAAAAATTCGATACCTGTAAAGCCAGCGCCTCCAACAAGGATAGCTAAATCTTTATCGTCTTTTGTTTTTGAAGCGGCATAATTCGCAAATTGGTCTTCAATATGGCGAGAAATTTGACGTGACGTATGCACGTTTTCGATTTGGAAAGCATGTTCTTTCATACCAGAAATGCCAAAAGTTTCTGATTCAAAACCTAATGCTACGACTAAAATATCATATTCAAAAATACCATGTGTTGTTTCAACTTTTTTTGCATTGCGATCAATCTTAGTCACTTCAGCGCACACAAAATCAACATGTTTTTTCAACACGCTTTGAACTGGATATAATGCATCTTCATAGCTAATCGTACCAGCTGAAGCTTCATGTAACCAAGTTGACTCATAGTGGTAGTCATTTTTGTTGATTAATGTGATTTGTGCATCTTGTTCAGATAATTGCTTTTGAAGTTTAGCCACAGTTTGTAAGCCAGCATAACCAGCACCTAAAACGAGTACTTTTTTGCTTTCTGCCATTTGTATTCACCTATTCTTTCATAATATAATCTAATGATTTGTATATACTGTATACCCTCGAAATTTTACAGTATATCAATTGTAAAAATAATGTCATTAATAAGTGTATAGTTTTTTAGAATTGAATTCAAGTTAATATGTCATAAGTTTGTAACAGCTTCCGACTTTGTTGTTTAATATACTTTTCTATTTTCTCATCTTCTATATCTTTTCGTCAAAAATTCAATTATAAACGATACAAATGGCCTTTTTAGTATGTATGAGATATCCTTAAAAGCGCTGAAACATCAAAAATTTTAGCCCTCCATCAAACTAAGACCATTTGTTATTTTAATTGTTCGTAATAAGTACCAAAAACACGTAAAATTATCAAATTGTGGTTTAACATTAGCTATGACTCACTTTTTTCCACAAAACCTTTTCTTACCAGAAAGCTTAAAATCAGAAAGTAAAAATGATTTATATAATGAAAAAGTTATGGTTAGCAGGATTTTCATTATAAATATTGACAAACTGATCATGCATGAACAACTTAATATTCATTTTAAAGTTTTTTTATTAATTAAAATAACTACAATGTTAATAATAAGCCACGTAATTTGTATAAATAACGGAAACAAAAAAGCACCTAACAAAACTAGAAATGCTACTAATTTTGTATCAAAGGTTTGAATTGCACCAGACCCATCAACTTCTCTTGTCCAAATAAAAATACTTCCTATAAAAAATATAATTAACCAAAAAGCATTTACCGCCCACCAAGCTATCCATGAGGCTTTCATAATTCCAACCCCTTTAGTTTTCCTATATTACATATTATAAGTGCACAAATATACAATACATAATCT
>NZ_PPQN01000001.1 GCF_002901995.1 Staphylococcus coagulans | reverse complement strand
ATTACATTTTAAAATGTTTATTCAGTTTATTTAAAATATTGAAGCAACAAAAATGGTATCATCAACTTCAAAGTAACATTTAAAATAATAAAAAAAGTGAGACTGAAATCTATAGTAAACGAAGATTTCTTAATCTCACTTGATTCCAACATACAATCAATTGCATGCGAGAAACTTTTGATGCTATTAACTATTCATTATACGTGATTAAACGCATCACGTCGTAATCTTTAATTTTTTCTATACCATTTAAATAAGCAAGTTCAATAATAAATGCAATACCTGCAACAATACCACCTTGTTTCTCAACAAGATGAATAGCCGCTTCGATTGTCCCACCTGTAGCAAGCAAATCATCAGTAATTAATACTCTTTGTCCTGGTTTAATTGCATCCGCGTGCATTGTCAGTACATTGCTTCCGTATTCTAGGTCGTATTCATAACGGATGACTTCACGTGGAAGCTTACCTTCTTTACGTACAGGTGCAAAACCGATTCCCATTGCATATGCAACAGGACATCCAATGATAAAACCACGTGCTTCTGGTCCTACGACAATATCGACATTTTTCTCTTTTGCATATTTAACGATTTGATCTGTCGCATAGCCATATGCTTCACCGTTGTCCATGATTGTTGTAATATCTTTAAAATTAACGCCTTCTTTAGGCCAATCTTTGACTTCAGATACATATTTTTTTAAATCCACTTAAATCCTCTCCTCATTCAATCCCTGCTAATTCATTAACAAACCAAGACTTAATGGCATCAAATTCTTCATATAAGAGCTGTTTTTCAACTTCAATTCGCTGTACCCTTGCTTGATAAATGCGACTAGCTGAAATAGACTGCTTTTCACGAGAATGCGCAATCTCAATTATACCATCTTTTTGTGAAATAATTTGTAAGTCTAAGAAAACTTTTAAAATAAATTTCAGCATAGTGGGTTTAATTTGCAAATATTGACTCAGCGCCATTCCTTCAGTTTCTAGATTTGTTTTACCCTTTTGAAAAAGTGCTTTGTAACATTTTTTAAACGTATCGTCTTTCGGTAAACCTTCAAAATAAATAGAATGCCGATGATCAAAGACAAGATATATTTGAGATGCTTTAATGTAACGACATGAAAGCTTAATGTCTTCCATAGTGAGTGGTAAATCTCTCATTACACATTTATCATAACCTTCTGGAATGACCTCACCATAATAGAATTCATGATGACTAGATTTATCTTTATTTGGATTTATGAGATAACACACTTGATCTTTACCCTCAAATTGAGGTAACCGCTTATTTTTGCTGCGATAATCTAAAATTTGTCGATCATTACTTCTTATATCAGTCATTACAAATTGAGGCGTACGATTCCCATTCCATTCATTAATTTGAAGTTCACCAATGATATCTATTTCTTGGTCTTCCATTAATTCTTGGTTTAATTCACCATGATTCCAAAACAAGCCTTGTAAATTTTGTTCGTTAAAAGTAACTTTAAGATGATTCTGATTTTGACCAATCGCTTTCGCTTGTTGGATGGTCAAGCCATCAATTTGAAATACAGGCCTGTTAAAATCCATGCCAAAAGGGCGTAACCGTTCTAAAGAGCGGATTTGTTCAATCGTTACATGTTCGATATTTAAAACAACATCAATCATTTTGACCGGTTGAAGATCATCGACATTAAAACGCTCCGTCATCCATGCATTTAACGCGTTTCTCAGCGGATCTACATTTTCTATGGGCATTGTTAATCCTGCAGCCATATGATGACCACCAAATTTTGTAATTAATGTAGATTCCGAAGATAGAGCTTCAAACATAGAGACTTGCGAAATACTTCGAGATGAACCTTTTGCATGTTGCTGGGCTTCATCAATATTCAAAATCATAGTAGGCAGATGAAATGTTTCAACAATTCTTGAAGCAACAATTCCTAATACACCTTCGTGCCAATCTTCTTTTGCTAAAACTAAAAATTTTTGACCCTCACTGACAGCTTCTTGAGCCATCTCCATCGCTTCATCAACGATTTGCTGGACAATTTCTTTACGTTCCACATTGAAATGCTCCACTTGCTCTGCTAGAAATAGCGACTCTTCTAGATCATCTGACATTAATAATTCAGCAGCTAAACCCGCGTCGTCTAAACGGCCTACCGCATTTAATCGAGGCGCAATGATAAAACCAATTGTTTCTTCATTAATATCATCTTGGTATTGTGCCTGATCTAATAAAGCACGAATCGCCACAGGTGTCTCCTCATTGATATAAGTCAATCCTTTTTGAACAATCATCCGATTTTCATCGGTCAAAGAAACTAAATCAGCAATCGTTCCAATCATCGCTAAAACCCAAAATGAATGTGGCAATTCTTCTAAAAGCATATCTGCTAACTTAAACGCCACACCTGCACCACATAAATATTTAAATGGATAATTGAAATCAGGGTGCATCGGATGGATAATTGCAAAAGCGGGAGGCAGCGTTTCCCCCATTTCATGATGGTCTGTAACAATCACATCCACGCCTAAATTTTGAACAAGCTCAATTTCATGATGACCTTGTATACCATTATCAACTGTAATAATTAACGTAACCCCTTCATCATAGGCATTTCTAAAGGCCATTTCACTCGGACCATATCCTTCTGTAAATCGGTTAGGGATATACCACCCTACTGTGGCGCCAAGTTGTTGCAAAGTTTTAACCATAATGGTCGTCGAAGTTACACCGTCCGCATCATAGTCTCCATAAACAAGTATCTTTTCACCATTTTGAATTGCTTTATGTATTCGTGATATGGCTTTATCCATATCACTTAACGCTTGAGGGTCATGAGTCATATGATTCGGCGCTAATACGCGATCAAGTTCTAATCCATCGGTGTACCCTTTGCTTTCTAGTATTAATTTCATCATCGGTGTTAATTTATATTTATCGACTAAAGCGTCATCAATCAAGCTATCGACTTGACGCGTTTGCCATTGAAAATTCGATTGTATCATAATCATTACCGCCTCTTTCTCAAAACGTATTATAACGAAAATTAGAGAAAATAAAAAGAACTTGGACATCATTGATGTTAATCAATAAGACGTCCAAGTTTATTTCTATTATACTAATACTTTTTCTTCGTTAGTACGTTTACGTTTATAAACAACAAGTTTGTGATGACTTGATTTACGTAATTCACGTTTTTTCAACATGCCCCAAAGCGGTACCGCAATAACAATAGATGAGTATACACCTGATACTAAACCAATCAATAATGCTAATGAGAAGTTAAATATGCTTGATGCACCTAATATCAACATTGCAACAACGACGATAACTACAGTTAAAACGGTGTTGATTGAACGTGTTAACGTTTGACGTATAGAACTATTCACAATATAATCTATTTGCTCTTCTTTCGTGATTACTTTTACTTTTTTCAACATTTCACGAACACGGTCAAATGTTACAATCGTATCGTTTATAGAATAACCGATGATTGTCAGTACTGCTGCGATAAACGTTATATCAACCTCGAGTCTAAACAAGCTAAAGACAGCGATAATCATAAAAGCATCATGTAATAAGGAAATAATCGATGCAATCCCCATACGCCATTCAAAACGTAAAGAAATGTAAATAATCATACCGATGGATGCAATAATCACTGCTAGCATTGCATTTTTAGCCAATTCTTGACCTATTACAGGTGATACGGTATTCACAGATGGCTCTTTGCCATAGGCATCTTTTAATGTTTTAGATACTTTAGCAATTTCATCTTTTGACAAGTCATGTTTATACTGCATCGAAGCATTTTCATTTTTATTTCCACCAATTGATAATTGGTTTGGTTTCAAATCAATCGCTTCTAATTTTTTCTCTACTTGATTTTGATTGAGTGGTTGATCACTTTGAAGATCAACACGTGTACCAGAAGTAAAATCAATACCTAAGTTCAATTTGAAAATAGATAAAATGATAATACCTGCTAAAATGACCACACTACTAAATGCAAATAGTGGTTTTGCAATTTTCATAAAATCAATCTTATCGTAAGGTGTACTTAAATCCGATACATCATATCCGTCATTAATATTATGGATTTGATTGTTTTTAACACCAAACCACCAAAGTTTTTTCTTGAATACATTGGATTGTACGACTAAAGATAAAAGAATACGTGTTAAGAAGACCGCAGTCACAAAGCTCATTAAAATTGCCAATAATAACATCGTAGCGAAACCTTTAACTGAACTTTCCCCAAAGAAGAAGAGAACAGCAGCTGCAAGTACAGTTGTCAAGTTGGCATCTAAAATAGTGATAAATGAACTTTTATTTGCTTTTTTATAAGCTTGTTTTAACGTGCGACCAATTCGCAGCTCGTCTTTAATCCTTTCGTACATGATGATATTCGCATCAACAGCCATACCTACACCAAGTACCAACGCAGCTAAACCAGGTAATGTGAGGACACCTGAGATAAAATTAAATGCTAGCATTGTTAAATAAATATAAGTTGTTAATGTAATGACAGCAATTAAACCCGGCAAACGGTAGAACAATAGCATGAATAAGAAAATGATGCTAATCCCAATAATTGATGCAAACATCGTCTTATCTAATGCATCTTGACCAAATTGAGCACCAACTGAAGTTGAATAGATTTCTTTTAAATCAACCGGTAATGAACCAGAATTTAAAAGATCAGCAATTTGTTTAGCTTCAGTTATCCCTTTTTCACCTTGGAAACCACCTGAAATTTCAACGTTAGGTGAGTTAATCGGTTGGTCAACAGAAGCTGCTGAAATATATTTTGGATCTTCTTTAGTTTTTTCTTTCGCATAGCTGTCGCCTTTTTTAAAGTCGAGCCATACGACCATTACGTTTTCTTGTTTTTTAGAAATTTTTTCTGTTACTTTTTTAAATTTATCACTGTCTTTTAATTTAAAAGTAACTGCGGGTTGGTTCGTATTTTGTTTAAACTCTTGTTTAGCTGAACCTTGAACTAAATCTTTACCAGTTAATAAAACTTTATCATCAGCATCACGTATTGTTAAATTAGCTTGTGATGATAAAATTTTACGGGCTTGGTTTTGGTCCTTAACCCCAGCAAGTTGAACACGTATACGATTTTGATCTTCAACTTGTATTTTCGGTTCAGACACTCCAAGTACGTTAACCCGACGTTCTAAAGTTTTAGCTGTGGATTGTACAGCGGTATTATCAATTTTATCGCCTTTATCAAGTGGGTTGACTTGATATAAAACTTCGAATCCACCTTGTAAATCAAGCCCTAAGTTGACATCTTTGATCACATTTTTATATGTAGTGGCCATTCCCGCGAATAATAGCACAACAAGAATAACAAAGGTGATCAATCTACTTGTTTTTTTCACATAAACACCTCATTTTATCTTATGTTTCAAGCATACTTCACTTTACAAAATTAGTGCAAGTGATTTCTAACACGAACTAAAAAAGACATGGGTATAAGCCATGTCTTTAATTGTATTTAAGCTGGTCAATGCAATCCGTTATGAAGGATCAACTTGTTTAATGGCTTGTTTTTCAAAAGTCAGTTCAGTACCTTTACCATTAACTGTAATGACAGCTGTTGTTTCATCAACTGCACGAACTGTTCCTTTAATACCACCAATTGTAGTTACACGTTGTCCCGCTTCTAATTGGTCAACCATTTGGCGATGCTCTTTAGCACGCTTTTGTTGCGGACGAATCATGAAGAACCACATGACAACAAATAGTAATATTAAAGGTAATAAACTAATAAGTGAAGACATAAATCATAGCTCCTATCTAGAAATTTTTCGGATTATCAACATTGAGGCCATATTGTTCGAAAAATTCCTCTTTAAAATCTAAAAGACGATCCTCTCGAATGGCTTGTCTAATGTTCTCCATTAATTTTAACAGAAAATGCAAATTATGATAAGTGGTAAGACGAATCCCAAAAGTTTCATCCGCTTTGATGAGGTGTCTTAGGTATGCGCGTGAATAATTTTTACACGTATAACAATCACAATTTTCATCTAACGGTCTAAAATCATCTTTATATTGCGCATTTTTTACAACAACACGTCCATGTGAAGTCATACATGTTCCATTACGTGCAATACGTGTCGGTAATACGCAATCAAACATATCCATACCACGGATACTACATTCAATCAATGCATCAGGAGAACCTACGCCCATTAAATAACGTGGCTTATCTTTAGGCATAAACTGCTCAGTAAATTCGACCATGTCATACATGACAGGTTTTGGCTCGCCAACAGATAAACCACCTATCGCATATCCTGGAAAATCCAGTTTAACGAGTTCTTCCGCTGATTGTTGACGTAAATCTTTGTATTCTCCTCCTTGTATAATTCCAAATAAGGCTTGATCATTCGGACGTTGGTGTGCTTGTAAGCATCGTTCTGCCCATCTAGTTGTTCTTTCAATAGAATTTTTCACATAATCATACTCAGCTGGCATAGGTGGACACTCATCGAAAGCCATAATAATGTCCGAACCTAAATCATTTTGTATTTTTATAGAATCTTCTGGAGATAAAAAGAGTTTTGAACCATTCGTATGATGTCTAAATTCTACACCTTCTTCGGTTATTTTTCTCAAATTACTCAAACTGAAAACTTGGAAGCCACCCGAATCCGTTAAAATAGGACCATCCCAATTCATAAATTGGTGTAAGCCCCCTGCTTTTTTAACAATATCATTTCCAGGTTGTAACCATAAATGATAGGTATTTCCTAATAAAATTTTCGTATTCATTTGTTTTAATTCTTCTGGGCTCATCGTTTTAACTGTAGCTTTTGTACCCACCGGCATAAACATAGGTGTTTCAAACGACCCGTGCGGTGTGTGTACAATACCTAATCTTGCACCAGATTGTTTACAAGTTTTAATATGCTCATAAGTTACTGCAGGCATAGTATTCTCCTCTCAAACTAAATAATAATCATCGCATCGCCAAAACTGAAAAATCGATATTTTTCAGCGACTGCATGACGATATGCCGAAAGCACAAATTGTCGCGAACTAAAAGCAGATACCAACATCACTAAAGTGGATTTTGGTAAATGAAAATTCGTAATCAAGCCATCTATCGCTTTAAATTCAAAACCCGGATAAATAAATATATCCGTCCATCCACTAGAAGCAACAAATTGCGTATGATTTTGACGGATAGTTTCTAGTGTTCTTGTAGAGGTTGTACCTACAGATATGATGCGATGTCCCTTAGCTTTAGTCTTATTCAGTAAATCTGCTGTTTCTTGAGACATTTGATAATATTCACTATGCATTTCATGGTCATCGATATTTTCGACACTCACAGGTCTAAATGTACCTAAACCTACGTGAAGTGTGATAAATGCAATATTAACCCCATTTTCACGAATTTGTTGTAACAACTGATCTGTAAAATGTAAACCTGCAGTCGGCGCTGCAGCTGAACCAGATGCTTTTGCATAAACGGTTTGATAACGATCTTTTTCGTCTAATCGTTCTTTAATATATGGAGGAAGTGGCATTTCGCCTAATTCATCAAGTCGCTCTTGTAAAATACCGTCATAATGCAAGCGCATAATCCGGCCACCTTGATCGAGTTCTTTCATACAAGTAGCAATGATCTTTCCATCTCCAAAGCTCAAAGTTTGCCCTACTTTTATCCGTTTCGCTGGTTTAAGTAACACTTCCCAGTCGTCACCTTCAATTTGAGTCAACATTAACATTTCAACTTTTGCTCGTGTTTCTTCTTTAACACCAAATAAACGCGCCGGCATCACTTTTGTATCATTTAATACAAGAGTATCACCTTGTTCAAAAAAACGTGTAATATCTTTAAAATGTAAGTCTTCAGTCTCGCCAGTTCGTCGATTCAAATATAACAGACGACTTTGATCGCGCTGTTTTAAAGGTGTTTGTGCGATGAGCGACTCTGGCAATTCATAATCAAATTCTTCAATATTCAAAGTAGTAACTCCTCTATTTAATGACTCGTATATTTAAAATGTTCATAGGCTTGGGGTGTCGCTTTACGCCCTCTTGGTGTACGCTCTAAAAAGCCTCTTTGAATGAGAAAAGGTTCATATACGTCTTCAATCGTAATACGCTCTTCTCCGATTGAAACAGCAATCGTATCTAATCCTACTGGTCCACCATGATATTGCTCAATAATACAAGCCATCATTTTATGATCAATATAATCTAGACCTTCTTCATCTACCTGTAATAGGTGCAATGCACGTTTTGTCGTCTCAATGTAGATCATGTCATCTTCATTTACTTGTTGGAAATCCCGTATTCGTTTTAATAAACGATTAGCGATACGAGGTGTCCCACGACTTCTTTTTGCAATTTCTATAGCACTTTCTTCATCAATAGCTGTGCCTAATACATCAACAGTCCGAATAATAATTTGTGCCAGTTCTTGTTCAGAATAATATTCTAAGCGCAAATGGACGCCAAATCGGTCACGTAAAGGACTCGTCAAGCTCCCTGCACGTGTTGTTGCACCAACTAATGTAAACGGAGGTAAATCGATACGTATACTACGCGCTTCCTCGCCTTTTCCAACGATAATATCAATAAAAAAATCTTCCATAGCCGGATATAATACTTCTTCCACAACGCTACTTAGACGATGTATTTCGTCAATAAATAAAACATCACCAGGTTGTAAACCAGTTAGAATAGCAGCTAAATCGCCAGGTCTCTCTATGGACGGCCCAGAAACTGTACGTAAATTAACGCCCATTTCATTTGCGATAATATGTGAAAGTGTCGTTTTACCCAAACCAGGAGGGCCAAAGAGAAGGACATGATCAAGTGGTTCTTCACGAATTTTAGCCGCTTGAATAAAAACTTCAAGATTTGATTTGATTGTACTTTGACCTATGTATTGTCTTAGCCGATCTGGCCGTAATGACAATTCAAAAGCTTGCTCATCAGATTGCTCATGGCCATCCATCATTCGATCTTGTTCCATTTGACTCACTCCTTTTTTATGAAACTAATTGTTTTAATCCAAATTTAACTGCTATATCAACACTTTCAAAAGTTTCACTTTGCATCGCCTTTTCAACTTTTTTCAACTCACGCTTAGAATAGCCTAATGCTTCTAACGCCAATAGCGCTTCTTTTGCATAGTGAGATGTTTCGATAGTACCCGTTGCATTCGAAAGTAAGTCTTCATCGTTCGTTTCGGTAATGACCACTTTACCTTTTAAATCTAGTACAATTTGGCGTGCTGTCTTTTTACCGATTCCCGGAAATTTTGTTAAATACGCATCATTTTCATTTTCAATTGCGCGTTTAACTTCATTAGGCGTGCTCGCTGCTAAAATAGCTAATGCAGATTTAGGACCAATTCCAGTCACCTTTATTAAACTTAAAAACATATCTTTTTCTTCTTCATCAATAAAGCCGTATAACAATTGAGCGTCTTCTCGTACAATTAACGACGTATAAACTTTAATAGATTGATTAAGATGCTTTTGAAAACGATATGAGTTTGGGGTCTGAATTTCATATCCCACACCCGATGTTGTCTCAATGATGATGTGAGTTGGATAAAGTGCCGTTAAATTCCCAAAGATATATGCATACATCGTAACTACTCCTTATAAATTCATTCCGATAATATCTACATTATAAATATTTTCCATTTGTCTTAATGTGTTAATTAATTCATAGGGATTAATTTTCGCTTTACTCCCATCTAATGTCAGTGTAATGGATGCTTTATTATTGATAGGGACACTTTGATGAATTGTGAGCACAGAAAGTTGAAGCTCTGACAATTTTTCAAGGATACTTGCCAGAATTCCAACCTTATCAATAACAAATAAAATAATGGTATAAGCTTCTGTGCGTTTACGAACTTCATCTAATGGAAAGATAGTGTCTCTATATTTGTAGAATGCACTGCGTGAACAATCATGCATATCAACTGCTTCTTGAATTGTCATTGATGGGTCATTTTTTAATGAGGATTTTACTTGTAGTACACGCTTCACGACGTAAGGTAAAACATCCTCACGAATAACATAAAATTGATGTTTCATACGCGCATTAGGCGCCTCCTGTTCATTATTCGACAAATTCAAACTCTCCTCCAAGAATACGTACAATATCACCATTCTCTGCACCACGCTCACGTAAAGCGTCATCGATACCCATTGAACGCATTTGTCTAGCGAAACGTCGCACTGCTGGGTCACTATTAAAGTCGGTCATTTTAAACATACGTTCTATCGCATTACCACTTACGACATAAGCACCATCATCATCTCTCGTAATTTTAAATTGATCTTGTGAAGGTGTGTGTTTATAAACAACACGATTGACACCGATATCCTCTTCTGTCTCAGAAAAATCAACATCTTTGACCTTATCAAGTGTATTCGCTATTTCATAAAGTAATTGATCAATATTTTCACGTGTATATGATGAAATTGGAATGATTTTAACCGGTTGATTAAGTTTCTTTTTAAATTGTTCCAACTGGTCATGCGCTTCTGGTATATCCATTTTATTGGCAACAATGATTTGTGGACGTTCTTCTAATCGCTGGGCATAAGCTTTAAGCTCTTGATTGATAATCGTATAATCCTCATAAGGATCACGGCCTTCTAAACCGCTCATATCAATCACATGCACAATTACCTTTGTTCTTTCAACATGCCTTAAAAATTGATGTCCTAAACCGACACCTTCAGATGCTCCTTCAATCAAACCTGGTAAATCAGCCATAACAAAACTACGTTGGTCAGGCGTAACAACAACACCTAAATTAGGTTGAATGGTTGTAAAGTGATAAGCGCCAATTTTCGGTTTCGCTTTTGAAACGATTGAAAGCAGTGTTGATTTCCCAACACTTGGAAACCCGACAAGACCCACATCAGCAAGAAGCTTAAGTTCCAACGTCACTTCTATTTCTTCGCCAGGTTCACCATTCTCACTAAAATCTGGTGCCGGGTTTTTAGGCGTCGCAAAGCGTGAGTTACCACGACCTCCACGGCCTCCTTTTGCGATAACTGCACTTTGGCCATGTTCCACTAAATCAGCTAATGTTTGTTCTGTTTCAACATCTTTGACAATCGTTCCAGGCGGCACTTTTAAAACAAGATCTTCTGCATTTTTACCATGCATATTACTACTTTGACCATTTTCGCCTTTTTTAGCCTTAAAGTGTCGTTGATATCTAAAGTCCATGAGCGTGCGCAATCCTTCATCTACTTGGAAAACAACTGACGCGCCACGCCCGCCATCACCACCGGCTGGCCCTCCAAAAGGAACATACTTTTCCCGGCGATATGCCGTAATACCATTCCCGCCATCACCCGCTTTTAATGATATTTTAACTTGATCTACAAACATATTTTCACCTCTTTTTCGATTTTTTGTTTTATATTAAACGTAAGTCTCTTACTTTACGTTTGACTCTCATTTTGAAGCTATTATTATCTTTAGTTTAATCAATATAAAAAATAAACACCAGAAGTTACCTTCTGGTGTCAAAATTTGACAAATTATTCAGCAACTGCATATACAGAAACTTGTTTTTTGTCTCGACCTTTACGTTCGAATTTAACAACGCCATCGATTTTAGCGAATAATGTATCATCGCCACCACGACCTACGTTTTCACCTGGGTAAATCTTAGTTCCACGTTGACGGAATAAGATAGAACCACCAGTAACGAATTGACCGTCTGCACGTTTAGCACCTAAACGTTTAGATTCTGAGTCACGTCCGTTTTTAGTAGAACTTACCCCTTTTTTAGATGCGAAAAATTGTAAGTTTAATTTAAGCATGAGTTACACCTCACTTCAGATTTAATTTAATATACTCATTATATTCTTCTTCAATTGTTTGTAAAGAAACTAACATTGACTGGAGTATCAACTGTGCCTGCTCATTTGATGTATCAACAGATCTCACATGAAAATATCCACCGTCATCACTGTAATCAATATCTGGTCTTTCTGCAGTAAGTCCGATAATAGCATTAACGCTACCGAAAACTACTGCTGAAGCACCAGCGCAAACAATGTCTTGACCATGCTCAGCAAAGTCCGCATGACCGTCCATTATGACATCTGTTATCTGACCTTCGTCATTCAATTTAATGTCAACATTAATCATAATTAAGCGTTAATCTTATCGATTGTTAACTTAGTATATGGTTGACGATGGCCTTTTTTGCGTTTTGAATCTTTACGACGACGGTAAGTAAATACAGTGATTTTTTTACCGCGACCTTGTTTGTTTACAGTTGCAGTGACAGTTGCGCCTTCAACTGTAGGAGCGCCAACTTTAACGTTGTCTCCACCGACGAATAAAACTTTATCAAAAGTGAAAGTGTCACCTTCGTTTACGTTTAATTTTTCAACGTAAATTTCTTGACTTTCTTCAACTTTTACTTGTTTTCCACCTGTTTCAATAATAGCAAACATACTTTGCACCTCCTAATTATAAGTCACGCCATATATAGGTGACATTTTGTACTTAAAACCTATATTTGAGCGGTTGTATGTAGCTATGAACTACTCAACTACTGAATCATACCATTCGTATTACTTCGTGTCAATAGTACTTAATTGATTTATGAAGCGATTAAAAATGAAATACATAAAGATTAATAAAAGACTGTTCAGTATCAATGTAGGTAAGATACGGAAAACTAAAAATCCAAACATATTTAAATCAATTAATCCTAATAGACTATAGATAACCATGACAAAAATTTCTAAGAATATCACGCCGAGTAGAATCATGCTATAAAGCATTGTATGATCTCTGAAAAAAAATTTTAAGAATTTATCGGCAATGAGTATGGACACAATGTAACCGAATAAATAAACACCATAAACTTGACCGAAATATAGATCTTGCATAATACCTAATAAGACACCTAAAATTAATGCGGTACTTGTATTTTTATAAATCGCAATAATCATTAAAAATAAAAAGCTCAAATGTGGCACTAATATAAATGAAAAGTGACCTATTGTAATCGGTGATAAAAAGGTAAGCAACGTATCTAGATAAAACATCAATAAGCCTATAAGTACATAATAAATCGATTTCATTATGAATTGTCACCCTTATCGTTAATCACTGTTTTAGGATCCCTTTTAGCTATATAAACATGAGAAAAATGATTCATGTTTGCGCCCGTCTTAATAGAAACTTGCTTTGATAAACCATATTGATCGTTTTGAACCTTTTCGACTTCACCTACGTAAAGTCCTTTAGGCAATTGATCCCCTAAACCACTCGTTACAACTTTATCGCCCTCTTTAATATCTTCATTATTATCTATATCACTAACAATAAGTTGATTTGTTTTATCATCATAGCGATCAATTAAGCCAAACACCTCATCTGAACCATGCTGGATATTTACTGATAAACGGTTAGTACGCCCCTTTGTTGTAATTAAATTGATTTGTGACGAAAATTGATTCACTTTCGCAACACGACCGACTAAACCATTGGCTGTCATAACAGCCATATTTTCTTTAATACCAGATTTTTTTCCTTTATCAATAACAACAGTATTTAACCATTGATCCGGTTGGCGTGCAATCACACCTGCTGAAATAGGCTCATACTCTGAAATATCACTCATATCGAGTTCTTTTTTGAGTTTTTTATTTTCTGATTTAAGTCGTTCATTATCAGCCTGTAATTGTTTCTCTTTATTTGTAGGCGCTTCACTTTTATGGAATATGTCTGTAATAGATCCCGCTACAAATTGGACTGGATAAGAGAAAATACGTTGCCCGAAAGAAATGGTATCACTTGCATATTGTTCAGGAACCGATTGGGTATTTGATCTGATAGATAATCCAACTAAAGCGATAAAAAGTATTAGTGCACAAAACAACACAACGAGTTTGTTGTTTTTAAAAAAATTGGACAACCTCAACACCTCATATTATATGTAAATATATTACTGCTCCTATTTTATATTACTCTTGTTAGTAAATAAAGTACAAGGGTGTGTTGTAATAACATCATTATGATTTTTGAATATGATAACTTGAATGATACTATGATTTTCAAATTAAAATTGGTCTATTTCAAGCAAATGTCACGTGTATTTGTACGTCTAAAACAAAAAACGCCGAAAATGTAGGGCATTAAGCTTACACTTTCGGCGTATCTCTCAATTAGAATGTGATAACTTATCACTGAGTTACAAAATGATAGTTAAAATCTCATGCAGTTAACTGACGATTGATCTGTAGTTATTCTTACTGACGTTGCCCTTTTGAATGTTGATCCTCTTGATCTTCTTTGTAGAGGATTTCATTTTTACGCCATTTAGAAAATAATCTTTGTGCTTTTCGCTGCTCGTTTTGTTGTTTTGCATGATTAGTTTTCATTTTTACCACTCCTCTATGAGATTTCACAATCACAGCCTAACGTAAATAGACTCTGTTTTCAAACTTGCTACCATCGAGAACTTTTAATCAGCTTCATCTTGCTGATAAGCTTCTAAGGGTTGCAAAGATATCGGATGTCCAAGCTGATTTAAATCGTCATACAAATCGTGCTCCGTTGTGTAAATTCGCATATTCTTCTCACCGAAACGGTACAAAATAAATTGGGAATCTCTTTCAGCTATTAAATATTCTTGATCATAACCAAGACGAGACATATCATTGACTTGCATAAATTCGTATTTATCTACCCAATTAAAAACATTTCTCATCTGACTCTTGGGAACATTTCTAAACATGTTATTTTCTTGTTGAACATATTTTCGACCATTCACTGGGATTTCATATCCTTCATTATCAACCGTTTGATAAACTTCTTTATCTTTCATTGGATTCCACGGTTCATTTTTAATCTGAGGAAAATACTTTAATGCAGTAAAAACGAGGGCTAAAAATAAAAAGACAACCATGAGTAGTTTGAATAAGCTTTTAAAAATCCGCATGCATGCCCTCCACTATATTTTCATTATATTCATCTTACTTCATTCATTGTATTATCATTATAATGGCTTTATTTGATTTTAGCATCCATCTTAAGCATGAAATAAATATAACTTTAGAATGATGCTATTTTCATACAAAACGATTATTATAGAGATATAGGGAGTGACATTGATGAGTATTCTCACATTATTTTTAATTATATTATTGATCGTTTTGCTATTCAGAGTCAGTATTACAATAATAAGATTTCTAATAAAAGTAGGATTAGTTGTATTAGCCTTATATTTATGTTATAAATTTGGTACGTGGCTTATTGGAAATTTTCAACTTTAGTAACAAAAGGCTCATGCAATGTTGCATGAGCCTTTTGTCTTTATAAGTCAATCTCGCTTAAAATAGATAGATAGTTGCTATCCCCTACAATAATGTGATCAAGCACATCAATCCCCATCGCTTCTCCACATCCAATCAGTCTTTTAGTCGTTTCAATATCTGCTTTAGATGGCGTAACATCTCCAGAAGGATGATTATGCAGCACAATAATGGCATGCGCCGACCATTTTAAAGCTGTTTTAAAAATTTCTCTAGGATGAATGACTGCACTATTCAATGTACCGATAAACAAAGTTTGCTCGTGAATAATTTGATGCTTTGTGTTTAATATAATAAGAACAAAATGCTCTTGATGACATCCATTAAACTTGGGATAAAAACGTTCCGCTATTTGTTGTGGTGTGCGTATTGGTTCTGATAGTGTACGTGTTTTTTCTTGTGCTAACCGCTGGCATATTTCAAATACAGATAAAAGGGTAACAGCTTTATTTCTCCCAATCCCTTCAAATGATTCCAATTCTGCTAAAGATAAATTCTTGATTTGTGACAGTGACTGGCATTGAGACAATATATTAGAAGCAATATCTATACTAGATTGCCCTCTGCTCCCTGTATTTATTAAAATTGCTAGTAGCTCAGTGTTGGATAATGCTTGACTACCAAATTGTATTAAACGTTCTTTAGGTTTTTCATCAATTGATAAATCACGTATTCTTGTCATAGAATACCTCCGTAAAAATTAATTAAGTGAGGATAAAACGAGGTGATCAATATAAATGATACAAATATAGAAGGAACTAATGGTATACAATGTGTCATTTTTGATTTTAATAAAAGCGTGAGCAGGTAAAAGAAACATCCGACTGGAAAAATCAACTCTAAAAACAAATATAAAAAAGGCATTGGGAAAAAGAAAATCATCACAAGGCATAATTTTATATCACCAAAACCAATTAAATGGTTTTGAATGAGGCCTATAAAAAAGAGTGATAAAAATAAAATAACATGTTGTAAATCAACATAGAAGTGATGCGATAAATAAAGCAGAAGAACAAAAAGTAAAACTAAAAAGCGATGTTGGACAATCATACTATGTAAATCAATCACTCCAATTGTTAAAAGCATCAGTCCAACTGCATAAAATATTTCAGTTGATACATAAATGGGAAAGATTGTAGGATAGACTAGCAATATCCCTCCCAGTAATTCTCCAATTAAAAGCGATCTAGGAATTGGCTGGCTACAATAGCGGCAACGTCCACTGAAAAGTACGAAGCTAACTATCGGTATGAGATCCGTCATTTTAAGTTGATGAAAGCAATGGATACATCGTGATCTTTTAATTAAATGCTTTATTTTCAGGTTAGGATGTTCAGCAAATTGAAGTAAAAAACTCATAGAAATACAGCCAACAAGAAATAGCGTAAAATACTGCAATTAAGCACCTCGTATCTAAGAATTTACGAAACGTGTCAACTCTAGGCGTCAACATTTGAGTGTCATCATTATAGCGTGTCGTTATTTCAAGGGTCAAATTTGCAAAAATGAAATATAGCGTACCTAAACTAAGCAAATTGAAAAAACCATTTCATAAACAGGCAATACACATTAACCTGCTATGAAATGGCTTATTTTTATGCGTTAAATGCAATTTTAGATTTAATTTCACTAATGAAATAAAGGCTACCCGTAATAAGTAATGCCTCACCTTTATATTCGCGAATAAATGCGACAAAGTCATCCACGATCGATTTGTTACCGAACTCAACTTCATCATATAATGTTTGTTTCGGTAAAGCTTTTGGAAAATCAAACCCTGTGACATAAATATGCTTAGCAATATTTTGAAAAGCATCAAGCATATGATGGATGGGTTTGCCTTCAATGGCAGCAAATAATACATCTACTTTTTCTAAATCATAATATTTTTCGATTGTGTCGACCAATGCATCCACACTTTCTTTATTGTGTGCACCATCAATAATGATGAGTGGCTCTTCTGAAACTTGCTCAATACGACCTGTCCAATAAGCTTGCTCAATGCCATCAATCATTTTGTTGAAATCCAAATTGATGACATTTTGCTCATATAATTCTATCAAAGTTGTTATGACGAGTGAGGCATTTTCTTTTTGATGTTCTCCTAGCATATGAAGCGCTAGATTTCCTAATTCATAGTCTTTATAGCGATAAGTAAATTCATCCCCTTCAGACTTAATTAAAATATCACGATCAAATTCTAATGCTTTTGCGTTCAGTCTCTCTGCTGTATCGCGAAAAAGTTTTAAAGCCTCTTCGTTTTTGATCGCGTAAACAATTGGGGTGTTGGCTTTTATGATTGCAGATTTGTCTTTAGCAATGTCAAGATACGTTTGTCCAAGAATATCGGTATGGTCTAAACCAATACTCGTTAAGATGCTAATCAGCGGTTGGATAACATTTGTAGAATCATTTTTAACACCTAAGCCTGCTTCCACAATAACAAAGTCGACAGGATGTACTGCTCCGAAATATAAATACATCATCGTTGTAATAATTTCGAATTCAGTTGCTACACCCAATTCAGTTTCTTTGTCCATTGCTTCACTTACAGGTTTAACACGTTCAACTAATGCTACAATTTCATCGTTCGTAATGGGTATACCATTTAAACTAATTCGTTCATTGAAAGTCTCTATATAAGGCGACGTAAATGTACCCACTTGGTAATCGTTTTTCATTAATGCTTCACGCATGTATGCTACAGTAGAGCCTTTACCATTAGTCCCACCAATATGAATGGCGTTAATACGGTGTTGAGGGTTTCCCAGTCTTTCGAGCATCCATTCCATGCGTTTTACGCCAGGCTTAATACCGAATTTAGTTCTTTCATGTATCCAATATAAACTGTCTAGATAATTCATAACTAAGACTCCTACGCTTTTAATTGTTCAATTCTTGCTTTAACACCATCATATTTTTCTTGGTATTTGACTTGTTTCTCTTTCTCTTCATTAATAATTTTTTCCGGCGCTTTATTAACAAAGTTTTCATTTGCTAGTTTTTTATTGACACGATCTAATTCTTTTTGCCATTTTTCTAGGTCTTTTTCTAAACGCTCTAATTCTTTATCCATATCAATTAAACCTTCAATTGGTAAAATGACTTCACCTGCTGCAACGATAGATGTCATTGCTTTATCAGGAATTTCGATTTGAGTGGCAATCTCGAGTTCACTCGGATTACAGAAGCGTTGTAAATAGTGTTGGTTTGCTAACAATAACTGTTGAATTTTTTCATTTTTCGCTTTAATTTTAATCGGAATTTCTTTTGATAATGGTGTGTTTACTTCTAAACGAGACTGACGTACAGATTTAATAATTTCAACTAATTGTTCCATAACGTCTTTACTCTCTTCGAAATTAAACGCATCATTAACTGTTGGCCACGCACTTGTCACTATAGACTCACCTTCATGTGGCAAGTTTTGCCAAATATGTTCTGTTACGAATGGCATGAATGGATGTAACAGGCGCATCATGCGATCTAAAGTATAACTTAACACTGAGCGTGTTACGTTTTTCTGTACTTCGTCGTCACCATTCATTGGTATTTTACTCATTTCAATATACCAGTCACAAAACTCATCCCAAATAAAATTATACAATACACGGCCAACTTCGCCAAACTCGTATTTATCGCTTAATTGAGTCACTGTTTCGATTGTTTCATTTAAACGAGTCAAAATCCACTGATCTGCTACTGATAGATTTTGAGATAAATCGATATCTTCAAAACGGAATGTTTCACCAATATTCATTAAACTAAATCGAGCAGCATTCCATATCTTGTTAATAAAGTTCCAAACTGACTCTACTTTTTCAGTTGAATAGCGTAAATCATGCCCCGGTGAAGATCCTGTGGCTAAGAAATAACGAAGACTGTCTGCACCATATTGATCAATGACATCCATTGGGTCAACACCATTACCTAAAGATTTACTCATTTTACGCCCATCTTCTGCGCGTACTAGTCCGTGTAATAATACATCACTAAATGGCTTTTCACCTGTGAACTCTAAACCTTGGAAGATCATACGTGCTACCCAGAAGAAAATAATATCATATCCTGTTACTAGTACTTGTGTTGGATAAAATCTTTGATAATCTTCAGCTGTTTCGTCAGGCCACCCAAGTGTAGAAAAAGGCCATAACGCACTAGAAAACCAAGTATCTAATACATCTTCATCTTGTGTCCAATTTTCAATGTCTTCAGGCTCATTTTCACCAACATAAATCTCACCTGTTTCATTGTGATACCAAGCAGGTATTTGATGTCCCCACCAAAGTTGACGAGAAATAGTCCAATCTCTTATTTCTTCCATCCAACGGTTAAAAGTTTTTTCAAAACGTGCAGGAACGAATTCGATTCGTCCATCTGTTTTTTGATTATTCAAAGCTTGTTCTGCTAATGGTGCCATTTTAACGAACCATTGTGTCGATAAATAAGGTTCAACAACAGCACCCGAACGTTCAGAATGTCCAACTGAATGTACGTGATCATCGATTTTAATTACAAGTCCTTGATCCAACAAATCTTTAACGAGTTGTTTACGACATTCAAAGCGATCTAGACCAGCGTATTTCCCTGCTTCTTGATTCATACATCCAGATTCATCCATTACGACAATACGTTCTAAGTCATGACGATTCCCAATTTCAAAGTCATTTGGATCATGTGCAGGTGTCACTTTCATTGCCCCGCTTCCAAATTCTTGGTCAACATATTCATCAGCTAAAACAGGAATCTCACGGCCAACAATTGGTAAAATAACATTTTTACCAATAACTTCTTTGTAACGCGCATCATCAGGATGTACAACGATTGCAGTATCGCCTAGCATCGTTTCTGGACGTGTCGTTGCAATTTCAATATACCCTTCACCATCCGCAAACGGATATTTAAAATGATAGAATTTACCATTAACATCTTCGTGAATGACTTCAATGTCAGATAGTGCTGTTTTCGCTACAGGGTCCCAGTTAATGATACGTTCACCGCGGTAAATTAATCCTTTCTTATACATATCCACAAATACTTTACGTACCGCTTGACTTAAACCAGAGTCGAGTGTGAATCTCTCTCTCGAATAATCTAAGCCAAGTCCGAGTTTAGCCCATTGTTGACGTATAAAATCGGCATATTCTTCTTTCCAATCCCACGCTTTTTCTAAAAACTTTTCTCTGCCAATATCATGTCTCGAAATGCCTTCTTCTCGCATTTTTGCTTCAACTTTTGCTTGTGTCGCAATTCCAGCATGATCCATACCAGGTAAATAAAGGGTTTCATAACCTTGCATTCGTTTCATACGTGTTAAAATATCTTGCAATGTCGTATCCCAAGCATGTCCTAAATGTAATTTTCCAGTTACATTCGGCGGTGGAATAACAATTGTATATGTGGGTTGTTCTGAATTTTGATTAGGTTTAAATAACTCTTGTTCTACCCATTTTTGATATCGACCCGCCTCAACTTCTTGCGGGTCATATTTTGGTTTCATTTCCATAAGAATCCTCCTTCAAATAAAAAAACATCCTGTCCTAATCATAGGACGGATGTTCCGCGGTACCACCTAAATTCAATAATGCGTACGCACTATTGCACTCTTACGATTAACGCTCATAACACGCTTTAACCTACTTTACTTTCAGCTAAAGTTCATCGTGGGCTACCTTCAATAACGTCTTTTATGTACTCTCAGCAAACGTACACTCTCTAAAAAAAGACAACCATCTACTCTTCCCAAATTCTACTATTAATTTAATTCTTATAGTATACTGAAACGACAATGAAGTCAATACAAGGAGGTATAAAAACGTGAATCCCTGTGCATTCGGTAGTCAAGATCCAGTATATATCGATTATCATGATCACTTTTGGGGAAAGCCATTATATGATTCTCGCGCACTATTTGAACTTCTAGCATTAGAATCCCAACATGCAGGTTTATCTTGGCTTACAATACTCAAAAAGAAAGATGCTTACAAATCAGCATTTTATCAATTTGATCCATATAAAATTGCACAAATGACATCATCAGATATCGATCAATTGATGTCATTCCCTAATATTATACATCATCGTAAAAAGTTAGAAGCAATTGTTTCTCAAGCCAAAGGTTTTATTGAAATTGAAAAAGACTATGAAAGCTTTAGTCATTTTATATGGTCATTTGTTAATGGTGCGCCCATTGATTTTCAATATGAAACCGTTGAAGCGCGTATTACAGTGAACGAAACATCCAAGAAATTGTCAAAGTCACTGAAAGAATACGGGTTTCAATTTATCGGTCCTGTAACTGCGTTTTCTTTTATGGAAGCTGCTGGCCTTTATAATAGCCATTTGATTTCTTGTCCGAACCGTTAACACATGTATGAATATGAAATCAATAAAATACGAAAAAAGGGATAGCAGTCACCTTAAAAAGTGTGATTGCTATCCCTTTTGAATGAATAAAATGAATTAATTTACATTAAGACGTACTTCTTTTATTTTTACGATCTTGATATTTAAATATAAAACTGATTAACGGTGCAATCAGAAAGAGTATGAAGAATATACGGAAAATATGATAGCTTGAAATCATAGCGACATCTCCACCGGTATCTAATGCGACTAATACAATTTGACTCATTCCCCCAGGTGCTGCACTTAAAAACAGATTATTAATCGACGCTGGATTAAATAAATGAATCAAAATGATCATTAAAAGTGTACCAAATATAAGTAAAATATTTTGATACGCAATTGCGACTGCAATTCTGCCTTTAAGTTGCTCAGTTAAATGCGCAATTTGAATACCTACACGAATCATATAGATAATTTGAGCTCCTGCAATAATTGGCGCATCAAGCGTAAAAGTCCGTTCAGTTACCATATTCCAAACTATGAGCACTAAAATAGGTGCAAGTAACATTTTTGTTGGAAAGTGAATCCACTTCATCAGAATATAAACAACACAAATACCTAATCCAATGATTAAAATATCCTTGAATGTTAAAACTTCAGTTAACAGGTGCATTTGTTGCATTTCTTTCTGACTACCGTTTGCATCTTTAAAGAAATATGAGATAAACGGAACTAAAATAACAACAAATATAATACGAGACGTTTGTGTCAGGCTGACAACAAGTATATCTGTGCGCTTGTTTTCTTCGGCCATCACAAGCATCTGGCTTAATGCACCTGGTATGACACTTAATAAAGCTGTTTCTCTATTGACCTTTGCAATTTTTCTAAAGCCGATAGAAACAATAAGAGACAAAACAAGTAACAAGACGCTCACTAATATAATTGAAAACCAATCATTTTTAATATCATCGATTACAGTTTTTGTAAAAGATGTCCCAATTTGAACGCCCAACATGATAAGTCCAAATTCGCTTAGCCATTGTGGCCAATTCACTTCTAACTTCAAAACTTTAATCACAAATAAACTGGCAAGTATCGGTCCAAACATCCATGGCAACATTAAATGGAGTCGTAATAATATAAGGCCAAAAATGATTGAGAGTCCAAGTACAATGAAATTATTAATGTGGTGTTTTCGTATCATGGTCCCTCCTATCATTTAAAGCACTTTTGTTTTTAATGATCATAAACAATAAAACTGGCATTTTATTATTTATAGTACTTATAGTTATAAAAATTAATCACATATTTATTCAGTTGCTTTTGTAATTCGCTCTAAAGCTGTATCAAATGCTTTTAAAGTTTGTTGAATATCATCTTTTGTATGCGCCGTTGATAAAAACATACCTTCAAATTGTGATGGAGGTAAAAAGATACCTTGTTCTGCAAGCTCACGATAAAGAACGCGGAATAATTCAAGGTCTGAAGCATTTGCTTCCTTAAAATTCGTAACAGGACCTTCATTTAAGAAAAATCCTATCATTGAACCTGCTCTGTTAACAGTTAATGGAATATCATAGCGATTAAAGATTTCTTTAAGTCCCTCTTCTAACATATCACCTAATTGATTAAAGTAGTCATAACTTTCTGGTGTCAATTGACTTAATGTCATATAACCACTTGTCATTGCTAGAGGGTTTCCTGAGAGTGTCCCTGCTTGGTAAATATCACCACTTGGCGCGATATGATCCATAATCTCTTTACGACCACCAAATGCACCAACAGGTAAGCCGCCACCAATAACCTTACCTAAACATGTTAAATCAGGTATTACATCAAAATAACCTTGTGCACAATTGTATCCTACTCGAAAGCCTGTCATGACTTCATCAAAAATAAGTAATGCATCATTTTCTTGTGTGATGTCACGTAAACCTTGTAAGAAATCATTAATAGGCGGCACTACGCCCATATTACCTGATACAGGTTCTACGATAACTGCTGCAATATCATCACCATATTGTTCAAAAGCATAGCGAACCGCATCTAGATCATTATAAGGAACGGTAATTGTATTTTTAGCTGTCCCTTCAGGCACCCCAGGAGAATCGGGCAAGCCTAGTGTTGCTACACCAGATCCTGCTTTGATTAACAGAGAATCACTATGACCATGATAATTACCCTCAAACTTGATAATTTTATTTTTACCTGTATATCCGCGGGCAAGTCGCAATGTATCTAACGTTGCTTCGGTACCAGAAGAAACCATGCGAACCTTTTCAATTGATGGTACACGTTCAATCACAAGTTCAGCAAGACGATTTTCTTCTAATGTCGAAGCGCCGAAACTAGTTCCACGGTCAACGACTTTGTGAATTTCTTCAATAACTTTCGGGTCGCGATGTCCTAAAATTAATGGGCCCCAACTTAAAACGTAATCAATATATTCGTTTCCGTCTATATCATAGATACGGCTTCCTTCGCCGTGATCCATAAAAATAGCGGGTGTATCTACAGATTTAAAAGCACGAACTGGACTATTCACACCGCCTGGCATAAGTTTTTCTGCTTTTTCAAAAGCTTTAATTGATTCACTATAACGCATGATGTGACCTCCTTTTATTCCTTATCTAGATATTGACAGATATCTTTAGCGAAATAAGTGATAATCATATCAGCACCTGCACGCTTCATAGAAATCATTTGTTCCATAACGACTTTTTCTTCATCAATCCAACCATTTAAAGCTGCTGCTTTTGTCATACTATACTCACCACTTACATTGTACGCCACAATTGGAACATTACTATGATTTCTAACATCTCGAATAATATCTAAATAGCTGAGTGCAGGTTTAACAATCATCATATCGGCACCTTCTTTAAGGTCAGATTCCAATTCTCGAAGTGCTTCTAGGCGGTTTGCAGGATCCATTTGATATGTCTTTCTATCTCCAAAAGAAGGTGCTGATTCTGCAGCATCTCTAAATGGACCGAAAAAGCTCGATGCGTATTTAATGCCATAACTCATAATTGGTATATTTTGGTATCCGGCTTTATCGAGCCCTTCACGTATAGCAATAACAAAACCATCCATCATATTGCTTGGTGCAATTATATCAGCGCCCGCTTCCACTTGAGAAATCGCAGTTTTCACTAATAAAGGTAAAGTTTTATCATTATCTACATCGTGTGTATGAGGGTCAATTAAACCGCAGTGACCATGATCCGTATACTCACATAGACAAGTATCTGCGAGTATTAATAAGTCTTTATACATTGATTTAGCAATTCGTGTCGCTTTTTGTATCACACCATCTTCAACGTAAGCTCCTGTACCACAGCTATCTTTTTCATTAGGAATACCGAAAAACATGATTGCACGAATTCCTAAATCATATGCAGCTTGAATTTCTTCATGTAATAAATTCAAACTAATTTGATAAACGCCGGGTAAAGATTTAATTTCTGTTTTAACATCATCTTTTTCGACAACAAAAATAGGATAAATTAAATCTTCTTTTCTTAGATGTGTTTCTCTTACCATATCACGCATTGTACGTGATGATCTTAAACGTCTATGTCTATCAAATTCCATTATAAAACCCTCATTTCTATTATTTTATCCACAATTGATTCTAAAGTTTGAATTTGAGCAGTGCAACAATTGTTGCCATAGCTTTTGATTGCATTAGCGGTTTGTTTGCCTATAGCAAAGTAGTGACCAAAATGACGAGGTTGGTACTGCTGAAAAAAAGCATTTGCAGCTGAAGCGCTTGCAAACGTCACTGCATCAACAGCATTTTGATGAATACGATTATAAGCTTCATCAATATTTTGTTGTACTGGATGTGGTTGATAAAGATCAATTTTATGAACTTGACAACCTCTCATTTCAAGCGTTTGTTGTAACAACGGTCGTGCTAACTTGCTGGACGGCAAAAGGATTTGTAGTCCGCTGACTACCGGGAATTCTTTTAAAAAGCCCTCTTGAGAATAGTCAGATGGATAAAAGTGGACATCTAAATGATTAGATTCACAAAATGCCTTCGTTTTTTGTCCAATGACTGCAAGATGTCGATAATTTAGTTGCTCCATATAAGGTAAAAAGTATCGAACAGCATTTTGAGAAGTCAAAATGAGCCAGTCGTAGTGCGTATCTAACAAGTGCGTATCAAAAGATAAAGTTTGCATCTCTACAAATGGCAAATGTTGAATTTCAACTCGCTCATCTACATACGGCTTTGTTTGTGTCATCACTACGACTGGCTTCATTTTATACACCTTCTTTATTCTGCGTTTAATGCTGCTATAATTTGATCTGCACCTTGGGCTTTTAATGTTTGACTCACTTTATTTCCCAATCCAATAGGTTGATCCCCTATTTCAGTGTGCTCAAAGCGTTGTGTACCATCTGGTGACATGATCAAACCTGTAAAATGGATACGTTGTTTGTCATCTTTATACGCATAGCCACCAATTGGGACTTGGCAACTTCCATTCATTTCCTTCAAGAATGTGCGTTCTGCAGCAACACAGTCAGCCACATCTTGATTATGTACCTTAGCAAGCAATGCCAATAATTCATAATCGTCTGATCGACACTCAATACCCAGTGCACCTTGACCAATCGCTGGAACAAGTTGTCCGTTATCAAGGTAAGACGTGACGATATCGTCAGACCAACCCATTCGTTTTAAACCTGCTGCAGCTAAAATAATCGCATCATAATCCTCTGAATGGAGTTTCTTTAATCGCGTATCGATATTGCCTCTTATCCATTTAATCTCGAGTTTTGGGTATTTCGCTAAAATTTGTGCACCACGTCGTAGTGAACTAGTACCAATAATACTACCATCAGGCAACTCATTGAGTGGCACATGATTATTAGCGATATAAGCATCAAAAGGGTTCTCTCGATCCGGGATACACCCTAATGTAAGACCTTCAGGTAATTCACTAGGCACATCCTTTAACGAATGTATCGCAAAGTCGATTTGATGATTAAATAATTCATTTTGAATTTCTTTTACAAATAAGCCTTTGCCACCTACTTTTGATAACTGTCTATCGACTATTTGATCGCCTTTAGTTACAATTTCTTTAATTTCAATATCCAAATCAGGCTCAATTGCTTTTAAACGATCGATAAACTGTTGACTTTGGGTAAGCGCAAGTTGGCTTCTTCTTGAACCGACAATTAGTTTACGCATTGAGTTTTCCTCCAATAAAAATTCGTTACACACCTGTCCATTGATGGAACGTTGATAATTGAGTGACGACAATCAAGTTAAACATACAGCCTAAAAATAACATAATATTCAACTGAATTAAAAAGTATTGCTTAAATCGATGTGTGAGTCGTAAAGCAATAAATATAGAATAAGCCACAAAAATAATTAATGATGAGATAACTTTCAAATCGGCGAAAATATGGAAACCGATTGAATTCATTCCCCATAATATTCCTAATAACAAGCTTATAAACATAATGATTGTGCCAACAAGAGAACTGTAAAATACAATTTTTTCAAGTGTTCCGATACTACTTATTCGAAAATAATTTTGATTAAAACGCTTTTGTTTTAAATTACGATATTGAATCAAATAGATGATTGCATTTACAAATGCAACTGCAAAGATCACATAGCTTAGTAAAGCGAGTGATATATGGAAAACAAGGAGCTCATTCATGACTGTGAGTCGCGTTCCGCCCATTTTAAATTGTTGTGGATGAAACGTATGAATGGTCATAAAGATAAAACCAATTACATTTAAAAATGCAATCATAAAGTCAGATTGTCGCATCACTGACATAATGAAAGTAATTGTCAGTATTAACCACGTTAAAACATAAAAACTCTCTACTAGAGATGTTAACGGCAGTTGTTTTTGCCATGTAATAAACATAGTTAAAGAGACTGTTTGACAAAACCAAACAATCCCTAATGCATAAAAACCAATATTTTGCACACGATAATTTTTTTGGAACACGTCTATAATTAAACAAACCATGCTCACTAAATAAATCAATAATATTATTTCATGAAACCGTATAAAAAAGGTCTCTTCCATAGCATCACCGCTTGTTAAGTTTCAAAATTAAGTAATCTCTCTCTTAAAAGTGTTCTTTTTTTCTCAATGGCTTGAGATTTATAATCCGCTTCAACTTCTAAATCAAAAATTTCTTTAAATAATTGAAGCTTAGCATCTGCGTTTCGATCGTCACTTATTTCTTTGGCTTGCTTGATTGGGTCTTTCAACATTTGATTAATAATACTTTTCGTATGTTTAGAAACAACTTTACGATCACGTTCAGACATATTAGGCAACTTACGGTCTATGCTATCCATCGTCTCTTGTTGAATTAACATTGCTTTTTCTCGTAAAGCACGAATAACAGGAACAACGCCTAACATTCTCACCCATTCATTATGTTTTTCAATTTCAGACGGTATACGCAATAAGATTTGGTCTGCCGCTTTACGACGTTCACGTAAATTTGCATCAACGAGACCTTTTAAATCATCAACATCGTAAATAAACAACTCTGTATCATTTGCTTCAAATGGTTCGATATCTCTCGGAACTGCAATATCAATGAGTACTTTTTGAGCTGTTTTCGCCACAGCCTGACACATTTCTAACATGTCTTGCGTAATAATAAATTGTTCAGAACTTGTAGAACTGATTACGATATCTGATTTTACGAGAAAATCACCTAACGCATCCCATTCAGCATAATGAACCCCGTATTGATCCGCTAATGATTTTGCGCGTGATAATGTACGATTAATTATCGTAATCTCACTTACGCCAGCACCTTTTAAATTGAGCAATGACAATTCTGCCATTTCACCAGCGCCAATCACTAACGCATGCTTTTTATTAAGTTTACCGAACATCTTTTTCGCAAGTTCCACAGCACCGTAAGATACACTAATTGTGTTGTCAGCGATATCTGTTTCATGGTGTGCCTTTTTACTAAAAGTAATCGCTTGCTTAAACAACTCATTAAATATAGTGCCCGTAGTTCCTGCTTTTTGAGCTGTAAAGAAAGCATCTCTCATTTGACCAAGTATCTGAGTTTCTCCTAGGACAATTGAATCTAACCCAGAAGCAACTTTAAATAGATGTTCAATAGCATCATTTTCTGTTTTAACTTCAGAAATGGCTTTTATCTCATCTACCTCAAAATTAAATTGTCTCGCCAAAAATCTTTGAATGTAATAACGGCCCGTATGAATTTGATCGACTACAGCATAGACTTCAGTACGGTTACAAGTTGATAAGATCACGTTCTCTAATATAGACTTTGTTTCAAACAGTGATTCGTGGACGCTAAGCATATTTTCTTCTTTAAATGCTAGCTTCTCACGACATGTAACATCAGCTGTTCGATGATTTACACTTACTGCTATTAAATACATGTTTATGCCCCCATATAATCTACAATAACTACATTATAACACAGATTAGATTCATTCTAATTAAAAAAAGAAACTTTAATTTGATGATTTAAAGATTTATTGAAGTACGAATGACTTAGGGTTAGAAAAGAAAGATAAAATGGCTTCGTTATAAAACCTCATCTTATGCTGTCCTTGCGTATATTGACATGCTTTAATAAAATAACATATGTACTTCGAAGTCGTCTTTATGCTTCTAAAAATTCTTGGATTGTAGACCAAATCAAATCTTGCTTCTTTTTCTCAATTGAAGAATAACTAATAATTTGATCCCCTTTTTCCAACTTTAGTTTTTCTTTAATGATTTTAATATGCTTTTGGACTTTCCCTTTTGGAATTTTATCTTCTTTTGTCGCAATGATTAATGTTGGGATGTCATAGTACTTTAAAAAATCATACATGAGCACATCATCTTCAGTCGGCGGATGACGAAGGTCAACAAGTTGTATCACTAGTTTTAACTGTTCTCGTGTTGTGATATAAGTTTCAATCATTTTACCAAATGCTTCACGCTGTTTTTTACTTACTTTGGCATAACCATAACCTGGCACATCAACAAAAATTAATTGTTCATCAATATTGAAAAAGTTGAGTGTTTGTGTTTTACCTGGCTGTTGTGAAGTTCTAGCCATATTTTTGCGTCCAATCATGCTATTGATAAATGTCGATTTACCAACGTTAGAGCGCCCGCTTAGTGCCACTTCGTGCAAACCGAGATCGGGATATTGTTCTGGCTTTACTGCACTTATTAATAAATCGACATGGTTTGGATTAATTTTCACTTTAATTTCACCTCTTTTATTTTTATTATAAAAAAAGCTGAGACATAATCCATTTGATTATGAGACTCAGCTTTGCAACAATAAACAAAAACATGCGCAAACTTAAAAAAGAAATAAATTTCGGAACAACCTTTTATGCCATTATTCTTTTAAATTTACCCTTGGCTTATGCAGAAGTTTTTGTCACGTTAACGAGATTACCTTCAGAATCATAGAGTTCTGGCTCAGTTTCATTAACAATTGTTTCTTTAGTAATAACAACTTTCACGACATCTTCAGTTGAAGGAATATCGTACATGATATCTATCAATGCTTCTTCAATAATAGAGCGTAGACCACGTGCACCTGTTTTACGTTCTATTGCTTTTTCACTTATTGCTGCTAATGCTTCGTCAGTAAACTCTAAAGAAACACCATCTAATTCAAGCATTTTTGTATACTGCTTAACAAGTGCATTTTTAGGTTGCGTTAAAATATTTTTAAGCGCTTCGACATCTAAGGTTTCAAGGTTTGCAACAATAGGTACACGACCAATAAACTCAGGAATTAAGCCATACGTTTGTAAATCTTCTGGTCGAATTTGTTCGAGTAAACTCGCTTCATCATAATTTGAAACTTCGTTACTTGCGAAACCGATAACTTTTTCACCTAGGCGGCGTTTAATGACTTCGTTAATACCATCAAATGCACCACCTAAAATAAAGAGAATATTTGTTGTGTCAATTTGAATAAACTCTTGGTTCGGATGCTTACGTCCACCTTGTGGCGGTACACTTGCAGTTGTACCTTCTAAGATTTTGAGCAATGCCTGTTGGACACCTTCGCCAGAAACGTCACGTGTAATAGACGTATTCTCAGATTTACGTGCGATTTTATCAATTTCATCGACATAGATAATACCTTTTTCGGCTTTATCAATATCGAAATCAGCTGCTTGTATTAAACGTAACAGAATATTTTCAACATCTTCACCTACGTATCCAGCTTCTGTCAAACTTGTGGCATCAGCAATAGCAAACGGTACATTTAATGTACGTGCCAATGTTTGTGCCAATAATGTTTTACCACTACCTGTAGGCCCAATTAAAGCGACATTACTTTTTTGTAATTCTACGTCGTCATCTTTAGGTCCTAATTGTTGAACACGTTTATAATGATTATAAACTGCGACTGCTAAAGATTTTTTAGCTTTTTCTTGGCCGATGACATAATTATTCAATTGCTCCATGATTTCTTTTGGTGTGGGTAGTTCTGTTAATTCTTCTGTTTCTTGTTGACTTAATTCTTCTTCAACGATTTCAGAGCAGAGTTCGATACATTCATTACAAATATAGACACCGCTCCCTGCAACTAACTTTTTAACTTGATCCTGATCTTTACCACAGAAAGAACATTTTAAGTTTTCTTCATCTTCATTGAATTTAAACATACTTTATTACACCCCTGTTCTTTAACGACTATACTAGAATGCATTCTATTACGCAAATATAGTTTCTTTCAAGTTATTTGCATTACGTTGCATCATTGGACTAGTCATTAACTTCTTAGCCTTAACTGTAATGTATTTTGTAAATAGCAAGAAACCATTAACAAGTGATGCTTACTACTTTATTATATACAATTCCCTTAGTTCTTTCATATCAATTGAAATTCTAATCGCTGATTCTATATTAACTATGCATCTCATCGAATTTGAAATAGCCAATAAACGAAAATGAGAGTGGGATTATAGAAAACTTTGAGTTCAAGAATTCAATATCCCACCCCCTCAAGGGTCAATTTATTACAGTTGCGCTAGTCAACATTGAGTGAATGTTCGATCTAACCATCGTATCACTCAACATCCTTTAATTAAGCTTCTTCGCTCGCTTCGTTATCTTCATTTTTTGCTTCAACTAATTTCGCTTCATCAACTAATAAATCAATTACTTTTTTCACACGTACATCATTTTTAACGATGTCAGTATTACCTAAAGTGTTTTTGATATCTTCTACTGAAATGTTGAATTGTTCACTCATATTTTGTAACTCTTTATCAACATCTTCTTCAGAAACTTCGATATTTTCAGCTTCAGCGATTGCTGCTAAAGTTAAGTTAGTTTTTACACGTTGTTCTGCGTCGTCTTTCATTTGACCACGTAAGTCTTCTTCAGATTGACCAGAAATTTGGAAATAAGTTTCTAGGTTAAGACCTTGTTGTTGTAAACGTTGCGCAAATTCTTGAACCATACGATCTTCTTCTGTTTTAATCATTGCTTCAGGAATATCAACTGTAGCATTGTCAGTTGCTAATGTAATTGCTTCTTCCTTTTGTAAGTTTTCAGCATCAGTTTGTTTTTGTTCAGTTAATTGCTTACGTAAGTTTTCTTTGTATTGTTCAACGTTATCAGCTTCAGAATCAAGTTCATTTGCTAATTCATCGTCTAACTCAGGAACTTCTTTTGTTTTGATTTCATTAATTTTTGTTTTAAATGTAGCTGGTTTACCCGCTAATTCTTCTGCGTGATATTCTTCAGGGAATGTCACTTCAACTTCTTTTTCTTCTCCAACTTTCAAACCAACAAGTTGTTCTTCGAAACCTGGGATAAACATACCTGAACCGATTTCTAAGTCGTAGCCATCAGCTTGGCCACCTTCGAATTGTTCACCATCTACATAACCATCAAAGTCTAAGTTAACTGTATCGCCTTCTTCAACTTGACCGTCTTCTTTAATAACCATATCAGCCATAGCTTCTAAGCGTTGTTCAATAGTTTGTTCAAGCTCTTCGTCAGTTAATTCAGTTGCTTGTTTTGTGATTTCTAATCCTTTGTAATCACCTAATTGTACTTCAGGTTCTACTGTTACAGTAGCATCAAAAGTAAATGGTTTACCTTTTTCAATTTGTGTTACTTCAATTTCAGGTTGATCAACTGGATTGATATCTGCTTCTACTACAGCCTCACTGTAAGCTTTTGGTAATAAGATATCTACTGCATCTTGATAAAGCGCTTCTACACCAAAACGTTGTTCGAAAATTTGGCGTGGTACTTTACCTTTACGGAAACCAGGTACATTGATTTGCTTAACTACTTTTTTGAACGCTTGATCTAACGCTTTATCTACTTCTTCTGCAGGTACAGTTACTTGTAGTAACCCTTGATTACCTTCTTTTTTTTCCCAAGTTGCTGTCATGTATAAAAACCTCCATGATTTTTCATTTTTAAAATTTTTCAACTTCTTTATTATAGCATAGGTTGTCAGTGTTTGAAATAATGATACCTATGTATTTAATGATTTTATCAAGTTAAATATTCCAGTTATCGCGCCTTCTGTTTCATATTCGAAACCCATTAGCGCTTTAAAATAGTTCATATAGCCCTCAACCCATGTATCTAAGGATGCCTTTTCCAAAATATCAAACGGATATAACGCGATATTATGCGTATGAAGGTGAACATAGGCCTCATGAACAAAGGATGGCATTTCTGATTCTAAACGATGTATAATGCGTGGTAAAAGTTCGGTTTTGAATGTCGTTTGTTCAATGCCACTGAGTTCACTTGGCTTTATTTCCAAATTGCAAAATGGCTTTTCCACTTGGACGCATTGATTGTAACGAGCAAAACGTAAATATTCAAGCATTAAACTTTGTATATTCATTTGCAAGATTTCATTTTGCAAGAGATAGGCAATCGTTGACCGAAATTGATACGCGCTATCATCGATTAAACTTAAAAGCAGCTGTGTTTGTTCACTTTGATCCAAATAAGTAAAATTTTGTAAACGGTGTGCCATATAATCTTGTCGTTCGTCTAATTTGGATTGTGCTTGATCTTTGATCGGTAGCAAAATTAGTCTTGTCTCATGTTCGCGTACTTCATCAATCACTTGTGTAATCATCTCGACCACTGAATGATAATGTCCTAATGCAAATAAACTTTTAATGTAATAAACCATCAACGTGTCATAAGGCTGAAAACCTTGCACCATTAAAATGTTAGATTCTTCTTTTAGCTCTAAGTAAGACTCTAGATGCCAAAGCACTTCACACTTCTTTAAAGCAAGCTCTGGCGTCAACTCAAAATGGCGTTCATATGCATTAAAGGCATCATAGGCACGTTCGTATTGTGCTTGCTTCATTGTCTCATCGATATCCTTCATAAGTTTGTTCTTCATTTTTGGAAAAGGAATAATGTCAGACATTGCATTCACCTATTTCATTTTTTCTAAAATCAGTGCACTCCACGATTCAAATATAGATAAATCTTGAATGTTCTCTAGTGATTGCCATTCTATTTTTAAAGTGTCTGTTTCTTGCACTTCTACTTCTTCTTGCTTTACATTCACTTTAAAAACAACACCTAAATGTACACGGCCAACTTCATTATTATCATCATTAATAAAACCGATAAAGTTAAGCGCCTTACTATCATCAACGGTTAAACCAACTTCTTCTTCAAGCTCACGGCTCGCATTGATTTTAATGACTTCCTCGATATTCTGAGCATTAGGAACATCGTTCATATGTCCACCAACACCAATTGAAGCACTCCCATGTAAACGTGCTTCTCCGCCGCCTTCTAATCTTTCATAAACTAAAATTTCACCGTTTTCATTTTCTAATAAACAATAACTAATTAATTGCTTGAATGAAGGATCTTCTTCCATATCACCGCGTCTTTTCACTTCATAATCGGCTAGCGTTTGATAAATAGACTGACCTTTGTTATCCGTACGAGGTAGAAAACCGTTAAAGGCATTTTCTTCATTATTAAATAGTCGCATACGTGGCACAACAGTAATTTGCTCATCAAATTTTGACATGGTTAACTCCTTTATGTTTTTTATATATCGTAACAAAATTTATAAAAAATGGTAAAGCCTTAAATAAAAAGACTCTCTTCAAAGTGGTTACTTAAGCAGTATCTACTTTGAAGAGAGTTTGCGATTTAGACGCTAACGCTTCTAAATATAATTATTTTAAAGCTGCTTTAGCTTGGTTGACTAATTCAGCAAATGCTTTTTCGTCAGAAATTGCGATTTCTGATAACATTTTACGGTTAATATCGATACCCGCTTGTTTTAAACCGTTCATTAAACGAGAGTAACTCATATCATGTTGACGTGCAGCAGCATTGATACGTGTAATCCATAATTTACGGAAATCACGTTTTCTTTGACGACGGTCACGGAATGCATATTGACCTGATTTCATAACTTGTTGTTTTGCAACTTTATATAATGTGCTTTTCGCACCGAAGTAACCTTTAGCTAATTTGATTGTCTTTTTACGACGCGCTCTTGTTACCGTTCCACCTTTAACACGTGGCATAATAAATTCCTCCTTTTGTCTCTAGGGTATGCTCTGTCATACCTCATCTCAATCTTTTATTCTTTATTAAATATTATTTTACGTATGTTAATAATTGTTTAACGCGTTTTGCATCACTTTTTGAAACTAAAGAAGCTTTACGCAATTTACGTTTTTGCTTTGTAGATTTGTTTGCGAATAAGTGAGACGTATAAGCTCTAGAACGTTTAAGTTGACCAGATCCTGTTCTTTTTACACGTTTCGCAGCTCCGCGGTGGGTTTTCATTTTAGGCATGATGTTTTCCTCCTATAATCACTTTTTATTTTTCATTAATTGGGGCTAACATAAGGAACATTTGGCGACCTTCCATTTTAGGCTTTTGCTCTATTGTAGCAAGGTCTTTACACGCTTCAGCATATTTTTCCAAAACGCGTTGGCCAATTTCTTTATGTGTAATTGCACGCCCTCTGAAACGAATTGAAACTTTAACTTTATCACCTTTAGTTAAAAATTTACGTCCGTTTTTAAGCTTCGTATTGAAATCATGATCTTCAATAGTCGGGCTAAGACGTATTTCTTTAACATTGATGACTTTTTGTTTCTTTTTCATTTCTTTTTCTTTTTTTTGTTGCTCAAATTTGTATTTACCGTAATCCATAATACGAGCAACAGGTGGCTTAGCGTTTGGAGCGACAATTACGACATCTAAACCAAGTCGGTCTGCCATCTCCAATGCTTCATTTTTAGATTTTACACCAATTTGGTCACCATTTTGACCGATGACACGTAATTCTTTTGCGCGAATCTTCTCATTAACTTGCGTTTGATCCTTAGCTATGGTTGACACCTCCAAAAAATTTACGAATGGTCCAAGCACGAAAAAAAGCGAGGGTGCGTTACCCCCGCTCTTCACGTTAACATGAACATACTTCACATGTTTAATCGTTAACCTGCCAACAGCTTTTTGCGTCGCCACAGGTGAGAAGCGGGAAGCTTCTACTTGGTCCGTTTCGTATTCAACAGATACAATCATACCAACGTATTAAACTTTAGTCAATGTTTTTTTGGAAGTTTTTTTCAATTGTTTCAACATTTTTATCTAAGTTAACTTCTTTTACTGGAATCAGTTTCGTTTTATATTTCAGTTTATGATAAAAGAAAAAGATTAAAAATACTGGAATACCCATATACGTAATTAAGAAACGATTGAGATCAAAGCCGCCACCTTGGATTAAATCAACGTCCTGTCCAATAATGACAATGGTGCAAAGCACACCAGCAAGAATTGGGCCAAATGGGTATAACTTCGCTTTATATTTTAATTGATCAATATCATAGTTTTGTGCGTGAAAAGCTTTTCTAAACCGATAATGACTGATTGCAATACCGACCCATGCAATAAAACCTGTTAAACCACTGGCAGCAACGATATATTCATAAGCGTTACCGCTAAGATGTTGAACTGTAAAGATTAAAATAACGATAGCAGCAGTAGAAAGCATAGAAATTATTGGCGTCCCATTCTTGTTCGTTTTACTAAACACTTTTGAAGCTAAACCATCTTTCCCCATTGAATAGAGCATACGCGTACTTGCATACATACCGGAATTTCCTGCAGATAATACTGACGTTAAAATGACAGCATTCATAAATGAAGCAGCGAAGGCTAAACCAGCATTTTTGAACACAAGCGTAAACGGTGAAGTTGCTATATCATCTCCACCACCCATAAGTGCTGAAGAGTTATAAGGGATTAACATACCGATAATGAAAATGGCAAAAATGTAAAATAATAATATTCTCCAAAAAACTTGTTTAACCGCTTTTGGTACTGCACGTTCTGGATTTTCAGATTCACCTGCTGTAATCCCAATTAATTCTGTCCCTTGGAAAGAGAAACCTGCAATTAAAAATACACCAAAAATAGCGAGCAAGCTTCCGCCTACACCATTACCTAATAACGGCGCATCACCTTGAGTAAATGTGTCAAACCCAACGGCTTTACCGCCCATAATACCAAAGATAGTCAGTACACCTACGATAATGAAAATAATGACAGTTGCGACTTTAATAAATGCAAACCAATACTCACTTTCGCCATAAACTCGCACAGACAAAGCATTAAGTCCAAATATAATGACCATAAAAATGCAGCTCCATGTCCACGCAGGTAAAAATTGTAAAGGCGCCCAGTACTGAATGACTTGTGCAGCAATAGTGACATCAGCAGCAACAGTGATAACCCAGTTGAACCAATAGTTCCATCCTAAAGCAAAGCCTAAAGAAGGATCAACAAATCGTGTTGCATAGGTACTAAATGATCCTGAAACTGGTAAATACGTCGCCATTTCTCCAAGTGAAGTCATCAAGAAAAACACCATAATCCCAATAATGGAATAACCGAGCAAAGCCCCTAAAGGCCCTGCATCATGAATGGCGCCACCAGATGTCATAAACAAACCCGTCCCAATCGCTCCACCTATAGCAATCATAGAAATATGTCGATCTTTCAAATGACGCTGAACTGTATTTTGATTTTCAATTTTTTCGTTACTCATTTTCCTAATCCTTTCCCAATTGCTTAGAGGTTTAGACAAATCTTGTGTCGCTAGATGAATTACGCAAATTAAAACGACCTTAATAGAAACGAAAACAGAGATTGCATCAAAAACCGGACGCAACCTCTGTTAATTTTATATTAATAGGTAGCGCATCACTGTTGTGACAGTCTAGTTCCTTTCGAATACTAGCCCAACAAGAAGTGTTGATGACCACTTCTCATTTCGGCGACTTTCCCTTTCATCTTATGGTGTCAGTATCATCAATACAAACCAAGGATTACTCTTTAAAATCGCGCCTCTAACTCAATCAAATAATATTTATATTTAGATTATACTATACATCAGTCTTCATGTAGTAGCAATAATTATCTCTGTTTTTTTAATCGAATTTCGTCAATCAATTCCCACACAAATGTATCTTTTTCAACTGTTTTTTGATCTTTAGATCCATATTGACGAACATTAACTTCATTGTTTTCGATTTCCTTATCTCCAACTACTAATTGATAAGGAATTTTTTTCATTTGCGCCTCTCTTATTTTATAACCCATTTTCTCATTACGATCGTCGATATGCACACGCACACCTTGAGATTTTAACTCATCATGAACTTGACGGGCGTAATCATAATGTAAATCGTTATTAACAGGAATAATCTCAACTTGTTGTGGTGCTAACCAAGTCGGGAATGCTCCTTTTGTTTCTTCAGTTAAAAAGGCAACAAAACGTTCCATTGTTGAAACGACACCACGATGAATAACTACAGGTTGATGCTGTTCTCCATCTTGCCCAATGTAAGTTAATTCAAATCGTTTTGGCAATAAGAAGTCAAGTTGTGCTGTTGATAATGTTTCCTCTTTACCCATTGCTGTTTTAACTTGAACATCAAGTTTTGGACCATAAAATGCCGCTTCACCTAACGCTTCTTCATATGGCAATCCTAGTTCATCGACAGCTTCTTTCAACATTTTTTCCGCTCTGTTCCACATATCGTCATCATCGAAATATTTTTCTTTGTCTTCTGGATCACGATAACTCAAACGGAATTTATAATCCTCAAAGCCAAAATCTTCATAAACATCTAAAATCATTTTTACAACACGTTTGAATTCATCTTTAATTTGATCAGGTCTTACAAAGATATGTGCGTCGTTTAAAGTCATGCCTCGAACACGTTGGAGTCCTGACACGGCACCACTTGCTTCATAACGATGCATTGTACCTAACTCAGCGATACGAATAGGCAATTCACGATACGAGTGCGGTTTGTTAGCGTAAATCATCATATGATGAGGACAGTTCATAGGTCTTAATACCATCGCTTCGTCTGCATCAAGTTGCATTGTTGGGAACATATCTTCTTGATAATGATCCCAATGGCCTGAAGTTTTATAAAGATCAACATTCGCCATCACAGGTGTGTAAACGTGGTCATACCCAAGACTTACTTCTTTATCAACAATATAACGTTCGATTTCACGACGAATTGTTGCGCCATTCGGTAACCATAGCGGTAAACCTGCACCTACAAGCGGACTATTAGTAAACAATTCCATTTCTTTACCAATACGTCTGTGATCACGTTCTTTTCGTTCTTCTAGCATTTTCAAGTGTGCTTTCAAGTCTTTTTTATCAAAAAATGCTGTACCGTAAATACGTTGTAACATTTTATTATTACTATCACCACGCCAATAAGCGCCAGCAGTTGATAAAAGTTTGAAAGCTTTAATTTTTGATGTTGAAGGAACATGGACACCTCGACAAAGATCAGTGAACTCACCTTGACTGTAAAGTGTTACGGGCTCATCTTCTGGAATGGCTTCTATTAATTCCAATTTGTACGGGTCGTTCGCAAAAAATGCTTTAGCTTCATCTCGTGAAACAACACGGCGTTCGATTTTTTGATTTTCATTAATGATTTGATTCATTGTTTTTTCAATTTTTTCAAAGTCATCACTCGAAACTTTTTCTTCCATATCAAAGTCATAATAAAAGCCTTCATTGATTACAGGACCGACACCAAATTTAACGTCGCCGTATAAACGTTTTAAAGCTTGTGCCATCAAATGCGCTGTAGAATGTCTCAGCACTTCCAAAGCTTCTTCACTACCTGGTGTAATGATTTCAAGTGTTCCATCCTCTTCTAATGGACGAGTCAAATCCACCATCTGTTGATTATATTTACCAGCAACCGCTTTTTTTCTTAACCCTGGGCTAATGGATTGTGCAATCTCTTCTGTAGTTGTACCATGTTCGAAAGCTTTCTCACTTCCATCTGGAAAACGTACTTTAATTTCTGACATAATGTTCCTCCTATCATTGATTGTCGTTAAAGTTTTGAAAATAAAAAAGACCCCATCCCAACAAAGGGACGAGGTCTTCGTGTTACCACCCTAATTTGCCATACATATCTCTGCAATGACATCTCTACATAAGATAACGGTCTTGATCCGGGTATTCATTACAAATACCAATCTATAGAGGGAGTAACACAAAGGGTTATGCACTACATTCTCATCGCCAGTAGCTCTCTGTACCATAACTTCCGTTCGTATCGTATCCTCAAACTTTAAAATCAATATTTATTTATCCTTATTATAACGCTAAAATTTATTTTTTCAATGCTTTCTATAATTTTCTCCTTCTAATAAATACGCTTCACTTAAAGTTTTGACACGTTCCATAATACGTTTCGCTTTCATCACATCTGTCCCATTTTTTGTGGTCGCCAAATGATCTTCTAATTCTTGTAAACTCATATTCGAACTGAAAAATGTTGGGAGTTCTTGAATCATTCGATAATGTAAAATAGGACCTAAAACTTCATCACGTACCCAAGGCGTCATATCTTCTGCACCTAAGTCATCTAAAAAAAGAACTCGTGCTTCACGCACTTGTTGAATGCGCTTGGAAGTAGAACCGTCTTTAAAACCATTTTTTAATGTACGTATAAATTCAGGCACATAAATAATCATTGAAGGTACACGGTTATCCTTCAATTCGTTCGCAATTGCACCCAAAATAAAGGATTTCCCTGTGCCGAACTCTCCGTATAGGTATAGTCCTTTCACAGGTCGTTTATCAATCATCGCATCAATCATATCATCCAGCCTCATAGCTAAATCCAAGCGATTACGTCTCGTCATATAAATGTCCTTAATTTTAGCATTGAGTGTATCTGGATGCATATGGAAAGATGTAATCATACTTTTAGCATGTTGCTCTTCGTCATGTCTTATTTTGCATGGACAAGGTTTATAACGAATTTTAATATGTTGGTTTTCTATATAAAGTTCAGGTATATGACCTTTAACAAAGTTTGGGCAGTTCTCGTACGTGTGCGAACCATCATAATGCTTTTGTTGATCTTTATATTCTTGAAGAATATTTAAATCTTCATCAATCATTCTGTTCGTTACTTCTGATTGATGCGCATTCAAAAAAGCTTTTACATCTGGATCATTTAATACTTGTCGTTTAATCTCTTGTATTTTTTGATCAAGGTTTTGATGGTTTCCCATAATACTATTGAAACTTTTCATTAATCTTCACCTGCCCGTCTTTTATTTTTTAGTTTATTAAGAAACGCCTCTCTATCCTTTGCTAACGCTTCTTGATCTTCTTCTTTTTGTTGATATTCTTCTGGATGTGTAATCCAACGTGGCTGTTTTTCTGATGGTGCATGACGGTAGCCACGCTTTTGATTTTGAGCAGTGGATTCATAGCGTTTTTGATTTGCATTATCTTGATTTTTTTGAACTTCCATTGCTTTATCATACGCTGTTCGTGCATCGGTTACACCACTTTTTTTCCAAGTCGATGCAACAGAATAAACATATTTTTCTGGTAAATTATTATCCGTCTTTTGCATCACAAACTGTAATAAAATATTAATAACACCAAAACTAAATCCTTCTCGCCGCATCAATTCCTCTATCATCTCTTTTTGATAGCGTGGCGGTTCAGATCCTCCATAAGATGTTAGCATAACAATCGGACTTGTATGATCCATTAAATCAAACCATTCATCCCAGTTTGACACTTCAACGGCTTCAGTTGACTGTTTTGATTCATCACTTGCGAGTTCAAGATTCTGTGCTTGTAACGCTGGCAATTCTTGCTGATGTTCCATAAGGTAATAGCTTTGTGCCTGTTTTCTTAAGTTTGTAACTGACAATGATTGATCGGCATTGAGTGATTTTAAAATAATTGCTTTCATCACATCCGGTGATAAACGATATAATGTTGCCAATTGGATAATTAAAGATTTCGTTGGCTCTGAAAGAATATTCTTACTTACATAATGAGATTGTAACATGTCAGCTAACAACTCAAAATCAAAGGAAACGTCTGTTAAGTCCAAACCTTCATATTGTTGTTCTTTAAGATTTTCATCTTGTGACACCAATTGATATTTTGGCACTTTAAATACATCTGTAAATTTTTTAGTTACTTCTGTATAACCTGATAGATCTTTAGATGTAGGTATAAACGTTTTTTTAATTTGGTGATAGCGTTGTTGACCAACAACCTCGTAAAAGTATATAGATAACATTGGATCGTTAAAAAAACGCTGTGCTGAAGGAGGTGGCAATAATTCATAAACGAACTGAGTTGTATTCTCAGATTGTTGAACAAAGGTTTTTAATAGTCCAATTCCTTCAAGTAAATCTAAAAACTCTCTAAACTGTCTTAAGCCCATTTTTAATTCTGACATCATTGTATAATGGGTATAACCTTCTTCAAAAGATACACCTTCAAATTGGTTTAAAAATTGATATACGCCAATTGCTTCAGCACCAATTAAAGGTGTGAACAAACGACTTAACACATCGTAATGAACCGCATGAAAATGGAAACGGCGCATGACGACAAATCCGTCGTGTGGACTTAATTGGCTTTGATAAATGAATTGACTCATTATTTATTCACTCCGCTTGTTTTCTTTCAAAATCCCCTGCATTGATTTCAATAACTGATCAACATCTTTAAATTCTCGATAAACGGATGCAAAGCGCACATAAGAAACTTGGTCAACATGCATCAATAAATCCATCACGTGCTCCCCTATTTCCCGCGATGAAATTTCAGCAATACCGGATTCGCGTAATTTCCATTCAACTTGATTCGTAATTTCTTCGAGTTGTTGGAATCGGACGGGACGTTTTTCACATGAACGTACAAGTCCGTTTAAGATTTTCTCTCTGTTAAATTGTTCTCTTGTACCATCTTTTTTCACAACAATGAGCGGACTCATCTCTATATGTTCAAAAGTAGTGAAACGTGTCCCACAATGTTCACATTCACGTCTTCTTCTAATGGCATTCATATCATCTGCATGTCTCGAATCTACAACTCGAGATTGCGTATGATTACATTTTGGACATTTCACGACTTTGTCACCTCTTCATCTTAATTTTGTTTAATTATACTACAAACCTATTTATTTCAAAAGTTACGCCTATTTTAACGCAATTGAATTCGCAATTTTCCTTATTTGCACAAAAAAAGCTGAGACAATTTCAAAATCGTCTCAACCTTTATATTGATTTTAGTTAATATTAATAATTTGTTGTAAGGTGTTCTCAGTCTCATGCCAGCTTATTGACACATCATATTATTATGCGACTTTGACTTTGAGTTGTGATGCGATTTGCTGTAATACATCGACAACTCTTGTGGAATAACCCCATTCGTTATCATACCATGCGAGTACTTTAACTTTTTTATCCCCCATTACAATCGTAGACTCAGCATCAATAATTGCAGAATGCGCATCTGTCGTAAAATCATCCGAAACCAATGGCTCATCAGAAATTGCAACAACTTGATCTAAATCATTCTCTCTAAAAACACGATTAATATCTTCTTTTGTAACTGTATGTTTTAAATCAACAACTAAGTCAACTAAAGATACATTTTTAGTTGGTACACGTAATGCCATACCATGTAATTTGCCCTCTAACTCTGGTAAAACGAGTGATAATGCTTTTGCTGCACCCGTCGAAGTCGGAATAATACTTTCAAAGGCAGCACGTGCGCGTCTTAAATCTTTATGCGGATTGTCCAAGTTATTTTGATCATTTGTCACAGCATGAACCGTTGTCATTAAACCATTTTCAATCCCAAAATGATCATTCAAAATTTTTGCGACAGGTGCTAAACAATTTGTTGTACATGAAGCATTACTGAACACATCATATTGCATGACGTCCAATTCATGATCATTTACACCTTTCACAATTGTCTGCACTTCTCCCCCTTTCGAAGGTCCCGTTAAAATTACTTTTTTCGCCCCTGCTTTGATATGAGCATTCGCTTTGTCACCATGATTAAATTTACCTGTTGCTTCCACTACGATATCAATATCAAGCTCACCCCATGGCAAATTTTCAGGATTACGATCTGAAACGAGTTTAATTTCTTTTCCATCTACTTTAATACCATTTTCAGTTGCTTCAACAGTCTGATTAAAGCGACCGTGTGTTGTATCATATTTAAGAAGATGGGCTATCGTTTCAGGTGGATAACTTGCATTTAAAGCCACTACTTCAACATCTTCTCTATTCAATGCTACTCTTAAAACCATACGGCCAATTCGCCCTAAACCATTAATCGCAATCTTTGTCGTCATGATAAAAGCACTCCTTAATAATGTGTTATACTTATAGAAATTAGTATAGCATATTGAAGTAGATTTGAAACCGTTTTCTTTGATAATTTTTTCTTATTACTTTCAATAAATAACATTTGATGTATGTGTTTTTCACATATCGTTCAAATCGTTTGATGAATTAAAGATGCTCTATAGTGAAGGCCCTATCTCTGAAACATTTTTGTCCATAATTAAATAGCTCCATCTTCAAGATAGTGAGTCACAATTTTATAATAAAAAAGCAACGCACCGTTGTAACACATCGCGCATGCCAAAAATGCTAAATAATGTTTTGACATGCGCTACAACGTGGCGTTGCTGAAAAATCATATTAAGTTGTTATATCGTTTCATTAGAATCATCATCAGCATTTAAATAGCCTTTTTCCGCTAATAGTTGTTCTAAATTTTGTTTTAATTCAAGCTTAGAGCCTAAATTGTCAATAACGACATCGGCCATTCTGCTCTTTTTATCAATGGAAATCTGACTGTATATACGTGCTTTAGCATCATCAATTGATAACTGATTTCTTTCCATTAACCGATCTATTTGAATCGGCTCTGATGCATAGACAAGCCACACTTCGTCAACTGTATCTTCAAGTCCATTTTCATACAATAATGGGATATCCATGATGACATCATGGCCTTCAGCAAGATAATGATCTCGCTCTTTTTGCATCAATTCACGCACAATCGGATGAACGATTTGATTCAGTTGTTTTCTTTTTTCATCATCATAAAAAACTTGTTGTGCAATATAAGCGCGGTCCATTTCGCCATCTTCATTAATGGCTTCTTCGCCGAACTGTTCCTGTATTTGTCGTAAACCTACAGAACCTTTTTCGACAGCTTTTCGAGATGCAAGATCTGCATCAACAATTTTAAATCCATGAACTTCCAATAACGCTGCAACCGTGGATTTGCCTGTTGCAATCCCACCTGTTAATCCAATTACTTTTGGCATAATCTCCCTCTTCCCTATCTTTGGCAAACCGGACAAAAATGTGTATTACGTCCTGCTATAATCACCGTTTCTATTGCCGAGTCACAAGACGTACAGTTTTTCTTCTTATAAACATTTAAATAATCTTGCATTGTTCCTTTTTGTCCATCTGCATGAACATAATCTGAGACGCTTGTCCCACCATTCAAAATACCCATATTAAGCACTTTCACAACACTATCGAATACTTCAGTTTTTTGTGCATCTGATAGCTGATTCACCGTCGTGTTAGGATTCAACTTCGCATCAAATAAAGCTTCACACGCATAAATATTGCCACATCCGGCAATCACACGATGGTCTAAAATAAATGCCTTTATTGCCATCCTTGAATATTTTTTTTCATTACTTTTAGACAGAAAATGTGCTAAAGCCTCATCTTCAAATGGCTCTGGTGCTATTTCTAATAAAGATGGATAATCCATTAATGCTTCAACATTTCTAATTTCACCAAAACGACGAATATCACTATACACTAGTTTCATACCATTTTCTAAGTGAAAGACCACTTGCCAATGTTTTCGATAGTTTAATATCGGTATATCATCGATTTCATTTACGATAAAAAATCCACCAGCCATGCCTAGATGAGATATTAACATACGTTCTAATTGTTCATGTTGAATCTCAAATAAAATATATTTACTTCGGCGTTGAATATTTGTAATCGTATAGTTCACTGTATATCGTTTAAAGTCGTCAAGACTTATACCTTTTATAATCGTTGCCTTTCCATTTTCTTTTCCTAAAATAACAGGTTGAGAAAAAGACACATCAATAATCTTTTGGTTTAAAGCAAATGGTTTGATTCCTCTTGTGACGTGTTCAACTTCTGGTAATTCTGGCATTTTCGAACTGACCTACTTTCTATTTAGCATCATACCATGTACACCCATAATCTGATTCTACACTTAACGGAACATCCAATTCTAACGCATTTGCCATAATATCTTCAACAAATTTGCTAAATGCTTGCACTTCATCTTTCGGAACTTCAAAAATAAGCTCATCATGCACTTGTAATAATAGTTTGGCATTAAATTCAGTTTCACGAACTTTTTTATCAAAATTAACCATGGCTAATTTAATAATATCTGCTGCACTACCTTGAATTGGAGAGTTCATCGCAGTTCGTTCCGCAAAACCTCGCTTATTAAAGTTTCGACTCGTAATATCCGGAATATATCTTCTACGCTTTAGAAGCGTTTCTACATAACCGTTTTGTTTCGCATCTTGAACAATATTATCCATATAGTCTTTCACGCCAGGAAAATGGTTCAAATAATCATCGATAAATCGTTGCGCTTCTTTTCGGCTAATACCCAAATTTTGACTTAAGCCGTAATCGCTAATGCCATAAACGATTCCAAAATTAACAGCTTTCGCTTGTCTTCTCATCATTGACGTTACTTGATCTGCATCAACATTAAACACTTTCATCGCTGTCGTCATGTGAACATCTTCTTCGTCGATAAATGCTTTTTGTAAAGTCGGATCTCCTGTAATATGCGCTAAAACGCGTAATTCAATTTGAGAATAATCCGCAGCTAAAATAACGTAATCATCGTGGCTTGATTTAAACGCTTTACGTATTTTGCGACCTTCTTCCAAGCGAATTGGAATATTTTGCAAGTTTGGATCGACGGAAGACAGTCGCCCTGTCTGTGCAAGTGTTTGATTAAAGCGCGTATGAATTCGTTGATCATCCCAAATTACTTTTTGTAAACCTTCGACGTATGTCGACTGTAATTTAGAAAGTGTGCGGTAAGTTAAAATATATTCAATAATCGGATGCTCACCCTGAAGCTTTTCAAGAACATCCACCGCTGTGGAATAACCTGTCTTCGTTTTTTTAATAATCGGTAACTTTAATTTTTCAAATAAAATGACACCTAACTGTTTTGGTGAATTAATATTAAAGGGCTCTCCCGCTAGGTCGTGAATCGCTTGAATCAAATCATCCAGTTGTGCTTGTAAATCTTGTTCCATATTTTTTAAAGTCTCGACATCTGTATAAATCCCTACTGCTTCCATTTCACTTAATATTGAAGCGAGTGGTAGTTCAATTTCAGATAACAGCGCTGTTTGTTGATGAGCCTCTAAAATTTCCATCATTTGAGGTTGTACTTCATGAATTGCATCTAAAATAGAAGCAATATGTGCGTACAAAATTTCATCTTTTGGTACGTGATAAGATTTTCCTTTACCGTAAATGGCAATATCGTCTTTTACATAAGTACGTTTAAAATGAGATACAACTGAAGCAATGTCATCTATCGTTCTAGAAGGATCAATGATATAGCTTGCAAGCATCACATCAAAGCGAATATTTTGAATTGCAATCTCATTTCGTTTCATTGCGATATATGTTTTTTTCGCATCATAGACCCATTTCTCGGTCTCTTTATCTTCTAACCATTGGACTAAATCTGAATGCGCTTTTAACTGATTAAATGGGATGACGATATAATTTTGTCCATCGAACAAACCAAATGTGAGTAAATCATCTTTTAAGTAATTAGGTCCTGCAACCTCAACATGGATAGCTGCTTCTTTTAATTGAGTCAAATCTAATTTTGAAATATCTTGTGTGACTTTAAATTCTTTTGCCGGAGCCTCTTGAATTGTTTCAATATCGATTTCTTCTAATAGTTGTCGAAATTCTAGTGTTTTAAATAGTGACACTTTTTCTGATTCATCGATTTCTTGTGGTCGTTTAACATCGTTTAATGTCACTGTAATCGGGCTTTCACAATTGATAGTTGCTAATTGCTTACTCATTAATGCATCTTCACGACTGTTTTCAAGTTTTTCTTTTAACTTTTTACCAGTCACGTCATCAAGATGCGCATAAACACCTTCAACGGTTTCAAATTGATTTAAAAGCTTGATTGCTGTTTTTTCACCTACACCAGCAACACCAGGAATATTATCTGATGTATCTCCCATCAATCCTTTTAAATCTATAATTTGCTTAGGCGTTAATCCATTATATTTTTCTGAGATAAAGTCCGGTGTATAGTGATCGACATCCGTAACCCCTTTTTTTGTATAGTAAATTGTGACATTATCTGTCGCTAATTGAGTCAAATCGCGATCGCCTGTAATAATAATGGTTTGCATACCTGCTTCATCAGCAGCTTGACTCAAGGTACCGATAATATCATCAGCCTCATAATTTTCTAACTCGTATCGCTTGATTTGATAAGCATCTAGCAGTTGACGAATATAAGGTAACTGTTCACTAAGCTCAGGCGGTGTTTTTTGACGGCCTCCTTTATATTCTTTATACGTTTCATGTCTAAATGTCGTTTTTCCAGCATCAAACGCAACTAAAAAGTGAGTCGGTTGTTCTTCTTTTAAAATCTTTTCTAGTAATCGTGCAAAGCCATAGACGGCATTTGTATGAATGCCAGCTTTATTTTTTAATAATGGCAAGGCATAAAATGCTCTAAAACTTAGACTATTACCATCTATTAATATGAGTTTATCCACGCAATTCCCTCCATTATCGTTTGTCCTTATTTTATCATATTCAGGCATAGAGGTGTCATCTAACTCTTTTATCAGCATACACCACTTTTGATTAAAAAATAGGCTGTTGTGATGATCACATTATCAATCAATACATAAAAAGAATGAGCGATGATAATTAAGATTTCTTTAAACCCTCCATTTGGGGCATTTATGAAATCTAATTGCCACTGTAACGTCAAAATTTAGCTTTGCTGTTTTCATTACAGTTTCATCGTCTCATTCTCTTGTGATGCGCTGTCTCTATTTTAATATTACTCAGGCAATACAACTTTAAATTTTGAGCCTTTACCTAATTCTGACTCTACTTCAATACTTCCTTGATAGGATTCAACAATGTGCTTAGTAATCGATAGCCCTAAACCTGTGCCACCGGACTCTCGACTTCGCGCTTTATCCACCCGATAAAATCTTTCGAAAATACGGTATTTTTCTTGTTCATCAATTCCAATACCTTGGTCAATGACTTCGATAACAGGATGCATGTCATCTCGATAGACTAATAATCTCACAGTACTGTCTTTTGGAGAATAATTGACGGCATTTGTCATTAAATTTACAATCACTTGCGAAATTTTACCTTCATCTGCCATCGCAAAAATATGTGGTTCAATTTCATCAACTAAGCGTATCGATTTTTCATTGGCAATATGCTCTATTACAGAAAAAGAAGATTTTGCGACTTCAGAAAGATCAATCCGATGTTTTTCAACCGTCGTATTTTGCTCAATTTTAGACAAATCAAGTAAATCTTCTACTAAAGATTGAATTCGATTTGACTCTTTCAAAATAATATTGAGAAACATATCTAAAGATGCTTCATCATTTTTCGCACCTTCAATCAATGTCTCTGTAAAACCTTTCATAGACGTGATCGGTGTTTTGAGTTCATGAGATACATTGGCTACGAAGTCTCTTCTTAAATTTTCAAGTTTCTTGAGCTGCGTAATATCATGAAGTACAATAACCATCCCTTGTAAATGTTTTTTTGTTCGAGACAATATAGGCACACACGAAGTATCGAAAAATTTTTGATGAATATGATTGATTAAGATTTCAACTTGTTCATATACCGCTTTTTCAGTTCGAAAACCTTCTACAACGAGTTTTTTCAATGTTGGATGTAGATATTTCTCATAATTTTGATTTTCAACATTATGTGACTCGTTAAAAATCGTATAGTAAGTTTGATTGGCTACCACAATTTTCCCACTTTTATCTATCATCAAAACTGCACTTGGGATATTCTCGAGTGTCGTGACTAAACGATTGCGTTGAATCTTTTGTTCGCTATTCAGTTGTTCCAATCTTCGTGCTAAAACATTAATCGTTACATAAAGCTCTCTCATTTCTTTAACACTACTCTCAGGAACTCTCACTCGATAGTTACCGTCAGTGAGAAGTGAGGCAGCATAAGAGACTTCATTTATCGGTTGGATATATGTTCGGTTGATATAACGCACTGTAAAAAAGATAAGTGCGATGATAAACATACCAACTAAAATTAAATACTTCCAAAATTGTAATTGCAATTCGTAAACCATGTCAAAAGAGCCATTAATCAATAACGTCGTATCATCTTTACGATAACCAAACCAATATTTTTTTGTTTTAGCATCCAATTCATATGCATTATTGTCACTTTTTAATTGTTGTAAAACTTGTTTTTCTTTTTGTGAATCTATTTTATCGTGATTCGTCTTGAATTCCGTTCTTTGCCCTTTTTCAATAATAAGCATGTTCGTATCATAAATACGTGCAAGTTCTTGGATACGTTGGGGGTTATTTTCTTTATTTAAAGTGATAATTTGTTTCGCTTCTTTTATTAAAGACTTTTTCTCATACTCTACTGACTTTAAATAAATGCTATTATGCACGATAAATCCTAATAAAAGAAAACTTACAACAGTGATCGTTGTAAGTATAATTAAAAGCTTGTGATAAAATTTTATCATTTATTTTGGTCGCTCCAATTTATACCCTAAACCACGTACTGTTTTAATCAACTGGGGCTGTTTCGGATTCTCTTCAAGCTTATCTCGTAAATGACTAATATGGACATCAACAATTCTAGAATCACCCGCAAATTCATAATTCCAAACTGAATTCAGCATATGTTCACGTGTAATGACACGGCCTTGTCGTTCGACTAAATATAATAATAATTCAAATTCTTTAGGTGTTAATTCTAGTAATGTATCGTTACGATAAACTTCAAAAAAGTCTGGACGAATTCTAATATTGCCAATTACAATATCTTCATCCTCGTCTTCATTCTTTACAGAATCAACGACAGATGAACGACGCAAAATCGCTTTGACACGTGCGACAACTTCTCTTGGTGAAAATGGTTTGGTCATATAATCATCTGCACCTAATTCAAGACCAAGCACACGATCAAATTCGTCATCTTTTGCAGTTAACATTAAAATGGGAACTTGATTTTTATCTGATCGAATCGTTTTGCAGACTTCTATACCATCTTTTTTTGGTAACATGACATCTAAAACAATTAAATCGGGCTTTGTTTCTTTTTCTTTTTGCAATGCTTCCTCACCATCTTGGGCAATCTCAACTACATACCCCGCTTGCTCAAGATTATATTTTAATAATGTTACGATTGATTGTTCATCATCAACGACAAGCACTCTTTGAGCCATACATCTACCTCCTTATGATATTAATTTCATTATAACTTAAAATGAACTCAAAAATAATATATAGTTAAGTAACTTTACAATAACTTAATGTAACGTTAATAATTTCAATATAAAAGCGGTTAGTTATACATGGATACATTAAATAGAACTTTTTACACTTTACAATAAGCGCGATTAATGAAACTTACTTTCGCTATACAAATACTTTAGGTAAATAATAATGATGGCATTGAAACGAAATAGAGCGTCTCACTAAAGGTTGAATTCGAGTCACTAAAAAAGGAATCAAACGAGATCTTCATTATTACATTGAAGTCTCGATCTGATTCCCATTGTATATCATCTTATTGATTAAAGATTTTTAATTAATTCGTCTGCAAATTCAGATGTTTTAACTTCAGTTGCACCTTCCATCAAGCGTGCAAAATCATAAGTTACAACTTTAGAAGCAATTGTTTTTTCAACTGCTTGCGTAATCAAATCTGCAGCTTCTTGCCAACCTAAATGTTCTAACATTAATACCCCTGATAATAATACAGAAGAAGGGTTAACTTTATCTAAGTCTGCATATTTTGGCGCTGTTCCGTGCGTTGCTTCGAAAATAGCATGACCAGATTCATAGTTAATGTTTGCGCCTGGTGCAATACCGATACCTCCGACTTGTGCAGCAAGGGCATCAGAAATATAGTCACCATTTAAATTCATTGTTGCCACTACATCATGGTCAGCTGGACGTGTTAAAATTTGTTGTAAGAAAATATCCGCAATGGAGTCTTTAATAATAACTTTACCGTCTTTTTCAGCTTGATCTTGAATACGGTTAGCTTCATCTTTACCTTTTTCATCAACTAAACGGTCATATTGTTGCCAAGTGAAGACTTGATCACCAAACTCTTTCTCTGCTAAATCATATCCCCATTGTTTAAAGGCACCTTCAGTAAATTTCATGATATTCCCTTTATGCACAAGCGTTACAGATTTACGTTGATTGTCTAAAGCGTATTGAATCGCAGCACGTACTAATCGTTCAGTCCCTTCTTTCGATACAGGCTTAATACCAATACCAGAAGTTTCAGGGAAGCGAATATTTTTTGCACCCATTTCATTTTGTAAGAAATCAATTACCTTTTTAACTTCATCTGTACCTTCTTTGAATTCGATGCCTGCATAAATGTCTTCAGTATTTTCACGGAAGATGACCATATCTGTATCTTGTGGTCGTTTCACTGGTGATGGCACACCTTGGAACCAGCGTACTGGACGTAGACATGTAAATAAATCCAATTCTTGGCGTAATGCAACATTCAATGAACGGATACCTCCGCCGATTGGAGTTGTTAAAGGTCCTTTAATCGCTATCAAGTATTCTTTGATTGTATCAAGCGTTTCAGAAGGTAACCATTCACCTGTTTGATCATATGCTTTTTGTCCTGCTAGCACTTCTTTCCATGAAATTGCTTTTTCTCCAGAATATGCTTTTTCAACAGCTGCATCAATAACACGACTCGCTGCTTTCCAAATATCAGGCCCGATACCGTCACCAATAATAAATGGAATGATAGGTTGATTAGGGACTTGTAAACCATTATCCGTTTTTACGATCTTTTCACTCATTGTTATATACCTCCGAATTTTAAATCATCTTAAATGCAATAGGTTTAGCGTTCTTGAATTGGAACATATTTACGATCAACTTCACCCACATAAGTTGCACGTGGACGCATAATTCTATTATCTCTAAGTTGTTCTAAAATATGTGCAGTCCACCCTGAAGTACGACTGACTGCAAAGATAGGTGTAAAGAGATCATGTTCTATCCCCATACTATGATAAACAGTCGCACTATAGAAGTCTACATTAGGGAGTAGGCCTTTTTCTTCTTTCATAATATCAGCAATTTTAACTGACATTTTGTATAGATCACTTTGGCCTGTCTCATCTGTAATTTTACGACTCATTTCTTTTAAATATTTGGCACGTGGATCACCATTTTTATAAACACGATGACCAAATCCCATAATTTTATCTTTGTTTTTAAATGCTTTTTCTAGATAAGGTTCAACATTATCAATAGAGCCGATTTCTGTTAACATCTTCATTACACGTTCATTTGCTCCACCATGTAAAGGCCCTTTAAGTGAACCTACCGCTGCAGTGATACCTGAATACATATCAGATAATGATGATACGGCACATCGTGCTGTGAAAGCAGACGCATTTAATTCATGATCAGCATGTAAAATTAAAGCTTTATTGAAACCTTCAACTTCAACATCTGTCGGTTTTTCACCACGTAACATATATAAAAAGTTTGCTGCATAGCTTAATGATGCATCAGGTTTTACAGGTTGTTTCCCATCTCTTACTCGAGCAAATGATGCAACAAGTGACGCAATTTTTGCTTGAATTCGAATCGCTCTTTCTTGCAATGCTTCTTCCCCATTATCGTCCGCATTTTCATCAAAATGAGCGAGATAAGAAACTGACGTACGTAACGCCGTCATTGGATGTACCTCATCTGTCGTATATTCTTCAAAATGACTGTACATTCTTGGATTTAAAGTCATATACTTAAATAACTTTTCTTTTAATTCAGATAATTCTTGTTCTGTAGGTAATCGATAATTCCACAATAAGAAAACAACCTCTTCGAATTGTGCGTTTTCTGTCAGGTCATCAATATCATAACCTGCATAAGTTAATTGACTGTCAATAATTGAGCTGATTTTAGTTTCAGCAGCGATTACCCCTTCAAGACCTCTCATTAATTCTGCCATATGAATTTCCCCTTTACTTTATATTCGTTCTTTGTAATGGCTTTCATATATTATTATAGCCAATATGAAGCAATTTGTGAACATTTTAAGAACAGTCGTATGTAAAAATAATCTTATTTCAAACTCAGAAATATATATTTCATATTTTTCGAAAACCCTAATATAAAGCGTTTTCTTTTGTCTTTTCATCCGTAATCATTACATCAATGCACGATTATTTGCATTCTTTATCATTCATAATAAAAAGATTTGATGACTTGGATTTATTAAAATTTATCGCTTTAAGTGTAATATCACTTTTTATGTAACTCTTAAACAAAAACAAAAGGACGAAACTACGGTCTAAATTTTATATTTAGATACCCTAGTTTCGCCCCCCACAAACACTCGAAATAATTAATATCGGTTAACGATTTAAAAAATCATCTCGCTGTGTTCCGTTCTTACTTATTGCGAATTCTATTTAATTTTAAAGTACGTTGGCATAACCTTCATAAACTTTACCTTGCGCTGCATCTACCGTTACTAAAATACCACTTGGGATCGTTTTAGCTACATCTTCAACGCCTACTACAGTTGGAATACCTTTTTCTAACCCTAAAATCGCACTTGAAGATGTTAAACCTGCTTCTTCTGTAACGAGCGCGACTGCTTGATCTAAATAAGGCACCATTTTTTCATCAACTGAAGGTGTTACGATAACAGCTTGCTCAAGATTTTGTCCCTCTAATTCTGATGCATCATTCACAACTACTGTTCTTCCAACAGCTGAGTTACGTCCAATACCTTGCCCGTTTGCTAAATCTTCACCGATGAGATGTAATTTCATTAAGTTTGTAGTTCCTGATTCACCAGTCGGTACACCTGCTGTGATGATGATTAAATCACCTTTTTCAACACGTTCTGTTTCAATTGCTGTTGCAACTGCATTATTTAACAACTCATCTGTTGTGTAGTTACCTTCACGTACAACAGGATAAACGCCCCATACAAGCGTACATTGACGTGCTGTTGTTGCGAATGGTGTCACTGCAATAATGTCTGATTTTGGTCTGTATTTTGAAATAGTACGTGCTGTTGTACCACTTTCAGTAGCAGCAACGATTGCGTTTACTTTTAGGTTCAACGCTGTGTGTGCAGCAGAAACACCAATTGCATTTACAAGTGAAGTTTCTACAAGTTTTGTACGATCTGATAAGAGCTTTTTATAATCTTGTGCTTGCTCAGCAGCGTATGCAATGTTATTCATCGCTTTAACTGCTTCTTCTGGATAAGCACCTGCAGCTGTTTCACCAGATAACATAACCGCATCTGTACCATCGTAAATAGCATTGGCAACGTCTGAAGCTTCAGCTCTTGTCGCACGTGGATTGCGTTGCATTGAATCTAACATTTGCGTTGCAGTGATAACAGGTTTACCTAATTTATTACATTTACGAATTAAATCTTTTTGAACAATTGGTACTGTTTCTGGTGGAATTTCAACGCCCATGTCACCTCTGGCTACCATTAAACCATCAGAAACTTCAAGAATTTCATCTATGTTGTCAATACCTTCTTGGTTTTCAATTTTAGGAATAATACTGATTGTATCGTTTTTCACTTCTTCTAAAATTCTACGGATTTCTAAAACGTCACTTGAACGTCTTACGAAACTTGCAGCAATAAAGTCAACATCTTGGTCAATGCCAAAGCGAATGTCCTCTTCATCTTTTTCAGTAATACCTGGCAAGTTCACACTCACGCCTGGTAAGTTCACACCTTTTTTATTTTTAAGCTCACCAGTGTTAAGAACTTTACAGTGTACTTCACCCGCAGCGTGATCAATTGATTCAACTTCTAATTCAATTAATCCGTCATCTAATAAAATAAATGAACCGATTTCAATATCATTAATTAATTCTTCATATGTGACAGAGAACTTTTCCGGTGTACCTTCTACTTCATGCATACTTACTGTAACATGTGACCCTTTTTCTAATGTAATCACACCATTTTTCATATTGTGCGTACGAATCTCAGGCCCTTTCGTATCAAGTAAAATACCAATGTTTTTTTCTAACTTTTTCGCTACTTTACGAATTGAACGGATACGTGCTGCATGCTCATCATGAGAGCCATGAGAAAAGTTTAAACGCGCCACGTTCATGCCGGCTTTCATTAACTTTTCTAACATATCTTCTGATTCTGATGCTGGTCCAATCGTACAAACGATTTTAGTTTTTTTCATTTGGAAATGCCTCCTAAAATTAAATAGATAATTCTTTAGTTAATTCTAACATGTGTTGATTAATTTGATGCTCGGTTGAATTGAATATCGTATCAAAATCTGTCGCTGTAAGGCGGTTATCTTTAATACCAACGCCCTTCGCTGTTTCACCATCCATAAGAAGCTCAACAGCAAAACCACCTAGTCTAGAAGCGAGTACACGGTCGACACCTGTAGGGCTACCTCCACGTTGAATGTGTCCTAATACAGATACACGTGCGTCTACATTGATGAATTTTGTCAATTCACCAGCACATGCTTGGCCTGTCATACAACCTTCTGCAACAATGATAATGGAATGCTTTTTACCTCTATCGATACCTTTTTGGATTTTTTCAGCAATGTCTTGAATATCAACTTTTGTTTCTGGTAAGATGATTGTTTCAGCCCCTACTGCTAATCCAGACCATAAAGCAAGGTCACCACAATTTCGTCCCATAACTTCTATGATAAATGTACGCGCATGGCTTGAAGCGGTATCACGAATCTTATCGACAGACTCTATAATTGTATTCAGTGCTGTATCAAATCCAATTGTAAAGTCAGTACCATTAATGTCATTATCAATCGTACCTGGAATTCCAATCGTTTGGATTTCTTTACATTCTTCACTAATACGTTGCGCACCACGGTAACTACCATCACCGCCAATGACAACGAGCCCTTCAATGCCTCGTTTTTTAAGATTTTCGATTCCTTTTTGACGTATTTCTTTTTCTTTGAACTCTGGGCAACGTGCTGAATATAAAAATGTTCCTCCACGTTGAATTGTATCACCCACAGTACCAAGCTCTAGTTTGCGAATATCATCATTGATAAGGCCTTGATAACCTTGATAAACACCATACACTTCAATATCATGATAAATCGCTTTTCTTACTACAGCACGAATTGCTGCATTCATCCCTGGAGAATCTCCACCACTCGTTAAAACTGCAATTTTTTTCATGTAGACATACCCTTTCTTGCATAGTTGTTAAGTTAAAAATACCATAATTTGATGATGCATTCCATCAAAAATAGGTACAAATAAAAATGAAAACGGTTTTTTAATATGAATTCATGAATCCGCCACAAATGGCGTTTTCATAACATTTTCATATAAAAATTAACCAAGTTATAATTCAATTTTATTTTATATTATGACTCAATTTTTGGTATTGTCAATTTAACGTTTAGTTGATGCAATTACTGTTGACTTTAAAATAAAAAGCATGTTTTAGAGAACTGTCTAGGCTTATCAAGATGAAAATAAGTATTTCTTAAAAAGTAATTTAAATTTTCTCATTTGCCACTATGACATCTCCTTTTGGCATGAATAACCGTACCGTCCAATAGTGTAACTATTTTAAATGAACGCTTCAAATAATAAATATAATTAATCCAAATCAAAAGTAGAGCGGAATATTTACTTTAAAAAGCTAAAACCCGAGATTTTTTAAAACAATCATCTCGGGTTTTAGCTCAGATTTATCTTATTCAAAATTTCTACAATGACACTATCATTATACAAATTTCACGTCATATGCATATTTGAAGTTCAATTTGAACGGTAGATTTTATTCTACAAAAGAACCAATATTTCGGAACTTCTCAAAACGATCCTCTTTAATCGCTTCAGGTGTCATATTTTCAAACGCCTTTAAATGGCGCGTGAATTTTTCTTTAATGCTTTTACCTAAAGCTTCCGCATCATGATGCGCACCACCAAGAGGCTCTTTGACCACTTCATCAATTATATTAAGCTCTAATAAATCATAGGCCGTAATTTTCATAGTTTCCGCCGCAATTTTCGCTAAAGCACTATCTTTCCATAAAATGCCAGCTGCACCTTCAGGAGATATGACAGAGTATGTACTATTTTCTAACATTAATAATCGGTTACTCACACCTAGACCAAGGGCACCACCACTTCCTCCTTCTCCTATAACAATAGAAATCACAGGAACAGTGAGGCCCGCCATATCGACCAGATTACGTGCGATGGATTCACTTTGACCGCGTTCTTCGGCAGCTTTACCTGGATAAGCACCTTTCGTATCGATAAATGTAAAAATCGGACGGTTGAACTTTTCCGCTTCTTTCATCAACCTTAAAGCCTTACGATAGCCTTCTGGATGAGCCATACCGAAGTTACGATAAATATTATCTTTCGTATCTTTCCCACGTTGATGTCCAATTACTGTTACTGGACGGCCATCTAAATAAGCTAATCCACCGATAATCGCCGGATCATCTCTGAAATTTCGATCACCGTGTAATTCAATGAAATCATCAAATATAAATGGAATATAGTCCAAAACAGTGGGTCTCTCAGGTAATCTTGCTATTTGTACACGATCCCAAGGTTTCAAAGATGTATAAATTTTTTCTTTTTCTGTTTGTAATGCTGCTTCAAGAATCTCAATTTCATCAGACAAATCAACATCATTTTTTGCCTGAGTCTCCTGTAAAGATTCAATTTTGTTCATAATATCTTGAATTGGTTTTTCAAAATCAAGCATTACTTTTTCACCTCACGATGCATATCAAATAATGTAGCAAGTGTTTTTTTCATTTCGCTACGGTGTACAACCTTGTCCAATTGGCCATGTTCCAATAAAAATTCAGCAGTTTGAAAATCATCAGGTAGTTTTTCGTTAATCGTTTGTTCAATCACACGTCGACCTGCAAAGCCAATCAGAGCTTTTGGCTCAGCAAGATTGATATCTCCAATAGAAGCGAAACTTGCAGAAACCCCACCAGTTGTTGGATGTGTCATATAAGAAATAAATAATAAGCCAGCATTTGAGTGCTTTTCTAAAGATACACTCGTTTTAGCCATTTGCATCAAAGAAATAATACCTTCTTGCATGCGAGCACCGCCTGAAGCCGTGAATAAAACAAACGGCAAACGTTCTTCGGTACAATGGTCAACAATACGACAAATTTTTTCCCCGACAACTGAACCCATACTCCCCATTCTGAATCTTGGGTCCATGACACCTACTCCAAATTTATTCCCATTAAGTTCAGCAGTGCCTGTTACAATTGCTTCATTTAATCCTGTTTTTTCTTGGTCTTTTTCAAGTTTTTCTTCATAGCCAGGAAAGTTTAATGGATTTGCAGAGGTCATCCCCTTATCAAATTCTTCAAAAGTCCCTTCATCCGCAATGGCGTCGATTCGATCATATGCAGAAAGTTGTATATGATGATCACAATTAAAACAAACATTTAAGTTTTCAGTTAGCTCTTTTGTATACATAATCTTTTTGCAGTTAGGACATTTTGTCATGATGCCTTCTGGAACTTCATTCTGTTTTGAATCTTGAACCGTAACATATTTCTTCTTTTTAGAATTACGATTAAAAAAATCTTTGAACATCTCTATTACCTCCACATAACCATCGGCTATCAATCAGCTTATTTTGACTTTTTTAAATCAGTAAGTGATAACGTTTTTTCGTATACCGCTTCTGGATCAACTTCGATTCTAGCGACACCTGATTCCATTGCAGCGCGTGCAACTTCTCTTGCAACTGAAGGTGCTACACGATAATCGAATGGTCCTGGAATCACATAATCTGCATTTCTTTCTTCATCTGTTATTAAATTTGCAATCGCTTCAACAGCAGCTTGTTTCATATCTTCATTGATATGTGTTGCACGAACATCTAACGCACCGCGGAATATCCCTGGAAAAGCGAGTACGTTATTGATTTGATTTGGAAAATCAGAACGGCCTGTACCGATGACTTTAGCCCCAGCATTTTTAGCTTTATCTGGTGTGATTTCTGGATTTGGATTAGCCATCGCAAAAATAATAGCATCTTCATTCATTGATTTCACCATGTCTTCTGAAAGCGCATCTGCAACTGATACACCAATGAAGACATCTGAGTCTTTAATGACGTCTTCTAATTGACCTTCTTGCTTGTCTTTATTTGTCCATTTCGCAACAGTTTCTTTAGTAGGGTTCATACCATATGGTCTACCTTCGAAAATAGCACCCTTTGAGTCGCACATAATCATATTTCGAACACCATAGGAATATAATAATTTAACAATAGCAATACCTGCTGCGCCTGCACCATTTAAAATCACTTTAATGTCAGCTAAGTCTTTGTTTACAATTCTAAGCGCATTAATAAGTCCAGCAACAGTTACGATTGCAGTTCCATGTTGATCATCATGAAAAACAGGGATTTTTGTTTCTTTTTTCAAACGTGCTTCGATTTCAAAACAACGCGGTGCAGAAATGTCTTCTAAATTGACGCCACCAAAATTAGGTTCTAAAAGTTTAACGGTACGAATAATTTCTTCTGTATCATTCGTTGATAGAGATAACGGAATTGCATCAACACCAGCAAAACTTTTAAATAACACAGCCTTACCTTCCATAACAGGGATACTAGCTTCGGCGCCAATGTTTCCTAATCCTAGAACAGCTGTCCCATCTGAAATGACAGCTACAGTATTACTTTTCATTGTGTAATCATAGACACGGCTTGGTCGTTCATGAATATCTTTACAGGGTTCAGCTACCCCAGGTGAATAGGCCAAACTAAGTTCTTCTTTATTTGTTACTTTAACCTTTGGACAAACAGCTAGTTTACCTTGATTTTCTTTATGCATATGCAATGCATCGTCTCTTAAAGACATTCACCATCATCTCCAATTATAAATTCATTATCTTATGAATAAGTCCTTATTTTATCGCCATTATAATATAGCACATTCTAAAAACATGTCAAAGTGACCTTCTGACACGGAGTACATAGAAGGTACCCTACAAAATTATATACCATTATAACAAACGAATATGTTGTGGTTCAATCGCTTTTAATAACTGGGTCAGTTGCTCAGAGTTCTTTTCAATATGACCTATAGGTTGAAATTGATTCGATGATTCGTTGTAAAAGTAGACGGGCACTGTAGCTTTCGATTGTGTTGAAAACAGTTGATTTTGTATATCTTCCGGTACTTTTTCTCTAATCACGATTCGCTTCACTGCCTTCATCTTTTCCTCTACATATTTTTCAAGCGGACTTATCTTTTGAATTACCATTTGCATCTTTTCATTTCTTTTTTCAAATTTACCCCAAACAATGTAATAAGCATTTTCTTGTATAAGTTGCGCGAAACTTTGAAATACTTTTGGAAAGATGACACCATCTACGGTGTGTTCACCATCATTCAACTCAACAAAGGCCATTTGTTGCCCTTTCTTTGTTCGAATAACACGAATCGCATCCATTGTTACTAAAATAGGTTGATTGATTAATTTGCTATTTAATTGGTAAATTCCGAGATATTGCTTTTTCACAAATTGTTTCTCCACTGGATGCATCGACACGTAAAAGCCAAGATATTGCTTTTCATAGTCACTTAACTGTTGTTCTGACATTTCTTCCGTTTCTAGGTAATCTCGTTTGATAGTCGCAAACGTATCTACAAAACTTTGATCAATATCACTGTTAGAATCGGTCACTTTATCTATTGACTGTAATAGTGTCGCTCTATTCTTGTCGAAACAATCTAAAGCCCCAGTTAAAATAAGTGCTTCGAGTAATCGTCGCGTACGTATCCGATTAGGAATGCGATCACAAAAATCAAAAAAGTCTTTAAAAGGCCCATGCTCGATGCGCTCTGAAACAATAGCTTGTACACTTTGATATCCAATCCCTTTTATAGCACCTAATGAGATATAGACACCTTTTTGTGTGGCTACATAGCGCCATTGACTCCAGTTAATATGCGGACCATGAATTTTAATCTGCTGTTGTTTAGCTTCTTGAATCATTAATTGTGTCTTTGCTTCGTTTCCAATGACATTACTCAATATGTTGGCATAAAAATAAGTTGGATAGTGTACTTTCAAATAAGTCATGATATAAGCGATTTTTGAATAGCTAACGGCATGGGCTCTAGGAAAACCGTAATCAGCAAATTTCAATATTAAATCAAAAATTTGACTGCTCAACGCATTGACATATCCTTTCTTCATCGCACCATCCATAAAATGCTGGCGTTCATTTTCTAATACTTCTCTATTCTTTTTGCTCATTGCACGCCTTAAAATATCAGCTTCACCATATGAAAAACCTGCAAATTGACTCGCAATTTGCATAATCTGTTCTTGATATATAATCACGCCGTAAGTCCTTTTTAGAATCGGCTCTAAATCTGGATGTAAATATTGAACTTGAGAAGGATCATGACGTCGCCGAATATATGTTGGAATTTCTTCCATCGGTCCAGGTCGGTATAAAGAGGTCACAGCTACTATATCCTCAAAATGCTCTGGCTGTAGTTTTTGCAACACACGGCGGACCCCGTCTGACTCTAATTGGAAAATACCTGTCGTATCGCCTCTTGAGAGAAGACGAAATACTTCCTTGTCATCAAAAGGAATTTCTTCAATATTTAAGTCAATTTTCATGTCATGTTTAATCTGTTTGATGATTTGATGAATGATTGTGAGATTACGTAATCCTAAGAAATCAATTTTTAATAAACCGATTCTTTCAGCCTCAGTCATCGTCCATTGGGTTAAAAGCCCTGTGTCACCTTCAGTAAGTGGAATGGATTCGTATAATGGCTGATCATTGACAATAACACCCGCTGCATGCGTAGATGTGTTTCGAGGTAAACCTTCAAGTTTTTTACAAAATTCGAACCAACGTTCATTTCTATGATTTCGATGCACAAATGCTTTAAAATTCTCTTGTGCATAAGCTTCATCGAGGGTCACACCTAATTTACTGGGAATAAGCTTAGATGCTTCGCTCAGTGTTGCTTCATCAAATCCCATCACTCGCCCCACATCTCTTGCCACTGCTTTGGCAAGCAAATGCCCGAAGGTGACAATACCTGCCACACGATAATCACCATATTTGTTTTGTACATATTGGATGACTTTTTCTCTTTGTGTATCTTCAAAGTCGATATCAATATCTGGCATTGTGACACGCTCAGGGTTAAGAAAGCGCTCAAAAAGCAAGTCATACTTCAAGGGATCAATGGTCGTAATATTGAGCAAATAACTGACCAAAGACCCTGCTGATGAACCCCGACCCGGCCCTACCATGACACCATTTGATTTGGCATAGCGGATTAAGTCACTCACTATGAGAAAATAATCGGCATAACCCATTTTAGTGATAACTTGATATTCATATTTTAACCGTTCCATATAATTCGGTTTTGATAAATCCTTATTTTGTAATGACTGTTCCAATACACGCCATAAATAATAATCAGCAGAGCTACCATCAGGAGTTTGAAACTCTGGGAGCAGCGCTTGATGATACTCAAGTTTTGCTTCACATAAATCTGCGACCTCATCAGTAGATTTCACATATTGTGCATCGATTTCAGCTTCACTCAATTCATTTATAGTAAACATATGACGTGATGGTCCGTCTTCATTGTCTATAAAATTCACCTTTGTGTTGTCACGAATGGCATTTAAGACTTTTAATGTTTCTTTATCTTCGGCTTTCAAATAATACGCACTTTCCAAATAAACCTGAGGTATAGAACGGTCTACAACAGAATGGTGATCCACATAATATGAACTTTCTATAGGCATTTCGTCTAACCAATGCAACGTTTGCTCAGTCATATTTTTAAAAATAACAACATTATGTTGTAGATAAGCTTGAATATCGTAAATTGATACTTGTTCCCGTTGATTGACTTGAATACCTGTTGACAATTGAAAAAGATTTTTCAAACCTTCGTTATTTTTAGCGATGAGGACCACTTCTAAAACGTTCAGCTGGTCTGTTATATAAATCGTCATCCCTAGCAGTGGTTTAATGCCTTTTTTAGTACACTCGTCATAAAATTGAGGCACACCATACATGACGTTTAAATCTGTAATCGCTATAGCTGAGTAGCCTATGTCAATCGCACGCGCAATTGCCCCTTTAATTGTTATACTTGAATTTAAAAGCTCATATGAAGTATGAATATTTAAATGGGCAACCATCGTAGACACCTTCTTTTACAATTTATTTTTTAATTCAGTGGCAAGCGTTTCAAATTCATCCCAAGAATGTACAGAAGCACCTGCTGCGTTGGGGTGTCCCCCGCCACCAAAGTGTGCAGCGACATCATTAATCGTTATTTGTTTAGAACGGATGCGACAACGTATTTCTTTACCTTCATCAACTGCAAACACCCATATTTTTAATCCTTTTAGATCTGCAACAGCATTGACATAGAGTGATGCTTCATTCGGTTGGATTTGGTATTTTTCTAATACATCAGCCGTGATTTTAACTTTACAAAAGCCTTTTTCATCTAATTCAAAATTTTGGAGCACGTAACCATGGAATGGCATTAAGCGTGGTTCTTTTTCACCCAATTGGTTGAGTAATTGATCATGACCAATATCATATTTTAAAAGTTTACTTGCAATTTCCATCGTTTTAGGTGAAGTATTACTGAAGAAAAAGCGCCCCGTGTCTCCAACAATTCCAAGATATAACGATGATGCGATGGCTTTATTTAAAATTTCAATGTCTCCAAATTGTCGAATGATATCAAAAATAATTTCGCTCGTAGACGAAGCATTGACATCGACATAATTAATGTCACCATAATCATCTACCGGTGGATGATGATCGATTTTGATAAGCGCCTGGCCTTGGCTGTACCGTGCATCATCAATACGTGGTGCATTTGCGGTATCACATACAATAACAAGTGCATCTTGATATTGTTCACTATCAACTTGGTCTAAATCGCTCATAAACTCAAGTGAAGGCTCTACTTGTCCCACTGCAAAAACCGATTTTCCAGGATATTTTGCTTTCAAATAATATTTTAATCCCATTTGAGATCCCATAGCATCTGGATCGGGTCTCACATGGCGATGAATAATAATGGTATCAAATGTCTGAATTTTATTTTGAATTTCTTCTATTAATTTCATAATTATCACTCCCTTAATGGTCTAGTAGTTGACACATAATTAAAGCTTTAGCTACAGGTTGTTTTGCGCTTTCCATTGATACTTCAACTTTAGCAAAATTTCTTCCCATGTCTAAAATGGTATAGAGTACTTCGACTTCGCTTTCAATCTGTACTGTACGTATATAAAAAATGTTTAAACTTTCAATCATAACCTCTAATTTTTTATGTTTTCGCATAACTGACTTAATTGTTTCTTCAATAATCGCCACTGTGACAGATTTACTTAAAGTTCCAAATTGATTGGTTAATTGAGGGGTAATTTCTACTACAATTTGGTGGTTTCTAATTTCGATATGCTTCGCAACTTGATCGTTTATTGTTTCACCCACTTGTGGTTGCCGTCCAACAATTTGCATCGCTTTCAAGACATCTTCCCTTGAAATAACACCTATTAATCGCTTTTGTGCATTAATAACGGGCAGCAATTCGATTCCCTCCCAAATCATTAAATGTGCACAACTTGCAACTGTAGTATTTAATTGTACACTAATCGCTGGCTTTTTCATGACTCTATGTAATTTTTCTTCAGGATTTTTACCAATAATATCCTTACTTGTAATGAGTCCTGCTAATTTTTCATAGCGATCCACTACTGGAAAACGTGAGTGTGAAGACTCGTGAGATTTTTTCCCAACATCGGCAACAGTCATTTCATCATATAAATAGGATGTTTCTTCAATCGGAATCACAATGTCCTCAACAACCATAATTTCTTTCTTTATCATTTGATTATACATTGCTCTATTAATTATATTAGCTACCATAAAAGTATCATAATTTGACGAAATAATAGGCAGATTTTGATCATTCGCCATCGTTTTAATTTCATCTGTCGTATCAAAACCACCTGTAATGAGTATTGCACTACCCTTTTCAAGTGCTGCTTTTTGCACATCGAGACGGTTTCCGACAATGAGCAAAGTGTTTTTCGATACATAATTTACGACATTATCTACTTCCATTGCACCAATCGCAAATTTTGTTAATGAATTAAATTGACCACCTCTGCCAGCAATCAAATGGCCATCCACAATTTTGGCAATTTCTCTAAACGTCAAATGATCTACTTTTGCTCTTGTTTTTTTCTCTATTCTCACTGTCCCAACACGGTCAATCGTTGCAACCAAACCACGTTGATTTGCATCTTTAATGGCACGATACGCCGTTCCTTCTGAGACATCTAAGTCTTTTGCAATTTTGCGTACGGATATCTTTTGGCCCACTGATAACGATTCTATATGTTTAATAATTTGCTCATGCTTTGTCATGTGTCTCCCTCAATTTGATTAAATTTTATATACTACTACATTTGTCACGGCAATATAAAAAGATTCAACCGGTTTAGACATCTCCTGAATATAAAGTCAAAATTTGATTCTTCATATGTCATCTGAAACCAAAACGAAAGTGTGTTTGTTTTTTACTTTTCGTCTTTATCTTTTAATTTTATTCATACATTTTTGATTACTTGTATATTATAACGTTTTTCAAATCGTATTGCGAAGTAATCTTCGTGCATATTTATACTTATAAAAGATGGCATTTCATTTTAATTTTGTATAGACTAGATATAAGGAGGATGATAGAGATGCATAAAAATATTTTACTCGCAGTTGACACAGATTTAAAAAACACAAAAGCATTGCAAGAAGTTGTGAAACTTTCAGGTGAGACGACAACTGTAACAATGCTCAATATCATCGCAGAACAAGATGCCCAAGCCTCAGTAAAAATGGGGACGCATATCGATGAGCTCAAACATATTCGCCATACGCAAATGGCACCTACACGAGAAACACTAGAAGAACATGGTATTCATTATGAAGAAGTGATTGAACGTGGCAATCCAAAAGAAAAAATCGTGACATACGCGAATAGTGGTCAATATGACATCGTTGTGCTCAGCAATCGCAAAGCAGAAGCGGCTCAAAAATTCGTACTAGGCAGTGTCAGCCATAAAGCGGCAAAGCGTGCTAAAATCCCAGTCCTGATTGTTAAATAATCGTATGTGAATGCAATTGTAGTAACCCTACAAGAAAGGTAAAGACCTCATGACTTTAACCACTCTGTGTTACCAATTACAAACGAAAAGACAAGGATATGAGCAATAGAAATCAAAAGTGATTCTACTCTCAAATTCCTTGTCTTTTTTGATTAAAATTCGACTGCTTCACCTGGTTTTAAAATTTGAACTCGACCTTCATAAACCGCTTCCTTAAATTTAACCGGATCTTGTTCAATTAATGGGAATGTATTGTAGTGAATCGGTACCGTGAGTTTCGGTTTAATTAAATGATTGATTGCATAACTTGCATCTTCAATTCCCATTGTAAAATTATCTCCAATAGGTACGAAACAAACATCAACCGGATGGCGTTCAGCAATTAATTTCATATCACTGAATAACCCTGTATCACCTGCATGGTATATCGTTTTTCCATCTAATTCTAAAATCACACCCATTGGCATACCTAAATAGATTGGAATACCTTCATCATTCGTTAGACTTGAACTATGAAAAGCTTGTACAAATTTTAAAACACCAAAATCAAACTCCCATTTTCCACCAATATTCATTGGATGTACATTTTCGATACCTTTTGCCGTAGATAAATAATTAGCTACTTCAGCACTACCGATAACAGTGGCATGATTACGGTTAGCAAGTTCAACCGTGTCACCAAAATGATCTTCATGCCCATGTGTGAGTACAATATAGTCCACTTTTAAATCTTCGACACTTAAATCTGATAAGTCATTACCTGTAATAAAAGGATCTATAATACCTGATTTCCCATTCGCTTCAAAATAAACCGTTGATTGACCATGAAATGATAACTTCATGTTTGTATCCTCCTTTTAACCATCTTTGCCTCTTTATTGCTATACCTCAATATTAACAAGTTAATCCTTTGAAATCTAAATTTTATTATTCTCCCTCGTTTATTTTTTTGTCTTACCTTCACCTGCTTTAATCCATAAGTGAAAAAACGATACCCTCTATTTTGCATTCTTTGAGGAGCTAGAATAAAATAGAAGAAAAGATATAAGGAGGCGCTTTTATGTCAAAATTAGATCAACTCGTACAAGCATTAAATGAAAATGAAGCGGATGCCGCATGGATTTCACATCCCATCAACATTTTCTATTTTACAGGATATAAATCAGATCCACATGAACGCTTATTTGCACTGCTTGTTAGAAAAGATGGTGAACCTATTTTGTTCTGTCCACAACTCGAAGTGGAAGAAGTTAAAAATTCACCTTTTGAAGGTCAAATTATTGGTTATTTAGATACTGAAAATCCATTCGACAAGCACCAAAATCATTATGACAAATTATTGATAGAAGAAAGTCATTTAACAGTTCAAAGATATCGTGCTTTGAAAGAGGCGTTTAAGACAAAAACATTTGCGCCAATTGATCAAGCAATCAAGCAATTACGGAATGTTAAAACAGATGATGAAATTAAAGCATTAGCAGAAGCTGCGCAATTAGCTGACAAATGTATGGAAATTGGTAAAGCCTTTTTAAAAGTAGGCGTAACTGAAAGGGAAGTTGTCAATCATATCGAAAACGAGATTAAACGTTACGGTGTATCAGAAATGAGTTTTGATACTATGGTTCTTTTTGGTGATCATGCTGCTGCCCCACATGGTACCCCTGGTGACAGAAAACTAAAAAATGATGAATACGTGTTATTCGATTTAGGTGTCATTTACAAACATTATTGCAGTGATATTACGCGCACGATTCCATTTGGCAACCCAGATCAAAAAGCTCAAGAAATCTATCAAATTGTATTACAAGCTGAGACAGAAGCAATCGAACTGATTCAACCCGGAGTTAAAATTAGCGACCTTGATCGCAAAGCACGTGGAATTATTGAAAATGCAGGATTTGGTGAATACTTCCCGCATCGTCTTGGACATGGTTTAGGTCTTGAAGCACATGAGTATCAAGACATCTCTCATACAAACGATCATTTATTAGAAGCAGGCATGGTTTTAACAATTGAACCAGGCATTTATGTTCCTGGCGTTGCTGGCGTTAGAATTGAAGATGATATTCTCGTTACTGAACATGGTTATGTCCGCTTGTCGAATTATCCAAAATGATAAAGGAAGCTGTCGCATCGTCGTTACGTGAAGTAGAGGCGAAGTTAAAAGCGGGTGCACATCGAATTGAGCTTTGTGATAACATGGCACAGTTAGGAACAACACCAAGTTATGGTATGGTTAAAATTGCAAGTGAAATGTGTCGACTTTATGGTGCAGAACTAGTGGTTATGATTCGACCAAGAGGTGGTGACTTTTGTTACAATTGGTATGAATTTGAAGCGATGCAAGCAGATATTCAACTGTTGAAGTCACTTTCAATCGACGCCTTTGTTTTCGGTTGTTTAACCTCCAATCAAACTTTAAATACATTTCAAATGAAAACACTCATCTCACTTGCGCATCCAATCCCTACTGTCTGTCACATGGCTTTTGATTATATTTATCCAGCAGGACAAACGAAAGCATTACAAGAACTAATAGACCTTGGTGTACAAAGATTACTGACTCATGGCGGACGACCTGAAACTGATTTGTTTGATAATTTGCCGCGCATTGCAAAATTTGTAACACAATCAAAAGGAAGAATAGAGATTATGCCTGGTGGTGGTCTCAACTCTCAAAACTTACCCCACCTTTTAGAGCTGTTTCCATTCCAAGAAGTACACGGTAGCGCGATTGTAAATGCAGATCTCGAAACACCATGAAAGCAGTAATCCGTTAAAGCAGATAAATCATAATACGAAAAAACTAAGCGGAAAGATTCATATAAATAAGGAGCGGAACAGCATCGGTTAAATCACTGTTCCGCTTCTTACTTTATCAAATATTATACTGTCTCTTTTAATGCATCACTTACAGACGTATAACTGTAATTAAATGCATCAGCAACAGCTTTATTTGTAATTTGTCCAGCAAACACATTCAATCCATGTGAGAGTGGTTCATTTTCTATGAGTGCACGTTGATAGCCTTTATTCGCAAGCTGCAACGCATAAGGTAATGTCGCGTTATTTAAGCCAATTGTCGATGTACGCGGTACTGCACCTGGCATATTTGCGACAGCATAATGGACCACATCATGTTTGATATATGTTGGGTTATCATGCGTTGTAATACGATCTGTCGTTTCAAAAATACCACCTTGATCGATGGCAATGTCAACAACAACAGAGCCAGGCTTCATCTTTTTAATCATCGCTTCAGTAACTAACTTAGGTGCTTTTGCCCCTGGAATTAAAACAGCACCAATGACTAAGTCACTTTCGATGACATGTGCCTCGATGTTTAATGGATTCGACATGATGGTTTGAACACGACCATCAAATAAATCTTCAAGCTCTTGCAAACGTTTTGGATTCACGTCTAAAATTGTGACGTCTGCGCCAAGGCCTAATGCGATGCGTGCAGCGTTAGTCCCAGCTTGGCCCCCACCAATAATTGTCACCTTACCTTTTTGAACACCAGGGATACCCCCTAATAGAATACCCATGCCACCATTAAAGCGTTGTAAAAATTGTGCCCCAATTTGAGTCGACATCCGTCCTGCCACTTCACTCATTGGCGTAAGAAGTGGTAATGTTCGATCAGCTAGTTGCACTGTTTCATATGCAATGGCTACCACTTTTTTATCGATGAGTGCTTGAGTTAATTCTGGTTCATTTGCTAAATGAAGATAAGTAAACAGAATGAGACCTTCTTTAAAATAAGCATACTCCTCTGATAATGGTTCCTTTACTTTTATGATCATATCCACGTCCCAAACTTGTGATTGACTATCGCTAATTTCAGCCCCCGCTTCAACGTAGTCATTATCCTCGAAATAAGACCCCTCACCAGCATGTGTTTCTACAAGGACTTCATGTCCTGCCTCTACTAACGCATGAACACCACTTGGTGATAAACCTACACGATTTTCATTATTTTTAATTTCTCTTGGAATTCCAATTCTCATACTCCTTACACCTCCAAATTCATGATAACGCATACATTATGTAAGCGCAATCATTAAATTTTTGTAAAATCAATACTATTAAAATCCAATTCATTTTCAAAATTTTATGATATAATAAAAGTGAAATAAGAAAGGGGTTTTCGCTATGTTTATTTACAAAAATATTTTGATTGCTGTTGATGGTTCTCATGAAGCAGAATGGGCGTTCAATAAAGCACTTGCCGTTGCAAAACGTAACGATGCTAAGTTAACAGTAGTAAATGTCATTGATTCTAGAACGTACACATCATTTGAAGTATATGATTCGCATTTTACTGAAAAATCAAAATCATTTGCTGAAAAATTACTGGACGGCTACCGTCAAGTTGCCGAAGATGAAGGGGTTCATAATGTTGAAACACGTTTAGAATTCGGATCTCCAAAATCAATCATTCCTAAGTTAGCAAGTGAAGACGAATCAGGCGTAGACTTAGTCATGTGTGGGACTTCAGGACTTAACGCTGTTGAACGTTTTATCGTCGGCTCAGTATCTGAAGCGATTGTTCGCCATGCAACTTGTGACGTACTTGTCGTTCGTACTGAACAAATCCCAGAAAACTTTGAACCTAAAGTTGCGACTGAAGATTTTTTAAAAGACTTTAGCATTTAAACCTAATCTTAATAAAGTGAATTATATTTAAAGATGTCATTTTTTAGAGCACATCTTTTATGCAGTGGGCGAATTAATTAATAGTCGCTCACTGTTTTATTTTAATAATTAAATGCATTCAAAAACCTCTTCGCCCCTCCCCCTAAAACAAAAAAGAGGCAGAGCTAAAATCGTTTTGATTTCAGTTCTACCTCAGTCAGATGACTCGCGTGACTAAACACGTTTCACGAACCCTTACGCCATCCTTTTATATTATTTCATAGTTTGAATTTTTTATAACTTAAGTCGCTTATACGATGTAAAATAATTTTTACAACAAATTAATCTAACTCACCGAATGTCATTACATCTCGTGCAATCATTACTTCTTCATTCGTTGGAATCACTAACACTTTAACCGGTGAATGTGGGTAGTTTAATTCAGCTTCTTTACCACGTAATCCTTCGTTTTTACGAGGATCCCAATAAACGCCCATAAATTCTAATCCTTCTAATACACGCGCACGTACTGTATCAGAGTTTTCACCCACACCAGCAGTGAAGATAATTACATCAACACCATGCATACGTGTCGCATATGATCCCATGTATTTATGGATACGTGAAGCGAATACTTCTAATGCAAGTTCTGCACGTTCGTTGCCTTCTTTTGCATCACCTTCAATATCACGTAAATCAGAAGAAGTGCCTGTAATACCTAATAAACCAGACTCTTTATTTAAAATATTTAATACTTCATCTGCAGTTTTACCTGTTTTTTCCATGATGAATGGAATAAGCGCTGGGTCGATATTACCTGAACGTGTTCCCATTGTCACACCTGCTAATGGCGTGAATCCCATTGATGTATCGATTGATTTTCCACCATCAATCGCAGCAATTGAAGCACCGTTACCAATGTGACATGAAATGATGCGCAATTCTTCAACAGGTTTATTTAAAATTTCTGCTGCACGTTGTGATACATATTTGTGACTTGTACCGTGGAAGCCATATTTACGGATACCATATTTTTTATAGTAATCATAAGGTAAACTATAAAGGTACGCAGATTCAGGCATTGATTGATGGAAAGATGTATCGAACACAGCCACATGCGGAATATTAGGTAAAAGCTTTCTAAAAGCTAAAATACCCATTAAATTCGCTGGATTATGAAGTGGTGCCAAATCTGTTAAGCTTTCAATATCACTTATAACTTGGTCATTAACAAGCGCTGATTGAGGGAAAACTTCTCCACCATGAACCACACGATGACCTGTACCGTCAATGTCATTAATATCATTGATGATACCATGTTTTTGTAAGCTTTCTAACATAATGTTAACAGCTTGTTCATGGTCTTTAATATCTTCTACCTCTTTAAATTTTTCGCCTTTGAATTCAATGGTAAAAATTGAATCTTTTAAACCAATACGCTCGATTAAACCTTTTGTGATAAGTTTTTCTTCTGGCATTTCAATTAATTGAAATTTCAATGATGAGCTACCAGCGTTAATCGCCAAAATTAACTTTGACATGTAAACGGCCTCCAATATTTTTAATTTATTTAAATCTATTTAACCATTAATACAGTTTGATTTCAAGAGTGCAACAGCTTAATTTTTAGGGTGATTTTGTGACAACCAGGCCGTTAATTCAGATAAAAATTGTTGAAAATTTTGTGGATTTTTAAAATCTGGAATATTTGCGAGTAAAACTTCTACAGGCGTTGTGACGTGTTGTTCCTTACGTTGTAAAATTAAGATTGATTTTTGCGCACGCTCATTTTTGAATAAATTCTTTGGTAAATTAAGAAATGCTTGCATTTCTGTTTCTGTTGCAATGAAATTTTCTAACTGTTTCACATGCTCGCCTTCAAAAATTAGGCTTGGCACAACTAAGAAAACGTAACCTGATGGCTTAACCGCGTGAACCGCTTGCTCAATAAATAGATAATGTGAGAAACTGTGTCCCTCTTCAAAGCTTAACTGTAACTGTGCGCTTCGACTATCATTCGGATAATAACCAATAGGCAAATCTCCTACAACAACATCTGCATCTTCAAAAGGTAAAGGCATGATTGCATCTTGTGGATATACATCAAAAGGAATTTCTAGGAAGTTAGCCAGGTGCACACTGACTCTTGAAAGCACGGGGTCTACTTCAACAAGATGATGCATCAATGTGTAATCCGTCATCACCTCATGAATTGTGGCACTTAGATGACCTGCACCGCTACCTAAATCAGCAATGTGTAACTCGGACTGCTCTTGTTGAAATTGAGAAACTAAGAAACCTAAAATCAATCCAATAGAATCAGGCGTAATCTGATGATTCGCTTGAACTTCTTCTTTTTGCAATTGATTTAAATATGCAAATTGAAAAGCTTTTCTTCTATCTTGTAATGTCGCTTGTTCTAGCAATTCGCGTTGTGATGTATAAATGCGTTCCATCGCTAAACCTAAATTTTCAATAAAGCTTTGACCATTTTCTTCATTTAATTGTTGCGTCAATTCATCGATTTGCTGGAACAATTTTTCCATTATCGATTTTGATACTGTCATCAAATCATCCTTTCACAAAAACAGGGGACGAATCAGAAGTCTATCCATACAATTGGGACTTCTTCATCTCCCCCAATAATGACTATGATTAGCCTAATAATGCCAGTTTAAACGTTTCGATAAGCTTCAAGTGCCGCTTCGAAATTCGGAAAATCTGTGCCTTCAGGTACAATTTCTTTATAAACGACTTTATTATTTTCATCTAAAACAAACACAGAGCGAGCTAGTAACTGTAAGCCTTCCATGATTAAACCATAATTTTCACCAAATGAATGGTTTTGGTAATCACTTAATGTAATCACATTATCTAAACCCGTCGATGCACACCATCTTTGTTGTGCAAACGGCAGGTCAACAGAAATTGTTAAAACATAACCGTCTTCTGTACTTGCTTCTTCGTTAAATTTACGCGTTTGTTGATCACAAACACCTGTGTCAAGAGAAGGTACGACATTAATCATTTTTTTCTTCCCATCATATTGAGAGAGAGACACACCTTGTAAACTGTTATCAACGACAGTAAAATCTGGTGCCTGATCGCCTACGTTAACCTCTTTACCTAATAATTGAATAGGATTTTGTTTAAATGTAATTTGTGTCATTTATTGTGCCTCCTTAAAAGATTACTCTTTTATTATATCGTCTTACTATGATGTTATCACGTCAGACACCTTCATTTTCTTTAATGTACTGAAGATATTTATTCTTTACAACTACCGTATTCGCAAAATAATCATGTATACCAATATGCTTCGGTGTGAATATCACCGCAAAATAAGGTAAACCAAACAAGACATTTGATATTAGTCTGCCAATCCATTCTCTAAATAGAATGTCCGTCCAATTAGGTTTATGAATATCGACCGTATATACTTTTAACCCCATAATCATTTTTCCTACTGTTTGTTGAAAGAAATAGGTCATTAATATGAAGTAACCAAAGTATATTAATGCATCCAAAATATGGCCTATACTAAAATAATCAATCCATAATTTCCATTCATCAATACCCGTCAGGGCATAGAGTGGATTAAGGACGATTTGTGTTATCCCCCATAATATTCCTAAATCTATCAAATAACTGATGAAACGTCTCCAAAACCCTGCATAAAAGAAGGCGTTTAATTCGTATTGATATTGTTCTATCGTTTTTTTAGCACGTTGATTGGCGTGTTGAAACTGCCGACCATTCATATCATGATAGTTTGGTTGCGAAGGATTATAGTTTTGCTGTATTGATCTGTCCATCATACGACCTACCCTTCATATTTATACATCGGTCTCGTTTGGGCTTCATTGTTCAAGATTTGTTTGATATTTTGAACATCTGAGCGTAAACCATTTACAAATGATTTCATACCTAGGAAACTTGTTAAATCACTTGATTCTTGATTAAAAGTAATGATTTGCGGATCATCCACTTTAATGGCTTTCTCTAAATCTTTTAACGCTTGATCTTTATATGCAATTTGATCAATTAGACCATTTGCTTTTGCTTGTTGAGCACTATAAATTCGACCATCAGCGAGCTTTCTCACTTTTGATTCTGACATGTGACGTCCTTTTTTAACAACATCAACAAATTGATCAAAACTGTCTTTATTAATTGACTGAAGAATTTGTCTCTCTTCTTCCGTCATTTTACGTGAACCACTTAAAATATCTTTATGCGCACCTGATTTAATCGTATTGGTCTTAATACCTAAGTCATCCAATAATTTAGAATAATCTTTTGACTCAGAAATCACACCAATAGATCCTGTCAATGTTTGAGGCCCTGCATAAATTTTATCTGCTGGTGCCGAAATATAATAACCACCAGAAGCCGCTAAAGTTTCCATTTGTACGTAAATCTTTTTACCAGCATCTTTAACTGCTTTCAATTTATGATAAAACTCATCACTTTCATATGTACCGCCACCTGGGCTGTTAACGTTTAACAATACACCTTTTATTGAATCATCATTTTTAATTGTTTCAAGTTGATTTAACGCCACTTGATGATTATACTCACTGCCACCACCAAATAAGCCGGGGGCACCTGTATCTTGTATTGCACCATTGACTGTAATCTCTGCAATTTGATTTGACTTGTCGCCTTCTTGTACAACTGTACTTGGTGCTTCAGCATTAATATTTACCTCTCCATTAAAAAAAGAGGAAACAATTGAGGTCAATGCACTGGTAAGAATTCCTCCTATAATGATGACACTCGCTAAAATAATTGCAACAATTCTTTTCGACATTTTTGACGTCCTTTCCTTTAGGTTACGTTCATCATAACAAATATAAAATTTTTTCGCGATATTTCTCAAAATGTTTATTTGCAATGCTAAATATTTGTAAGACCTTTACTTTCTCTTCACAATTTTCACTTTATTCATGAACGTGTTCTCTTTTATAAAAAACTCTGAAAGTAATCAAATGTATTTTTTAAGATTAAGACGAGTGTAATAACAATAAATAAGACTTTGACATAGCCTACACCTTTTTTAATTGCAAACCACGCACCACAATATGAACCCGTAATCATACTTATCGCCATAATCAAACCATAAACATAATCTACATGGTCAAAAAATATAAAGAGCAATAATGCACCTAAATTGGATGCAAAATTTAACACTTTAGCATTGCCTGCTGCACTTAAGAAATCAAAACCAAATAATAAAAATACAAACAATAAGAAGGACCCTGTTCCGCCTCCTAAAAATCCGTCATAAAAACCAATGATTGTAATGAAACCAATCAGTAGCAGAATTTTGAAGAGCGTTAGCTTTTCGTATGTACGAATACTGCCCCAATCTTTTTTTAATAGTGTGTACAATAAAACAATCGTTAAAATGAAAATAACTAAAGGTTTAAGTAAATTTGCTGGTAAAAATACAGCGAGGTATGCGCCAATAATGGCGGCAATAAATGAAAGAGGAAATAATTTAAGTACAATGTTTAAATCTACTTTTCCAGATCGAATAAAGCGAATCGCACTGGTCAAAGAACCAAATGCGCTCGCCAGCTTGTTCGTTCCAAGGGCTATAGCTGGTGGCATACCAATTGCTAACAAGGCGGGGATTGAAATCAAGCCCCCGCCACCGACGACCGCATCAATAAACGCAGCCAAAAACCCTAATAAAATCACAATTAATATCAGTGTCCCATCCACTTCGAATATCATCGTCAAGCCCCCTTAATTACTAGAACAAATCGCCATCCCATGCTTCTTGTTCTGCTTGATATGCATTGTAATTTTTATCGACAACGATTGTCTCAATGTTTTTAACAGCTTTGTTAATCATATCTTCAAAATCAAATCCTGATTCGTATTGAACCACCTTATCAAATTGTGGCTCTGTAATTGGATTTTTAGGCGTGAAAATCGTACAACAATCTTCGTAAGGTTGAATTGAAGTTTCAAAAGTACCAATCGCTTTCGCTTTTTTAATAATTTCTTCTTTGTCTAAAGTGAGCAAAGGTCTCAATATCGGTGTGCTTGTTACTGCGTTAATGGCATACATACTTTTGAGTGTTTGGCTCGCCACTTGACCTAAATTTTCACCATTGACTATCGCATCTGCACCAATGTTATGAACAACTTTATCTGCAATTCTTAACATCATTCTGCGTGTAGAAGTCATCGTATAGCGTTCATTGACGACTTTATGAATTTGTTTTTGTACCTCTGTAAATGGCACGATATGCAATTTAATGGTACCTACCCTTTCAGCCATAATTCTTGTCAATTCAATTACTTTTTCTTTCGCTTTTTCACTTGTAAAAGGCGGACTATGGAAATGGATAGCTTCAATTGTGACACCGCGACGCATCACTTCCATACCTGCAACTGGAGAATCAATCCCCCCCGATAACATCAGTAAGGTTTTGCCACCTGTGCCTACAGGAAGTCCTCCAATAGCGGGGATAATGCGATCATACATATAGATAGCATCTTTCCTGACTTCTATTTTAATTTCATGATTCGGGTTTTTTACATCCACTTTTAATTGCGGTGTACTTTTGAGTACTTCACCGCCGACCATGCGTTGAATTGCAAACGTTTCATGTTCAAACGTTTTATCAGAGCGTTTAACATCAATTTTGAATGTGTCGCCTTCTTGATAACTTTCTGCAAAAAGCTTCGCATGCTGATAAACCGCATCCATTGATTTTTCGATTTTTAAAACAGGGCTGATTGAATGTACACCGAACACTTTAGATATTCTTGACATCATCTCTTCAATATCTGCATTCGGCTCTAATTGTATATACATCCGGTCACGATTCGCTTTAACATCATACCCTTGTAACGGCATGAGTGCACGTTTCACATTTGAACGTAATTGACTTACAAATGTTTTTCGGTTTCCCCCTTTTAATGTTAGCTCACCATATCTAACTAAAATATGATCATAAATCATTTTAACAACTCCTTAACTTCCCGATATACCAAATCAAAAATATATTTAAATTGCTCAATGTCTTCATCACGTGTATATTGATCAAATGACAGACGAATACTTCCTAAAATGCGATCAACAGAAATATTCATCGCTTGTAATACTTCGTTGATGTTTGAATGTTTAGAAGAGCAAGCACTTGTCGTTGAAATCATGACACCATGTTTAGAAAATGCGTTCACGAGTACTTCTCCACGTACACCTGGAAAAGCTAAATTCAATATATGAGGAGATGCATCATGAGGTGAATTAATATAGACACCCTCATAATCTTTTAACCAATCTTTTAATGATTGATTCACGCTTTCAAGTCCTTGCATTGTGCCTTGTTGTTTTTCAATAGCTAATCGAATAGCCTTAGCTAAAGCAACATTATTCGCTACATTAACAGTACCGCTTCTCAAACCAAATTCTTGTCCACCACCTTGTATTGTTGGATGAATGTGATGAACATTCTTTAATACAAGTAGCCCTTGTCCTTTAAGTCCATTAAACTTGTGACCACTAATAGAGAGGCTATCAATCCCTTCCATTTGAATAGGATATTTTCCTACCGCTTGAACAGCATCGACGTGAAAATGAACTTTTGGGTAATCTGTTAAAACTTCTATCATTTCTTTGATAGGTTGCACTTGCCCCATGATGTTATTAACTTGCATACATGTCACCAAAATGACGTCACTAGAAAGTAAAGATTTCAAATGTTCAATATTGATTTTACCTTCCTCAGTCACTTTGACATACTTTAAATTAAACCCTTCTTTTTCAAGTTCGCGCATCACTTCTAAAACGGAAGGATGTTCAAGCACTGAAGTAATAATCGTATTGCCAAACGCTCTTTTTTGGTAAGCTGCGCCTTTGAGTGCCATATTATTAGATTCAGTCGCACCACTTGTAAAAATGAGTGCCTCATCTTTTAACTGTAAAGACGCTTTAATTTGTTCTCTCGCATTTTCTAATAAACGACCGGCCTCTAAACCTTTATCATGAGGACTATTGGGATTAAAGTAAAATTGTTCATTGACCTTAACAAAGCTCGACAACACAGAAGCATCGGGTTTCGTCGTTGCTGCGTTATCAAAATATAACATGTTATAAACTCCCTCTCTTTAAATATCATTTTTCATTGTACTACAACTCAACCGTTACATGTAAAATACAATCGCTATTTTCTAAAATTTATTGATTAAGGTCAAGTCCTGCACACAAAAAACCGAGTGACGCTATTTTAAATCGTTCACTCGGTTTTAAATCCAGTTGTTTAATTGCATTTTATGGTTGTTGCTCTAAAACTTCTCTTTCAATATGTTGCGCGATACCTGGCTCTAACAATTCAAGAGCTTGTTCTGAAATCTCACTTGAACGTTTATAACGATTATTTTTAAAGAGCCTTTCTGCTTCGTTAAGACTTTTATCTAAATCGTGATTATCTTTTCGGTAGCGGTTACCATATTGAATTAAACGTTCAGCATAGACAGCATTGATTAATACATCATTCGCCTCATCTTCAAATTTATTCATTTGAAGAACGACTTTATTCACTTTGTCTTTTAACTGTTGAACATTAATTGGGCGCTCACTAAAGCGTTTGTTAACATCTCTCACTTCGTAATCAATTTCATTTTTCAAAATGATAAAGCGTTCTGGAACACTTGTGAGGTTAGAAGCAAGTAGTCGTCGATAGATTTCTTCCTTTTTACCTTGGACACGTAAAATATGTTCCTCTGCTTCCGCTTCATCTTCACGTAATGAAACTAAGTGATTTTGTAACTTTTCTTGTTTTTCATTAATAACTTCAACGTGGTCTTCGATATATTTCAAGTTATCTTGTACTTCGCTATATCTCACTGCCGATTTAGCCATTTCTGATAAAATCTCATCATAAACTGAAATTAGATTTTGAATTTCATTTTCAAACTGGCGAACACTTTGAACATCGCTCTCATTTATATAATAGTTTTCGCGCACATATTCTATTTCAGTCTGTAATGTATAGTTCATATCTTTAGCGTGAAATAAATCGCTTGTAATACGTTCTTTTGATTCTTCGACTGCATTTTTTGATTTAACTTCATGCTCGATTAAATCATACATTTCATCAAGCTGGTCGTTGATTTCAACGAGTTTATCATTGGCTTCATCAAGTTCTAGTCGGCTTATCATAGGTTCGACAAAGCTCAGCTCAGTTTTCAAACTTTGGAGTGTGCTGTCCACCTTCACATGATCTAAGTCATAACCTTCTACTTTTAAATCACGTACACCATATTTAAGATCTTGAAATTGTCCTGGCAACTCTTTTTGTGCTTCTCTGATTAAATCAGGAATTTCAGCCATATCTTCTTTTAAATAAGAAATATCTTGATCTAATGCTTTAATATGTGAATGGGCTTCTTGATAATTGCCTTCTTCTTTAAGCGATTCATAAACTTCAAATTCAGGTTCAAAAGCTTCAATTTCTTTTTCCAAAAGCCCTGCTGCTTCACCATATTGATGACGATTGGCTAAAACATCTCTTTTTAATTTGCGATGCTCATCTTTCGCTTTCTCATAAATAGTATCGCTTTCTTGATGAGTTTGAAAAACTTTGTCTGCTTTTCCAATCAACTCCTGATGTCTCGCTTCATATTGATCCATTAATGCATGGGCATCATCGATATCAGTTTGAGCCAATGAAAATTTGAATTTATCAAGATTAACTTCCGCTTCATGAATCTTTTCATCTACAGGAACTAAAAATTCAGTCGAACTTTCTGTCCAATTTTGATTTAAAGCATCAAACTGTGTTTTAGTCTCCCCAGATAAATGTAATGTCTGTAATTTTTCTAAACTTTCATCGTAAGACAATGCGTTCAATTTTTCGCGTCGCTCTTCAGCAGACTGAATAATCGATCTTTTATTTGAACGCATATAAAATAAGATTCCGATTGCAATCAAAATAATGATGATAATCGCTAGTATAATATATAGTGCCATGTCCACTCGTCTCCTCCTAAATACATAAAACCATTATAACGTAATTTCATGACGCATTAAAATAAAATCTCAAAATATATAGACATTTTCCAAATTTTTATTTTATTCGTATTAGAAAATTGCACACTCGCATTGAGATAGCTATAATATTGATAAAATTTGATTGAAAGCGAGTGGAAAAAAATGACACAGTCTACTGATTATCAATTGTTATCTAGACAATTGGATGCGCTTCTAGAAGGAGAAACGGATTTAATTGCAAACTTAAGTAATACTTCGGCATTGCTCAATGAAAATTTAGACCAAATCAATTGGGTTGGTTTTTATTTAATGAAAGAAGGCGCACTGATTCTCGGACCATTTCAAGGGAAAACGGCATGCGTCCATATAAAAGTGGGACAAGGGGTTTGTGGCACAGCTGTACAAGAAGATAAAACACAACGCGTTGAAGATGTCCATGCTTTTCCAGGACACATTGCATGTGATGCCAATAGCCAGTCAGAAATTGTTATTCCATTGCATAAAAATAGTGAGGTTGTCGGCGTTTTAGATATTGATGCCCCTATTCGAAACCGTTTTAGTGCAGATGATGAAACAGGACTCGAAAACATCGTCCGCGTCTTAGAATCACATTTGTAAATTGATTAAATTTTATGTTTGACATTTCCTATCAAAATGGTAAAATGAATTTTGTGTGAATTAACGAAAATAGCAGTTGAATATTAATAGGCACTATAATGTTCCCGAAGCGGACGTGCCGTGTAACCGGAGCTATGAGGCGAGGACACATAAAACATTATATCCTATTGAGCATTCAACACTCTTTTTTGTTTTTTCATAACAACAAAAAAGAAAAAGGAGGAGTCACATTATGGCTCGATTCAGAGGTTCTAGCTGGAAAAAATCTCGTCGTTTAGGTATCTCATTATCAGGTACTGGTAAAGAATTAGAAAAACGTCCTTACGCACCAGGACAACACGGTCCAACTCAACGTAAAAAATTATCTGAGTATGGATTACAATTACGTGAAAAACAAAAATTACGTTATTTATATGGAATGACTGAACGTCAATTCCGTAACACTTTTGAAACTGCTGGTAAACAAGGCGGTATCCATGGTGAAAACTTCATGATCTTACTTGCTAGCCGTTTAGATGCAGTTGTATATGCTTTAGGTTTAGCACGTACACGTCGTCAAGCACGTCAATTAGTTGGTCACGGTCATGTTGAAGTAGATGGTAAACGTGTAGATATTCCATCATATACTTTAAAACCTGGTCAAGTGATTTCAGTACGTGAAAAATCACAAAAACTCGCTATCATCGAAGAATCAGTTGAAATTAACAATTTTGTTCCTGATTACTTAGACTTCGATGCTGATAGCTTAAAAGGTACTTTCGTTCGTCTTCCAGAGCGTAGTGAATTACCTGCAGAAATCAACGAACAATTAATCGTTGAGTACTACTCACGTTAATCGTTAGCTTATATCACACCAAGTATGAATCCATACTTGGTGTTTTTTTATTCAGAGCTTGAGACGACAATTATGACTCCACTTCCCAAGGTGCAAGCCCCAGCCTATAAACTTCAGCTCATCCTGCCCCCTCAAACATCTCTTCATCAATACTTCTTTAAGTGGCACCTCATTTTAAAAGTATGGTTTTTTCCCCTCTTCTGTTCCACAATCTTGGGCAATTCAAATTTTCATAAAAGAGAGATAAATTTGTTGTTTACTCATACACGTCCTCGTCAAATGATGCTCTTTTATTATTTCACATCGTTCCTTCTTTAATTTATACTTTGAGATAGAAACATAAACTGAGGAGGTACGATTTATGCAAGTTTTTAATGAGGAAGCAGTTAAAAATGCTTATCATATTGGAGATGCGATTCAAGATATTGAAGCGTTATTTAAAGATATGGAGGGCGTTCGCCAAGCACAAAGAATTGTAATTTCTACTGGTGAAGGTGCCAAATCAATGCTTTATATGCCTTGTATCCACTTGAACAAGCAACTAGGTATTATCAAAATCACTTCTATCACCCCCGAAAATCCAGACCATCATCGTCCAACGACGCAAGGGACAATCATTGTAACGGATTTAAAAACGGGTGAACATGTAGCGAGTATCGATGGAAGTTATTTAACACGTTTAAGAACTGGAGCGTTAAGCGGTATTGCTACGAAATATTTAAGCCGAGAAAATGCACAGACGATTGGCATGATTGGTACAGGTGGCATGGCGTTTGAACAATTAATTGCAAATCTTGAGGTAAGACCCATTCAACGTATTTTGCTTTATAATCAAACCAAAGATAAAGCAGAAGATTTAAAAGCGCGCATTTTGAAAACGTATTCAGATTATGAAATTGAAATCGTTGATGACGTGGAAACGTTAGTAACACAATCAGATATTATCAATTGTCAAACCTCTTCAGCTGAGCCTGTTTTTGATGCGGATACTGTTAAACCAGGAACACATATTAACGGAATTGGCTCCTATCGGCCAGATATGAAAGAAATTGATAATCGTATCTTACCTAAAGCAGATAAAGTCATCTTTGATGATGTCGAAGGCGTTAAAAAAGAAGCAGGTGAAATCATCGAAGCAAATGAAAAAGGTATTTTTAAATTTGAAGATTATGATGGCGATCTAAAATCATTGTCACTTAATGGTACATTGCAACGCTCAAATGATGAGAGTATCACTGTTTTTAAATGTGTCGGTGCCGCGTACTTTGATCTTGCGGTTGCTTTAGGCGCATATGAACATCTAACAAAAAATCAATAACTACCGACATTTTCATTTTATCCATGATTAAAAGTACAGGAGAGCAACAAAAGTCAACTCGACCTCTGTTACTCTCCTGTTACTATTTATCTATAAGCATACTCATACTTTAAATAACTCATTAGGCGCGTCAGAAATCATCCCATCAACTCCAAGCTGTATCAGTCTTTTTGCATCTTCCATACGATTAACAGTGTAGGGTATAACCTTTAAGTGATGTTGATGTGCTTTTGAAATAAATTTTTTATTTACCAGTTTGAAGTTAGGATTCGCAAAATCTGCAAATTGAGCAAGCTCTTGAAATGATGGTTGTTTTAACCAATACTTCCGCTTACTTAATAACACGCCTAATTGAATGTAAGGCGCTAAGTCATGCAATTTTAGAATACTTTTCTGGTCGAAAGACTGTATGATAATACGATTAAAAGGAAAATTATGTTTTTTAATGGTTTGTATGATTGCTTCTTCAATACCTGGGTACAGATGAGGCTTTTTAATTTCAATCAACAACGTTTTAGAAAAATTTTTAGCAAGTGTCAAGACTTCATCAAACGTCATGATTTCTTCTTTCTTACTCCCCTCTTTCCAACTTCCAAAGTCAAATTCTCGTAATGCATCTAAAGTATAGGATTTAATTTCACCCGTATGATTCGATGTACGATCAATCGTATCATCATGAATAGAGACAAGCACATCGTCTTTTGTCATATGCAAATCAATTTCTAACATTTGAATGTGTCTACCAAGTGCCGCTCGATATGCTGATTTCGTATTTTCAGGGTACATTTTTGAAAAACCTCTGTGCGCTACAATTTGAAAATGTTTGGGTGGTTGAATCAATTTCATACAATGAGTCTTCCTTTCAATTCTATCTATATTCTACTACACTTAACTTAACATATTTTTATAAGGAGTGAGACATTTGGCACATCATCAATTTCCAGTACAAGTGAGATGGACTGGTGGACGCGATAGTGTTGGAGAAGTTACAGGGGATTATATCCAACATAAGATTTCTATACCAAGCGAACTTGGAGGCGTCGGTGTTGGCACAAACCCTGATGAACTTTTAGTCAGTGCAGCAGCAAGTTGTATGACAATTTCTTTAGCCGCAACTTTAGAACGTGCGCATCTATCACCGATAGCAATTAATATGCAGAGTTACGGTGAAGCACAATTTGAACAACAACGATTTAAAATGGTCAAAATCGTACATAAACCCGAAATAATTGTTGACCAACTATCTAAAAAAGAGCAAATAAAAAAACGGTTGTCTCAATTGATTAAAATTGCAGATCAAAATTGTATGATTTCAAATAGCGTGAGAGATAACGTCGCGGTTATGACTGAACCAACGATTAAAATCCAACCTTCTAAGTCATCTTCAGATTCTAAAACGTCTATTTAAGAAATTAAAATAGTAAATAAGTTATACAACGGTATGATTAGATAATGTATTACAACTATTAAAACTATATTTTTCAAAACCTCATTTATCCTTGTAGGGATGTGGCAAGAGCTTCCATTTGATCTCATCTCACATCCCCTTTTATTACCAACAATTCCAAAATTTTGTATTGATACCTGTTAATATGTCAGAAAATTTGATAAAATTAGAAAATATTATTAAGGGAGGTTCTCTATGTATACACATCATTCTTTACTATTAACACCCGGCCCTACCCCAGTACCTCATCGCATCCAAGCAAAAATGAACTTACCTATGGTCGGTCACCGGTCAACTAAATTTGAATCCATCGCTGAAGCGGCATTTTCGTCACTTAAGCAAGTGTTCGGAAGCACAAATGACGTTATGATCCTAACTTCAAGTGGTACAAGTGCACTTGAAGCAAGCATGTTAAATATTGTAAATCCAGATGATACAGTAGTTGTCATTGTTTCAGGCGCATTTGGTAACCGTTACAAACAAATTGCCGAAACTTATTTTAATCATGTTCACGTCTATGAAGTCAAATGGGGAAAATCATTTGAAGTTGATGGTGTCATCGAATTTATTAAAAATATAGAGACGCCTGTGACTGCCGTTTTTACACAATATTGTGAAACCTCTACCACTGTATTACACCCTGTTGCTGAACTCGGCCATGCCCTTAAAGCACACAATCCAAATTTATACTATGTTGTTGATGGTGTAAGTTGTATCGGTGCAGTCGATGTTGATTTAGCGCGAGATGATATTGATGTCCTCGTTTCAGGAAGCCAAAAAGCGTTAATGTTGCCACCAGGCATTGCTTTTGTCGCTTATAACGATCGCGCATTGGCACGCTTCAAATCAGTAGAAACGCCACGCTTTTATTTGGATTTAGCCAAGCATCACAATGCTCTCGAAAAACATTCTACACCTTTTACGCCTAATGTTTCGACATTTAGAGGGGTCATCGAATTTCAAAAAATGATATCAGAAGAGGGCTTTGACAACGTCATTCGTCGTCATTCTATTATTAGAAATGCTGTACGCGCAGCATTGAAAGAATTAGACTTGTCCCTTTTGGTTGAAGATCAATATGCATCACCAACCGTTACCGCTTTTGTACCTAAAGATGAAGCAGAAGTAAAGCACATTAAGGCACAATTAGCATCACAGTTTAATATTACGATTGCTGGAGGTCAAGGCCATCTAAAAGGAAAGATTTTACGCGTCGGTCATATGGGCTTCATCTCGCCTTTTGATTTATTACCTTTTATTGCAGGCCTAGAATTGATTTTAACAAAATACCGAAACCAATCTTATATCGGTATAGCAACACAAGCATTTTTGGAGGTTGTTCATAATGAAATATAAAGTTTTAGTTGCAGATCCAATCGCAGAAGAAGGTCTTAAAAGTTTAAATGAAGATCCAGATTTTGAAGTGATACATCATACCGCATTGTCTGAAGAGGCATTGATTAATAAAATCAAAGATTACGATGCTTTAATCGTGCGTAGTCAAACAACAGTAACAGATAAGGTATTAAAAGCTGGATCAAGATTAAAAGTGGTCGCTCGTGCTGGTGTGGGTGTTGATAATATTGATATCGATACCGCAACAAAAGAAGGTATTATCATTATCAATGCCCCTGACGGTAACACGATATCCGCCACTGAACATTCAGTCGCAATGTTGTTAAGTATGGCGCGAAATATCCCACAAGCACATCAGTCATTAAGTCATGGGACGTGGGATAGAAAAACATTCAGAGGAACAGAATTGTATCGAAAAACACTTGGTGTCATTGGAACAGGTCGCATTGGAACAGGTGTTGCGAAACGATTGCAAAGCTTCGGTATGAAAGTTTTGGCTTATGATCCTTATTTAAGTGAAGAAAAAGCAAAAGAGCTTGAATTTACACGCGCATCAATAGACGAAATCGCACAGCAAGCTGACTTTATTACCGTACATACGCCGCTAACAGAAAAAACAAAGGGTATTATCAATCAATCTTTTTTTGATCAAGCAAAACCGAACCTTCAAATTATTAATGTTGCGCGTGGTGGAATCATTGATGAAAAAGCTTTGATTGAAGCATTGGATGACAATAAAATTATGGCAGCAGCGCTTGATGTTTTTGAAAATGAACCTGCGCATCAATCCGAAGTTGTGAAACATCCAAAAATTATTGTGACCCCTCATTTAGGCGCTTCTACAATCGAGGCACAAGAAAAAGTTGCTGTCTCAGTAGCAGAAGAAATTATCGATATTTTGAAAAATGGGAATGTCAAACATGCAGTTAATGCACCTAAAGGCGTCTTTAATGAAGATGAAGAGTTAAAACCTTTTGTAGAACTTGCCAAAATTACAGGTCAAGTCGGTATTCAAATATTGCCTAAAGCGCCAAGAACACTTAAAATAACATACGCTGGCGATATCGCATTAGACGATACGAGTCTCATTACTCGAAATCTTGTCACTGGCGTTTTACAACAAGATATGGGGGATCATGTCAACTTGATAAACGCTTTAGTTTTACTTAATGAACAAAACGTCACTTATACGATTGAAAAGACGAAAAAGAAAAAAGGTTTTAGCAATTATATTGAGCTTGAATTAATTAATAAAGCGGATAGTTTAAAGATTGGTGCCACAGTTTTAAATGGCTTTGGTCCAAGAATTGTTCGTATTAATGATTATCCTGTTGACTTTAAACCTGAACAGTATCAATTAATTATTAATCACTTTGACCGTCCAGGCATCGTTGGTAAAACAGGTCAAATACTAGGCGAACACGGTGTCAATATTGCTTCTATGCATTTAGGACGTACTCAACTCGGTGGTGACGCAATGATGATTCTCTCTATTGACCATCCGATCAATGATGATGTGCGAAAAGCCTTACTAGAGATTGACGGCTTTCAAAGTGTGGTTCAAGTTATTTTAGATCCTTACAATTGATAATATCCTTATAAACAAAATTTTGGAGCGTTCGGGACATAAAATCTTTGATAGCCTTGCCTAAATGCACATACATGCATTGGGTATAGTCTCAACTCAATGTTGACTCGATGTTACAAATGCGAACTTGAGCGCATACGAAGTCAGACAACCACTATGCGAAGAATAAGGCATTACTAAACGAAGTCATACAATACGAGGTCTTATAAAAAGAAGTGTTAAGATGATTTTCTGTTGAAAGTCATCTTAGCGCTTTTTATTTTGAAATCAATGACGCAACCTGCCCTTTCATATGCGCTATAACTTCCTCTATTATCTCGATAGTCATAAGCCAAAAAAAATTTTATAAAATCAAAACCACCCGTGTGAACGGGTGGTTTGTTCTTCGGCTGAAAGCCTCTGTTACTGACCAGCCCTTATAAGGGCACTGAGAAAATCAACCA